>JADYYG010000009.1 GCA_020853755.1 Dehalococcoidia bacterium | reverse complement strand
GCCATCACGGAGCCCAGCGGCCGCTGGGACCACGAAGGCATCGAGATGAAGGCCACGGCCGACGGCGCCGGCTTCGTGCTCAACGGCACCAAGCTCTTCGTGCCGGACGCGAACGTCGCCGACTACCTGCACGTCGAAGCGCACAAGCCGGACGGCTCGCTCGCGGTCTTCATCGTCCCGCGCGACCAGGCGGGCGTCAGCGTCACGGTCCTCAAGACGATCGCCGCCGACAAGCAGGCGGAAGTCGTCTTCAAGGACGTGAAGGTGGCGGCCGACGACGTGGTGAGCATGGACGCCGCGACCGGGGCGCGCCTCCGCAACATGGCGACGGTGCTCGAGTGCGCCTACCTCGTCGGTCTCGCGCAGCGCGACTTCGAGATCTCGGTGAACTACGCCAAGGAGCGCGTCCAGTTCGGCCGCCCGATCGGCTCGTTCCAGGCCATCCAGCACAAGGCCGCCGACATGGTGACCGACGTCGATGGCATGCGGTTCATCATGTACAAGGCCGCCTGGGCGACCAGCGAAGGCGAAGCCAGCGCCGATATGGACACCGCGATGGCGAAGGCATGGTGCAGCGATGCCAGCCGCCGCGTGGTCGCTCACGGCCAGCAGATCCACGGTGGTATCGGCTTCACCAAGGACTACATCATCCAGCTGTTCTTCCGCCGCCAGAAGCGGGCCGAACTGTTCTGGGGCGACGGCGACTTCCATCGCGAGCGCGTCGCGCAGATGCTCGAGATCTAGTCGAGCACCTTCGGAATCCTGTGGAGAGGCGCCCGGAAACGGGCGCCTCTCCTGTTTCCGCGGATTCAGGGCGTCGATTTCCCTCGTGTCATGGTTTCCCCGCTGGCGCTGAAGGCGGCGTGCAGCGCACAATTCGCGCGCGGGGAACAAGGGAAGGGAAAGTCTATGAGTCTTAAGAAACTGGTCTTGTATGCGAGTGTCGCAACACTCGCGCTGGGCGCGATGGCGTTCAGCGCCTGCGGCGGCGACGACGATGACGGCGGAAGCAGCGGCGATAAGGGCAGCTCCAGCTCCGGCGGAACCGGCAGCGACGAGAAATTCGTCGCCGACATCTGCAAGGCAGGAGCGCAATTCTCGAAGGACCTCGAAAAGGCCAGCGCGAACCTCGGCAATTCATCGGACCCGAAGAAGGCTGCCGAAGCCCTCGCTGATCCGTTCGAGGATTTCGCCAAGGCGTTCGACAAGGCCAAGCCGCCGAAGGACCTGAAGGACTGGCACGATCAGGCGTCCAAGAAGCTCAACGAAGCGGTGGCCGCCCTCAAGAAGGGCGACCTCGAGTCAGACATCTTCACCGGCGAGCCGTTCCCGGATCCGCCCAAGGAAGCTTCGGACCGGCTGACGAAGATCGCCGAGAACAACAAGGACTGCAAGGACGCCGACTTCTCGTTCGGAGAGTAAGCAGCCCCACCAGGCACGCAACGCTGTGGAAAGCCCGGATACCCCGGGCTTTCCGCTTCTTTCGACCGTTACCGAAAACCTGAGACGCTACCGCCCGGATGAACGACGTCACCATGCACCGCCGTCGTGGGATGTTTGCGTTGGCGCTCACTGCCCTGGCCGCCGGCGGGCTACTGCTCTTCGGCAGCGCGTCCGGTACCGAGCGGGCGCAGGCTGCCGGTGACGAGTATTTCGCCGTCACGTACACCTTCACGCTTCAGCCCGATGGGAGCGTAGCTACAGATGTGGAGTCGGCTCCCGTCTCAGCCCAATACGTGGTGAACCAGCATCGTTGGGCAGCCGAATCCATGCCGGTGCCCGTCGAGTACAACGCGGCCGGCGAACCACCCGGCCTGGGGATGCCGGCGCTCATCCAGCAGGCCATTACAAGCTGGAACGCGGTCACGCCGTCGACGTTTAGCTTCACGTGGGCCGGCGCAGGCGCGGGAGAGGTCGGCGCCTGCGGTGACACGATCGACCTCGACGGCCACAACACCATCAGGTTCGAACCGCTGGTGTTCCCCACACTGGGGCAGACCTGCACGGTCTGGGGCCGCAGCGGCGGCGCGAATGCGAAGCTCGTCGAGTTCGACATGCACCTCGACGACGACCTGAACACCTGGACCGCGGCCCAACCGCCTGAGGCCGGCCGCTATGATATCGGTTCAACGGTCCTCCACGAACTGGGGCACGCCGCCGGGCTGGGACACAGTTCGGATTCGTCGGCGGTCATGTTCCCAAGCCTGAAGAAGGCGACCTCGAAGCGGACGCTGGCCGCTGATGACATCGCTGGTCTCCAGGCTGCCTACCCCGGCGGGACGTCCCCGACAGCGACGGCAACCGCGACAGCGACGGCGCCGCCCACCGCGACGGCAACGCCGCCATCCGCACTGCTGAAGCCTCGCGCGCGAACGATGGCCCTGGCAAGGGACTGACGGTTCAGCCGGCAGCCGCAGGATACGCCCAGGCTCGCCGCTCCCAGGGGACAGCTGGCTCGGTGCGCCACCCCGGGTGGAGCTTCGGACGAAGCCAGTGCCCGGGCGGCTCCCAGTCGCACCAACTGCCGTCAAACGGCGGATCACTCCTGGTGATCCGGGCGAGGGCATCTTCCGCTGCCTGCTCTACGCTGACGGCGAACTCGGCGCCGAAGTGGCCCTGTGCCACCAGCGCTTCGAACTCCGGGCGGTCCTTCCACTGCCACGACAGGTTGGGTTGGACCACGATGTCCAGGGTGTGGTCGTTGGTATCGAAGCCAACCGGTGTGCGCCGGAACGGTTCCTCGAAGTTAATGTAGTAGGTCGTGAACCGATGCGGTTCGCCCTCCCAGAAGAGCCAGACAGAGTAGCTCAGCCCGGGGTACATGAGGCGGAGTACACTGCGCCGCCACTCCCCTTCGGCCAACTCCCGCGAGCCGTCGGAACCGTAGGCCCAGCGCATGAACGTGGACCCGGCAGCGATGTAGAGGGCCGTGGATTCGGCGTCATCGTGGACCACCTTGAATGGCCACGTCATGCCCACCTGGCTGCCCGCCCGGGTGATGTAGCGAACCACCACATCGTCGCCGGCTTCGAACCATGGGGATGACACGTTAGTGGGAATGGCCTCCCGGCCCATGGGAGTGGCCGTGCCCCCCGAACGGGTCGCCGCCGCCGAGGTCGCCGAAGTCGCCGCCATCATCGCCGCCGTCACTGTCCCAGGGAGCTGGCCCATCGCCCACAGACTCCTGGGCCACGCCGACGACAGCCCAGTTCCCCATGGTCTTTTTCGCCTGTTTGCCGCACTTCGGGCAAGGGATCAGTTGAAGGACATCAGACATGGGCATCCGCTTCTCGGTGCGGGTGCCGCAGGAAGGACAAAGGTATTCATAGAGCGCCATACGCGTGATCGTGGAAGCAAGACGCCGAGCAGGCAAGCCGCCCGGCAGAATTGCTACTGTGCCCGAGGGAGCGGAGTCGGTGTGCTCTGAGGAGGCCTGGGCGTGCGCGTGGGTGTCGGCGTCCGCGTTGGCGTGGGCGTAATCGTCGGTGTCGCGCTGGGCGGGCCCAGCGTTGGAGTGTCGGTGGGCAACGGCGTCTCCGTCGCCGGCTCGGCCGTCCCTTCGCCGCCAGACGAGTTGGTGGGGCTCGGCGTCTGCGTCTCGGTCGGCTCCGGCGTCGGTGTTTCGCCCGGGCGGAGCGTCGGGGTTGGCGTCGGCGTCCACGGAATAACTTCCTTCCCGGGGATTTGCATGAAGTCCTTTGGATCGAGCGGCACGTCCTTGTAGCGCAACTCCACATGGACAAAACCGTCGTCTTCAGCGGAGCCGATGACGGTCGACCGTGAGACGTTGTTCCCGTTGCCAACACGACTGCTGGCCAGCCAGCCCACAACGGCCTTGAAGTTCCCGCCGCAATCGACGATCACGTAGGTGCCAAGAACCGCGTCGTTCCCCACTTCGGCGACGATGCCCTCGCAAGGGGACTCAACCGGGACGTTCTTCAGGCCGGTCAGCGAAAAGTCGACGCCGGCGTGGACCTTGCCGTCCGCGCGGGCACTGCCAAAGTAGTCTTCGACCCCGGAGTGCACGTTGAGCGGCAACTCGAACCGCTTGCTCCCAGCGATGAGGTACTCCTTGATCGATGGCTTTTCGGCCCCAGCGGGAATGCTGGCCGCGCCTTCATTCTCACCCGCGACCTTTTTCGCAGGGTCACGTGTCGGCGCCACTTTTGGCAGCTCCGTGGGCTTCGGCCGGGAATCGTTCTGAACCTGGGCCTGGCCCGAATCGCCATCCGCCGGTGTGGAACTGCCGCCGCCGAGCGCACACTTCCCGATCAGGCCAAAGACAGCCAGGAGCGGCACGGCCGCGAGCAGGTAGAGCGGCGTCATGCGCCTGTCGCTGGAGCCGCGCTCCCTGTACTTCGGACCGTAGAACCCCTTGCCTGGCGGCATCCTCGCACCTCACTTCAACGTCCCTCTTCAAGCATCGGAGGGAACACGGGTCGCTTCCCTCAGGAAGTCCCCTGCTTTCCAACTTCGAACTCGAGGAGATCCCCCGGGCGAACCTTCCCGGCAGCGCCGGCAGGCATCTCGATCACACCACGGGCGCCCTTGCCGCCCATCGCGATACCAGTCCACGGGCGAAGGTGTTGGGCCACCTTTGTCACCCGGTTCTCGCGGTCGTAGAACACGGCGTCGATCGGGAACCGCATGAACATCATGTGGATTGAGCCGCACGGCCGGATGTCGAGGGCTTCGCCGTCGTCGAGGCGACGGCGAAACATCAGCCCGCGTGTGCGGCTCACCATCCCGTGGGCCGGGCGCACGTCCCTCGCGACAACTCCCTTCCCGGCTACGGCAACGCTGACCATGCGCGAACTCCCCCGGACCCGGCGAGCGAGTCCTCTCCCTTGATCTATCGGCCCACGCCCCCGCGGTCATCAGCGCCGGGCGTGCAAAATCGGGGTAAACGGAAGCGCCGATTCGGATTGCGTCTCGCGAACGCCACGCGGATAGTTCGTCCCTAAACTCAGAGGTTGCGCCCCTTTATGCCTCGTCCTCGAACTGGCCTCGGTCAGGGCCTCGAAGCCCTGGTCCCGCCCCTGCGTGAAGCGCCGATCGCGGCTTTCGCGCAGGCCACCACCGCATGGGAATTCGCCGTGCTCCGCCGCATCCGGAAGACCCGCTGCCGCCTGACCATTGCGCCCTCGGCACTGTTGCAGCGGCCTGACCGGCGGATGCTGAAGACCTCGCTGATCCTCGCGCTCGGGGCCATGGGAGCGGCCGGATGGGAACTGACGGCTATCAATGACGACCGCTACTACTTCAAGCGTCCCGCTACTGATCCGGCCGGCTGAGCGACGCTCGCGGGCGGCCACGAATCGCGTATATTTCGGCAAGGGCTAACAAGCCCCGGAGGACTCCCATGCCGTATGCCCCCGCACGAATGCGTTTTGGCACGTTCCTTGCCCCGTTTCATCGCGTTGGCGAAAACCCGACGGTTGCGCTCGACCGCGACCTCGAGCTCATCGAGCACCTCGAGCGCCTCGACTACGATGAGGCCTGGTTTGGCGAGCACCACAGCGCAGGCTGGGAGATCATCGCCTCCCCGGAACTGATGATCGCTGCCGCGGCCCAGAGGACGAGGACGATTCGCCTCGGCACCGGGGTCAGTTCGCTGCCCTACCACCATCCCTTCATCCTCGCCGACCGGATGGTCCAACTCGACCACATGACCCGAGGGCGGGCGATGTTCGGCGTTGGCCCCGGTGCACTTACGTCGGACGCCTACATGCTCGGCATCGATGCCCTCACGCAGCGCCAGCGCATGGACGAGGCGCTGGGCGTCATCATGCGGCTCTTCAGGGGCGAAACCGTCACTCATGAGTCCGACTGGTTCACGCTGAGGGAGGCGCGGCTGCAGCTTGCGCCGTACACCCACCCGCACATGCCCGTGGCCGTCGCCTCGACGTTCTCGCCCGCAGGCCCGCAGACGGCAGGCAAGCACGGCGTCGGCATCCTCTCGGTTGCCGTTTCGCAGCCGGGAGGGCTCATCTCGCTCGCGAAGACATGGCAGATGGCCGAAGAGGCCGCGGAGAAGGCCGGCCAGACCATCAGCCGCGATGACTGGCGGTTGGTGATGCCGATCCACCTTGCCGATACACGCGAGGACGCCATCAGGGACGTAGACCTGAACAACCAGCGATTCAATAAAGACTACTTCGAGGACACGCTCGGGCGGCCAGCCGACCCCACCATCCCCGCCGACGTGGCATCACAGGTGGACCGCGGCGGCGCGATTGTAGGCACTCCAGACGACGCCATCGCAGCGATCGAACGGATGCAGGAGATGAGCGGCGGCTTCGGCGGTCTCCTCGGGCTGGCCCATGAGTGGACTTCCTGGGAGAAGACGAAGCACAGCCACGAACTGTTCGCCCGTTTCGTGGCGCCGAAGTTCCAGAGCCAGCTCGGCCGCATCGAAGCGAGCCACAGCTTCGTCTCGGGCAACCGCACCACGATTTTCGGGCCAAATGCCGCGGCAATCGGCAAGGCATTCATCGACGGCGGCGTCGCCCTGCCGGAGGCAATGCTTGGCCGGATGCAGCGAGGCAACACCTAGCCACGCGCCCCTGCCTGCCGTCAGACTCCGCGCTTCGCCAGCCCGGCGAGGAACTCCATTGAACGCCCCTCCGCGGCACGGTCTCCTTCGACCGGGTAGAGCATGGCGTTGAAGTCCGTGACGCCGCTCGCCGCCAGGGCCCGGATCTGCGCCTCGACTTCTTCTTCGGACCCGACGATGGCGACCGAGGAAGCGTCAGCGGCGCCTTCGATGTCGAGGACGGCGCGGTAGGACGGCAATTGGCCGTAGACCGCGAACACCTGCGCGGCTGAAGCGCGGGCCGCCTCCTTTTCGGAGGTCACCGCCAGCGGGAAGCCTGCCGCGATGCGTGGCGCGGGCTTGCCCGCCGCCACAGCGGCCTGGGAGATCAGCGGGACCGCGGTTTCGGCGAGGTATTTCGGGCCACCCATCCAGGTGACCGTCCCATCGACCTTCGCCCCCGCGAGTTTGAGCATCTGCGGGCCTAGCGCGGCGACGAGGACAGGGACGCGGGTGACCCCGGGAACGGTCAATTCGGCGGTGACCCGATACTCTTCGCCGCGAAAGCGCGCGGGGCGCCCGTCAAGCAGCGGCAACAGCACCGACAGGTACTCTCGCATGTGGCGCAGCGGCTTCGAATAGTCCAGGCCGAGCATATTCTCGATGATCACGCGGTGGCTCAAGCCTATCCCAAGCGTAAAACGGTTTCCGCTCGCTGCCGCCGCAGTGAGTGCTTGTTGCGCGATCGCGACCGGGTGCCGGGGGTAAGTGGGAACGACGCCGGTCGCCAACTCGATGCGCGAGGTCTCGCGCCCGGCCAGGGCGAGCACAGTGATGGCGTCGACGCCGAAGATGTTGGGCATCCACACCAGGTCGAACCCGGCGGCTTCGGCCTGCTGGATCTGCTGGATTATTTCGCTCACGGGGGCTTCGGGACCTCCGCCACCACCGACTCCCATTCCGATTCGCACTGAGACTCACCTCCAGGGACTTCCGCGGAGAGCGTAGCCGACTGGCCGTTCCGTGCGAAACCACGCACTCCGGTAGACTTGCAGCCGTGCCATACGCCCGAGTAAATGCCGCCCGGCTCTATTACCAGCAGGCTGGGAGCGGCCCGGATGTCGTCTTCCTCCACGGCGCCGGGGGCAACCACCTTGTCTGGTGGCAGCAGGTCGGTGCGTTCTCATCGGCCTACCGTTGCACAACGATCGATGCCCGCGGCTGGGGACTGTCGACTGGCGATATGGCGGTCGGACGTTTCTCACTGGGGACAGACGTCGCCGCCCTCCTCGACTACCTGGGGATTGAACGCGCCCACATCGTCGCGCAGTCGATGGGTGGGCGGGCTGTGGCCGGGCTCACGCGCCTGGCCCCTCGGAAGATCCGCTCGCTCGTCCTCTGCGGGACCACCGCCGGGGCGACGAACGACCGTGTGCGGGAGCTCCAGGATGAACTGAAAGACGAGCGCGGCGAAGGTGGATTGCGCGAGCACGCGCTTGCGCCCGGCTTCGAAGAGGCCCATCCAGCGCTGGCCGTCCTCTACCGCCAGCTGAACGCAGTCAACCCGGCCCGGCCCAGGGGACTCCTCGGGAGACCGCCGGCCAGCTACCGCGGGAGCACTCACGAGATGATCGCCTCAGTCGGGGCGCCGGTGCTCTACATCGTCGGCGAGCACGACATGATCACCTCGCCGGAGATGATCCGCGAGGCCAGGTCGCTCATCCCGGGAGCCGAATACTACGAAGTGAAGGGCGCGGGGCACTCCTGCTACTTCGAACACGCAGACGAGTGGAACCGCGTGGTACTCGACTTCTGGGAACGCGCCGCAGGAAACGGTACAGGTAAATGAGCGGTTGCCATTAAGTGAACTCCGCCGTTATTGTCTACTCCCCATGTCGTGGATGTTTCGCTGGCTAACACAACTTGTCGCGCGGCTGCGTTCGGCAGAGCGTGCGAACGGCGCGAACGCATGGGTCGAACCTTCCAATGCGATTACTCGCGCCATCTTGAGCGGTGCGGTCGCCGAGTTGCCTCCCCTCCTGGCTGAGGTCAGCCCGGCGGAAATCGTCCCGCTGCCCCAGCGGCCCGCGGTCCCCGCGACCCGGACAGCAGCACGCGTGCGCCGCCGGCGCGCCACTCGCGCCGCCTGACCTTCTCGGTCGTCGGCTATACTTCGTGCATGGCCATCTACGAATACTTCTGCCCCACCTGCCGAACCAAGTTCGAACAGCGCCGTTCCATGGCTGAGGCCAATGCAGTGACGAAATGCTCCGCGGGCCACCGCGCCGAACGCACACTTTCCGCGTTCGCGATAAGCCGCGGCGGCACGGCCGTGATGGACGAAGCGCCCGCTGGCGGCGGATGTTGCGGTGGCGGTGGGTGCGCCTGCGCCAGCGCGAACTAACTTACGGCTCCAACTGCGGCTTCCGCGCGAACAAAAGGTACAGGCTCGACAGCGCAACCACGGCGGTTGCCTCGACGAGCGTGAGCGCACCCACGAGGTAGGTCATCTCTTCCCAGAATGTCTCTGGGAACATCTGGATCAGCCGGTCCCGTGACGGGTCCAGCACCCAGAGGTCGTTTCGGAAGGCGATCTCGTGGAACCGCGTCCACGCTGCGTCGAAGCCCGTGACAGCAAACACCCCCACCGCTGCGACAGCGATGACTCCCACGGCGACTCCGAAGAGCGAATAGCGGGCGAGGTCACGCGGCGTCCGTTCGCGCGCCCAGAGAACGACCGCGCCGATGTAGAGCAGGATCACGGCCAGGGAACCCTCGTTGACGCGAAACACCGCCCGGATGAGCGTCTTTACATCGCGCATGTGGTCGGTTTCGCGCTCGTTGAAGAGCGACGTTTCCTGGCCATCGATGCTCACCGGGATGCGGAGCACGGTGCGGTCATCTTCGAAGTACCGTGTTATGTCGTTAGCGGCGTCATCCAACTGCGGGAGCGAAACGCGGGTGGTCTCCTCTACGTTGTGGCGCCGGAAGCCATCTCTCGAGAACCAGCTGTCGCTGGCCACGAAACGCACGTTCGCACTCACCAGGAAGACCGGCAGAGCGATGATGTAGAGCAAGGTGGTGAGGCGGGCGAGGCTCTTCATGCGGGCAGGTTTGGCGGCGGCCACCGGCATCGTGCGCTGGCGCCGCGAGAGGGTCAACGAAGCGAACGTCTGGTAAACTGAAGGAGTCCGGCGCCCTGCGCCGTTTTTGTTGCCACACGAATCCCCTGGAGTCGCTTTTCGATGAGTGCGCTGAGTGTTACCACGCCTGAACTGGAGTTCATTTTCAACCCGCGGTCGATCGCCATCGCCGGTGTTTCAGCCAAGGAAGGCACCGCCTTCGGCGGCGGCGGATTCGTCTCATCGCTCCAGGACATCGGCTTCCGAGGCCCTATCTACCTGATCCATCCGACGGCGCCCGCTATCCGGGGCCTCAAGTGCTATCCCACCCTCAGGGATATCCCTGACTCAGTCGACTACGTCATCTCGTCCGTCAACGCCCGGAACGTCCCCCAACTCCTCGAAGACTGCATCTCGAAGGGCGTCCGTGTCCTGCATCTCTTCACCGCCGGGTTCACCGAGACGGGTGACGCAGAACGGGCGAAGATGGAGCAGGCGGTCGTCGCACGAGCACGCCAGGCGGGTATCCGTCTCATCGGTCCGAACTGCATGGGCCTCTACGTGCCCGAATCCCGGCTCGCGATGATGCAGGGCCAGATCGCCGAGTCCGGCCCAGTCGGCATGGTTTCCCAGTCCGGGATGAACGCCGGCGAGTTTGTGCGCTACGCAACGCCGCGAGGCATTCGCTGCTCGAAGGTCATCAGCTTCGGCAACGGCGCCGACCTCAAGGCGGCTGATTTCTTCGAATACCTGACCGACGATCCGTCGACCGAGATCATCGTCGCCTACCTCGAGGGTATCCAGGATGGCCCGCGGCTTGCCCAGGCGATTCGGCGGGCTGGCCGCACCAAGCCGCTCGCTATCCTCAAGAGCGGTCGCACGGAGGCCGGTTCGCGCGCCGCTAACTCTCACACGGCGTCCCTCGCAGGCTCGCTGCAGATTTTCGACGCGCTTTGCAAGCAGGCGGGCGCCATCCGAGTCGAGAGCCTTGAAGAGCTGGTGGACCTGGCCGTCGCGTTCCGGTTCGTGAAGAAGCTGAACGGGCCCCGAGTGGTGGTGGTCGGAGGTGGTGGCGGGGCGAGCGTCCTCGCGGCAGACGACCTGAACGCCGCCGGGCTCGAACTGCCCCCGCTCCTACCGGAAACCCAGGAAGCGCTTGCGAAGGTCACTCACGAGGCCGGAACGAGCATCCGCAACCCGATCGACACGACGAGTCTCTGGGAAGACGAGGGCTTCGAAGCCACCCTGATGCCACCCGCAACGGCGCCGAACGTCGATGCGCTCCTGTACCACACCAGTTTCGGAGGCGGCGGGCCTTCTGCACGCTTCACGGATGTCCGCGGTCGCATGGCCCGCCAGGCCGAGACGCTCGGGCGCATCCAGCAGGAGTGCGGGAAGCCCGTGGTCGTCGCGATCCGTCCGGCCACAACCGCCGAAGCCTTCGACCAGTCGGCCACCTTCCAGGAGCTGTGCTGGCGGCAAGGACTCGCGACTTTCCCGAGCATCGTCCGGGCGGGCCAGGCGTTGGCGAACCTTGTGGAGTGGCAGCGCCGCCAGGGGTGACCGGCGTCTGACACACGCTTCTGGCGGCCAGAGTGTAAAGTTGATATAGTCGGTCAACTTCTATGCTAATTCACTCTCTGCCTGCCTTCCGAGCCTGCGCCTGGAGCACCGTTTCCTACCGCGCGACGGAAATGGCCGCCGCCCGGGCTATGGTTGAAGCGGCGCATCCGGACGATGCGGTCGTGGTGAGCTGCCAGCGCCTTGAGGCCTATGGGTTCGGACCATGCAACTGCCAGGCGCCTGACCAAGTGCATGGCCGCGACGCCATCGTTCGGCTCGCAGCCGTCGCCGCAGGTGTCGAGTCGGTCGTCCTCGGCGAGGCACAGGTCATGGGCCAGGTCCGGCTCGCGTTCAAGGACGCATCGGGCGAGTTGCGCGCGGCCGCCGATGTTGCCGTGGGTGCGGCCCGGAGGTTGCGTTCAGAGACGAGCTTCGGCAGCCACTCGGGTCATCTGCTGGACAAAGCGTTGCGGATGTCCACGGTCGAGCCCGGCGGGACGCTCCTGGTGCTTGGCGCAGGTGCGATGGGCAACCTGATTGCGGCCCGCGGAGCCGCCCTTGGCTTCACGGTGACCGTGGCCGCACGGCGGAAACCGGGGGATTCAACACACACGTTTGTCGAACTGGGACATGCGCCGTCGCTGCCGCCGTTCGATGTCATCGTGGGCTGCCTGGGCTCGGGAGCAGGGGAAATCGCCCCCCGGGCGCTGCCGACGGCGCGCTTGCTGGTCGACCTTGGGACGCCACGCAACTTCAACGTGCTCTCAGGTCCCGGCGCCATCGCCATTTCCGACATGCTCGAAGACGAGGCGCGCCGCCCACACGCCACGGCACGCCGCGAGCGTCTACGCCGCCGGCTTGGTGAAGTGGTGGACGAGCGGCTCGCGTCCAGCGCTACAGACTCTCGCTCGGCGGCAGGGGCGTTTCGGGCTCATGTGGAAGTAGTCCGCCAGGAGGAGCTCTCACGTTACCGGAAGCTCCACCCGGACGTGCCAGCCGAAGTCCTTGACCGCGTTACCCAGTCCCTGCTCGAAAAGGTGCTCCACCTGCCAACTGCCCGCCTGAAGGACGCCGAACCAGACGACGTGCGCAGCTTCCTGGCCTTCTTCGCGCCGGCAGGTGAACCGGCTCCTGTGGCTGACCCGCCGCCGTCAGTGCGGGCCTGACCGTCTCTGCGTGGTCTCCTGCTGTTCGACGGATAATGGCCGCGATATCCGGCTGCGCGGCGGTTCGAGTTGGCCCTCAACCACTGGTTGGCACTTCGGGCACCACGCCGTGTGGCGGATATCCACTCCCTGCGGGACAGCGCGAAGGCGTGTGCGGCATCTTCGGCACGGCTGGCCCCCACGCATGTAGGCGTACATCGTCGGCCTCCGGGTGAGCCCGAGCGCGTTCTCCTTTCCGACGCTGGCCCGGAGCAGCGCCTGCGCCTTCCCAAAGATGAGCCGCAGCTCATCGTCAGTGAGTTCGGAAACGCGGCGCCATGGGTTGATTCGCGCGTGGAAGAGGCACTCGTGCTTCCAGATGTTGCCGATGCCTGCAACCGCTCGCTGGTCCATGACGGCATCCCCGATGGTCAGCAGTTCACGAGATGGATGGCGCATCCGCCTGACCGCCTCATCCAGGTCGAAAGCATCATCGAGCAAGTCAGGCCCCAGGTTCGAAATTGGCACGTGGTACCCGAGACTTCGTTGCTCGATGAGTTCGATCACGGGCGCGCTGAAATTGACGACGACGGCGTCATCAACCTCGAGGACAAGGCGTGCTTCGCGCTCCGGCTTCGTCCAGGGGTCACCTGGGCGGTAGACGTGCCACGTACCGTACATCCGCAGGTGACCGCGGAGCGCGAGTCCGTTGTCAAAGCTGATCAGGAGGTTCTTCCCGGTGGAGCGAACTTCCGTAACCGCCTGGCCAACGATCTTTTCTACGGCCGGGACGGGTCCTGGCCCGTGGCTGCGCGCCGCAAGAATGACCTTGCCCAGCAGCGGGCGGCGAACCTTCTCGGCGAACCGGTAGAGGGCGTCACCTTCAGGCATGGGCCAGAGACCCCACGCGTTCCTGCCGCCGGGTGAAGCCCCGGAACCCCTGCGCGAAACCCGCCTCACGCAACGATGGTACGAGGGGGGAGTCAATCGCCGGGACGCCGTCGACCCGTTCGATACTGAGGCCCTTCCCGCCAAGCGCGACAGGGTCGTGAACAAGCGCGCCAAGCGCCAGGGCAACCGTCGTCTCATCAGCGGCCGGGAACGTGAGCAATCCCCGGTGCGAACGGTCGAGATAGAGCGCGGGCATACCATCCACGAGGACCACACGAGCCCCCACTACGCGCTGGTAGGCCTTCCGAGCAGCAGCGTCGTCACGGGGCCAGGGCAGGGTCGCGCCATACGGCTGCGCCGGGTCTGTCGCTGCAAGGACGATGGCCTCCGGTTCGTCCGGGAGTTCGCGCTCAGCACGCAACCGTTCGGCTGCGCCAGGGAGGCAGAACTGGGCGGCCCCGAGTCCTTCGATGAAGTACCCGCGGCGGACTCGCCCGGCGTCTTCCATCGCTTTGAGCACCGGGTACGCAGCCGAAAACCCGCCGGTTAGGTCATCCGCGGCGACGCCCTCACGCGTGACGACACCCAGGCGCTCAAGCAACGTTTCAGCCTGGGCGTGCTTGCGTGCGGTGAGCCGGGCCGGCGTTTCTTCGACTCCGGCCCGGCGGACCAGGGACCAGCGCCCGGATGACTCGGGAGGGAGGCGCCCAATCCGGCCGCGGCTGACCCCGCCCGCGGCACCCTTCGGCCACGCCAGCGCACGAAGAGGGGCAAGCGTGTCGTTCGTCACCACTCCCGTCCAGACCAGCTCCCAGAGAGCGTCCAGCGCCTCCTGGAGCGGCGCACCTGTGGCCGAAACGAGATCCGTGAAGAACATCGCGCCGCCCGCCCGGAGCGCGTCGGTAAGCTGCTGCTGGAGCGCCGGCAGTTCTTCTGGAATGGCCGGTGCGAATAGGTCGAGTGTCTCCCGTCGAACGAGGACCACGCGCCCGTCGTCGCGGGAGAGCCTGCCGGCCCCGAACCAGGCCACCTCGCCCGAGGAAACCAGGCTGTCGAGCATCGCGGGTTCGAAACCATCGATGCGCGACGCCAGAACCTCGCGCTCCAGCACTGAGGCAGCGATCGCAGAGCCTTCTACCTGGGAGAGGACCTGCCACAGGCGCGCCGAACCCCGCTGGCGCGAGCCGATGCCGTGCCAGCGCTGCAGGAACCGCGTGTAGACCGCACCATCGACGGGCTCCACGTCCCGGCGCAGGCGCGCGAGCGATCGGGCCTTGATCTGCCTGAGGACGTCCGGGTCGCACCATTCACGTTCGACTCCGCCCGGACGGAAGTCGCCGTGGAGAATGACGCCGTCCGCGTCGAGTTCTTCGAGCGTCTCCCGTACGAGCGATTCGGGGAGGGACCAGCACCGCGCAGGGGCCGCACTCACGAAGGGGCCGTGGGTGCGAGCGTAGCGGCGCAAGAGGCCCTCAAGCGCGCCCTCCGTCCGCTGGAGGAAGACCTCCGGCACGCCCTGCGGCGTCGAGACGCCAAGTGCGTCACGGTAGCGGCCGGCATCCTCGATGGCGATCCAGCGCGTCGAGCCGCCGATGCGAACCTGGCAGGCTCGCCGCCCTGCCTCCAGTTCGGAGAGCCATGGTTCTGCGTTGGCCGGATTCGCCAGGCGGGCCGCTACCTCAGCCGGGTCGAGATCCCCGAGCCGCCGGAGCAGGTCGTGGACATGGTCGAGGGTCCGGGCCTTCCGGCTGTCGATGAGGCACTGCAGTTCCAGTTCGACGGCATCGAGGGCGGTGGGATCAAGCAACTCCCTGAGTTCGGCTTCGCCCAGCAGCTCCCGGAGAAGGTTCCGGTCCAGCGTAAGCGCCTGCGCTCGGCGCTCAGCCAGCGGCGCATCTCCTTCGTACATGTAGGCGGCCACGTAGTCGAACAGCAGCGAGCGGGCAAACGGGGATGCTTCCCTCGTCTCGACGCTTGCGACGGCTATTTCGCGTGAACGCACCTGGCGGAGGATCTCGATGAGGCCCGGCAGGTCGAACACGTCGCGGAGGCACTCGCGGTAGGTCTCAAGGATGATCGGGAACGAGCCGTAGCGGCTGGCAACGGCGAGCAGGTTCGCCGACCGCTGACGCTGCAGCCAGAGGGGTGACCGCGCACCGGGTCGTTTCCTCGGCAGCAGCAGCGCCCGGCCTGCGTTCTCCCGGAAGTGGCTGGCGAACATCGCCGTGTTCGAAAGCCGCGAGACGACCATCTCCTCGACGGCCTCGGGGTCGGGGAAGAGGGTCTCAGCGGGTGGCGGCTCCTCGCCCCCGGCGAAGCGGATGGCAATCCCGTCGTCGCTCCAGATGGTCTGTACGTCGAAACCGCTCTGTTCGGCCAGCGTGGCCTCGATCGCCTGGGCCCAGGGCGCGTGGACCTGCCCGCCGAACGGCGACAGGAGCACCATTCGCCAGTCGCCAAGTTCGTCACGGAAGCGCTCGACCACGACCGTCCGGTCGGTTGGAAGGTGACCCGTTTCGCTCTTTTCTTCCGCGAGGTAGTCGAGCAGGTTCCCTGCGGCGTTCGTATCCAGGTCGTGTTCGGTCGTGAGCCGAGCCATAGCTGCGTCGCGGTCACGGATTTGCGCCAGGTCCCGGGTGAATTGCCCGATCGCTCGCCCGAACTCCAGCGGGCGGCCGACGCCATCGCCCTTCCAGAACGGCATCTTCCCCGGTTCGCCCGGGGCTGGCGAAACAATCACCTGGTCACGAGTTATCTGCTCGATTCGCCAGGTCGTCGCGCCGAGGAGAAACGTCTCGCCGGGACGGCTCTCGTAGACCATCTCTTCGTCGAGTTCGCCCACGCGCGGCCCACCGATACCAAGGAAAACCCCGTACAGCCCACGGTCCGGGATGGTTCCGGCGTTGACGAGGGCGATGGTGCGGGCGTCGCGTCTGCTGGAAAGGACGTTCGTCTCGCGGTCCCAGAGAATCCGTGGCTTGAGGTCGGCGAACTCGTCCGAAGGGTACTGGCCCGCGAGCATGCCGAGCACCCCCTCAAGCTGTTCCCTGCTGAGACTGGCGAAGTTGTACGAGCGGCGAACGAGTTCGTACAGTTCATCGACCGTCAGGTCATCAGCTGCGCACATTGCGACGACCTGCTGGGCGAGGACATCGAGCGGGTTACGGGGAACCTCCGTCTTTTCGATGAGCCCTTCGCGCATCCGCTTCGTCACCACGGCGCACTCGAGCAGGTCACCACGAAACTTTGGGAAGATGCGCCCGATACTGGTGGCGCCAACCTGGTGGCCGGCCCGGCCAACCCGCTGCAGGCCGCGCGCCACCGACTTCGGCGATTCGACCTGGATGACGAGGTCCACCGCGCCCATATCGACACCCAGTTCCATCGAACTGGTACAGACGAGACCTGGGAGCTGGCCCGACTTCAGCAACTCTTCCGCTTCGAGCCGCTGTTCTCGGGAGACCGAGCCATGGTGCGCGCGCAGTAGCTCTTCACCAGCAAGTTCATTGATCCGGGCGGCCAGCCGTTCGGCGAGCCGGCGGTTGTTCACAAACAGCAGGGTCGAACGGTGCGCGCGGACCAGTTCGAGCATCTCCGGGTAGATGGCAGGCCAGATCGACGTCCGCGCTTCGGCGCTGACCTCGGACTCAGGGATAGGCCCGCTCAGTTCGCCCAGCCACGTCATGTCCTCCACGGGCACAACCACTTTCAGGTCGAGGTCTCGCCTCGCGCCGGCATCGGCGATCCGAACCTTCCGGTCGCCACCGAGGTACTTCGCCACCTCCTCCAGTGGCCGCTGCGTCGCTGACAGCCCGATGCGTTGGAACGGGCGGCCGCACAGCTTTTCGAGCCGTTCGAGCGAGAGCGAAAGGTGTGCGCCGCGCTTTGTCCCCGCCATCGTGTGGATTTCGTCGACGATGACGGTGTCGACAGTCTCCAGCACCGCTTTCGCCTGCGACGTGAGCATCAGGTAGAGCGATTCGGGCGTCGTATTGAGGATGTCCGGTGGGTCGCGGCGCAGGTCGGCGCGTTCCCGGGCCGGGGTGTCGCCAGTGCGCGTGGCCACCGTTATGTCGGGGGGTGGAAGCCCCTCGCGCGCGGCCGCGATGCGCAACCCGGCAAGCGGCGCCCGGAGGTTCCGCTCCACGTCATACGAAAGCGCTTTCAACGGCGAGATGTACAGGACTGCCGTCCCCGTCCGAACGGGCTTGCCATTCTTCCCTACAGGCAGGGGCGGCCGGTTGGCAAGGCGATCCAGGCACCAGAGGAAGGCGGCAAGCGTTTTGCCGGAACCCGTGGGAGCAAGCAGGAGCGTGTGCTCGCCAGCGGCGATTGCGTTCCAACCGAGTTCCTGGGCAAGCGTCGGCGCCGCGAACGCATCTTCGAACCAGGCGCGGGCGGCCGGTGAGAAGCGCTCGATGGCCGAAGCTGTTGCCGGCGATGTCACCCGGCTATTCTGTCAGAAATGCCGGAATTAGCACACCTGTTCGGCTTACTGGGATTTACCGGCCGCGGGACGCCTGGCCGGGGCCTTCGCCTTCGAGGGTGCAGCCAGCGGCGGAATCACCTCAGGGATGCGCGGCGGGTTTGTCACGAAGCCAAGGTGCGCTCGCTTTTCGTCTGACTCCGGGTGAATCTCCACTCGGAAAATGGTCTGAAACGGGACGAAAATCTGGGCCTGGTGCGGGTGGTCTGGACGGGCGGTGCTCAGCGCCACCCACTGGTCCGAAACACCACTGATCCCGTTCACGTAGTGCGTCGCGCCATCCACCGTGCTCACTTCGACGACTGGAATCTCGCATCCCACCTGCCGGCAGAACTCGCCAATCGCCGGCGGCAGGATCTGTTCGAAGAACACCCTGTCGAACGGGAAGCCCGGTACGATGGGCGCAGACGGCTGCACGGCGCTCGCAGGGGGAGGGACAACTCCCGGAGGAAGGTAAATCACACGCGACGGGAGGTTCATGCAGCGAGCGTAGGCCCCGGCCGGGAACGTGACAACCGTCACAGCCTGCGCAGTCAACGATCAGGATAGTACGTAGACGGGCGGCAAGAGTGTGGCTATGATTTTCATAGCTACCGGGTTCTTGCAGCACCCTGTGACTTTACGCTGGAGGCGTCCACTCATGACCACCGAGTCCGCAGCTTCAACCGTGCTCGTCAATATCACCGACAAGGCGGCCGAAAAAGCCAAAGCCCTGCTCGAAGCCCGTGAGCTCACCGATGGCGCGCTTCGCGTGTTCGTCGCCGGGGGTGGCTGCAGCGGCTACCAGTACGGCATGGCCCTCGCCCGCTCCGCCGAAGACGACGACATCATCCTCGAGCAGTCCGGCGTCAGGATCGTCATCGATCCGGAAAGCGCCCAGTACCTCAGCGGCGCCGAAATCGACTACGTCGACGACATCATGAAGAGCGGCTTCTCCATCTTCAATCCGAACGCGACGAAGTCGTGTGCCTGCGGATCGAGCTTCCAGACGGAAGACGGCAGCGGGCAGCCCCGCTCCTGCGGCAGCTGAGCCGCCAGGGTTCCGAGACAAAGAAACGGGCCGGCATTGCTGCTGGCCCGTTTTCGTTTGCCCAAACAGGCGGCCGGGCTACATCAGGTTCCGCATCAGCTGCGTCTCGCTGGTCAGGAAGACCATCGAAGCGCGCGTGGCCGCGCGCAGCCGTCCGAACTCCGAATCCGTGACCGCCATCTCATCGAACTTCTCGAGTTCTGCAAGGGAATCGAACTCGGCGACGATGGACACGCCGCTCGTATGCCCGGTCATGGCCGACCATACGCTCGTCAGGGCGGCGATACCGCGCTGCTTCTGGTAATCGAGCGCCTGCGAAATGGAAAGCACGAACTCCCGGTGGTGACCGGGCTGCACTTCGCCGCTCAGCACACGCATGTACTTCCGGGGCGCCGTGGCGTCTTCGGAAGTCATCATGCCCTCAGAGTGGTAGGCGAGGCGGTGAATACTGACCTTCGAGTCGTGGTAGACCATGTGGGTGCGGACAGCCCGCCGAACAACCGCGAAGCGCGCGTCAACAGTGGCCAGGTCGCTCCAGCGCTCGAGGTCCTCGAGGGTGTTGAAGTCGGCAGCGATAACGACACCGTTGTTCTGGCCGGTCATCGAGCCCCAGACGGCTGTACGGGCCCGAATCCCGCGGTCGAGCTGGTAGGTGCTCGCTTCGCGCATCGCGTCCAGGAAGTCGCGCGTCATTCCCTGCGCGATGACTCCGGAGAGGATTCGACGGAACATTCACGACTCCCTCTGGCGTGGGCTCAGGACCCCGGCGGGCGAAAGTGTAGCAGACAGCTAGCGAACAGCCCCCGCAGCTCCGTCCGCGCTGCCAGGCGCTCGAAAAAAGGGAAGGCGCAGCGTCAGCACGCGTTCCTGCCGCCAGTCGAGTTCGAACGCGCTCCGGCGGGCCGCGAGCAGCTCCTTCACGGTCACCATGCCGACCAGGCGCCCATCGTCGCTCGTGACGGCGATGGCGGAGCGACCCGAACTGCCGAGGGCGTCAGCGGCCTCGCGCATGGTGACGTCCTGGCTGACCGTCAGGGCTGACTCTGTGGCGATGTCGCCGAACCGGACCGTGGCAGCTGCCAGGTCTCCGTCACGGTTGATCAGCAACCGCGAGAGGTCGCCAGCCGAGATCACCCCGAGGAGGCGGCTGTCCTCGCCGATGATCGGGTAGGCCGGCTGGCTCTCGTACAGGTCCGGCATATCGAGCCGGGAGATCTGTGCCAGCGTCGCATCGGCGGGTATGGCGACAAGGTCGGTGCGCATGCCCTGGCGCACCAGCATCCCATCGAGGACGTCGACGGCGTACTCGTAGGCAAGGTGATGACCGCGTCTGCTGAGCTTCTCCGTGAGAATCGACCTGCGCAACGTCAGTACTGTGAACCCGTGGGCCACCATCACAGCTGCCAGCAACGGCAACATGATGTTCGTGTCGTGCGTCAGTTCGAGCGAGAAGACGACGCCGGTCAGCGGCGCACGCATCGTGCCGCCGAGGATGGCGCCCATCGCGATGAGCGGCCAGAGAGCAGGATCGCCGCCGGGCAGGAAGTGACTTTCGGCCGCGCCCATTGCCGCGCCCATCATCAGCAACGGGGCGAGGATGCCGCCAGAAGTGCCGGAGCTGAGTGCGATCGCCCACATGACCGATTTCACCAGGAGGACCCCGATGATGATGCGGGTCGGGGCATCGCCCGAGAGCAGCAGTTCGATGTTGTTGTACCCGACGCCAAGCGCCTCAGGGAAGATGAGGCCGCAGATGCCGACGGCGACGCCGCCAATGGCGGGCCACCACATCCAGTGCACCGGCAAACGGTGGAACGCGTCCTCACCGGCGTACACCGCTGCTGTCAGGACCGTGCTCAGCACCCCTGCGGAGAGCCCGATGATCAGGCACGAGACCATGCCCCAGGCGCCGATGAACTCGGTGTGCGGCGGCGTTGGGAACAGCGGCGCCGGGGCGAGGAGCCAATGGCGGACCGTCGCGGCGGTCGCGCTGGCCACCGCCACAGGGATGAGGCTGCGTGGCTTCCATTCGAACAGCAAGAGTTCGACGGCCAGCATGACTGCGGCCACGGGCGCGCCGAATGTCGCCGACATGCCCGAGGCAGCGCCGGCGACGAGGAGCGTCTTCCGTTCGGACGCCGACAGGTGCAGCACCTGCGAGGTGATCGAGCCGAACGCGCCGCCCGTCACGATGATTGGCCCTTCGGCGCCGAACGGCCCGCCGGATCCGATCGCGATGGCCGACGACAGCGGCTTCAGGTTCGCCACCCGGGGCTGAACCTTGCTGCCGTTCATAAGGATGGCCTCGATGGCCTCCGGGATGCCGTGGCCGCGGATACGGTCCGACCCGTAGCGAGCCATGAAGCCGACAATCAGGCCGCCGATTGCCGGGACGAGCAGCACCCAGAGGCCGATGTGGGCGTCCGCAGGCCCTACGTTCGAATCCGAGAGACGCTGGTAGAAGAACGCGTTCGTGAAGACCGCAATGAGCCGCAGGAGCACCCAGGCGAGGAGGGCGCCGATGACACCGACAATGCAGGCGAGGAGGGCAATCGGCAGAATGCGAAAGGTCGTCGTGAAGTCGCCCGGGTCACCCTCCCGGACCGGGTCGCGAAACCGTTCGCGGAACGAGAGGACGCGTGTTCTCATTCGGGGGCATGACCTGTTGTAAGGACTGATTGCAGCGCCTTCACCAGCGCAGGACCAGCGTTTCGGAGCTCACGCATGTGGTGCTCGGTGAGTTCGTGGAGGAGGGCTTCACCGTGCTCGCTGAGCTGGAGACGCACCACTCGCCGGTCGTGCTCGTCGCGGTGGCGGGTGACCAGTTCGTTGCGGATGGCGCGGTCCACCAGTTCGACCATGGAATGGTGGCGAAGCATCAGGCGGTCGGCCGCTTCGCCAACCGTCAGGCCCTGGTCTCCGCCAAGGGCCTTAATCGCGAGCAGCAACTGGTGCTGTTGCGGATCGACCCCGCCGTCGCGAGCAGCGTGCTCACTGAAGGAGAGGAAGCGGCGGATGGCATAGCGGAACTCGTGGAGGGCTCCGTAGTCCACCGTGCGTGTGGCAAGTGATGTCATGAGTCGATTCTATCGTGACACGATACTTTACGCCAAGTCGCAGCCGTATACTGCGCGGCGATGGCGCTTTACGTGGCCTACTTTCGCTTCAAACCCGGGACGAACGCTCTCCAGGGGCTCGCCGCCTTCGAACGCAGGAAGACATTCGTCCATCCCCCGCAAGCCACCGTGCTCGGTGAGTACTGGGTGAACGCACCGGAAGGCGACCCCCAGGTCGTGGTCGTCTGGGAGGCCGAAGATGAAGGGCCCGCCGACTACTACGACGCGGCATGGGGCGACATCTTCGACATTAGGACGTCGCTGGCCACCCGGCCCGTCTCGGAGATCCCGGAGGAGCTCCCGGCTTCCCTTCGCGAACGGCTCTGAGCCAACCCAGGAGACAGACACAGAAACGCCCGCCGGGTCTCGCCATTGCTGGGTGACCCGGCGGGCGTCTGGCTGGCTGTTGAGGTCGTTACCGGCCCTTGAACGCCGGCTCGCGCCGCTCGGCGAACGCGCTGAGCGACTCCTTGAAGTCCTCGGTCTGCGTCAGCGGGAGGAGCTGGAGGAGGATGTGGTCGACCGCGGCCTCGAAGGTCTCATCCTGGCCGAGGCGCATCATGCGCTTGGTTGCCTGCACGGCGAGCGGGGCGTTGTTCGCGATCTTGTGCGCCCAGACCCGGGCTTCGTTCATCAGCTCATCGTGCGGGACGACCTTGTTGACGAGGCCGACTTCGAGCGACTGCTGAGCATCAAGGACGTCGCCGAGGAAGGCGACCTCGGCCGCCTTGGCCCATCCGAGGAGGCGCGGCAGGTACCAGCAGCCGCCGCTCTCGGGCACGATGCCGCGCTTGGCGAAGACGGCGCCCATCTTCGCGTTTTCGCTGGCAAGCCGGATATCGCAGCCGAGCGCGAGGTCCATGCCGTAGCCGGCCGCGGCGCCGTTGATCGCGCAGACGATCGGCTTGTCCATGCGGTTGATGACGATCGGCGGCGAATTGTGGAGGTCGAACATCTGGTATCCAGCCCGGCCCAGTTGCACGGCGTCACCATCGCTGCCGCTGTCCTGCGCCTTCAGGTCGAGGCCGGAGCAGAATCCTCGCCCGGCGCCAGTCAGGATGATCGCCCGGACCGTCCGGTCGAGGTTGGCTTCCTGCAGCGTCGAGGAGAGGGCGCGGAGCATCGGCACGCTGATGGCGTTGAGGCGGTCAGGCCGGTTGAGCGTGAGCGTGAGGACACCTCCGTCTTGCTCGACGAGAAGGTCCTGCGTTGGCGAAGTGATAGGCACGGGGACTCCATCTACACGTGAATTTGGGGCGAGTGTTGCACCCGTTGGAGTCCGTCGCAACCGAATAGTGTTCGGAAAGTCAGCGCAGCAGGTATTCGTGGAGCGTCAGGCCGCTGTCATGAACCTTCTGGGCCACATCCTTGCCGACGTAGCGGACGTGCCAGGGCTCGGGCGCGTAGCCGGTGATGCCTTCTTTGCCGTCGGGATAGCTCACGATAAACCCGAACTTGTAGGAGTTCGCCGCCAGCCAGGCAGCTTCGGGAGTGCCTTCGAACGCTTCGAGTTCGAGGCCGCGCGCTCCGACATCGGCGGTGGTGCCGAGCTGGTGCTCGCTGTGGCCGGCGCGTGCGCTGGTGCGCTCGGCGTAGGCGAGGCCGGTCGTGTTCACCCAGTATTGGAAGGTCGACGCCTGCTCCGCGTAGCTGCGGTAGGCGCTGTTCGCGTAAAGCGTGAAGCCAGCCTTGGAAGCGGCCGCGAGCATCTCGTTGAACGCGCCGGCGGCTTCCGAGCGGAGTTGCGTACCGCCCTTCACGGTCACCAGGTCGGTCGGGGCGCAGTCAGCAGTCAACTTATGTTGCTTGTCCAGCGGAACCAGGATGTTCCCGCAGGGGAGGACAATGCTCCCGTCTTCGGCGGTCGTTGCCGCGGTCGGAGACTGTTTTGGCACGGTTGTGGCCGTTGCCGGTGCTGTCGTGGGGGTGCTTGCCGCGGCGGTGGGAGTATCAGTGGTCGAAGGCGCGGCGGCAGGCGTTCCGCTACCTCCTGAGAACGCGTCGACCGCGACGGTTACCAACACGAGGAAAGCGATGACCACCGCAATGATCGAACCGATAAACAGCGAGGAAAGGCCTCCGCCCTTCGATTCCCTTCCTACGGTCCCGTTGCGTTTGGCTGCGCTCACGCGCCGGGACGGGGGGGAAGTGCTCATTGGAACAACCTTACTGTCCCCGGCGCTTCCGTCCTAACCGGTTTCCCGGGCCTTTATCCGGGGGTCATTCGCCACGTCATCGAGGAAGGCGCGGAGCAGCGCATTCGTCACATGGGGCTGCTCGAGTTGGACGAAGTGACCCGTCCCGGCGACTGGCTCCTGGCGCACGAAGTTCGTCTGCTCGCGAATCCATGCCGGGTCGCCGAGCGGATTTTCGGCCCAGATCATCATGAACGGCTTGCGGTCGGCCTCACGAAGCAACCGAGGCATGTCCTGCCCGACCAGGTGAAGGTCTTCGAGCATGCCCGAACCAACTTCCGGGGGACAGGTGAGCATCGTCTGCTGCACGTACGTTTGCGCTTCGGGATTCGGCGGGTCGTAGTCGAACGTGGCGATGAAGCGCGCAACTGCGTCCATTGAACCCGCCTCGCGAATGGCAGCCACCGACCGCGGCGAGCCAGCACCAGTTTCCGCGGTAATCGGCGAATCGATGGTCACCACGCCGAGCACAAGCTCCGGATAGCGGCCGTTGACAGCCAACGCAATGATGCCACCCAGGCTATGACCCACGAGGATGACCGGGCCAACGCCGAGGCTTCGCACCAGTGCGGCCACATCCTCAAGCGCCCGTCCAACGCCGAATGGCGGGACCGCGTCACTGTCCCCGCGGCCACGAAGGTCGACTGCGATGCAGCGGTGGTCCCGCGAGAACTCGGCTAGCTGGGCGCCCCAGCACTGCCGATCGCAGGCCCAACCGTGGATAAAGACCATCGCAGGGGAACCCTCACCCCGCTCCTCGTAAGCGAGGGTCGCGCCATCAACGGTCAGCTTCGCCATCGCACCAGGCGCCGCTTCTGGGGCTTCTCCTTGCGGCCGGCCATGCTGAGGACCGACTTCAACAACAGGACTCCAACAGCCATCACCGGGCCACTCGGTCGCTTACCGGCGCGCTTGCGCTCAACCCGGCCATAGGTGTCGCGGGTCAGTCGGGCTGCCTGGTGCGAGCCTTCATTGAGGATCGCCAGTGCATCCCGGGCAGCGGTGCGCGCAACATGGAGGTCTGCCTCAGAGATGGTCTTCCGAGCGCGGCGCGCGCCGCCTGCACCCGCCGCGCCAAGCCGGGCAACAACCTCTGCGGCCCGCTCCCGGGCATATTCGACTTCGGCAGCGCTCAGGGTTGGCGCATGACGTGCCGCGGCAGCCGCCCGGCCTCGAAGCGTCCTTGGCGGCTGTTGCTTGCGCTTCGCCATGCGGTTCACCGCCATGCCGGCGCCCGCGAGCGCAACCACCGCGGCGGCGCCAGCAGCCACGAGGACGACGAGGCTCGGCCCCCGCCTGGTAGCCGCCGAATGTTCCTCGACGAGTTGCTCCAGCGGCGGCGGCGCACCGGCAGACGCAGACTCGAACTCGCCTCGTTCAAGGTCGCCGAGGAAGTTGCGTACGCCTTCGGTGAACGCATCCGGGTTGTCGCCCGGCACGCTATGGCCGGCGCCCGCGATGATGATGAGTTGGGCTCGCTGCATCTCGGTCGCTGCCCGTTCGGCTACGGCTTCGGGGAGCACGTCGCTCTCGGCGCCGCGAATGAGGAGCGTCGGCGCCTTCACGCCGCGGAAGAGCGCCCAGGAATCGCTGTTCCCATCATTCCCGACGCGCAGGCCGCTGTCCGGCTGCCGGAAGCGCCTGTCGAACTTCCAGGTCCATTTGCCTGAATCGGTCGGCTTGAGCCGGTGACGCATGCGCTCACGGATGTTCTCCATCGTCCGGCGCTGGTTGAAGCGGTGGGCGATCTCCACGAACTCCTCGAACTCGAGTTCATCGGGCCCACGGGTGAACCGCATGATGTTGTCGACACCCTCTTTGGCCGACTCCGGCCCAACATCCACGAGCACCAGCGCCTTCACGCGCTCGGGATAGGCGCTCGCATAGGCGACGGAGTTCAGGCCGCCCATGCTGTGCCCGATCAGGATGAACCGTTCGATGCCCAGCGCCTTGCGGAACCCCTCGAGGTCTTCGACGAACGCCGTGCGGGAGTAGTCGCCTTCCTCCGACCAGTCGCTATCGCCGTGGCCGCGCTGGTCGAGCGCGAGCAGCCGATAGCGGTCCTGCATCCGGTCGGCAAACTCGTCGAACATGTGCCCCGATACGCCGAAACCGTGGAGCATGATGATGGGCGGCGCGCTGCTGTTGCCCCATTCCTGGTAGCTGAGGTTGAGCTTCCCAACATGGACGCTGCGTTCGAGATATCCAGCGGTCACCATGGCGCCGTCTCCATCGCGTATTCGGCCCCGTTCCCGGCGCCGCGAACAACGATGATACCACCGCCCGGAAGGCCGACGGCGAACTTCGGAGGTTCCTGTTGGTGAAGGTTCAGGAAGCCGGCGGGAGTCCTTGCGCCTCGCGGAGCCGGTTGTAGGCGCCGACGAGTGCGTCGCCCTGGTACGCCCAGCCTCCGCCGGGGTTGAACGAGTAGTTGTAGGCGGCCCGGATCGCATGTTCTCCGGTGAACCCGGCACGCTCCCCGGCGTGCCACGCTTCAGCCAGCCCCCGGGCCGCGCGGTCGGCATTCGCCTCAGGGTCGAAGCGGGCGTCGCCCATCCCGGCCCCGTAGCCCTGGTCGTGCAACTGGAACAGTCCGACCGAATGCCCGCTGTCGCCCACCGCATCGGGCCGTCCACCGCTCTCGATGAGCATGACCGCCTTCAGGAAGAGCGGTGGCACGTTGTACTTCTGTCCAAGCCGGTTCAGCATGCCGTCCCACTGGTCGGGGTCGGCGTCACTATTCGACACCACAGGTGTGTGCGGCGTGTAAGAGCGGGTAGAGGTCTCCTTCGCGCGAGCCGAAGTCTGCGCACTGGCCTTGTTTCCCGTCCGCAACGTGGCTGCTGATGGCATCCGAGCGGAAGCAGACGCGGTTGCGGCGGTGAACCCGGTGCGCCGCTCGCGCGCGCTGGCGCCCGCTTCGATGAGTGAAACGTGCGCCGATGAAACTGCGCCTCTTGCGGCCGGATCGATAGCCATCTTCCGGTCAGCCTAGTACGGTTTCGCGAGCAGCCGAATCGGGTGACCACCCGAACCCGTTTCGGCGAATCCCCGATAAGGCAGGTGGTCCCCCATGGCAGAGCAACGCGTCCCCGACCCAACGCTGATGGCCCGGCTCCAGCTTTCGGTAAAGGGGATCGACTGGGCAGCATCCCTCGTGAAACCGTGGCAACACGAACCGATCGAGGATGTCTGGTCTGCCCACCAGCAGCTTGCCCACCTGATTGCCGTCGAGACAGAGAACTTCCAGCCGCGCATTCAGCGCATCCTCGCCGAGGACCGGCCCGTCCTCCAGGCATGGGACACAGACGCGTTCTCAGCCCGCTACCGGAGGGACGGCGACATCGACCAACTCGCCCAGCGCTTCATGGCTGAACGAGCAACCACGGTGGAGCTGTTCAAGGCGCTGTCGCTCGACGATTGGAAGCGAACGGGCGTCTGGCCCGACGGCCGCGAGATTGACCTCGCGTGGCTCGCCGAGAAAGTTCTCTGGCATGCGCTGGACCATTTCGCTGTGTTGCTCGACATGCACGGAGAGCTGGAGAAGCGGCAGGCGCCTCGCTGGTTCGCTCAGGCGAGCGAGACAGCTTCGTAGCGGCCCGAACGCAACGCTTCGACCAGTTCCCTGTCGGTGTTGATGCGTGCTTCGAACCTTGTGGCGGCACGCCCAACCTCGTCGCGGGAATGGGCATCTGACCCGCCGATGCCCGGCAGACGAAACCCTCTTGCGAGCCCGGCCGCCGCCATGTTCTGGAGCCGCGAGTCTGACCCATTCTCGGTCTCGACCGAGACGAAGTACTCGATTGTCTCGCGGCTCACCCTGAGCAAGCCGTCGCGAGCCGGGTGGGCCAAGAAGAGCAGGGCGCCCGACGACTCGGCAGCACCGAATACGTCGGCGGCGACTGGAGAGAACGCATCAGGTCCCGGGAGGCCGAATGCAAGAATATGTCCCATGTCCGTCGTCAGCTCCACCGCTGAAAAGATGGGGATCGGGCTGCGGCGTGCGATGCGTTCGAGGTCGGCGGTATCCCAGGCGCGGTCATGTTCGGTCAGGCAGATCCCTTCGATGCCTCTTGTGACGGCCGCCTCGATGAGCGCGTCGATAGTCAGCGCACTGCAGGCCGACAGCGGCTGCGTATGGCAGTGCAGGTCGATGAGCACTGGCGGTGACTATCTCGGCAGCTTCATGCCGTAGATCTCGCCCAGGAGGTCCAGGAACGCGGCCATCGGCCCGGACTGGGGCTTGTTCCGCCGGTACATCACGGCGATCTCGCGTTCGACGGGCTCGGCGGATTCGATATGCACCTTGTGGAGCGTCCCGAGGCGGATCTCGCGCTCGACGCTGACCTCGGGAAGCAAGGCGATGCCCAGGTTCGACTCGACCATCTTCTTCGTCGCTTCGATCGAGTCGAGTTGCATCTGTTGCTGGGGAACGACGCCAAGGTCGCGGAAGAGGCCGAGGATCATCCCGTAATACCCGGAATCGCGGTCGAACAGGATCAGCGAATCCTCCGCCAACTGGTCGACTTTCACCGAGCCGCGCTTGGCGTAGCGATGCTGGGACGAAACGACGAGCACCAGCTCGTCGCGATAGAGCGTGACCGTGCGGACGTCCGGGTGGTTAATCGGGCGGCCAAACCCGACCTGCACGTCATCATCGAGGACCATCTGGAGCACTTCGTCGCTGTGTCCGGTGCGGACAAGAACGTCGACACCCTGGTGGTTGTCGCAAAAGACCTTGAGCAGGCGCGGCAGCACGTACGTCCCGACAGCCGGGGCGGTGCCGATGGTGAGGCGGCCGGCGGTGCCTTCCCGGGTTCCCTCAAGGACCATCAAGCCGTCATTGAGTGTCCGCAGCACTCGCTGGGCGTAGGGAAGGAATGAGCGGCCGGCATCGGTCAGCTTGACGCCGCGGCCCATGCGCTCGAAGAGGGACTGGCCTACTTCGCGCTCGAGCGACTGGATTCGGTTGCTGAGTGACGGCTGGGCGACGTTGAGGAGGTCCGCGGCGCGGGAAAAACTTCCGCAATCAGCCGCGGCTATGAATGCATCAAGCTGGGCCAGTTCCATGTATGGCTCACCCACAAGCGATAAAGCTTCCCTATGCCTGAAACCATACGGGAATGCCAACCCATAGGCTAGGGCTTGGCATCTAAAGAACGGGCATGAGGTGTCAGGCCAGATGCCGCGCTCAGGCCCCGGCGCGCGCGTGCTTCGCCAGGACGTGGCCGAGATAGCGGCCCTGCACCCAATTGATGACATCCCGCACGGTGATCATGCCAATCAGGTCACCTTCGCGTGTCACCGGGATGAACCGGAACCCCCAATCGCCCATGCGGTTAATGGCGAAGGCGATGCTGTCATCTTCGTTGAGTGCCTCGGGGTCTGGCGTCATGTACGCCTCGATCGGTTCATCGAGCACACCGGGCTTCAGGGCTGTCCGGTCGAGGACGTCTCGGATCGTGAAAATACCCACCGAGCGCCCTTCGTTGACGACGACGACCGCACCGCTCGGCGCCTCGTGCATCTCCGCTATCGCCTCACGCACAGTTGCGCCGAGTTCCACAGTGCAGGGCCGGGCCATTGGCACCGCTGAGATAGGCGTGACGAGGTCGCTTTCGCTGACGACCTGGCTGGTCTCCGGGACATCGACACTCCGGAGGTCGCTCAGGCAACTCTCACAGTTGTCGTTTCCTTCGATGTTCTCGAACCCGCAACTCGGGCAGAACACGATGTTCTTCTTCTTCGCAACCATCGCTAACACCTCTCTAAACACGTCAGGGCCCCGGAGTGGAGCCCTGACCGTAGCGAATGGCGGGGAGGGCGGACGGTCTTGGGTTAGTCCACCACCCAGGTCTCTCCGGCATGCAGGATCGCCTCGAGGCTCCCCTTGCCCTTTGCCTGCGCTTGCTCCACCTGCTCCGTCACAAGCTGGTCGTACACAGGCGCTTCGATGTCCCGGAAGACGCCAATCGGGACCGGGAACTCGGGGTAGTCCATGCCAACGAGGATGTTCGCAAGCGAAACGGTCGACGCGTTCGTGTCGTGGACGATCAACCCTTCGTCGGACTCGGCGTTGAGGGCCACTTCAAGCTGGAAGCCGTTCAGGCGGATACCGTGTTCGTTCTGTTTGCCGAACCGGAGCGGCTTCCCGTTCTCGAGATAGATCATCCGATCCTGACGGACTTCCTTGTCGGTGAAGGCGGCGAACGCGCCATCGTTAAAGATGTTGCAGTTCTGATAGACCTCCACGAAGGAGATCCCCTTGTGCTGTGCGGCCCGGTAGAGCATCTCTTCGAGGTGCTTGGTGTCGCGGTCGATGGAGCGCGCGACGAACGTTGCCCCGGCGGCCAGCGCCACCCGGATCGGGTTCAGCGGGCGCTCGGTGGTGCCGTACGGCGATGACTTGGTGACCTTGCCGAACTCGGAGGTCGGGGAGAACTGGCCCTTCGTGAGGCCATAGATGCGGTTGTTGAACAGCACGACGTTGAGGTCGACATTCCGCCGCATGGCATGGAGGAGGTGGTTGCCGCCGATGGAGAGGCCGTCGCCGTCACCAGTAATGACGAAGACCGAAAGCTCCGGCCGGGCAGTCTTCAGGCCGCTGGCCAGCGTCAGCGCTCGCCCGTGGATGCTGTGGAAGCCGTAGCTTTCGACGTAGTACGGGAACCGGCTCGAACAGCCGATGCCGCTGATGAAGACGATGTTTTCGCGCGGGATGCGGAGCTCCGGGAGCATCTTCTGCATCTGGGCGAGGATCGAATAGTCGCCGCAGCCGGGGCACCAGCGCACTTCCTGGTCCGAGATGAAGTCCTTGCGCGTGAGAACCGGCAGGTTACCGGCGATGATCCCGTCGCTGTTGGCAGCAGGGGCAGTCATGATCAACCTCCCGAAACGGCCGACGAATGGCCGAACTCAATGACGTACGGGCCGCTGCGCCCGAGCACCTCGTCGATCTTCCCCTCAAGCTCGACGATCTTGAACGGCTGACCAGAGATCTTGTTGAAGGGAATAGCGTCGATGAGGAACTTCCCGCGAATGAGGAGCGAGAGTTGGCCAGTGTTGAGTTCGGGAATGATGACCTTCTTATAGCTCCGGAGGACCTTCTCCAGGTTCGCCGGGAACGGGTTGAGGTAGCGGAGGTGGGCCGTGGCCACGCTCAGGCCCTTCTTGCGGGCCGCCTGGCCGGCGCTCGTGATAGCGCCGTAGGTGCCGCCCCAGCCGAGGAGCAACAGGTCGCCTTCCGCGGGACCCGAGAGCTCGAGGTCCGGGACGTCCTGCACAATGCCATCGACACGCGCCTTGCGGACGAGGGTCATTTCGTGGTGGTTCTGGGGTGCATAGCTGATGTCACCCGTCAGTCCGGACTTCTCGATGCCGCCGATGCGGTGCTCGAGGCCCTTCTGGCCGGGTACAGCCCACGGCCGCGCGAGCGTCTTCGGGTCGCGCTTGTAGGGGCTGAAGTCGCCATCTTCCTTCGCGTACGACCACGTGATCTTGGGCAAGGAACTGCTATCCGGGATGCGCCAGGGCTCCGAACCGTTGCCCAGGTAGCCATCACTCAAGAAGATCACCGGAACCATGTACTTCAGCGCGATGCGGAAGGCTTCGATGGCCATGAAGAAGCAGTCCGACGGGGTAGCCGGCGCGATGATAGCAACGTAGCTATCACCGTTCCGGCCGAACATCGCCTGGAGCAGGTCGGATTGTTCGGTCTTCGTCGGCATACCCGTGCTTGGGCCCGCACGCTGCACGTCGACCACGACGATCGGTAGTTCGGTCATGACGGCGAGGTTCAGCGCTTCGCTCTTGAGGGCGAGGCCCGGGCCGCTCGTGCCGGTCAGGCCGAGGTGGCCGCCGTATGCCGCGCCGATGGTCGCGCCGATAGCGGCAATCTCGTCCTCCGCCTGGAACGTCTTCACGCCAAACGACTTCATCTTCGAAAGTTCGTGGAGGATGTCCGAGGCAGGCGTGATCGGGTAGCTGCCGTAGAAGAGCGGCAGGTCGCTGAGGACGGAGGCCGCGACGAAGCCGAGTGCGGTCGCCTCGTTGCCGCTGATGTGGCGATAGGTTCCCGGGGGAACCACCGCAGGCGGCACGCTGTACTGCACGCGGAAGAGTTCAGTCGTCTCCCCGAAGTTGTGGCCGGCCTTCAACGCGCGGAGGTTCGCCTCGAGGATCTCTGGGCGGCGGCCAAACTGCTCTGTGGCCCACTTGATGGTGGTGTCCATCGAGCGGCCGTACAGCCAGAGGACGAGGCCGAGGGCCCAGAAGTTCCGGCTGCGGAACTTGTCCTTGGCGTTCAGCGGGAGGCCTTCGAGGGCGAGTTCGTTCAGCCGGGTGATCTCAATCGGGATCACCTGGTAGTTCGAAAGCGAGCCATCGCCGAGCGGGTTCTCTGCGTACGATGCCTTCTTCAGGTTCGTCGGCTCGAACTCATTCTCATCGACGATGAGCAGGCCGCCGCGGCGAAGATCGCCGATGTTCGTTTTGAGCGCGGCCGGGTTCATCGCGACGAGCACGTCCGGGCGGTCGCCGGGTGTGTAGATATCGCTGGCCGAGAAGGACAGCTGGAAGCCCGAGACGCCGGGAAGCGATCCCGTTGGGGCCCGAATTTCGGCCGGAAAGTCGGGGAGTGTGGCCAGGTCGTTGCCAAACACGGCTGCGGTTTTGGTGAACTGGGTTCCCGTTAACTGCATACCGTCGCCGGAGTCACCGGCGAAGCGAATGGTCACGCGATCGAGTTCCTCGACAGCGTGTTCGGGGCGCGTTGGCGATTCAGTGGTCATGGAGCTCTGCTATCCACCCTCTGGTCTCTCCATCACCTGGTGAAGGTGAGGAGGCAGGTTGAGTACGTCTTCCGGGTACGCTTCGGCAAGGTGCCGGATGAGTTCGCCCAGCCGGACAAGTCCCACCACCGCACCGCCAGTGAGGACGGGGAGCATCCGGTGTTGGTGCTCCTGCATCTCCAATACGGCGTCAGCGATTGACCGGTCTGAAGCGATCGTGCGCGGATTCCGGGTCATGACGGAGTCAGCCAGGGGCTGGTCCCAATCAAAACCATCGGCCATGCAGCGCCTCACGACATCTCCCTCGGTGAAGATTCCCACCACTTCCCCTGCTTCCACCGCGATGACGCACGAACGCGAACCCTGCTGCATGGCGGTTACGGCGGTGCGTACGGTGATAAAAGGGGAGACGACGGCTGGCTCTTCGAGCGGCAGCTCACTCAGAGGCTGATTGACAAACCGGCTTAGCCGGGAGCGATCCATCTCTGTCTATTCGTCGCCTTGGCAATATTCACGCGGGGGTGTCCCTGAGAGGCACTGCGCGCTGAGTTCCAGTGTATCCCCTTTGTGAGGGTCGTGCAGGGGGCCTCCAAGCGGGATAGGGGAACCCGCCGTTCGATCCTGTGAATGCACCCTACGACTCTTCCCTATTTCAGCGAGCCCTAACCATCTTCTCCCTATGCGCCCTGAGGGGCTGGTCGATATTTCCGGTATCGGCGCATCGCCGCGGAGAACGGTGGCTCATGGCTTCCAACGCCCAGATTCAGACGGTGAAGGCGGACTTCCTCGACCCGTCGCTCTACGATGATGCTGGCCTCTCGGGGGTTCCAAGGCTCAGCCGCGGGACGCTGCTTACGGCGCTCAGCCGGGCGCTCGACCTCGCCGAAGGCCGGCGGGCGGGCCACGCCCAGCGCGTCGCCTATGTCGGCGTCTTCCTCGCGAGCGAACTGAACCTCGACGCTCAGCGAATCGAAGAAGTGTTCTTCGGCTGTCTGTTGCACGACGTCGGCATGGCATCGAGCAACCTCCTGCACCGGGTCGACACGACCGATGGTGCGCGGCTCATCGCCGGAACCTCGCGCAGCGTGGAGGTCCTCAGCCAGGCGCCTGCCGGCGGTTGGACCGAAATGGTTGAGGCGATCGCCCAGCATTGTGAAGAGGGCGCCCGCATTGTTCGGCGCCTTGGCCTCAGTGACGCTGTTGCACGGGCCGTCGCCACGCATCATGACTGCTGGGACGGTTCAGGCATGCCCGGCGCGGAACCGGGGGAGCGCGTACCCCTCGTCTCGCGCATCGTCACGCTGGCCGACCGCGTCGAGTCCCTGATCGATGCCGAAACATCCCCACTGGTCATCCGGCGCAAAGGCCCGGGCATGATCCTTGACATGGCGGGCAGCGAAATCGACCCTGAGCTCGCGCGGCGGATGGCGGAGATCGCCGGCCGCGATGACTTCTGGCTTGGCCTGTACGACAACGACCTGCCATCCGCCCTGATGTCTCTCAACTACGGCGGGATGCTTGGCCGCGATGACCTCTTCGATTTCCTGGCAGTGATCAGCGACGTGGTGGACGCCCGCAACGGACGAGAGCATGGCCGCGGCCGCCGCATCGCCGACATGGCCCGCCGGGTCAGCCTGCAATGCGACATGACCGAGCGCCGCGCCGACCTCGTGAAGGTGGCCGCGCTCCTCCAGGACGTCGGGACGCTTGGCGTGCCTGTCCACTACCTCAGCAAGCCAGACATTCTGAGTGTCGATGAAATGTCGACTGTCCAACTCCACCCGGTCTACGCGCGTGACATCCTCAGCGAAGTGCCCGGGCTGGGCGCCGCCGCCTGGTGGGTGGGATGCCACCACGAACGCATCGACGGCAAGGGCTATCCCGGCATGCTCGAAGGCGCCGAGGTACCCGCCGAAGCCCAGATCATCGGCATGTGCGAAGCCTTCGACGCGCTTACCAGCGACCGCCCCTACCGCCGGGCGATGCCGCGCTCGGAAGCGCTCGAGGTCATGCAGGGGCTCTCGGGAACCCGCTTCGACCCTTACCTGCTTGCCCGTTTCGAAGACGTGGCAGCACCCACAGAAGCCTGACGAGCGTCCGGAGCGCTCAGGCAACCCGCTTCTCTGAAGAAGGCCCGGCGGAAAACGGGCCTTCTTCGCGCCCGCGAAACGGCGGCTCCGTCCCACGTAAGAGGCGCGGGAATACCATTAGCGCCCATGGCGGCATCCCCGGCATCGGAATCGACGGGACGCACAGGCGGGCAGCGGCTGCGGCTCGCGTTCACGGTCCTGGCCTTCGCCCTCGGCGCCGCCTTCGTCTATCTCAATCGCGCCGAGATCTCCCCGGCCGGGAACGCGGCCCGCGCGGCGAACCCTCGCTACCTGGTCCTCGCCGCCGCCGGCAGTGTGCTGTACCTCGCCGCTTACACCGGACTCCTCCGCTCTTCGCTTCGGGCCGTCGGCTTCTCGCTGAGCTGGCGGCGCGGGCTGCTGCTTTCCCCGGCGATCCACTTCTCGAATATGGCCATCGTCAACTCGGGGGGGCTTGGCGGGATGCCCCTGATGGTCGCCGAAGCGCGGCGCTCGGAGCAGCCCGTGGCGCCTGCAGTGCTCGGCTACTTCATCACTGCCCAACTCGGGCATCTCATCTTCGCGGTCATCCTGGCCGGCGCACTCGTCACCGCGCTCGCCACCGGGCAACTCAACGGCATCGAGTTGGCTGCTGCCGGGGTGTTCGGCCTCTACACAGCAGGTTCAATCGCAGTGATCGTTGCGGGGCTACGGAGCGAGCGAGCCTTCTACTGGCTTCACGCCCTTCCCGGGCGAGCGTGGAAATGGTTCCAACGGTTGGTAGGACGGGAACAGCCGGCAGTACCGGCTGAAGCACCGCGCGAGCTGTATGAATCGATCCGAGCACTAACCGCGAACCCAAAAGCGTTCGTCGCACCTGTGACCTACGCCGTGCTCATCGAAGTCGTGGGCGTTTTCACGCTCTGGGCCACGCTCTCCGCGTTCACCGGGCGGGCCGGGCTCGTCACCCCCATGCTGGCGTACGTCGCCGGCGTCCTATTCTCAACGGTGGGCTTCCTGCCCGCGGGCCTTGGGTTTGCCGAGGCCGGCCTCGGGCTGGCACTCACCACGGCAGGGATCAGCACCGGCAGCGCGACGCTCGTCGTTGTTGTCTACCGCGTGTTCGAAGCCTGGGTCCCGTTCACGACTGGAGCCGTCACCATCCATCTTCTCGGCAATGCCGGGGACGACACCCAGGTGCGGCCAGGGCTCCCCGGTTTCGTCCGCCGCAGGCTGGTAGCCTCTGGCGCCGCAACCGTCGGGGCGCTCAACGTCTTCCTGGCGGCACACCGCCGGCCATTGATACGCCTCGGGCCAATCCACGAAGCGATCCCCCACGCAGCGGTCACATCCTCCCGCTACGCCTTGCTGGCGGCCGGGATCGCGCTGATCGCTTCGTCGTTCGGGCTCCTGCATGGGAAGCGCCAGGCATGGCTTATCTCCACGTTGGCTATCGCCGCCGCCCTCGTCGCCCATCCGTTCAAGCGAGTCGAATACGTTGGCATCCTCGCCAACGGCGCGGTCCTGGCCATGCTGCTTGCCTTCGCGCGTTCGTTTCCCGCGCGCAGCGACCCGGCCCGGGCGCGCCAGGGTGTCGCCTGGCTGGCATTCGGAGAACTCGGGGTGCTCACCTACGGCGTGGCCGGGCTGTACTTCCTGGATCGGCATTTCGCCGGCGCCACCACCTTCGCCGAGTCACTCACAGACGGCATCCGGCTCCTGTTCGTGTTGCCCTCGACCACAATCGACCCGGTGACGCGCCACGGCGCGTGGTTCATCGACTCCGTCCGGGTAAGCGCGATCGCCGTCTTCCTTATCAGCGCCTACCACCTGCTTCACCCGGTGATCCTGCGCCGAACGGGAGGACGCGAAGACCGCCGCCGGGTCGCGGCTATGCTGGATCGGTACGCGGCCACATCCATCGCCCACTTCCACCTGCTGCCGGATAAGTCCTACTTCTTCGCTTCCGAAGGGGAGGCATTTATCGGCTACCGCGTTGTAGGGCACGCCGCCGTGGCCCTCGGCGAACCCATCGGCGAGCCCGGGGCACGCCGGCGCGTGGTGCACGAATTCGCCGAGTTCTGCGACTTGAATGGCTGGGCGTTTTGCTTCCACCAGGCGACCGTGCCGGGCGCCGCAGAACTCCAGGATGCCGGGCTGCAGGCGCTCAAGATCGGCGAAGAAGCCGTGATCCCCGTACAGGAGTTCGCCCTCACCGGGAAGTCGTTCAAACACCTGCGCAACACCGTCAACCATTTCGAGCGGGACGGTTTCCGCTTCGACATCATCGCTGCACCCATCGACGATGCCACGCTGGCCGAACTCCGGGAGATCTCGGACGCCTGGCTGGAGGACGGCGGCCACCGCGAACGTGCGTTCACCCTCGGGATGTTCACCCCAGACTCCATCCGTTCGAGCGATGTAGCTGTCGTCAGGGCCCCTGCCGGCCGGATCGAGGCGTTCGCCAACCTGATCCCGGCCTACAACAGCCCGGATGGCAACTTCGACCTGATGCGCCGCCGTCCGGACGCTGAGGACGGCGCGATGGACTTCCTCTTTGTGGGGCTCATCGAGCACTTCCGCTCGCGAGGTTTGACGGGCATGAACCTTGGCCTGGCGCCGCTCGCGAACGTCGAAGCCGGGGGCCTCACGGGTATCGCCCTTCGCCAGCTCTACGAGCGCGGCGGCCGCGCCTTCAACTTCCAGGGCCTGCGAGCGTTCAAGGACAAGTGGAAGCCTGAGTGGCAACCGCGGTATCTCTGCTATCGCAGCGAAGTCCAGCTTCCAGCGCTCGCACTGGCCGTCACACGTGCCGGGGAACTCTCCGGGCAATTACCGTTTCATTTCGGTCCGCGGCGGCATGATGGGATCGTGAAGCCCGCCACCTCGGAAGCCGCTGGATGAAGGCGGTGCGCGTCCCGTGGTTCGGAATCGCGCTCGCGCTCAGCACCGTGGCGCTTGAAGCCGCCACCGCCTATGACCACTCACTCTTTCCCGAACTGCAGCGCCACCTCGCTCTGGACTGGCAGGCGCTCGAACGGTTCGAGGTTTACCGGATCGTTGTCAGCCCATTTATTCAGACCAGTCCCGGGTTCTCGCCGACGGTCCTCGGGCTGACGACGCTGGTCGTCCCCGTCTATGAATTGCGCGAAGGGACACGCCGGGCCGTCACCCTGTTCTTCACTGGAGACTGGCTGAGCACATTGCCGGCGCTATTCTTCTTGCAGGCGGCTGGATGGCTCGGCAACAGTGCCGCCGCGCAGCTCGCCCGCACGCCCGACTCTGGGTCGAGTTGCGGGGGATTCGCCTGCATGACAGCGTTCCTCTGCACCCTCCCGTTCCGCTGGCGAACGGCTGGATTCCTGACCCTCGTTGTCTTCTTCGCCTGGCGAATCGCCCTCTGGCACCGGCTGTTCGACTTCCAGCACGCCCTCGCTGCGGTCGCGGGCGTCGCCGTCTGGCGGCTGCTGGAGGCCCGCAAGTCGGGCTGGCGACAGCCTGTCATCCAAGCCACACCAGCGGCGACGGTAGTAGCCGGATAACCCCGCCCATCCCCTACAATCCCGCACGGCCGTGTCGTTACTACCCCGACCCTGGAGGGGGTTGCGTCTGGGGGATGCGGCCATGATTCACGCGGTGTCTATGGTTGTCAACGCGAATAGGTAAACTCGTTATCTGCGAACGTTAAGGTCTTCGGGGATGGCCGGGAAGGCGTGGCGCAGCTGCCGCTCATCGGTAATGTGCCGTGGTTCAGGCGGTGAGGCGCAAGCGGAAGGTTACGGATCGGCCTTATCCGCCAAACCCGGGGACGTCGAACTGCGACTGAATGTCGGTAGTGCACTTCTGGTATTCCGGTATCTGAGCTAGAGAAACAAAATAGGCGGGAGCAGGTTCGTCCGGGACGTCGATTCCTGCGCCTTCAAGACATGCGATAAGCGCCTGGCGCGCCGTAGTTAACTGTGTCTCCGTCGGCCTATGCAGGAATTGCCAGGCGGACTCGACCGCATTCAGATGATTGGCGAGGCACTCGTCGGCCCTGATCATTGCTTCATTGTCATCCGCCGGAACTGAGAAACGCAGGTGATATCTCGTACCTGACGAACTCAAAGTCGCTGAGACGCCGGTGGATCCGATGCCGTTCAGACAGTCAACCGTCGCGAGCACCGACTTCTCGTACTCCGGAAACGTCAATTTTCCGTCCGCCAGTACTTCAGCCTGGTCCCCCCGCGCCTCCCTCTGTAGTTCGGCCAGAATGCCGGGAGGAAAATCACTCGCGGCGGGCGGCGGCGAGTGCTGGTCGCTGCACGCAGCAACGACCAGCATCGTGAGTATCATCGCGGCGAACGCGAAGGGAGAGAATGCCATCAGTCTCTCCACCGCCATTGCCGCTACCTCCTACTCTCCGCCTGGGTGACGCGAGGGCTCCAAATGTCTTTACGATGGCCGTGGCAAACGGGCAACTGGCGCTCGCCGGTGACGCGCCTGCCAAAGGTGCCATCCCCTACAATCCCGCTCGACACATTCGGGGGTAAGCCATGAACACACGTGTCGTCAGCGTTTCGCGCCAGGTTGGCGCGGCGGGCGAGGAGGTCGCTCGCGCCGTTGCGGCAAAGCTCGACTTCCGGCTCATCGACTACCAGGTCATTCAGGACGCCGCCCGAGAGGCAGGCGTCTCGCCGGAGACGGTCTCCGAAGCTGAGCACACGCCTTCGCTCATGACCCGGCTGCTCGAAGCGCTCGCCCGCAACCCCTCAATGCCGGTGACCGCCTGGGCAGACCCGGTGCCAATGGCAACCAATCCCCTGTACACGTCAACCGACTACCGGAAGTTCGTCGAGGACGTCATCCGCCAGACCGCCGACGAGGGCCAGTGCGTCATCGTCGGCCACGCAGCACAGATGATCCTTCGGGAGCGGCTCGATACGGTACGGGTTCTGGTCACGGGTTCGACTCGTGTCCGGGCCGGCCGGGTGCGGACCGGCATGGGCGTGGATGAAAAGGAAGCGCTCAAGACCATCGAACGCACAGACCACGAGCGGCAGGACTACTACCACCGCTTTTATGGGACAGGATGGCTTACTCCATGCACCTACGACCTGTGCATCAGCACCGATCATCTCAACCCGGAACAGGCCGCGGCGATCGTCGCGCAAGTCGCTTCGTTGCGCTGACGCTGGGTCTGCTCGGGTGTGCGCTGGCCGCAATGGCGGTCCTCGCCTGTGGCGGCGACGATGACGGCGGCAAGACTGACTCTGGCGCGGCATCCAAGACCGCGGCAGACCTCACCCCCGACCTGAGTTCGAAGGGCCTCACCATCACCCAGTCGGGCAAGGCAGCCGGCTCGACGCAGGATCAGGACGCGTTCACCGTCCAATACGCCGGGGCGACGGGGCCCGGGAAGGTCCTGGCCGCACGGGCGGATATCAACCTCCATCCCACGGTCGATGCTGCCACCCAGCAGTACGGAGTCATCTCGGAAGCGCTGAAGAACCCTCCGCCTGACCTGTTCGGTCCCAACGCCACACAGGATGCGAACGACCCTGTCTTCCAGGCCGACCAGGGCCGGAGTTACAAGACGGCGAAGGCCGACTCAAACGGCGCGAGGGTCTTCACAGACGTGTACCGCATGGACCGGGCGGTGGCGATCGTTTATGTCATCGGGCCGGACGGAGACGCCACCGACGCGGTGCGGAAGCTCGCGGCCCAGCAGATCAACAAGAAGGCCCCGCGCTGAGCCGCCGGTGCACAGGCCGGAGTCCTGAACAGCGAGGACTCCGTACAATCGCGCGCTGAACCACCACGAGAGAGGCCCGTCATGTCACACCCCTCCGAGGAGCGCGCACGGCGGCTCCCGTTCGCTTTCGCCCGTCTTGACCCTGCCGTACGCAAGGACGTCGTCTACCTCGACGCGACAGACACGGCCCAGAGCTTCGGCATCCTCTATCGCCCCGCCAATCATGAACCGAAGACCTGCTTCTACCTCATGCACCCGCGCGGCGAATTCACCCGGCATTATGTCGTTCCACCACTCACCGCCCGCGGGTACGCGGTGTTCGGCCAGAACAGCCGGTACATCAACAACGACACGGACATGGTCCACGAACGGCTGCTCCTCGACATCGCAGCCGGCATGCGGCACCTCAAAGAACTCGGATTCGAACGCATCGTCCTGCTCGGCAACAGCGGCGGCGGGTCCCTGCTCTCGTTCTACCAGTCGCAAGCTTCGAAGGCGCCCGCCCAGCGACTTGCCTCGACACCGGGCGGCGAGGCAATCGACCTCGCAAACGAAGTGATGCCCGAAGGTGACCTCTACATCGCGGTCGCGGCACACCTCGGGGAAGGCCGGTTCATGCTCAACGTCCTCGACCCGAGCGTGACGAACGAAAACGACCCAACGAGCACCGACCCTCGCTGGGACATGTACAACCCGGAGAACGGGTACCGCCCGTTCCCACAGGCCAGCACCTACGGCCGGGACTGGCTGGCCGGGTACCGTCAGCGCCAGGTGGAACGCAGCCAGCGGCTCGACAGCATCGCGCGGGACGCCATCGCCGAGCACACCTACTTCCGCAACCAGCTCCGGGACGCGAGCCATGCGTCACTGCCCGAATCCACGCAGTCAATGATCGCGCGGCGGGGGCGCCTCGGCCGTTACATGGTTATCTACCGGACACTCGCGAACCCTGCCTATCTGGACCCAACTATCGACCCGAGCAACCGGCCGCTGGGCAGCATCTTCTCGCCGGCCGACCCGATCATCGGCAACTACGGCCCGGGAGGCCTCGCCAGGGTGATGACTCCGCGCGGCTGGCTCAGCACGTGGAGCGGGACGAGTTCGCAGGCCGACCTGCCGGACACCATCCAGCACGTGAAGGTCCCGACACTCATCGTGTTCGCCGATGGCGACTGCGACATCTTTCCCGCCGAGCAACAGGAGATCCTGGCGAAGAGTGGCGCGGCGGATAAGACGATGATGGAACTTCCCTGGGCTGACCACTACCTGAACCCGGTGGGCGAAGAAGGGAAGAAGCTGGCCGACCCGCGGGAACGTGTGATCGACATGATCCTGCCGTGGGTTGAGGCGCGGCTCGGGGGCGCGTAGGCAGCGACTTCAGGCGAAGCCCTCGCGGCCCTCGGCTTCCTGCTTCAACGCCCAGGCCGCGATGCTGGTCTCGATCGTTTCTTCGAAGCCGAAGATGGCGCCTGCAGCGATCATGACCGGAACCTGCCACGCCCACCCTGCGCCGACGGCGAGGAGCGACATCCCCTGGATCATCTGGCGCATCGCCCGCATCCAGGAGTGATTCTTGCCGCGGGTCTCCATCGGCAGCCGCTGGCTTCGGGCCTGGCGCCAGGCGCCTGCCACGGTGAGCGCCGCACCAACGATGGCAACGGCGGCGGCGGGAAGCAGGCGAACCTCGGAGTTCCACAGGACAGCTCCCATAGTTTGATTATGCATTCCGGATGGCTCCGTGACTGGGGCCACCGGTCGGGGAGTCGAAGGAACCACTTGGGGCCCGAAAAATCCGCCGGAAGTGTGAGGCGAAGCGGCACCGCGACGGCCCTTCGCGCTGCTACCATTCACTCTTGGACATCATCATCGACCTCCCCGAGGACCCGAACCGGCCAGCCTATCAACGGCTGGCCGAAGCCATTCGCGAGAGCATCCTCGCCGGCCGCTTTCGTCCCGGAGAGCGCCTGCCCCCAACCCGCGTCCTCGCCACGAACCTTTCCCTCGCCCGGAACACGGTCCTCGAAGCCTATGAGCAGCTCATCGCCGAGGGTTACCTCGCCGCTCGGCACGGTTCGGGCACGTACGTCGCCCCGGACCTGCCAGACCGGGCGTTCCGCGCCGAGTCCATTCCTAGCAGGCCAGCCAGCCAGCTCGAGGGTCAACCGCCACGCCTTTCCGACTTCGCCCACCGTCTCCTGGCCGACGGGATCCCCACAACCATCGACCAGGAGACACAAACGCCGTCCAACTTCGAGTTTCGCTACGGTACGCCGTCTCTCGACGAATTCCCGCTCGATGCCTGGCGGACGCTGACCAAGCGCGTCCTCGACTATCCGCCGACGGAACTGCTCGGCTACGGCCCGACGGAAGGGTTGCCGCAACTTCGCCAGGCCCTTGCCCGGTACCTCCAGCGCTCGCGCGGCGTCCGCTGCGACGCGGGCCAGGTGCTCATCGTCAACGGTTCGCAGCAAGCGCTCGACGTGGCCGCGCGAGTCCTCGTGAACCCGGGCGATGTCGTTGCCACGGAAGACCCGGGCTACCGCGGCGCCCGGGCGGTCTTCCACGCGGTAGGCGCGAGAATCGTGCCCGTTCCCTGCGACAGCGAAGGCATCCGTGTGTCATGCATCCGGGAATCGGCCCGCATCATTTATGTCACACCATCCCACCAGTTTCCGACCGGCGCTGTGATGTCGGCTGCCCGGAGGCTGGAACTGCTCGCGCTCGCGAACCGCACCGGGGCGGTCATCATCGAGGACGACTACGACAGCGAGTTTCGCTACGAAGGACGCCCGCTCGCCGCGCTCCAGGGCCTCGATGAAGGCGGGCGCGTCATCTACATGGGCACCCTCTCCAAGGTGCTGCTGCCCGCGCTCAGGCTCGGGTACCTCGTGGCGCCTCCCGCACTCCAACCGTCGATCACCGCCGCCAAGTGGCTCACTGACCGGCACGTCGCCCTCCTCTACCAGGCGGTCCTGGCCCATTTCATCGACGAAGGCCACTTCGAGCGCCATCTCCGGCGGATGCGAAAGGTGTACGAAACGCGCCGCGCAACCATGCTCGCCGCCTTCGCCGAACACTTCGGCGACCGCGCCACCATCACCGGGACCGAGAGCGGCATGCATATCCTGGTCAACATCGCAGGCGTGGCCGACGCCGACCGGTTCATCGAGGAAGCCCGGCGCAACGGTGTCGGCATCTACTCGGCGGCCCCGTACTACGCCGGCGAACCTCCGCCGGGCGCGAGCTTTCTGATGGGCTACTCGAGCGTCAACGAGGACGGCATCCGCCGGGGCATCGGCATCCTGGCGAGAGTCGCGGGGTAGGCGACGGCCGCTCCAGACGAGCGAGCACGGTTGACCCCGCGGCAGGACCGTGCGTATCTACCGGCATGACGCTGCGGGTGCAAAGCATCGGGTTCATCGGCGCCGGGAGGCTGGCAGCCTCGCTCTCGGCGGCACTGCAGGAAGCGGGATACCCGGTGACCGCCGTCGCGAGCCGCAATACTCAGTCAGCGGCGACGTTGTCCTCAGCGTTGGGCGGTGGTGTGAAGGATGGGACCGCGGCCAGCGTCGCCGGCACGTGCGATCTCGTATTCCTGACCGTCGCCGACGCCGAAATCAGCGCGCTTTCGGCCGGACTCCCATGGCGCGCGGAACAAGCCGTGATCCATTGCAGCGGGGCGCTCGACCTCGCGGTCCTGGATACAGCCTCGAATCGAGGCGCCCTTGCGGGCTGTCTCCATCCACTCCAGTCCTTTCCGTCGCGGTCTCCCGAACCGGCGCGCTTCAAGGGAATCTTCTGCGGGATCGAAGCGCCGGCGCCGCTGGCCGCCTATCTTGAGGACGCGGCACGCGCGACCGGCGCCCGGTCCTTTCGCCTTGAAGGAGTCGACCGAAGCCTCTATCACGCCGCTGCCGTGTTCGCGAGCAACGAGGTCGTAGCGCTGATGGCCGCGGCTTCCCGGCTCTGGGGTGCCGCCGGGTTGCCGGAGACCACTGCTCGCGAGGCGCTTTCGCCACTCCTCCTCGCGTCAGCGGCAAACGTCGCCAGACAGCCGCTGGCGCGAGCGCTCACCGGTCCCGTCGCGCGGGGCGACGTCGCGACAGTCCGGCGCCACCTCGCAGCACTCGAAGACGAGCCGGAACTTGCCAGGCTCTATCGCGCCCTCTCCGCGGAACTCCTTCGCCTCGAACTGGGGCACAGCCCGGAGATCGCCCGGCAGCTTGCAGCGCTCCTGCACGCGGAACCTGAATAACGGGAGAGGCCAGTCTGGGCGACTGGCCTCTCGGGGTTCGAACAAGCGGCGCGAACCTCAGTGATTCGCCGCGACCAGATACTTCGCCTTGTCTTCCGCCCGCGCCGGGGCGTGCTTCAGGTCTTCCGGCGTGCCAAGGACGCGCGTCCACGTCGCGAACTCCAGGAGGATACCGTCAGGGTCCTGGAAGTAGAACGAGCGCACGAACGTGCCGGCGTGGACTTCCTTGCTGACCTGCCGAGGGCTGTCGTCGTGATTCAGGATTGGCGTGACATGGACGCCCTTTGCCTGCAGCTTCTGGTGGTACTCGTCGAACTTCTCCTGCGGGACATCGAAGGCAACGTGGTTCATTGACCCGTGCGCAGTGGCAAGTTCACCCTCGCCGGGCATCCCCACCGGGGAAGCGACACCGGGCGCCGCTTCGGGCGCGTTCGGGAACCAGAAGAACGCCAGGTGGTCGTTGTTGCCGATGTCGAAGAAGAAGTGCTGGCCCATGTTGTTGGGCAACTCGATCGTCTTCGTCATGGGCATGCCGAGGACATTCGTGTAGAAGTCGACCGTCCTCGCCATGTCCTTGCAGACGAGCGCAAGGTGATTGATCCCGCGCAGTTCGAATTCGGTGTTTTCGCGTGTCATTCCGTGCCTCCTGTGGGCTCGCTCACATCCCCGCCAGCATACACCCTCGATCCAACAAGCTGGACACTCCGGGCACACCCCGTACGATGCCCTGACACCATCAACCGGAGAAACCATGCCACGCCTTCGCCAGGTTCCCCGTTCCGAAGCCACTCCCGAAGTGCTCGAGATGTACAACCGCCTCTTCGGCGACCGCGACCCGGTGGCCGAGCCGGGAACCGCCACCGGCACACCAGGCAACTGGTGGACGGTTTTCGCCCTCGTCCCGGACATCTTCCAGTCCGCCGTCGGTCAGTTCGGCGTCTTCAACAGCAAGCGCCGCCAACTGCCGCCCTACTTCCGGGAGCTTGCCCTGACACGGACGGGCTTTGCCGGTGGCAGCCAGTTCGTGTTCTCCCAGCACTCGAAGGCGGCCCGCTCGGCCGGCATCCCGGACGAGAAGGTGGCGGCGATACCGGCGTGGGCCGGTTCGCCTGTTCTCGACGAGAGAGACCGCACCGTGCTCGCCTACACCGATGACCTCGTCCTCGCTGACGGCCGCGTGCAGGACGCGACCTTCGAACGCCTGAAGTCTCTATTCAGCGACGAGGCAATCCTCGAACTCACCTATGCGGTCTGCACCTACAAGCTGCACGCGACGATGTGCCGGGCCCTGCGCCTGGAGTACGACGATGTCCCCGAGCGCGTGGTGGAGATCCCGGCGCCCGACGCAGCCGGGGGCGCGTCGTCGGACATCATGACGCAGATCAGCCGGGGATCAGCGCAGTAGGAGCCTTTTGGCTCTCAAGCTCGTTGCTCCCCCGGCAAATGGCCCGGGACATTGGGCACCGCAAGCCGGATGCTGGTTCCGGCCCCCGGTTCGCTGGCAATCTCCAATGTCCCACCCGCCCGGGCCGTTCGCTCCGCCATGGAACGGAGGCCCAGGTGGCCCGGGAACTCGCCGGAAGTGTCGAACCCAATCCCATCATCCGTGATGGCGAGCACCACCGCTTCCCCCTCGCTTGCGAGGCGCACGGTCACGTGCGCGGCGCGGGCATGCTTCACCGTGTTGTGAAGTGCCTCCTGCCCAACCCGGTACAACACTTCCTTCAGGTCGAGTCGCAGGTCGGGTTCAAGGCAGAGGTCGGCGTCCACGCTGATGCCATGGCGGGCGTGGAGCGCGGCGAACTGTTTTTCGAGCGCTGCAACGAGACCTTCGGTCGCCAGTGACTCCGGCCGAAGTTCGAAGATGAGCGCGCGCAATTCGGCAAGGCCGGCTTCTGCCAGGCTCCCCACGTAGTCCAGCGGCTCCGCAGCACGCTTCGGATCACGATCGAGGAGAGCCCGGGCCGTGCGCGACCCGAGGGAGATGCCATAGAGCGCCTGCGAGACGGAGTCGTGCAGTTCCCGCGCGAGCCGCTGGCGCTCTTCCAGCGACGCCGCCACCTGTGCCCGTTCGAACAGACGCGCGTTCTCGATGGCAACCGCAGCCTGCTGAGCAAGCGCGGTCGCCAGGCGGACTTCGTCGTCAGCGATAGTGTGCGGCTTATTCCATCCCACACTGAACATGCCGAATGAACGCCCGCCGAGCGTGATCGGCACATCGACCACTGCCGCCACACCGGCCGCACGGGCGATCCCCTGGATGTCGGCGGGCTCGGTACGGGTGTCGTTCACGACGTGCGGGAGGTGCATCTTGCGGACGAATGCCGTGTCCCAGCCGTGGAAGCTCTCCTGCAACGCAGTGAGTTGCTCTTCTGAGATGCCGGCCACGCCGCCAACCCGGATTTCGTGGGGCGGAGCGTCTTCGAAGATGAGTGCGGCGCCGGTGTCGGCGCCAATGACTTCGAGTGAGCTCTGCGCGAGCGCGTGCAGCACTTCGTCGAGCATGAGTGACTGGTGGAAGCGTTCGTGTGCGCCATAGAGCGAGTCCAACTCGTGCATCCGCCGGCGCATCTGGTCTACCAATTCGATGTTCTCCAGCCCGATCGCCACCTGGTCTGCGATCGCTGCGAGGAGGCGCAGCTCTTCGGCATCGGGATGGTCGGCCGCCCGGAAGTACGTATCGAGCGTCCCGAGGTATCGGCCCCGGGAACTGATGGGCGTGATGACTGCATCGTCCCAGTCCGCTTCCTCCAGGAAAGGGTGCGCGAGGGCATAGCGAGGATCGGCGAGCGTCCGGCGGCGGGTGTCCTTAAGGATCCGCCGGTTGCCCCGCTGAAATGCCTGGGCCGTGACAGAAGGCGCGCCCCGCTCGATCACGGCCTCGACCATCGCTTCGACAAACCCCGGCGGTAGTCCGGCGGCGCCGTAGGACTGGTAGACGCCGGCCTGGTCATAGAGCGTGATGGAGGCGGCCACCGCCGACGACGAAGCCACGACTCGCCCGGCCAGCGTGTTCAGTACCTCCTCGCCTGCCATTTCGAAGGTGAGCGCGGCGGCGATACTCGCCAGGCCCTCCATTTCCCGGGCGCGTCGCTGCGCCTGGTGGAACAGCCGGGCGTTCGCTACCGCGACGGCGACCTGCCCCGCGAACGCTCCAGCAAGTTCGCCATGGGCCGGGCTGAACGCATCCGCCTCCATCCGGGAGATCGAGAGTACGCCGATGACCTCGCCCTGGTTGATCATCGGCACCGAGAGCCAGGAGCGAGTTTGCGGAAAGCTCGATTCAGGATCGACGCCGATAAGCCTGCGGTAGGCACGGGATTCCTTGGTGTCCTGCATAAGATCGGGCAGGATGAACGGGCTTCCCTGGAGCATCTGCGTCCAGATCGGGCCCGCCGCCTCAACCTTGAAACGCATCCCCACCGTTCGCGCCTCCAACTGACGGGCAACGCGATTCCGGTTCGCAACGATCTCGAGTTCACTGCCATCAAGGATCGAGACTGAGCAGCCGCTGTAGGGGAGCACGTTCGCTACTTCGTCCATGACCCGCTCGAAGATCAACTCGAGGTCGAGCGTTGAGAGCACGGCCCGCGAGACATCGAGCAGGCTCGACAGTTCCCGGGTGCGCTCATCCACCCGCTGCTCAAGGGTGGCCTGCGCTTCGAGCAGCGCCTGCTGCGCGGCGCGGCGCTCCCGCTCGGCTTCCACCTGGTCGCTGATGTCCCGGACCACGGCGGCGAGGTACTTCTTCCCCCGGTAGTCGAATCCCGTACCGACCACATCGACGTCGAACACGGTCCCGTCCTTCCGGACGTCCTGCGCCTGGGCGTGGAAGTCGCGGCCGTGCCGGATCGCCTCCTGGTATTCGGCGAGGAGCGGGAGCGAGTCAGGGTGGATGAACCTCGCCGGGTCGATGCCGAGGAACTCATCCCGCGTGTACCCGTGCATCCGCGCCGCCGATTCGTTGCAGTCGGCCACGAACCCTGTCTCGAAGTCGTTCAGGATGATGGCGTCGCTGGTGGAATCGAAGACGAGCCGGAACAGTTCCTCGCGTTCGGCAGCTTCCCGGGCGACAACGACACGCCTGGTCGCCTCAGTGGTGGTATCGAGGACGCCGACGATTTCGCCGTTTTCGTAGAGCGGGCTGAGGACGATATCCCAGTAGGTGGTGCCCATCGGGCCGGTGTAGGGAGCAGCGTCACGGGTGACCGGGTTGCCCTGCAGGGCACTGGCGAACAAGGGCCCGACCTGGTCGACCGGCCACGGTGAGACATCGGCGAGAAGCGCTCCCGGCCGCAGGCGCCCGGCAAGGTCAGGCCTGTTGTCGACCAGGAAACGGTGAAAGCTCGCGTTCCATTCGACGACTCGGAGCTCACGGTCGAACACCGCAACTCCGGCCGGCATGCGGTCGAAGATCTCGCGCAGGAGCGGCGAAAACGGCCTCGATTCGGGTTCCATGCTCAGTTCAGGCTTCGGGAGGCCCGGCAACCAGGCCGACTCGAACCGCGTAGAGGGCAGCCTGCGTACGCGACTGCACGCCCAGCTTCGCAAGCACATTGCTCACGTGCGTCTTGACGGTCTTCTCGCCGATGACCAGCGTGCGAGCGATTTCCTTGTTCGCATATCCCTGTGCCAGCAGCCGCAGCACTTCCGTCTCGCGCTCGGTAAGGGACTCCGGGCTCTCCGGGGTGCGAACTTCCCGCATGAGCCGCGCTGCAGCCTGGGGAGAGAGTTGCACCTGCCCGTCAGACGCCGCCTTGATAGCACGGCGGAGTTCATCCGATTGGGTGTCCTTCAGCAGGTACCCGATCGCGCCGGCCTTGATAGCGCCGACGACCGAGGCGTCTTCGAGCACGCTCGTGAGCGCAATGACCTCGACATCGGGTAACTCGCGGCGGATGTCGCCGATGGCGGTAATCCCGTCCTTCACCGGCATCAAGAGGTCCATCAGGACGACATCCGGCAGCAGTTCGCGGGCGAGATTCACAGCTTCGGCGCCGTTCGTGGCTTCGCCGATGACGTCGAAGTCGTCGTCCAGCCCGAGGAACATCTTCAGGCCCTGGCGGACCACTGCATGGTCATCAGCGATCAGGATGCGTATCGGCATTGGCTTCCCAGTTCGCTCGGCGTCACGGCGCTCACTGTACCATTGGAGGTCGAAACTGTGGGGCGCTTGCGAAACGCGCCCAGACCACTTCATCACACGAGCCGCTCGGGAGAGGAAACCAATGACACCGACACACGCTGGAGCACTGCAGATCGTCCGGGAATCGCTCGCCTTCATGCGCGCTTCGGTCGATGACCTGCCGCAGGAAGCGCTCGACTGGAAGCCGCTGCCGACCGCGAATTCGGCCACGGTGCTGGTGCACCACGCCGTCACCTCGTGCCGGTTCTTCCTGAGCGCTGGAAGCGGGAAGCCGGGTTCGATGGCGGACTACCGGAACGGCGAACGCGCCGCCGCCTTCCGTGCCTCGGGCAGCAGCAAGGCCGAACTGCTCGCGATGCTCGATGCGTTTGGCGCCGAAGCCGAAGCCATCCTCGGCGCGGGAACCGAAGCTGACCTTTCAGCGACTATCGACCTGGCGACCGAAGGCGTACCGGTGCGCAGCGGCGCCGGCACGCTCTTCGCCGCCGTTGGTCACCTTCGCGAACATGTCGGTCACCTGCAGCTCATGCACGACCTCTGGCTGGCAAAGCCGTAAGGCGCTCCTATCCGCCGAAGGGCCACCACCAGCGCTTCTTGCCGCTCGATTCTTTCTTCTCAGGACCATCGAAACCGCGGCCGCAGCCGAGGCAGTAGGCATAGACGTTCAGGTTCTGGCGGCCACACCACGGGCACTCACGCATCGCACTCCCCTCCTACGAAACAGTGTACCCCGGAGTCAGCGGAACTTCCTCGCAGCGGCAATCGGCCACGTATCGATGATGTCGTCCCCACGCCGGACGTAGTAGACGTCGTGCATGTTCAGCGTGGTATCGCCGTGGCTGGGCACGACCTCGATGCGCTGGCCGGGCTTGAGGTTCGCGATACTGTCCCCGGTCAGGGTGCAGTGTTCCTCGCTCAGCCGGGCAACCTTCACGCTGCCGTCCACACTGAACGATTGGCCAGTGTCATTGCTGAGCGACTTCAGGCCTGCATCGCCAACGGCGTAGCGCTCTTTCACGGAGATGACGGTGACGAGCAGGGTCAGCGCGTTCTCGAAAAGGCCCGCGATAAACGGCTCGGTGTGGAGGTCGTTGAAGACGTACGTTCCAGCCTGCAGTTCGGTCACACCCGGGGTCTTGCTCGCTATGAGGACGCTCGCGGTGCCGCTCGTGGAAACGATCGCCGGCGCCAGGCCGGCCTCTGCGAGCGCTTCGACGTGTTCGTTCACGGTTGCAAGCGCCGTGTTGATGAGTTCCGTTCGAGCCGCTTCCTCCGCCTGGCCGTACATGTGACCCTCGTACCCCATGATCCCGCGGTAGTCGATGCCTTCGTCAACCAGCCGACGAGCAAGGCGCACCGTCTCGGCCGGCGTGGCGCTGCCACAGCGGCGCATGCCAGAGTCGACCTCGATCACAGCCGCCGCACGCTGCCCCGAACGCTTCATCCCGGCAACGAGTTCATCGATGTTGAAGTCCGACTCGACGGCGGTGGCGATGTCGACTCCACGACTGAGAAGCGCCATGAGCCGGTCGATCTTCTTCGTCCCGACAACCTGGTTGGCCATCAGGATCGGGCCAAGACCGGCATCCGCGAGCACCTCGGCCTCGCCCAGCTTCGCCACGGTGATGCCAATAGCCCCGGCATTCAGCTGGAGTCCGGCCACCGCGGGACACTTCGGCGTCTTGAAATGCGGCCGGAGGCTCACGCCTGTCCCCTGGAGGAGCCCCATCATCGTCGCGATGTTCTTGTTCACACGGTCGAGGTCGAGAAGCAGGCAAGGGGTATCGAGTTCGTCAATGCGCATGCCGGGAGTCTACAGGAGAGCGAAGGCCAACTCTGGTTGGGCGCGCCTCAGTAGCGGGCGAGGAACGCGGTAACAGCAGCAACGTACGGTGCGAACGCCTCGCGCCGGACGTTGTGCCCGGCCTGGGCGAAACAGGCGACTTCGATGCGCGAGTTGAGCCGCTGTGCTTCGGCCGCGACGTCCCGGCTGACAATTGCGCCACGGAGCGCGTTTCCGCCGCGGATCAGCAGCGTCGGCACGCCAATACCCTCCACGCGCGGCCGCCAGTCTTCGAGGATGCCCATGCGGCGGGCGCTCCAGTCCGCGGGGACGCGCAGTTGCTGCTTCGATCGCGCCCATGCCGGGAACTCGCCGGGATGCCAGTCAGGGCTCTGCTTCTGGCCATACTCGATGACCTGCTCAACTGACAGCTCGGACCACCTGGGCATCTCAAAGCGCGGCGCCGCCGGCCACTCGTCGCGCCACGGCGGGTCTTCGAGGATGGCGCACCGGAACAGCTCGGGGCGTTCGCGGACCGCCTGGGCCACCGTTCCCGCGCCCATCGAGTGGCCCAACGCCGCCGGATGGTCGAGTTCCAGCGCTTCGACCAGTGCCGCCAGGTCCTTGCCATCACCGAAGCTGCCGTCCGCGGGCGCTTCCGACTGGCCGTGGTACCTCGCGTCGTAGGCGATAACGTCGTACCGCGATTCGAGGACGGTCGCGACCCGGTCCCAGCAGAGACCGTTGTCGCTGAACCCGTGCGCCAGGACCACGGGCCTGCCCGAGCCTCGCCGGTAGTAGTGGAGCCGCACGCCCCGAACGTTCACATCGCCTTCTGTCCATGCCATGGGGCGATTCTACGCCTCGTGGCCAGCCCCGTGGTCAGTTCAAGAACACCGTCACATAGATCCACATCTTGCCGTCCCGCACGGCAGCGACGCCGACCGAGCTGAACCGCGGCTCGAGGATGTTGGCGCGGTGCCCCGGCGAGTTCATCAGCCCATCGAACGCCGCCGCGACGGTACGGGTTTCGACATAGTTGTTGCGCGCCAGGTTCTCCCCCGCGAGGCGGTAGCGGATACCCCGGGCAGCCAGTTCCGAAAAGGCGCTCTCGCCGTCCGGCGCGTAGTGGTCGAAGTAGCCATTGGTCACGAGGTTCTGCGCCCGGGCAAAGGCGACTTCTTCAAGGTTCGCGTCCCATTCGAGCGCGGGCAGGCCGGCCTCCGTGCGCGCCCCGTTCATGGCATCGACCAGCGCTCGCGCCTTCTCCGGGAAGCGCTGCAGCGCGGTCGCTTCCTGGGTGCGCGCCGGGATGGCCTGGATAGTCGCGCTCGGGGCGGCTTGCACCGGCGAAACGGCTCCAGAAACGGCCTCAGCGGGCGTTGGCGTAGCTGTCGACGGCACCGCCGTCGCTGCCTCCGGCGATGGGGTTTCAACCGGTGACGCTTGGGTGACAACTGGCGAGGGAGTAGCGGAAGGTGGGACGGAAGCCGCCGAAGTTGCCGAATGTTCTGGTGTGGCAGGTGGTTCTGCCGCGCCCGCACCAGCGGGGACACGAGTGAAGGCGAGGCCGGCCAGCGAGCAGAGCATGCCCGCTGCAAGGAGCCCGTGGAACGGCTTCAGGTTCGCCATACATTGACTTTCGGCGGCTTCGTGCCGCTCCGACATCGGGGTAGCCACTGATGGGGGTGAATTTCGGCATGCAGGGAACAACCAACACCCTCTCAGCCGGACTTCCGCCGCTCGTCGGCACCCATGTTGCCGTCATTTCCCAGGGTCTCGAACGGGCGCATGACCGTGCGCGCGGCCTCGAGGAGTTCGGCTACCGCGTCTTCCCGTGCGGCGATCTGGCAAGTGTCCCGGCAATGCTCGACACCATCCTGCCCGACGCTGTCGTGGTGGACCTGGGCAAGGAGTTCGCCTTCCCGGGAGACCTAGTCTCCATCGTTCGAAAGCACTCCGACTCACCGCTCGTCGTCGTGGGTTGCGCTGGCACGTTCGCCGAGATGCTCCGCTGCTTCGAGGCCGGCAGCGACGACTACTGCCGCCCGAAGTGCGCCACCGAGGAGATCGACCTGCGCCTGCGGGCCCTCTTCCGCCGCATCGAGATGGCCGTGCCCGAAGGCAAGCGCGGCGTCTCCCCCGCGACGATGCGGGTCGGCTCCATCGAAATCGACCTCGCCAGCCAGCAGGTTCTGAAGGACGGGGTGGTTATCCCCCTCTCACCAACGGAGTTCCGGCTGCTCGCTACGCTCGCAGAACACCCGGGCGAAGTCATCCCTTCGAAGGCGCTCATTGCCCGTGTCTGGGGCAACCAGTACGCCGGTGAGACGCACTATCTCCGCCTCTACGTCCGCTACCTTCGCCAGAAACTCGAAGACGACCCGAGCAACCCTGTCTACATCGTGAACCGCTGGGGTTCCGGCTACACGCTCGAAGAGCCGCGCCGAACCGCCGCGCGGGCTGGCTAGACGCCCCTTTCACTCCCGGGTGACAATCCGTCACCACTTCCGGGAGTTCGCCCCACATGTCCACGCCCCACGCCATCCTGCGCAGTTCGCTGAAGTCGATGCACGCTCTCCTCGACAAGGCCGTCGAGGGGATGACCGCCGAACAATTCAACTTCCGTCCGCAAGAGGGCGGTGTCAGTGCGTTCTTCAGCCTCTGGCACTACGTCCGGACGGAAGACAACATCATCAACTTCGTCACCCAGGGGAAGCCGACGGTCTGGCTCGACGGCGGCTACAACGATGTCTTCGGCCTGCCGCGCAATAGCCAGGGCACCGGCATGACCGAAGCCGAGGCCAATGCGGTGCAGGTCCAGGACGTGGCGCGCTGGCATGAGTACCAGCAAAAGGTCTGGGCCGCCACGGATGCCTACCTCGCCGCCATGTCTCCGGACGAATTCAACGCCCGCAAAGTCACCATCAAGCCGCTGGGCGAAATGTCACTCTGGGACGGCATCTACGGCGTTTGCCTGAGCCACGGCTACCGGCACGTTGGCGAAATCGAGTACGTGCGCGGAGTGCAAGGGCTCGGGGGCCTGACGATCTGAGTTTCGCTACAACTGCACCGGCTCATCTGTTCCCATGAGGATGTAGTCGTCGACGCGCCTGAATCCGAGCTCCTGGTAGAGGCCAAACGCCTCCTCCGTCGATTCGAGGCATGCGGCGGTGGCCCCGCCCGCTCGTCCGGCATCGGCCGCAGCCATCGTCATTTCGCCTCCGAAGCCGCGCCGGCGCTGCGATGGCGCAACGTAGACGTTGTAGACACCCACAAGTTCGCGCCGGTTCAGCGACATGGCGCGGGCGACAGGCCTTTCGCCAAGCAAGCCAACGTGGAGCCGCACACCGGGCAATGCCAGCGCTCGCGCCGCCAGGGCCGCCTGAAACTCTTCGTCACCGAACTCCTCCCGCTCCACCTGGCAGTAGCGGGCAACGTCGTCAGCGGAGCGGACATCGCGGATTTCCAGGGTCCCTCGCTCGCGCGGCCAAGTGGCTGCCAGCGGCTGCAGCACCATCGAGGGACGGCGTCCCCAGAAGGCCAGGCGAGAGGCGACGCAGGCAGCCAGGAGCCCGCCATCAACCGTGCCGCGAAGGTCGAACCTTACGTTCAGGCCGCGCGCAGCAAACCACTCCAGCGCCCGGTTTAGCGCGTCTCTCGGCCGGCTGACCAGTTCGACTGCGACCGCCACGTTGAACCGTGACACCCCAATGCCAGCATCAATGCAGAGCCACGGTCCCACGCGCTCGCTGTAACCGTCCGGGCCGAGCACCGTGACCTGTTCGAGCGCGTGGCAGTAGAGGGCGTGCATCTCGTCTGGCGTAGGGCCCACGGCGCCATCCTAACGGCCGCGGCGCAAGCCCGCCGCGCATCGCGGATAATGGGCGAATCCCAATCCGGAGTGAGCACGTGGAACAGCCCAGCGAAGGCTCGTTGAAGAAGATGTGGAACTACGCCGAGAAGTACGCCGAAAAGTCGGGCACCCACCTCCACCCTGACCGCTTCATCACCGAGGGAGTGGTCCTCGGGCTTGCGTCGAACATCGACAACTACGGCCGGCCGCTCTGCCCGTGCAACTTCTACCCATCGAAGGACGAGAACGGCAACTGGCCGGAAGGCCTCTACCTGCCCCGCGAAGAAGAGGTAAAGCGCCGCGACTGGATCTGCGCCTGCGATGAGATGCAGATGTACAAGTACTGCCACTGCCTCCTCTTCGTGAACGAAGAGGGTCTCCCGATCACCGAGTACCTTCCTGAAGACCACGAAGGCCGGGAGATCTATGGACTCGTGAAGGACCCGACGCCTGGCCAGGGCCGGGGCCTGTGGAAGGCGTTGCAGAAGCAGGAGCAGGCGAAGGAGTAGCCGGGGACTGCGCCGTTCACTCGGGCGCTGAGCGCCGCACTCAACGGCCCGGGAGATAGTGGCGGAAGCCAGTGCTCGACGGTTCGAAGCCGAGGTGGCGGTAGAAGCCGTGGGCGTCGTTTTCGGGGGAGTTGCGCTGGTTGCCGCTCTGGAGTTGGACTTTGTAGCAGCCGGCTTCGCTGGCGAGGCGGAGGCATTCTTCGATGAGGCGGCGGCCTGCGCCTGAACCGCGGACGGCGGCGTCGGTGACCATGTTTTCGACTTGCGCCCAGGGTTGGGAGTCGTGCGTGAGGTTCGGGACGATGACGATCGTCACCGTGCCGACCACGCGGTCTGCTTCGGCGACAAGAAGGGTCACGTTCGGGGTGTTGAGGATGTCGTTGAGTGCGGCCGACGCGCGCTGGCGATCTGGGTTGGCGTTGCCGGGGCTGAGCTGTTCGTAGAGGGCAAGAAGGGCATCCAGGTCCCCCGTGGATGCCCTTCGGATGGCCAGTGGTGCCACCGCAGGCCTCAGGCGGCCCCGGCCGCCTGGACCGCCTTCCGGGCGGCGTCGAAGAGTTCGGTGGCACGGATGAGCGGGAGGCCGCTCTCTTCGACGAGCTTTTCGCCCTCGGCGAGGTTGGTGCCGATGAGACGCATGACGACGGGAACGTCGATCTTCATCTGCTGGTGAGCCATGATGACCCCCTGGGCGATGATGTCGACCCGGGCCATGCCGCCGAAGATGTTCACGAGAATGGCCTTCACTGACGGGTCATCGAGGATGACCTGCAGCGCATTGACGACGCGCTGAGGGTCGTTCACGGTGCCGATATCGAGGAAGTTTGCGGGTTCGCCGCCCGCGAGCTTGATGGTGTCCATGGTGGCCATAGCGAGACCAGCGCCGTTGACGACGCAGCCGATGTTGCCATCGAGCTTGATGAAGTTGGCGACGCCGAGTTCCTGGGCCTTGACCTCGAGCGGGTCCTCCTCATCCTTGTCGCGGAGGGCTTCGAGGTCCTTGTGCCGGAAGAGGGCGTTGTCGTCGATGTTTAGCTTGGCATCGACAGCAACTACCCGGCCGTCGGTCGTTACGGCGAGCGGGTTGATTTCGACGAGGCTCGCATCGGTCGCGATGAGCGTCTTGTAAAGACCGGCGACGATCTTCCCGAACTGGTCGCCCTGGTCGCCCGAGAGGCCCAGGCGAGCGGCGAGCGTGCGGCCGACGTACGGCTCATAGCCCGCCGACGGGTTCACATTGACACGGACGATCGCCTCCGGGTTGTTGTGAGCGACGACTTCGATCTCCTGGCCGCCTTCGGCACTGGCCATAATCAGCGGGCCGCCCGCCATGCCATCGATGATGGCGGCAAGGGAGTACTCCTTCGCGATGTCGGTCTGTTCGGCGACCAGCACGTTCTTCACGAGCTTGCCTTCGGGGCCGGTCTGGATGGAGACGAGGTGCCTGCCAAGGATCGCGGCAGCGGCTGCTTCGGCTTCGTCAACGGTATCCGCCAGCCGGACGCCACCGATGCGGTCGCCCCTCACCTTGCCCGAGTTGTTCTCGGGGTCGGTGGTGAGCTTCTGGTACATGTCCGCGGTTTCGGACTGGGCGACGAGGCGGCCTTTGCCGCGGCCGCCAGCATGAATCTGGGCCTTTACAACCACCTTGCCGCCAAGTTCCTGGGCGATGGCGCGGGCTTCGGCAGGCGTCGAAGCGACGCGGCCTTTGGTGGTCGCCACGCCGTTTTGGGCGAGCAGGTCTCGGGCCTGGTATTCATGCAGTTTCATCAGATGCTCCGGGAAGGTGTGCGCCATGCAGCGTAGCGCGACGCTGCCCTAGCAGATAGCGAGATTGGCGGAGAGGGGGAGATTCGAACTCCCGGTGACTTGCGCCACGGCCGTTTTCAAGACGGCTGCATTAAACCACTCTGCCACCTCTCCACCGGCGAGTTTAGCCGACACCCCGGCTTCGTTCCTTAGCACTCTTGACGCCGGAGTGCCAAGGTGCGCACGATGAAACACCAGACCTTGCCGATCTGGGCATTGCGAGGGATCCGTGCCTACCTACGAATATCAGTGCAACCGCTGCAAAGCGGTCTATGAGTTGCGCCAGGGTTTCGATGCCGAGACGACGCATAAGTGCGAGGAATGCGGCAAGGGAACCGCGAAGCGCATCCTCCACGCACCGAAGGTGCTCTTCAAGGGCAGCGGATTCTATGTGACAGACAGCAAGGGCAAGAACTCCGCCGCCCAGTCCGAATCCAAGGGCGAATCCGCTGAACCGGCGCCCGCGTCAAGCACAGCCTCGACTGAGTCAAAGCCGGCCAGTTCGGACCAGGCGGCTGCGTCCTAACTCAGGTTAAGCGAAGGCTATTCGGTTCCTCACCGTCCCCATATACTTCCGCGCGTGCCAAGGCCGGAGCAAGCAACCAGCCGGTCAAACGGCGATTCGACTCGAAGCCGGATCCTCGCGTCAGCGGCCGCGTTGTTCGCGGAGCGCGGGTATGCCGCGACCTCTGTCCGGATGGTAGCGCGGTCGCTGGGTCTCAGTGACCCGGCCGTTCACTATCACTTCCCCTCGAAGCAGGCTCTTTACCTCGCCCTCTTGAGCCAACCAGACTACGGTCTCCTCCCGCTCGACCAGCACCCGCTCACGCGAGAGTCGGTCATCGACCAGATGTTGCACCTGGCGAACTGGTGGCTCGCTCACCCGGGACTCGGCCAGATAGTCGTCCGCGGGCAACTCTCCAGTGATGAACCGTCGCTGCAGTACCTCGAAGTGACGGACCAGCGGTGGGAAGCGCTGGTCTGCGCTCCGTTGATCGAACTCCTCGGAGACCGCGGCAGAGAGACCGCTGACCTCGCCTCGGATCTCCTCTGGGGGGTCTACTCGGACGCCATCTTTGCTTTCGGTGACGGAGCGCGTGAGGTTGCCGAGCAAGCATACTTCCAGGATCGGCTCCGCCAGTTGGTCTCCCTCACCATCCCGGAGGTCCCGTGACGGTCCGGGCGCCGCGCCGCGACGAGACGCGTAGCCGGATCATCCAGGGCGCCCTGGAACTCTTCGCCCGCGACGGCTTCGATAACACCACCGTCCGAGGCATCGCCCGGCGCGTCGGTCTGACTGACGCTGCCCTTTACTACCACTTCAAGAGCAAGCGGGAGATTCTCGAAGCAATCTGGGAGATGCCCGGTGGGGTGAGCCCGTCCCAGATACACGTGGATGCCCCGCTGACCGCGCCCCAACTCTGCGCCATCGTCGAGTCACTGTTGGAGTTCGCGCATATCAATCGGGACTTCATCACGTTGGTCAATCGAGAGAACCTGGCCGGAGACGAGACGGCACGGGCGATCCGCCACCACAACCGTGCTCACGTGCGCCGCATCTTCCACCAGCACCTGCTGACCATCACCACCCCGGAAGACGCAGACCTGCGCAGTGACGCACTCGTCACGCTGATCCTCGGCGGCACGCTTCGCGCCAGCATCCAGCAGAACCTGGCGGGGGTTGAGTCGGATGATGACCCGGTAGACCGCGAGCGCATTCTCCGCGCGGCCGTTCACCTGGCCGGGCTCGCCGAGGCTGGAGTGCGCTGACGTGCGGGCCGTGGTCCAGCGCGTCAGGTCTGCCAGTGTCACGGTCGCTGGCGAGGAGGTCGCACACATCGGTGAGGGGATGCTCGTACTCCTGGGGGTTTCGAATCACGACACCGCTGCCGATGCCGAACGCCTCGCCGCAAAGGTCGCGCTGCTTCGCATCTTCGACGACGCCGACGGCCGGATGAACGTGGATGTCTCCGCCGTCCAGGGTGCGGTCCTGTGCGTTAGCCAGTTCACCCTCTACGGCGATGTTCGACGCGGGAACCGGCCCTCCTACAGCGCTGCCGCTCCACGCCCGGTCTCCGAGCCGCTCTATCAGCGATTCTGTGAGGCTATCGACCGGCAGGACATCCGGTGTGAACGAGGGGTCTTCGGCACGGAGATGCTGGTGCGCCTTGAAAACGACGGTCCTGTGACGCTGATCATCGACACCGAAGACCTCGACGCTCCCCGCCGCGCTTGACCTGAACGCCCGCCCGCCCGCAACGTTTCGCTGTACACCCTCTCCGGAGCCGCCCCTCATGCGCATGAGCAAACTGATGCTGAAGACGTTGCGAGAAGCGCCGTCTGAAGCGGAACTCGAAAGCCACAAGCTCCTCCTGCGCGCCGGCCTCGTCACCACGTTCGCAGCAGGGCTGTACGCTTTCACGCCGCTCGGCTGGCGCGTCATCCGCCGGATCGAACAGATCATCCGCGACGAAATGGATGCAACCGGGGCGCAGGAAGTACGTCTCCCCGAGCTGAACCCGATCGAACTCTGGGAACAATCGGGCCGGGCGGAGACGATGGGCCAGACGCTCTTCCGCCTCGCCGACCGCAAGGAGCGCGGCTTCGTCCTCGGCCCGACGCACGAGGAAGGGATGAGCTTCCTCGCCTCCCGCCACATCCAGAGCTACCGCGACCTCCCGGTCACGCTCTACCAGATCGAGACGAAGTTCCGGGACGAACAGCGGCCACGCGGAGGCCTCGTGCGCCTGCGCGAGTTCACGATGAAGGACGCCTACAGCTTCGATACCACCTGGGAAACGCTCGACGCCTCCTACGCCGCGGCGTACGACGCCTATGTCCGCATCTTCGCCCGGGCGGGCATCCCGGTGGTGCCCGTCGCAGCCGATTCAGGCGCGATTGGCGGCAAGGAGAGCCAGGAATTCATCTACCTCACCGAGGACGGCGAGGATGAGATCCTCCAGTGCCCGGGATGCGGCTATGCCGCGAACGCCGAGAAGGCCGAATTCACGCCACCTCCCGCCCTCCACGCAGAGCCGCTGCCAATGGAGAAGGTTGCAACGCCGAACCAGCGAACCATCGCCGACCTCGCAGCGTTCCTCGGTATCGAGGAGCGGCAGACGGTCAAGGCCGTCTTCTACAAGGCCGATGGGCAGCCGGTCTTCGTCGCCATCCGCGGCGATCTCGATGTGAACGAGGTGAAGCTCAAGAACGCACTCAAGGCCCAGGACATCGAGGTGATGGACGAGGCCATGGTGAAGCGCCTCGGGCTCGTCGCGGGCTCTGCTTCAGCGGTTGGCCTGACCGGGATGAAAGTGGTCGCCGACCCGACGGCGGTCGAAGCCGTCAACCTGGCAGGCGGCGCCAACGAAGACGGTTTCCACTACCTCAACGTCAATCACGGCCGCGATTGGAAGGCCGACCTTATCACCACCGTGGCACTCGCTCGCGGCGGCGACGCCTGCGCCCGTTGCGGCACACCACTCGAAGTGCGCCGAGGCATGGAGATGGGCCACGTGTTCAAGCTCGGCACGCTCTACTCGGAGTCCATCGGCGTCCAGTACCTCGATGAGTCCGGCGAGCGGAAGCCCTGCGTCATGGGCTGCTACGGCATCGGCGTCGAACGGATGCTGGCGGCCTGCATCGAAGCGAACCACGACGAGCAGGGCATTATCTGGCCGGCCGCCGTGGCGCCCTACGACGCCCATGTCGTGGTCCTGAACGGCGACCAGGAGTCCGTCGTCGGCGCACTCGCCGAGCTGGAAGCGTCCGCAACATCGGCGCGCCTGGCACTGCTCGTCGACGACCGTCCAGACTCGGCAGGGATCAAGTTTAAGGATGCCGACCTGCTCGGGATGCCGTCGCGGCTGACGCTTAGTCCGCGCTCGCTCGAGAAGGGCGGCGTCGAGTTCCGGAACCGCCGCAGCGGTGAAACAAGCATCGTGCCGCTTGCTGGCGCCGTGTCAGCAATTCTCGAAGCAGCTTCGGCCGGCTGAGGCCGCAACCCGCGGCTTTCGTATACTGGGAGGCACACTTCGCGTTCCTCGATCCCTGCGTGATGCCTGCCGGAGGCCGTTATGTCTGATTCCGCAACCCAACAGCCGACCCTGTTCTCGGAAGAGGCGTTGGCCTCGCTGTCGCGGTCGTTGCATGGCTGGGAAGAGGGGCCGCTGGCAAAGACCTTGCAGCGCCAGCCAGAGCGCGACGAAGCGTTCGCGACGAGCAGCCAGCCAGTGCAGCGGCTTTACACCCCTCTCGATATTGCGGAGCTCGACTATGGCCGCGACCTCGGGTTTCCGGGCGAATACCCCTTCACGCGCGGCGTCCAGCCGACCATGTACCGCGGGCGATTCTGGACCATGCGCCAGTACGCAGGCTTCGGGACGGCGGAAGAATCGAACCAGAAATTCCGGTACCTCCTCAGCCAGGGCCAGACCGGACTCTCGGTTGCGTTCGACCTGCCGAGCCAGCTCGGGTACGACTCGGACGACCCAATGGCGATCGCCGAGGTTGGCCAGGTCGGCGTCGCAATCGACTCGCTCTACGACATGGAGACTCTGTTCGAAGGCATACCGCTCGACCGCGTTTCGACGAGCATGACGATTAACGCCCCGGCCTCGGTGATGCTGGCGATGTACATCGCTGCCGCCGAGAAGCAGGGCGTCAGCGCCGAAAAGCTCAACGGCACCGTTCAGAACGACGTCCTCAAGGAGTACGTCGCGCGCGGTACGTACATCTTCCCGCCGGGCCCCAGCGTCCGGTTGGCCGCCGATATCATGGCGTACTGCGCTCGCAACGTGCCCCAGTGGAACACCATCTCCGTCAGCGGCTATCACATCCGCGATGCCGGCTCGACGGCCGCGCAGGAGATCGGCTTCTCGTTCGCGAATGCACGCGCCTACATCGAGGCGGCCCTGGCGCGGGGCCTCGACGTCGACGAGTTCGCACCGCGCATCAGCTGGATCTTCAACACGCACAACAACTTCTTCGAAGAGATCGCCAAGTACCGGGCGCTCCGGCGGCTCTGGGCACGGATGCTCAAGGAGCGGTACGGCGCGAAGGATCCGCGCTCGATGATGCTGCGCACCCACACCCAGACGGGCGGCAGCACCCTGATGGCGCAACAGCCGGAGAACAACATCGTGAGGGCGGCCATCCAGTCACTGGCGGCGGTCATCGGCGGCGTCCAGAGCATCGCCCTCAGTTGCTTCGACGAAGCGCTTGCGCTGCCGACCGATGACGCCCAGCGCATCGCACTGCGCACTCAGCAGGTCATCGCGCACGAAACGGGGGTCACCGACACCGTCGACCCGATGGCGGGGAGCTACTTCGTCGAGTCGCTCACAAACGACCTCGAACGCGCCGCCCAAGACTACCTGGACCAGATCGAAGGCATGGGCGGTTCGGTCACCGCAATCGAGACCGGCTGGATGCAGAACCAGATCGCGGAAGCGAGCTGGAAGTACCAGCAAGAAGTGGACGAGAAGCGCGAGATCGTCGTCGGGGTCAACGACTACGCCGAGGGCGCCGAGCAGCCACAGTCAATTTTCTCCGTGGACAAGCGCCTCGTGGAGCACCAGTTGGGACGGCTTCGCCACCACCGAACGGAGCGGAACCAGCAGCAGGTGGCGTCAACGCTCGCCGCCTTGCGGGCCGCGGCCCAGGGCGACACCAACCTGATGCCGCCGATCCTCGACGCCGTGAAGGCGTATGCAACCCTCGGCCAAATCTGCGGAGCGCTTCGCGAAGTCTTTGGGGAGTACCGGCCGGTAACGGTGATCTAGGCCTCGGAGAGGAGCCTGCGAAGTTCTGCCAACGCCTGGCCCGTGACGTGACGCGTCTCAGCCCGGCCGAGCAGAACCGTCGCGACGGCCTCAACGGCATCGGCGAGTTCGCTGTCGTCCAGCCGCAGGGATTCATGGGCATCATCGGCGGTCGTACCAGGCTTCCACTGGGGGCCGACTGCTTCGGCCACGAAGGCGCCACCGAGAATATCGAGCCGCTGTTCCGCACTGAGTCCCGCGGCGTCGAGCAGTTGGCAGAGGAGCGCGCTGAGTTCATCCATCGAGGCCCCGCGCGCCCCGCTCAGCGAACGGGCGATAGCGCTGGCGCGTGCCGCAGCCTGGTGCGTGTTCTCCATCGTCGCCTGGCTCCCTGTCCCTGCCATTACTACCTTACCACCTACCGCGAAAGCGATATAGTCCCTTAGCAATTCTTTCGAAGTCGATTGCTGACGGGACACCCGAATGGTCCGGCCTGATGGCGACAAATGTTGTCGCGTTTCGTCAGAGGCCGAGGACTTTGTGGAGGTCCTGCTTCGCCGAGAGGATATGCGCCCAGGCGTCCCCTCGCTCCGCGACCAATGCCGGAGCGGTTTCCAGCGTGAAATCGGAGGCGCAGACGCGGCCAACCTCATCCCAACGGAGGGGCATAGAGACCGGCGCACCCGGCTTGGCACGCGGGGAGTACGCGCAGGCGAGGTTCTTGTGGCGGGCGTTCTGGTTGGCATCCAGAAATACCTTCCCCGTCCGTTTGCGCGTGTCCCATTCCATCGTCACGTCGTTCGGCCGCTGGGCCAGCAACGCCGCGCAGATCGTGTTCGCAGCCGCGCGGATAACGCTGTAATCCAGTTGCCGCAGCACCGGAACGTAGATGTGCAGCCCGGTCGCACCCGAAGTCTTGATAAACGACGCGAGCCCCAGCGAGTCGAGGATGCCCTTGAGGGAGAGCGCCACATCGGAAGTCCGAAGGAACGCTGCCTCGTTCGGCTGAGGTTCCTCGCCCTTCTTTTCATTCCCGGCGTAGATGTACGGATCCAGGTCGAACAGGATGAAGTCCGGGTAGTTCAGCAACGAGCGGTCAAGGTTTTCCGCAGAACCGCCAAAGCTTGCGGGGAGGTGCGTTGCGTCCGGCAGGCCGCTGACACGCGCCAACTGCGCATGCCACTCGATGTCGGCCAGCTGGCAGAGCCAGAGCAACGTGGGAAGGTTATTGCAGAGCAGGAATCGCCTGTCGCCGCCTTCACCATCCGCGTACATCACCACGGTCTCGACGAACGGCGGCAACTCGGCATCCCAGTGCTTCTGGTAGAACTTCTTGCCGTCGATGCCGTTCGGGAAGCGCAACAGTGTGAGCGGCCGGTCGCGGATGTGGCGTTCGATCACCGGCCAGACCCGTGCGGCGTAAAGGAGCACGTCACGCTTCGTACTGCCGCCCCCAGGGGCCGGCCAGAGCACCTTGTCGAGGTTCGTGACGGGCAACTGCCAGCCATCACCGCGCAGGACGGCCTTCGCTCCTGCTGCGGCAATTTGTGTGGCGACACTCTCTACGTCCGTGTGCCCGTTGGCTTCCTCGGCCACCGACGCGAGCGCGACGCTCTGCGCCGGCGGCCCAGCCTCGCCCTTGAAGATCGGCGCGCGGAGCATCTGCTGCTTCGTCCGGTTGGCGTATTCGACCCGGATGGCGAGTTCTGGCCGCACCCAGATCGCCGTCCGGTCGTCGGGCGTTGGCGCGCTGAAGGGGCTGGCTTCCGTCGCGAGCGAATCGAGCCAGGCTCGGAGGGCGCGCACCTCACGGTCGGTGAAACCGCTGCCCACCTTCCCGCGGTACTCGAGCGTCCCGTCCACCATCTCACCGATCAGCAGACCGCCGAAGCTCATGTTCCGGTGGCCTGCGCCCGGCGTAAACCCGCCGACCAGGAAGACGTCGTTGTCCACAGCCTTCCGCTTCAGCCACGCAGCGCTGCGCCGGCCCGGTTCGTACAGGCTGTCGGCGCGCTTCGCCATGATTCCTTCGAAGCCCGCTCCAACCGCAATCGCGAACGCCTCATCAGCCGATGCCGGAATGGCGAACACCGGCAGAAACTGCGAAACCGGGAGGACCACCCGGGCCAGCACTTCGCGGCGCGCCCTGAGCGGCACACGGGTCAGATCCCACCCGTCGAGATGGAGGATGTCGAAGGCGTACATCACCGTGGGGATCGTCCGCTCGGCCTGGGCCACCTGCACCGGGTCGGTCAGGTTCATCCGTTGCTGCAACAGTTCGAACGACGGCCGTCCCGCCGGGTCGATGGCAACGACCTCAGTGTCGAAAACGGCAGTTGTTACAGGCTGCGCCCTGAGCGCGGCCACGACTCCGGGATAGGCGACGGTAACATCGATCCCGTTCCGTGAACGCAACTCGACAGCCCCATCGCGCACGGTTGCGATGATCCTCACGCCATCGAGCTTTGGCTCGAAGATGTAGTCACCATGCCGAGGGATGGGCGTCGCCGAGGCGAGCATCGGCTCGACCGGGGCGATGGAGGCCTGCTTCGTGCCGGCAAGTACAGCGGGGCTGTAGCTCCAATCGACTTCGCCGGCCCGGAGCGATGCACCGGCTCGCAGGTCATCGAGCGTGAAACCCGTGGCAACCGAGGCTTCGTTCTCGATGATGTCAGCAGCCGGGTTCGCGGCGGCATCCTTGTGCTTCAGCAGCAGCCACTCGTGCCCATCCTTCATCCGAACAAGCGCGTACGAGCCCTTGAGCTTCTTCCCGCGGAGGGTGACGCCAACCTTGCCGTTGGCGATGCCTTTGCGCAGTTCCGCCTCGGCAAGCGCACGGTCGGTGAACGGCGGCGTGATTTTCTCATCCGGGGCAAACGTTCCGGCGTCCCAGATGAGGCTCGGCCCCGCGCCGTACTGTCCTTTCGGGATGACCCCCTCGAACGATGCGTAGTCCAGCGGGTGGTCTTCAGTCTGCGTGGCGAAGCGCTTCTCACCGATCGCTGCAGACGGCCCCTTGGGGATGGCCCAGCACTTCAGCACCCCGTCCAACTCGAGGCGGAGGTCATAGTGCAGGCGCGACGCTGCGTGCTTGTGGACGACAAACCGGAGCGGGCCGGCCGCCGGGGCGGGTGATGCCCCGTCCGGCTCCAGCGTCTTCGAGAAGTCGCGCTTTTTCCGGTACTCGGCGAGCGCGTCGCCCGGCATCGGTTGCTAGCTCACACCGGCGGGTGTCTTCTTCGCCCGGCGCCGCGCTGGCGTTTCGACCACTGGTGCCGGGGACGGCTCCGCTTCCGCGCTCCGCCGCTTCTTCGCGGCCTCAACGCTCGCGCGGAGGGCGGCCATCAGGTCGAGAGTCGGAGCGGCAACAGCCGGTTCGGCAGGCGCCACGTACTCCTGGCCCTCAACCTTTGCCTCGATGATCGCCTTGAGTCCGTCACGGTACTCATCGCGGTACTTCGTTGAGTCGAACGGTTCGTGGAGCGCATCGATGAGCGCGTAGGCGAGCTTCATCTCCGCCTCAGACACGGCGATTTCCGGGCTTTCCGACTCTGGCGGCTTCACTTCATCGGCGTAATACAGGGTCTCGAGCATCAGGCTGCCATTGCGCGGGCGAAGGGAGCACAGCCGCTCCTTCGTCCGGATCGCGATCTTCCCAACCGCGTTCAGGCGCTTCTCCTCGAGGGCGCGAACCAGGAGCGCGAACGGCTTCCGCCCCATCTCCTCGGGTTCGACGTGGTAGCTCTTTTCGTAGTACACGGGATCGATCTCGGCCGAGGAAACGAACGCTGTCAGCTCAATCGTGTGCTTGCTCGGGATCGGCAGCTTCTCGAGGTCGCTGTCATCGACGAGGACATAGTGGTCCTTCGCGTACTCGAAGCCCTTGACGATTTCGTCTGGCTCGAGATCCTGCCCATCACTCGAACAGCGCCGAACCAGCTTGATTGGACTGTTGTCTGCCGCGTGAAGTTGGCGGAACGAGATGTCCTGGCTTTCGGTCGCGGTGAAGAGCTTAATCGGGATGGACACCATGCCGAAGCTAATGGTGCCTCGCCAGAGAGCACGGGCCATCGACCACCTCCTGCGGCACGGGAGTGCGCGATCCCCGGCGTCAACGCCGGGAGATCACTCTACCATAATCACTCATCCGAAAATGAAGACCCGGCCATCGCGACGCGGCCGCCCCGGGTCAGTGCGTGACGTGTCCCTCAGCCGCGAGCGCCGGGTTGCTCACCAGGAGCTTGTCGCGGACGGTCCACCACAGGTGGTTCATCACGACCTTTCGGAAGTCACCTGAGTCGGCGTCGCCCGCGCGAATCCGCTCGCTGAGCTCACGATTCCTCGCGGTCAGGGCTTCGCGAACCTCGCTCAAGTGCGGCGGCATCGGCTGGATGCCCAGCACGTGGTCGAGGCTGTCCCATTCGCGGCCAAGGTGCTCCTCCTGCGTGGCAATCTCACGCCTGATCATTTCGATGGCGTTCATCGCGACGCGGCCGTGGAAGTTCGTGCGGCCCTGGGTGTTCGCCATCACGTCGTCGCGGAGGTAGCCAGCAACGGCCTCCAGCAGTTCATCGATGGTTGGCCGGTCTTGCATCAGTCGCCTGCCTCTTCGAGGAGTTTCAGGAGCTCCCACTCCGTCTCGGCCGTGCGACGGCCGATGCTCGCCATCTCCACCGTCCGGTTCCGTCCGCTGAAGTAGTTAAACGCCTGGCTGATAGTGATGACGCCCCATTTCAGATTTCCGAACAGTTCCCAGAAATGGACACGGGCCGGGTCCACAGGCGAGCCGCCAGCGGCCTCGTAGTCGCGGAAGAAGGCTTCGTAGTCCTGGATTCCTGCCATCGGCTTCTGACCGCCGAAGCGCCACGACTTCACGGCCAGCCAGCCGATGTCCTCCATTGGGTCACCCCAATGCGCGAGCTCCCAGTCGATGATGCCCCTGACGCCCGTCTCGTCATACATGAAGTTCCCGAGGCGGTAGTCGCCGTGCACGAGCACTCGCTCGGGAGGGTTCGGCATGTGCGCCCGCAGCCAGCGGAATGCGAGTTCGAAGACTGGGTGGGGGTCCGGAGAAAGGGTTCGGAAGACGCCCTCGTAGTTGTCGAGTTCCGTCTGCGCAGGGGACACACCTTCCGCAGGCGCGGTGAGTTGCAGCAGTTCAGGATGTTCGGCTGCGGAGATGCTATGGATCCGCGCGAGGCTGCTTGCCAGCTGGCCGGGAATGACCTCCCGCGCCCGGGCGTACTGTTCGCCGCGAATAAGCCGCCCACCAAGCGCCTCGCCCGGCACCCGCCGCATGATGAAGAACTTCACCGGGAACGTGTCGTCGCCGTCCCAGAGTGGCTCGGGGACGATGGCGCCGGCGCCCATCGCCGCCTTGAGCAACTGGTACTCGAGGGTTCGCGCGGCGCTGGTTTCGACTCCTGCGACCGGGTCACAGCGGAAGATCCCCTCGAGATGGGTTCCGCCATAGTCCGCGTCGAAGGTCCACGTTTCCCGGCCGGCGCCCCCGGAGAGGCGAGCGAGGTTCGTTATGACTGGTTCGTGGCCGGTGCGTTCGCCGATGAACTTCTTCAGCCCGGCTTCAACGGTTGCTGCGTCCAACTCGGTTACTCGACCTGGTCAAGGAATTCGCTCAGGCCATATCCCTTGAGCGTCCCGTCAAGCGTGTACTCGGTCATTCCTTCGCCGATGTGGGTGAACTGGCCAGCGCGGCGGTTCCGGAGGGGGATGAATCCCTTCACTTCGCCCTCGACCGTCCGCTTCCGGCCGTCCTCGAGGGTTACGGTTGCCGTGAACCCCGTGTGGTAGTTCGTCCCGTCCTCGTACCGCTCGTCGATGGTCGCATCCGTGATGCGGAACAACCGGTCGGGGCCTTCGTGGAAGACGCCGCCGATGCGCCCGCCAACGATGGAAAGCACCATCCCGATCTCGTCGCCGTAATTCGCAGTGATCCAGCGGTACGACGGCGTCGACTGCCAGTACCGCGGGCCCCAGGAGTGATCCCGCAAGCCGTTGCCGTCGAGGGTTATCACCGGGCCGTCGTCGATCTGGATGGTGCCTGAGACGTGCATGTGCTGTTCGTAGTGCGCCCGCGCGAAGTCGTTCTGCGCGCCTACCGTCCCCGGTTCGGCCACGTGACCATAGATAGGTCCGGCGCCCGAGTGCACGAGGTCCAGCTTCAACCGCTTGTGCGGGTTCTCCTTGAAGGCGACCGACGGCTCACGCATTTCCCGAGGGTCAGCGAGGAACACCACCGAACCTTCGTAGGTGGTGCGAATTCGCTCACCCGGAACCAGCACGTCGACCTTCAGGCCGCCGGCATCCCAGCCGTTATTGCTGGAGATCTGGGGCCGCTTGTAGTTGAAGAGCGCCGAGCCGTCCGGGTTGTACACGATGACCGTCATCTCGGCGTGGCCTTCGTTCGCGCGATTGCCCATGCGGATGAAACCGCCGAGCCGCTGCGTGCGGTCGAAGAAGTTGAAGTAGACAGACTCGTTGAAGTTCTCTTCTGGGCCGAGAGGATGGGTGTAATCGTCTTCGGCTTTAACATTTCCGAGGATTGTGACCATGGAGCGACTCCGAGGCGGAAGTTCGGCGCTCGCGGCGGCGCACCAGCCGGATCATAGTTCAATTGCGGCACAGCCGCCGCATCGCGAGGCGCCACGATGAAGCTGGCCAGGCAGTCACTGGATGTCGGGTTGTTCACGAACAACGTCGCCGCCATGCGTCGGTTTTACGAAGAGGAAATCGGCCTTGCCTTCGAGGAAGTCCTTCCCACCGGCGGGGGCGCGCGGCAGCACCGCCTGGGCTTGAACGGCAGCGTCCTGAAGCTCAACGAATCACGTGCGCCGTTGCCGGAGGGACAGCCATCCGGATACCAGAAGCTCTCCATCTCGATGGAGAAAGTCGCCGCCCCGACCGACCTCGCCGACCCAGACGGCAACGCCGTGCGACTCCTTCCGGCCGACGGCCAGGACCCATGGATCGAGGTCGACATCGCCGTCGCCGATATCGCAGCGGCCACCTGCCACTACCGGGACGCGCTCGGATTCGAGCCGGTGGAGCCGGGAGTATTCCGCTGCGGGACCACGCTCGTCCGCCTCGTCTCGCGACCAGGGCAGCCCGCTACGGGCGAGCTTCGTGCCGCTGGCTTCCGCTACCTCACGGTGCAGGTCTGGGACGCCGACGCCGAATACGCGCACGCGCTGGCACACGGCGCGAACGGCGCGATGCCGCCGCGAACAAGCGGCAACGTGGCGCGCTTCGGGTTCGTCCGAGACCCCGGGGGCAACTGGCTCGAAATCTCGCAACGCGCCTCGCTGACGGGCCCACTGCCGCCGAACGAGCCCGTATGACCAGGCTGCCGGCGCCGCTCTCACCACTCCTTCGCAGGATCGTCCTCGCGGACGCTGCCTTCGAGTTCGTCGCAGCGTTGCTCTTTTCCGGCCTCATCGGGCGGGCGCACTTCTGGCTCAACGTCGCGCAGGGGATCACCGTCACCGGCGCTGGCGCTTTCGCGTTGCTCGGAGCCGGACTCGCGGGCGCCGCGATTTACCGGGGAACGACGGAGAACTTCGTACGCGTCCTGGCCTTTGCGAACGTGGCGAGTGGCGCCGCCATCTGGATCGCAGCCCTCGCTCGCTGGTCCCAGTTCGAACCCGAGGGTCAATGGCTGGTCGCGTTCGTGGCAGACGGCTGCCTCGCGCTCGGCGCACTCCAGTGGCTGGCGCTCCGGCGCGGTGTCTAGCGTTCGACCGGAGTGAGGGTTCGCAGGAAGTTCACGAGGTGCCAGATCTGCTCCTCCGTGAGCTTCCCGTCACCGCTCCCCCATGCGCGCATGGCCGTCCCCGGCACACCCTTGCTGATGAAGTTGAAGAGCGCACCGTCGGCATGCTGGGGCGCGTGCACCGTGAGGTCGAGCGGGTAAGGATTCAGGTCGAGGCCTTTCGGGGGCACGCCCGTGCGGCCATGGCAACTCGCACAATTCTGTTCGAACAGCATGCGCCCCTGGGCTATGGAGTTCGCATCAGCGGTCACCGGGTTCACCGGGAGGTCGCCCGTCTGTTGGTGGGAGTGCACACCGAAGACCAGCAGCACGCCGAACGCGAAGCCAGCCATCGTCAATCCATTCGCAGCCCAACCGGCCTGGCGGCCAAGGAGCCTTCGCACCGAGGCGCGAGACAGGGCGAACCCGAAGCCGGCGAGGAGGAAGATGAACCCCCCAAACTGGTTCCAGGTGAGACCCGGCGCAGGGTTTCCCCATGCTCCCCCGGACACCACGTTCGAAACCGCGGCGCCAGCGGGCCGGACATCGAAGAAGCCAACCACGTCGTCAACGTCGGGCCGCCGAATCTCAACCTCTACGCGCCACTTCCCTTCGAGTGTCATGAACGGCCCCTGCCCGTGGAACGTGTTCCCGGAACGAGACAGCACCAGCGATGACGCGCCAATCGACTGGTCGTCCTGGTAGCGGAAGGTCAGCTTCACCCGGTCTGCATTCACCGGTGCGCCGCCGGCATCGGTCAGCCCGACGGTATACGTATTCAGACCTGTCCGGTTCGGATCGATCTTGAGGTCGATATTCAGGTCCACGAACGCAGAGGTCTGGTCAAAGGCTCGCGCGTCCGGCTGGATATCGATCGACTTCGACGCGGTCGTCTGGGTGAGGAACGCAGCCGCGAGGAAGACGGCGAGGCCAAGCAGCACCTCACCTGATGCGAGCCTGACGAAGCGCGTCCGGGCGCCGTCGTTTGTTTGTTCGAGCAAGTGTTTGCCGAAGCGTGCGTTGTAGGCCGCGAGTGCCAGCAGCGGCAGCATGAGCGCTATCTTCACGACGAGCGTGGCGCCGTAGCGGGTCTCCCAGAGCTTCTGAGGGTGATCAATCTCCACGAACGCGCTCATCACGCCTGTCGCCAGCAGGACGAACACCATCACAGACGCGAGTAGCGAGAACCGTGGCAAGAGGCGTGGCCAGTCGTCTCCCTTCGCGCCGAGGCGCGCGCTGAGCGCCAGGCCGGTGACCGCGCCGATCCAGGCGAGCGCTGCTGCACCATGGGCGATGTCGAGCGGCTTCGCCCATGCGTTGCCGGCCCCGGCGGCGGCGTGGCTCGTTGCCGTGTACGCCCAGAGGTAGAGCGCCACCGCCGCCAGCAACGCGCCAGAGGAACGCGCCCGCGCATCGCCCAGGAAACTGGCACATACCGCGATCAACAGGACAAGGCCAGCGCGGGTGAGCCAGTACCCGCCGCTGGGCGTCTTCAGAATCACTTCCTTCAGGCCCACCCCGCTGTATGCGTCGTGGATCGTTGCGAGGTTGAGCATCGTCGCTATGGCCAGCACAGCGGCGCCCGCGTAGACGGTTCGCGTCAATCCCTTGCGAACCGAAGCAGGGGACTCCCGCCAGATGAGCGTGACAATCGCTCCTGCGACCACCATCGCGAGCCCGAGGAGCGAAAGTGCGCGCACAGCCACGCCATCGGCCAGCGGCGCAGGGTCTGGGTTCGAAGACAGCCCGGCGAGGCTATTCGACTGATCCGGCATCGAGCCATCCGCACGGAGGACGGTGAACGGGAACGACCCGCTGATAGCGTGGCCGTCTATCTTGGAGGTGTTCGACCAGATGACGTTGTAGATACCGGGCTTCAACGACTGCACACCGGCCGTCATCGAGTTCCCGGACACCGCCACTGGCTGGGTAGCCACCGGCGTTCCGTTCGCATCCAGCAACCGGATCGTGCTGGTTCGCGCGTCAATCGGCTCGGTGAAGGTTAGCGTGACCCGATCGGGCGCGCGCTGGAGGAACGCATTCGCCACTGGATCGGATGTTCGTAAGGCGGCATGCGCCAGTGCGGCGTTGGGCTGGAGAAGGACGGGAAGGAGTGTCCCGGCGAGGACCGCCAGGAACAGCCAGCGGCGCATCATGACTTTCGCTGGATGAGCAGGAATGTCCCGCCCGCGCCGAGGACGAACATCCCCACGCCAACGGCAACGACGAGAACCCAGGTCACGCCGGCGTTGTCTGCGCCGACGCCAATCGTGGACAGCGGCGCGTCCGCTTCAGTATCCGGGGTCGCGCCGCCGAGGATGTCCTCCCGGAGTTGTTCCTTGCCGGGGCTCGGCGTGGCCTTTGGGTCGACCGTGAAACTCAGTTGGCCGTTGGCGGGGTCGCCGTCTTCGGCGCTCGAGGTCTTCCACTTCACCGTGTACACCCCGGCGGGGAGCTGAGACGGCAACGCGACCGAGAGGCGCTTCCGGTCGTTGTTGTCTACCACGGCAGAGACGGTCGTGACCTCTTTGCCCTGCGCATCGAAGACGTCGATATCGTTCAGACCTGCCTGGCGGCCCATCTCCTGGCTCATCTCGAGGACAACCTCGCCGGGAGCGGTGGTGAGGACCGCGCCGTCGCCCGGCTTTGCCGTCGCGGGCTCGGCATGCGCCCACGCATTGGCCACGGTGAGGACAGCCAGGACGGCTGGCAGAAACGCTGCAGCGAGCCACTTCATTCCGTATCAGAGTCTAGCGTTGGCCCGGCACCCGGCAACGAATCGAACGTTCAGGCAGTTAACCGAGTCCAGGCGAGCGAGGGCATCAGTCCCCGGCCTTGCTGCTCGCCGCGACCGGATACGCCGCCTGGCAGAACCCGTGGTTGCAGTAGCCGTGCGGGTTCTGGTGGAGGTACTGCTGGTGGTACTCCTCGGCGTAGTAGAACGGTCCGGCGGGGACTATCAGGGTGGCTATCCTCCCGAACCCTGCGGCGCTCAATGCCTCCTGGTAACGCTCTCGGGAAGCGACTGCCACGCCCTTCTGCTCCTCGTCCTCGACCATGATGAGCGACCGGTACTGGGTGCCGATGTCGCCGCCCTGGCGCATCCACTGCGTTGGGTCGTGGTTCTCCCAGAACACTTTGAGCAGCGTCTCGAACGGGACCCTCGCCGGGTCAAAGATCACGACCGCAACCTCCGCGTGACCGGTGAGCCCGGAGCAAACCTCTTCGTAGGTTGGGTTCGGCGTGTAACCCCCGGCATATCCGACGAACGTCGAGTAGACACCGGGAACCTTCCACATGAACTTCTCGGCCCCCCAGAAGCAACCCATCCCGAACGTCGCGCGGCTCATGCCTTCAGGCCAGGGGCCTTGCAGCGGCGTCCCGAGAACGAGGTGTTGGCCCGGGGTGGCAATCGGCATCGAACGGCCGGGCAGCGCCTGGGCCGGGGAGATCATCTCCGGTTGTTTTCGGAAGAACATGGCGAACCTCTGACGGGCGGTGTTTCGAGTGTACACATCGCGCCACGGTTCGTGTTCGCGCCATCCGGCGGTCGACAAGGGCGATTGACTTCGCCACAATCCCCCGGTGCTCGCCCGAGTCCTCAGCTGTGCGGTGGTGGGTCTCGACGGCGAACTGGTCGACGTCGAGGTCGACATCACGCGCTCCCAGATGCCGGGCACCGTGGTCGTCGGCCTCCCGGATGCAGCAGTCCAGGAGTCGCGCGAGCGGGTGCGCAGCGCAGTTCGAAACAGCGGGCTGAGCTGGCCGCCGAACAGCAAAGTCACCATCTCGCTCGCGCCCGGTGACCTGCGGAAGGAAGGCCCCGCCTACGACCTGCCGATTGCCGCCGGACTCCTGCTGGCTTCGGGGCAACTCGTTGCAGATGTCAGCGACGCGGTGTTCATCGGCGAGCTCGGCCTGACCGGCGACGTCCGGCCGGTACGAGGCCTGCTGCCGATGGTGATGCTGGCTGCCGGACGCGGCATGAAGCGAGCGTTTGTGCCGGCCGACAACGCGCCTGAAGCGGCGCTTGTCAGCGACATGACCGTGTACCCGGTAACCAGCCTCGCCTCACTCGCGTCGCACCTGATGGACGCCGTGCCCATAGCTCCCTTCAGGCAGACGCCCGAAGCCGAAGCTCCCACTCCCCCGAATGTCACCGACTTCGCTGACATCGTCGGCCAGGAACACGTCAAGCGTGCTCTCGAAGTCGCCGCGGCCGGCGGCCACAACATCGTCATGAAAGGCCCTCCGGGAAGCGGCAAGACGCTGCTGGCCCGCGCCGTCCCTTCCATCCTTCCGCCGCTGACGACGCCAGAGGCGATGGAAGTCACCCGGATCTACAGCGTCGCCGGACTGCTGCCTTCGAACACCGGGCTCGTGAGCCAGCGGCCGTTCCGGGCGCCGCACCACACGATTTCAAACGCAGGGCTCGTCGGCGGCGGTTCCATCCCGCGCCCGGGCGAAATCACGCTGGCTCATCGTGGCGTTCTTTTCTTGGATGAACTGCTGGAGTTCGACCCCCGCGTGCTCGAGATGCTCCGTCAGCCCATCGAGGACAAGGTGGTGACGATTAGCCGCGCGAAGCAGGCGGTCACCTTCCCCGCGAGCTTCATCCTCTGCGGAAGCTACAACCCGTGCCCGTGCGGCTTCTTCGGCGACCCCGAGCGGGAGTGTGTCTGCTCGCCGCAGCTCATTTCACGCTACCAGAGGCGGCTGTCCGGACCGCTCATGGATCGGATCGACATCTTCGTCGATGTCCCGCGCGTGCCCTTCGAGAAGCTCGCGGGTCTCGGCAGCGGCGAAAAGTCGGCACTGGTCCGTGAACGGGTAGCCGAAACGCGTGCCGCGCAGGCGGCGCGCTTCGATGGCCTGCCCGGCCACACCAACGCGGAAATGACGCCGCCACAGGTTCGGGACTTCGCCCAGCGCCAGATGGCTGAGGGCGCGGCGGACGTGCTCAAAATGGCGGTCGAACGGCTGAACCTTTCAGCCCGCGCATTCCACCGGTTGCTCAAGGTCGCGAGGACGGTTGCCGACCTGGCCCACAGCGAGACGATCGAGACGCCGCACATGGCCGAGGCCATCCAGTACCGGGCACGAATCGAATAGCGCTACTCGGCCTTGGGCGTGGTCCCCATCATCCGGCGCATCACTTCCGGGTTCATCCAGTTCCAGGGCGCGTTCGCGGTTTCCTTCACCCACTGGTCCCATTCCTTGGCGGCATCGTGGGCCAGTTCGCCCAGCCGAACGTTCGCGCCGACGAGTTTGCTCCCAACCGCGAAGAACTCACCCCAATAGCCAAGCACCTCGGCATACTGCTTGCCGAACTCCAGCGCCCGCTCCGAGGGGCCGAACAAACCACGTGAACGCGCCATCTTCTTCTCCTGCTCCGCGGGAGTATACGCGAACGTTTCGCGACATCTCCTGTCGACTTTAGAACATGCGTGTTGACAGGCGAACACCCGTTCGATAGGCTCCGAGCAGTTTAGAACGGATGTACGCAACCATGGCTCACCCGGTCCTCACGATCCTCTTCGACCTGTTCATCATCGGCTCGGCCCTGTCTGTCGCGGCCGCGATGGTTGGCGAGTACCTCGGTTCCCGCGAACCAAGCGTGGGCTCGGCGCGCAGGTACCAGCCGAAACACCCCGCCCCGACGCAGCCGCGGCGGCGCGGGACGGTGACCCATCTCCGGCCGGAGCGGCGCCGGGCAGCCTGAGCTAATTCGCGGCGCGGCGCAGGGGAAGCGGCTCGGCGGTTGGCCGGCCCCGCTTCCGCTCCTGGGCACGGTCGACCGAACGCACGCCTCGCAAGATCTCGATGCGGGACAGCAGGCGCGAAAGCTGCTCGATGCCCGTGGTCTCCAGCGTGGCGAGGATAGTCACCGACCCGTCGCCATTCTCGGCCGTGCGGACGCCAACCATGTTCACCTTGTCTTCGGTCACCACCGTGGTGATATCGCGAAGCAGGCCAACCCGGTCCCAGGCCTCGATACGCACGGAGACCGGGTAGAGCTTCGCGACAGTGCCCCACTCGACTTCGACGATTCGCTCGTGCTCCTCTTCATTCAACACGTTATGGCAATCCGCTCGATGCACGGTAACGCCGCGGGTCCGCGTCACATAGCCAACAATCTGGTCTCCCGGGAGCGGGTTGCAGCAGCGGGCCATCGTCGTCAGCAAGTTGCCAACACCGAGCACACGCATCCCAGGCGACCCGAGCGTGGCCGGAGCCATTTTTTCCGGAACCGGCGGAAGCACCGGCTCGGCGACGGCCTCTTCCTCCGCGATGGCCGCGCCCATCTTTCGAGCGATGGAGCTCGTGCTCACGCCGCCATAGCCCAGGGCAGCGAGGAAGTCCTCCCAGCTCGGGTACGGGAACATCGTCAGGAGTTGGTCCTGGCGTTCGCTGAGGTCCAGCCCCAGCCGCCGCATCTCTTTCTCGATGAGTTCCCGGCCGCGGTCGATGTTCTCGGCGCGCTCCTGCTTCCGGAACCACTGCCGAATCTTCTCTTTCGAGTGTGTGGTGCGGACGTAGCCAAGATTCGCATTCAGCCAGTCTCGTGACGGCCCTTTGCTGGCCCTGCTGCGCATCACATCAACGACATCACCGTTCTTCAGCTGCGAGTTCAGCGAGACCATGCGGCCGTTCACTTTCGCCCCGACGGTCTGATGCCCGAGGTCGGTGTGAACACGGTAGGCGAAGTCGAGCGGCGTAGCGCCGGCGGGCAGGTCGAGCACGTCGCCCTTGGGCGTGTACACGAACACCTGGTCGTGGAAGATGTCGGTCTTTACGCTTTCGACGAAATCGTCGGCGCCCGTGAGATCGCGCTGCCAGTCCAGCAACTGCCGCAGCCATGCGATCCGCTCGTCATCTTTCCCCGACTTGTTCCCATCCTTGTAGCGCCAATGGGCGGCGACGCCATATTCCGCCACGCGATGCATTTCGTAGGTGCGAATCTGGATCTCGAGCGGGCGGCCGTGCGGCCCCACCACCGTGGTGTGGAGCGACTGGTACATCGAGTCCTTGGGATTGCCGATGTAGTCGTCGAACTGCCCTGGAATCGGCCGCCAGATGGAGTGGATGATCCCGAGCGCGTGGTAACACTCGCTCACCGAGTCCACGAAGATGCGCACGGCGAGCAGGTCGTAGATCTGGTCGAAGGTCTTCGACTGTTCGGAGTAGCGATTCATCTTGTGGTAGATGCTCGCGATGTGTTTCGCACGGCCGGAGATTTCGGCCTTGATGCTCGCCGTGTCGAGGTGGCCTTTGAGAATGGCCGAGGCCTCGCGGATGTAGCGTTCACGCGTCACCCGCTTCGAGGCAAGGAGGTCGGCAATCTCCCGGTATTTCTCGGGTTCGAGGTATCGGAAGGCGAGGTCCTCGAGCTCCCACTTGATTTGCCAGACGCCCAGGCGGTTTGCCAGCGGCGCGAAGATCTCCTGCGTTTCGAGCGCGATCCGCCGCTGCTTTTCGACCGGGAACGCCCAGAGGGTGCGCATGTTGTGAAGCCGGTCGCACAGTTTAATAAGGACCACTGAGATGTCCTCAGCCATCGCGAGGAACATCTTCCGCAGGTTCTGCGCCTGCAGCGTCCCGCGCGCGGGATCGACTCCCCCAACGTTCATGTGCAGTTTGTCGAGCTTCGTGAGGCCGTCGACCAGCTTTGCCACGCGCTCGCCGAAGTTGCTGGCAATTACGTCGTTGGGGATGCCGCAATCTTCCTGGACATCGTGGAGGAGCGCGGCCATCAGCGCCTGCTGGTCGAGTTCGAGATGGGCGACCATGTAGGCGACCGAGACCGGGTGCGTGATGTACGGGTCGCCGGTCTTCCGAAGCTGGCCTTCGTGACACTTTTCTGCGAATTCGTAGGCCTGGGTTATCGCATCAAGCCGGTCCACCGGGAGGTACTCGGCGGCACGGGCCAAGACGGCGTCGAACTTGACGTCCTGCGTCTTCGGCTCTTCAGCGCGAACCGCCAATCAGCGAACCCTCTTTGCCCAGCTAAGGTGGAACCCTATCCTACCATGCATCCCCTCGCCGGAAGAACCTGACCTATGACCACCCGTTACCAGGCGCCACGGGGCACGCAGGACGTGCTCCCGGACATGCAGCCGTACTGGCAGGCTGTCTCTGACGCTATCCGGGAGGTCACCCGTCTGCACGGCTTCCGGCGCATCGATACCCCGGCGTTCGAATACGCCGGCGTCTTTGAAAAAGGCTCCGGCGATACCACCGACATCGTGGAAAAAGAGATGTACGCCTTCGAAGACCGCGGCGGCGATAAGCTCGCCCTCACGCCCGAAGGCACGCCGGCTATCTGCCGCGCCTACCTCGAACACGGTATGGCAAGCTGGCCGCAGCCAGTGCGCCTGTATACCACCCACCAGATGTTCCGCTACGACCGCCCGCAAAAGGGGCGCTACCGCCAGCACACCCAGTTCGACTGCGAGATCCTCGGCTCCACCGACCCGCTCGTCGACGCCGAAGTCATTGGTCTGCTCTGGGGCCTCTACCGGATGCTCGGCATCTCCGGGGTGAGCGTGCGGCTCGGGTCGCTGGACGACATCCAGCCGCGGCGGGCCTACATCGAACGGCTCAAGGATTACTACCGGCCGCACCTGGGGAAACTCTCTGAAGACAGCCAGCGGCGGTTCGAACGCAACCCGCTGCGCCTGCTCGACAGCAAGGACGAACGCGACCTGCCCTTCAAGGAGGCCGCGCCCAAGCTCGTCGACCAGTTGAGCCCGGAAGCCCAGGGCCACCACGAAACGGTCCTCGGCGCCCTGCAGACTTCCGGCATCCCTGTGATCATCGACCCGCTGCTCGTCCGGGGGCTCGATTACTACAACCGCACGGTCTTCGAAATCGTGCCCGACGCAGACGCACGCGCGCAGGGCACGATCGGCGGCGGAGGACGGTACGACGGGCTGATGGAGATCCTCGGCGGGCCGCCGACCCCTGGCATGGGCTTCGGCAGCGGCATCGAGCGCATCATCATCGAGATGCAGCGGTGTGGCATCCAGTTAGACCCGGGCGCCTCCGCGGACGTGTACATCGTGCACCGTGCCGAAGGCTCTGCCCCGGCGGTGTTCGCCCTCGCCGCCCGCCTGCGCGAAGCAGGCATCGCCGCCATCGCCGGCGAGACCAATAAGTCGATGAAAGCACAGATGCGCAGCGCGAACACCTCGGCGGCCCGCTTCGCCGTCATCATCGGTGAAGACGAGTTGCTTGCCGGCACAGGGGTCCTGAAGCAACTCTCCGGCGAATCCGAGCAGGAGGCGGTGGCCCTTTCGGACTTGCCCCGGGTCATCGGCGAGAAGCTCAGAGGCTAACTGCGGCCGGTGCTATGCTGGAACCGGTCCGCCCACGGCGGGCCGTTTCTTTCGCCATGGAACCAGCAATCCTTTCCCAACTGCAGCGCATCCGGGAGCGTTATAACGAACTGACGCAGGAGATGGCGCGCCCTGAAGTCGCTGCCGAGTTCGAACAACTCAACCGGCTGACCCGCGAGCGCGCCGAAATCGAGGGCGTCGTCGAACTCTTCGAGGAGTTCGAAGCGGCCCAGCGCGCAGCTGCGGATGCTCAGGGCCTCCTCGCCGACGGCGACCCCGAGATGAAGGAACTCGCAGAGGCCGAACTGACCGAGGCGAACGCCCGCATCGGGGACCTCGAAACGCGGATCCGCCGGGCCCTGCTCCCGAAAGACCCGCGAGACTCGCGGAACGTGATCATGGAAATCCGGGCCGGCGCCGGTGGAGAAGAGGCCGCCCTCTTCGCTCACGAGCTCTACCGCGGGTACGTGCGCTACGCCGAACGGAAGCGCTGGCAGACAGACATTCTCAGCGCATCCGAGTCGGAAAAGGGTGGCTTCAAGGAAGTCGTTTTCGAAATCCGCGGCGACGGCGCCTATTCGCGCCTGAAGTACGAGAGCGGCGTCCATCGCGTTCAGCGCGTCCCGGAGACCGAATCCCAGGGCCGCATCCACACCTCGACGGCAACGGTCGCCGTTCTCCCGGAAGCCGAAGAAGTCGACATCGCCATCGAAGAGAAGGACTACCGGGTCGACATCTTCCACTCTTCCGGTGCGGGCGGTCAGAACGTCAACAAAGTCGCCACGGCCGTGCGGCTGACCCACATCCCCACCGGTATCGTGGTGGTCTGCCAGGATGAACGGTCACAGCTGAAGAATCGCATCAAGGCGATGACCGTGCTCCGCTCCCGCCTCTATGACATGGAGCAGAGCAAGGCGGACGCCGAAATGAGCGAAGCCCGCAAGCTCCAGGTCGGCAGTGGCGACCGAAGCGAAAAGATCCGGACCTACAACTTCCCGCAGGACCGGATCACCGACCACCGCATCGGCCTGACGGTACACAACATCCCCCAGCGGCTCGACGGCGATATCGATGACGTCATCGACGCTGTGGCTACGGCCGACGAAGCGGCCCGCCTGGAAGGCCTCGCGTGAGAGTCCGCGAGGCCGCCGCCCAGTCGGAAGTCCGGCTGGCGGCGGCGGGCATCGCGGATGCGAAGTTCGAAGCAGAACTGCTTGCCCGCGAATCGGCCGGCATCACACGCGCCCAATATTTCCTTGACGCGCCGCTGGAGTCCGAGGCCAAGGCTCAACTCGACGCCTTCACAGAACGCCGGGCGCAACGCGAACCGGCCGCGTATATCACCGGCCACCGCGAGTTCTTCGGCCGCGACTTCGCGGTTGGGCCCGGCGTGCTCATCCCGCGCCCGGAGACCGAGCTATTGGTGGAACTCGCGCTCGCGGACCTTGACGAAGAGCCTGGCGCCATCGTCATCGAAGTCGGCACGGGGAGCGGTGCGGCGGCCATCTCAGTGGCAGCCGAACGGCCGGCCGCGCGAGTCATCGCCACCGAAATCAGTCCCGAAGCGATCGCGTTCGCCCGGTTGAACGCGGCGCGGCACAGCGCTGGTGTGCATTTCGTCCTCGGGGACCTCGCGACGCCAATCCGGCAGGCCGACATCGTGCTGGCAAACCTGCCGTACATCCCAACGTGGGAAATCGAAGCGCTTGAGCCTGAGGTCAGCAAATGGGAGCCCCTGGTCGCGCTCGACGGCGGCCACGACGGATTTGTCCTCATCAGGAGGCTCGTCGAAGACTGCGCCTCTCGGCTCCGCCCGCGCCTCCTGGTGCTCGAAGTAGCGTACGGCCAGGCCGCCGGCGTCGCGGCCATCCTCGCCGACTACGGGGTAGAACCATGGACGCGCAAGGACCTCACCGGGATTGACCGCGTGGTGTGTTCGCGGTGGCGGTAAAGCTCGTCGCCCTCGACATCGACGGGACGGTCATTCCGCCGGCGGGCTACGGCCAGGTGCGGCTGCCCAGCGAACGCCTGACGGCTGCGGTGCGCGAGTGTCTCGATGCGGGCATCCAGGTCGTCCTCGCTTCCGGCCGAATGTTCCCGGGAACCGCGCAGATAGCACGTCATTTCGGCCTGACTGGGCCGTTGATCTGCCAGCAGGGCTGCTCTGTCCACCTGTTGGATGGGCGAATCACCCACGAGTTCCCCGTGAACGAGAAGACTGCGCTCGACGTGATCGGTTTCGCACGCGAGGCCAACTACGCCTACGAGTGGTTTAACCCGCTCAGATATATCGCTTCGAAGCAGTCCATCACTACCGACCACTACGGCGTGGTCAGCGGCATCCAGCCAGAGTACCGGCCGGACCCCGAGAATTCGGGCATCGCACCGACCGGGGTGGGTATCATCTCATCGTCAGCCGAGGCGAACCGCATTCACCAGGAATTGAGCCGCCGTCATGCTCACGAACTCCACATCCTCGACTTCCCGGAAGTCACCGTCGCGGTCTCGCTCGATGCGAACAAGGGGCATGCGCTCTCTCTCGTCTGCGAGGACTTCGGCATCGCTCGCGACGAAGTGATCGCGGTCGGCGACAGCGTGAATGACGCCTCGATGCTGGCCTGGGCCGGTCGTGGAATCGCGATGGCGCATGCCGACAGTTACGCACTCGACGCTTCGGACGAGGTGCTGCCAGGTGAACCGGACGTTCTCGAACAGCTGCTGGAGCGGCTCGCGGCCGGGTCTTCGCTGGCCCGGCGGGCGGGAGGGCGGTAGGTCAGCTCGGGTCAATCCGGTGCCAAACGCGCATCAGGACGAGCCCGATGCCGAACACGATCGCCAGTGCGGCGCCAAGGGGAACGACGGTGTGTCCCCAATCGATACCGGCGCCCTCGCTGCGTGAAGCAACTGGCACCGCGTATTGGCCGGTGATCGAGCGGATGGCCGCCACCAGGTCCGCTTCACGCTGTTCCGCACCCTCCATCAAAGCCCGGCCGTCGGTCAGGATCCAGGCCTCATACACCGTCGGGACACGTGGATGCGAAGCGTCGGGGATGTAGATGAGGGCCCTCGCACCGGACGTGAGCGGCGCGACCGGACACTCATCGGTCGTGCCGGAAAAGTGGATCGGCTCCGCCGAGGCTGGCCCCTTCAGGAACGCCTCTGGCTGGAGGGTGGCCGTTCCCTCACCAGCCGCGGCCACTGTGCCGATCACCACGACCTGTGACTGCGCCACGGCTTCGGAGGCCGACGGCGCTGTGATGGACCCGCAGGCATTCGCGGCACGAACAGAAACGGCGGCCCCCGGTATGAGGGCCGCCGTCAACAAGGCGACGAGCGCGAAGAACCTAGTCCTTCGACTGCGCAAACTGGTAGATCTTCCCTTCGGTCTTGATCGCCGGGGCGATGACCATCTCGGCCTGCTGGAATTCGCGGATGGTGTGCGCGCCGCACATGCCCATTGCAGTGCGAAGCGCGCCCACGAGGTTCTCCGTGCCGTCGGTGCGGCTGGTGGGGCCGAAGAGCGCCTTCTGAACCGTCGTGTTCACGCCGACAGCCACGCGGGTGCCGCGCGGGAGGTTCGCGTGCGGCGTCGCCATGCCCCAGTGGTAGCCGCGGCCCGGCGCTTCAACGGTTGCCGCGAACGGCGAACCCATCATGATGCCGTCGGCGCCGCTGGCGAAGCACTTGCAGACGTCGCCGCCGGTGCGAATGCCCCCGTCCGTGATGATCGGGACGTAGCGGCCGCTCTCCTTCAGGTAGAAGTCGCGGGCGGCGGCGCAGTCGATAGTGGCCGTGACCTGTGGCACGCCGATGCCGAGGACTTCCCGGCTGGTGCATGCGGCGCCCGGGCCAACGCCGACGAGCACGCCGGCGACACCGGTCCGCATGATCTCCAGGGTTGCCTTGAATCCAACCGTGTTGCCAACGACCACCGGGATGTGGATGTCCTTGAACAGCTTGTCGAAACGGAGGCCCTCAACGCTGTTGGACTCGTGCCGCGCGGTTGTCACGGTGCTCTGGACCACGAGGATGTCGGCCCCGGCTTCCTGGATGAGTGCCGCGTACTTCTTCGTGTTCATCGGCGTCAGGGAGACGGCCGCAACGGCGCCGCCCGCCTTCATCTCATGGATGCGCTTGGCGATGTACTCCTCGCGGATCGGCTGCGCGTAGGCCTCCTGGAGGAGGCGCGTGGCTTCTTCGCGGCTCGCAGACGCCACCTCTTCGAGGATGCCGCTCGGGTCGTCGTACTTCGTCCACACGCCTTCGAGGTTGAGGACGGCGAGGCCGCCAGCCTTGTGCATGGCGATGGCGAAGTTCGGGTCGACCACGGCGTCCATCGCCGAGGCCAGGAACGGGATGGCAAAATGATGGGGCCCAATATCGAGCCCCAGTTCAGCGAGTTCCGGATTAATGGTGACGTCGCCGGGTACGATGGCGACTTCGTCAAAGCCGTAGGCACGGCGGAGTTGCTTGAACTTGGGCGCGGCCATGTCATTCTCAGCAAACGGCGCAAGGCCGCTCTCCGGCATATCGGAGGCGGCGGAGGAAAAGTTGACAGCGGTACTCAAGTCAGCGAAGTCCCGGGGAGAGAGTTCTATCGAGTTTAGGAACATCCGTGCTGGCCGGTCAACACAGAATCGTGTCGATCGTTCGGTTATGTGCAATGCCATTCATGGATTCCGTCAATGACCCAACGAATGCCCCCGGGCCTGTACGTCGTCGCCACCCCGATCGGCAACCTGGAAGACCTCTCACCCCGAGCGGCAATGGTGCTTCGCGAAGCTGCGATCGTCGCCGCCGAAGACACCCGCACCAGCAGGACAATCCTCAGGCAAGCCGGCAGCGAGGCGCGATTGGTCAGCCTCACCGAACACAACGTCGACGAGCGCACCCCGGGACTCCTGGCCGCGGCGAGCACCGGGATCGTTGCCCTGGTGTCCGACGCGGGCACGCCGGTGATCGCCGACCCGGGCGCCCGCCTGGTCGCGGCCGCGCACACCGCGCAGGCGCCCGTGTTCGCCATCGCGGGGCCGTCCGCACTATCGGCGGCGGTCTCCGTTTCGGGCTTTGAAGGGTCTGACGTGCACTTCCTTGGGTTCCTGCCGAAGCAGCGCGGCGAACGGCTGGCGCGGCTGCAGGCGGCGGCGAAGTCTGCCCCGGTGCTGGTGTTCTTCGAAAGCCCGGGGCGGCTCAGTTCCGCCCTGAACGAAGTCGCGGAGACATTCAGCGACCCGGAAGTCGTCGTCTGCCGCGAACTGACCAAGCTTCACGAGGAAAATGTTCGCGGGCGGGCCTCGGTGCTGGCCGGCCGATTCGCGGGCACGCGCGGCGAATGCACCGTCGTGGTCCGCGTCCCCAAACCTGTGTCGGGCGACAACCTGGCCGAGGCCGCAGCTTTCATGGCGATGATGCGAAGCGCAGGAGCGCGGCGTTCGGCTGCCGCCGCCGAAACTGCTCGCCGCTTCAACGTTCACCGCGATACGGCTTACAGCTTTTGGGACGGCGCGGAAGGTGGCTGACCGGCCCCTCGAACCCCCCTGTGCTAGACTCAGACCAACCTATTTCCCCAGGTTGTCTTCGTGCCCGAACGGATCCTTGTGTGCGTCGCCTGGCCATACGCGAACTACCTGCTGCATGTCGGCCAGGCCGCCGGAGCGTACCTGCCTTCGGACATCTTCGCGCGCTTCCACCGGCTCAAGGGCAACGAAGTCCTGATGGTTTCCGGCTCAGATTGCCACGGCACACCGATCACCGTCGCCGCCGACAAGGAAGGGGTTGACCCGAGCGTCATCGTCGAGCGGTACCACGCGAAGATCCTCGAGGTCTGGGAACGGCTCGGCATCTCCTTTGACCTCTACACGTCGACGCTGACAGAGAACCATTACGCGGTCACGCAGGATGTCTTCCTCAAGCTCAAGGAGAACGACCTCCTCTACCCGCGGACCGAGGAGTACCTGTTCGACCCGGTGGCAGAGCGTTTCCTACCGGACCGTTATGTTGAGGGCACATGCCCGAACTGCGGCTACAGCGAAGCCCGTGGTGACCAGTGCGACAACTGCGGGAAGACGCTCGACGCGGTGGATCTGCTCGAACCGCGCAGCAAGATCTCCGGAGCCACCCCGATCCTGAAGCCTTCCGAGCACTACTTCCTCCGCCAGTCAGCGATGGAAGACCGTCTCAAGGAGTGGGTCGGTAAGCAGGCGCACTGGAGGCGGAACGTCCTCAACTTTACGCTCGGCATGCTCAACGAGGGCCTGAAAGACCGGGCAATCACCCGCGATCTGACCTGGGGCGTGCCCGTACCGGTCGAGGGCTACGAAGGAAAGCGAATCTACGTCTGGTTCGATGCTGTGATCGGCTATCTGTCCGCCAGCAAGGAATGGGCCCAGCGCTCGGGCGACCCCGAGGCGTGGCGGCTCTACTGGGAAGATCCGGCCGTCCGCTCCTACTACTTCATCGGCAAGGACAACATCCCGTTCCACACGCTCATCTGGCCGATGATGCTGATGGGATACGGCGGGCTGAACGTCCCGTATGACGTGCCGGCGAACCAGTACGTGAACTTCTCGGCTGGCCAGAAGCAGAGCAAGTCCAAGGGCACCGGCACCTGGATGCTCGACCTCCTCGACACCTACGCCGCCGACGTTGTGCGCTTCTACCTGACCACCGTGCTCCCGGAGACGAGCGACACCGAGTTCCGGGAAGACGACCTCATCCGCACCAATAACGATGTGCTGATCGCCACCTGGGGCAACCTCGCCAACCGGGTCATCTCGATGATCCATCGGAACTTCGATGGCGTCGTTCCACGCGCCGGCACCCTTTCGCCGGAGTCACAGGCCATCCTCGACGAAGCGAAAGCGACCTTCACGGCTGCGGGCGCCGAATTCGAGGCATGCCACTTCCGGGCTGCCCTGCAAGAAGCGCTGAAACTCGCACAGGCCGCGAACCGCTACCTCGATGAGCGCGCGCCATGGAAAGCCGTCAAGACCGACACCGCACATGCAGCCGAGACGTTGGCCACCGCGCTCAATGTCATCAACTCGCTCAAGGCACTCCTCTACCCGGTGCTTCCGTTCAGCACCGCCCAACTCCATGAAGATCTGGGGCTGGGCTCGGACATCCTCGAACACGGCTGGCAGTACCGGGAAGTTCCGGCCGGCACGAAGCTGGCGCCGGCCCGCCCCATGTACACCAAAATCGAGACAGAACTGGCGGGCGCTCCTGCATGACGGGCGCGTTCGACACACACAGCCACATCCAGGACCCGAAGCTGCTGGCTGACTTCGATGGCGTTCTCCAGCGGGCCACTGCGGCCGGCCTCGAAGGCATCGCCCTCTGTGGGTACGATGCCCCATCGAACGCGCTCGCCCTCGAACTCGCCGCCAGGTCACCGTTGCTTTTCCCGACGGTCGGGTTCCACCCGCACGAAGCGGACGAGGTGACGACCGCGATGCTCGACGAAATGGCAACGCTCGCGGCCTTACCTGAGGTCGTCGCTGTCGGCGAAATCGGACTCGACTTCTATCGCAACCTCTCGGCTGAATCTGCCCAGCGCAGCCTCATCGACGCGCAGCTGGAGATCGCCCTCGCCGTCCGAAAGCCGGTGAGCGTCCACTCCCGATCCGCGGAAGAGACAATCTTCGACCACCTCGGACCCTACAGCGCGAAGGCTCGCGAACAGGGCCTCGCCTCGCCCGGCGTGATGCACTGCTTCGGCGGGACACTGGCGCAAGCCGAACCGTACGTTGCGGCCGGTTTCCTCGTCTCCATCGCATGTCCGATTACCTATCCGGCGAACGAAACCACGCGCGACCTGGTGCGCGGACTGCCGCTCCGCTCACTGGTAATCGAGACCGATAGCCCGTACCTTCCGCCACAGGGAAGGAGGGGGCAGCTGAACGAACCGGCCCACGTCATTGCCGCCGCGAAGGCGATTGCCGAAGTGAAGGACATCTCACTCAGTGAGGTGCTGGAGCGGACAACCGCGAACGCTCGCCAGTTGTTCCAGATCGCCCAACCTGCAGGGGTGGCGGCATGACCCAGGCGCCTGCTCAGCAGCTTTACGGTCCGGTCGCCGAGGACATGATCCTCGTCGAGGACCTGCTCGAATCCACCAAGCAGGTCGAACTCGCACCGCTCAAGCGGATGCTCGACCACGCGCTCGAAGCGCGCGGCAAGCGGCTCCGCCCGGCACTCGTGCTCCTCGCGGGGAACCTCGGCGACTACAACCTGAACAAGCTGGTCCCGCTCGGCGCGGCCATCGAACTCCTCCACACGGCGAGCCTGGTGCACGACGATGTGGTCGACGGCGCGATGAGCCGGCGCGGCCGCCCGACCACGAATGCCGTCTTCGACAACGCGATCACCGTGCTCCTAGGCGACTACATGTTCGCCAACGCAGCGGAGATGGTGACGCGAACGGGCAGCCTGCCCGTTACCCGCCTCTTCGCCCTCGCCCTGATGAAGATGACAAGCGGCGAACTGGACCAGGACGCCGCCGCGTTCGACGTTGGAAAGGACGTGCAGCAGTACCTCTGGCGGATTGGCGGCAAGACCGCCGCCCTGATCGCTAACGCGACCGAAGGCGGCGCTGTTCTGGGCGGCTGCGACGAACGGACCGTCGAGGCACTTCGGACCTACGGCTACAGCCTCGGTATGGCCTTCCAGATCGTCGATGACATCCTGGACTTCACCGGCGACGAAGAACTGATGGGCAAGCCCGTCGGGAGCGACCTGCTCGAAGGCACGGTCACTCTCCCTGGCCTCCTCTTCCTCGAACGCTACCCGCGTGACAACCCGATCAAGAAGTTCTTCACCGCTCGCCGCGACCGCCACGCGCGGCTCCAGGAAGCGCTGGATGCGATCATCGCGTCTGACGTGATCGGCGCGTCGATGGAGATCGCGCGCGACTATATCCGCCGGGCCAACGAGGCCATCGCATTCCTGCCCGAGTCCGAGACGAAGCGGTGCCTCATCGAACTCGGGCAGTACGTCCTCGAACGCCGCAGCTAGTCCTTCAGGACGCGCCCTGAGTCGACCATGTTCGTGACGTCTTTCGCCTCGACCTGGTTGCCGTAAAGGTCGGTGAGGTCGCCCTTTCGGGCCACGTCCTGCATGTCGCGAATTTCCTGCCGTTCGCCCTTGCTGCGGCGCTTCTTCGGCTCAGGCTTGTTGATTTCCGGGTGTTCGTTCGGGCGGCCACTGGTGACCAGCTTCGAAACTTTGTGACCGAGGTGGTAGAACTTGCCATCGTCCGGGATGCGACGCGGGTAGCCGTCGCGGAACGTAAACGCCGCGAACGACGTCGGCATGATGCGCTTGGCGTCCTTGTAGCAAACGGGGCATGGCACAGGGTCAGTGGCCTCGCGGATGGGCCGCAGTTCTTCGAAGATGCCGTTGCACGGCTCGCAGTAGTACTCGTAGAGGGGCATGAATTCGTCCCGTTCAGCTTCCAGAAGGTGGCGACCATTGTACATCGCCCGCGGCAGTACGCCCCGTGTCGCGTAAAGGCCTCGCCAGCGAGTCCACGTAACGGCCAGCGTTCGTCTCGCGGTCGAGAACCTGGCGGATCGCATCGGCGAGGGCGCGCTGGACCTCCCTCTCCAGGGCCTCGTCGAGGCGCAGCCCGGCAAACTGCCCGATCGTGGCCGAGCGGGCGAACCGCAACACCTTAATGGCGCGCACCGACAGCAGCCGTCCCGTCTCCGCTTTCGGGCGGCACGGGTCACAGACGAGGCCCCCGGCCATGGCCGAGAACAGGGTGTCGCCCTCGGGAATTCGTGAGCCGCAGAGGGCGCAGGCTGACAGTTGAATCTCGAAGCCGCTCAGGCTGAGGATGCGAAGCTCGAACGCTCGGCCGATGGTCAGTGGCGCGTCACTATCCAGGCCTTCGAGGAGCTCGTTCAGCAGGTCGTACAGCAGCGGTTGTGGCGCTCGCTCAACCGTGAACCGATCCACCAACTCACAGCAGTAGAGCGCCAGCGCCAGGCGGTCGAGGTCGTCACGGACAGCGCGGTAGGCGGCGATGGTCTCGGCCTGGGTGAAGACATCCAGGTTGCGGCCCTGGGCGAGGTGGAGTTGGCTCCGCGTGAGCGGTTCGAGGTGCCCACGCATGTGACTGCGGGGCTTTCGCACGCCGCGCGCGATGGCGTCGAACTTCCCTTCGCGCGCGCTGAACACCGTGAAGATCGAGTCGGCCTCGCCGAGGTTCCGGCGGCGAAGGATGACGCCCTCTGTGTTGTAGCTGCGGGCGCGGCCGGTCACACCAGCTCCCGGCGTCCCTCAAGTGCGCGCGCGAGCGTCACGTCGTCGGTGTACTCGAGGTCGGCGCCGCTTGGCAAGCCGCGCGCCAGCCGGGTCACCTTCACGCCGGCCGGCCCGATCAGGCGCTGGATGAGCATCGCAGTCGCCTCACCTTCGAGCGATGGGTTCGTCGCCATGATCACTTCCTGGGCGACCCCGTCCTGCAACCTGACGATGAGTTCACGAACACGGATGTCCTCAGGCCCAACTCCGTCCATCGGGTTGAGGACCCCATGGAGCACGTGATACAGCCCGCGATATCCGGACCGTTCGATGGCGAGGAGATCCAGTGCCTGCTCGACCACGCAGATCGTCGTGTGGTCGCGGCGCTCATCGGCACAGTAGGTGCAGGGGTCCTGCTCGGTGATGTTCATGCAGACCGAGCAAAGGCGAATCCGGCGCTTGACGTCGAGCAGAGCGTCCGAAAGCGCGCGGGCTTCCTGTTCGGGTGCGCGAAGGATGTGGTACGCCAGCCGCTGGGCTGACTTCGGGCCAACGCCGGGCAGTCGGTGAAACGCCTCGATGAGCCGCTGGATCGGCTCGGGTGTCGACGTACCGTCAGCCATGGCTCGCGGGCCTACAGCCCGAGGCCGGGAAGGCCGAGGCCGCCCGTAATGGCGCCGAAAGACTGCGACTGGAGGTCAGTCGCCTTCTCGGAGGCGTCGGAGATGGCCGCCATTATCAAGTCCTGGAGCATCTCGACATCGTCAGGATCGACGACGTCAGGGGAGAGCGTGATGGCGGTGATCTTCTGTTCGCCAGACATCGTGACGCGAACGGCGCCGCCACCCGCAGAGCCTTCCACCGACGTCGCCGCCAGTTCGGCCTGGGCTTTCGCCAGCATTTCCTGGGCCTGGGCGAGCGCATTGGGGTTCCCGCCGCCACCCATCGAGCTTCGCCCTGGGAGCCCGCCACCACCGCCGCCCCTACGGAGGTACCGGTTGTTGCCGCTGCTTTTCGCCATCCCTAGTCCTTCCCTACTGGAGTCGCCCCGATTGCACGCGCTGCCTCAGCAAGGTGGCCCTTTGCGGGCGCCCGCTTCGGCGCTGCCGGCTGATCGAGAGGACTCACTTTCAAGGTCACCGTCCTCCCGAGGAGGGTGGAAGCTTGTTCCTCCACCATCGGCCGGCAGGCCGTGTCGACTTTCTCCATCGGCATCTTCCGCTGAAAGCCGAGTTCGAGCACATCGCCGTCCATGGAGACGACCTCGAACGAGCCATTCAGCCACATCGCCAGCGATGGGTTGACCATCTTGCAGTGCTCGTAGAGGTCACGCGCGAACCGTTCTTCGTTTGTGAGCGGCGCATTGCTGGGGACGGTCGCTGCGGCCGGCGCCCCTGCTTGCTTTCCTGGTTGGCGCGCCGCGGCAACCTGGCCCGACCCAGCGACTACCACCTGCTGGACCCCGGCCCCAAGGATGGCCGTCGCGCAGGCAACCTCGAGCGGGATCGCGCTCGCAGGATCAAGCCGGAAGTCAGCCCGGGCAAGTTCGGCGACAGCCCCCGTCAACTTGCGCACGGCTTTTCCGTCGATGGCCTGCTGCACAAGGTCCGCATGCGGATCTTCGGCCCTGGCTTCGCCGTGCAAGACGGCAGGCAGCATCTCCCGCATGAGGTCCACGCAGGAACGGGTAAACCGCCCCATGTCGATCCCGTCGTCGGCGACTGAGCGCGCGATTTCGAGGGCGGCGCCAAGGTCCTCCTCGAGGAGCGCGCGCACGAGCGCAGGCGTCCGGCTGTCATGCACCTGGCCCATCGCTGCCAGCACGTCCTCCGTCGCCGGGTGGTCTCCGTAGCGTGCCGCCACCTGTTCCATCATGGTGATGGCGTCCCGCATCCCTCCCCGGGACTGCACGGCGATAGCCAGCAGCCCTTCTCGCGGGATCGTCAGTCCTTCTCGCTCGGCGATGAACTGCAGGCGCTGGATGGCCGCCTCGTTGTTCACACGATGGAAGTCGTGGCGCTGGCAGCGCGAAATGATCGTCGCCGGCATCTTGTGCAGTTCTGTGGTTGCAAGGATGAAGATGGCGTGCGGCGGCGGTTCTTCGAGCGTCTTCAGAAGGGCGTTGAACGCGCCATCGGTCAGCATGTGGACTTCGTCGAGCAGGTAAACCTTCCGGGAGAGGTCGGACGGCGCGAACGCGATCTTCTCCCGCAGGTCTCGGATATCTTCGATGCCGCGGTTGCTGGCGGCATCCATCTCGATCAGGTCCAGGGCCGAGCCGTTCAGGATCGCCTTGCACGGTGCGCACTGGTTGCAGGGTTCCCCTTCGCGGAGCTCCTTGCAGTTGACTGCGCGGGCAAGGATTCGGGCCGTGGTGGTCTTTCCTGTGCCACGCGGGCCGCTGAACAGGTAGGCATGAGCCACCTGGTTCGAAGCAAGCGCGTTGCGCAGCGTTCGGACGATATGATCCTGTCCGACCACCTCGTCAAATCCCTGGGGACGCCATTTCCCGTAAAGCACACGCACCCCCGAAGCGGCCTTGGTTCACTCGATTATATAGAACAGATGTGCCGATGGCACGAACTTTCAGTGGCGGTGGACGAGTGCGAGGTCGCCGAGGTAGTGCTCTTCGCGGGCGCGCATCTGCGCCTCTTCTTCCGGGCTGTTCACGTGATCATACCCGCAGAGATGAAGGATGCCGTGTGTGAGCAGGTGTGCCAGCTCGGCTTCGAGCGAATGGCCGGCTTCGGCGGCCTGCCGCACTGCTGTGGGGAGCGATATCGCTATGTCGCCCAGCAAGTGCTCCTCCGACATGCCCTGAACGAAGTCGTCCACCTCATCCGGGAATGAGAGGACGTCAGTCGGTTCATCGATGCCCAGGAACTGGTGGTTCATCTGGCGGATCTCGTCGTCATTGGTCACCAGGATGGCAAGCGACACGCCGGCGTCGATGTCCTCGCCGCGCATCACGCGGACTGCGAGGTCATGCATCGCGCTGGTGTTCAGGTCAGGCGCTTCAACAGCGACTTCGATGGAAATGTCGTAGGGGTGGTCTTCGTACACGAATCTACCGGGCGAAGATTTCGACCGCGCTCTCGGCGGCCGAGATGAGCGGCATTGGCACGATACCGAACACGAGGACACCAAGGGTCGCCGCGCCGAGGGCCATGCCGATCGAAGGTGTGGTGCGGATCGTCATGCCATCTTCCGCGTCGCCAAGGAACATCTGGCGCACGACTGCGAGGTAGTAGTACGCGGACAGCACGGAGTTCAGGACGCCGACGATGACGAGCCACGCCAGATCAGCACGCAGACCGGCGTTGAAGATGTAGAGCTTCGCCCAGAACCCCGCAGTCGGCGGGATGCCTGTGAGCGAGACGAGGCAGAATGCCAGCGCAACCGTCAGGAACGGCGAGCGCTTCCACATCCCCGCGTAGTCCTTGATCTGGTCGCTGCCGATCTTCTGAGAGATGGCGATGACCGCGACGAAAGCCCCGAGGTTGGTGAACGCGTAGGCAGCCGTGTACAGCAGGACGCCGCTCGCCCCGAGCGTGAACTCGTCGCCATGGACCGAAATCGCCGCGAGGCCGATAAGGAATGTGCCAGCCTGCGCGATCGAGGAGTACCCGAGCATGCGCTTGATGTCGGTCTGCACAATCGCCGCAACGTTGCCGATGGTCATCGAAGCGGCGGCGATAACCGCGAAAATCATCGCCCAGTCGTCGCTCAGGAACGTGGCCGGGAGTGCGATGAAGAAGATCCGCGTGATGACCGCAAACCCAGCAGCCTTGGAACCGACCGAGAGGAAAGCCGCGACCGGAGTCGGGGCGCCCTGGTAGACGTCCGGCACCCACATTTGGAACGGGACGACAGACATTTTGAAGCCGAAGCCCGCGATCATCAGGACCATCGCGAGAATGAGCACTGAGCGGTAGCTTTCGCCGTCGGTCTGGATGGTCTGGGCGATGTCGTCGAGGAGCGTGCTGCCGGTGACGCCATAGAGCAGCGCCATCCCGTAGAGCAGCAGCGCAGAGGCTATGGCGCCGAGCAGCAGGTACTTCAGGCCTGCTTCGCTGGACTTCTGGTCCTTGCCCCACCCGGCGAGGATGTACTGCGGGATGGACGAGAGTTCGAGCGCGAGGAAGATGGTGATCAGGTCCCGCGCGGCGGAGAGGAACATAAGCCCGGCACAGGTGGTCAGGACCAGCGCGTAGTACTCGCCCTGGCCACGGCCCTCACGATTGACCCAGTCGACCGAGGCCAGCACAACCGTGGCCGTGATGCCGGCGAAGAGGAAGTAAAAGAAGAGCGCGTACTGGTCGAGCGAGAGCGTCCCGCCGAACGCATCCGGGTGCCAATCAGCGCGGCCCGCCCACGAGAGGCTCCAGAACGCCGAGCCCGCCAGCCCGACGAGAGCTACGAACGGCAGGAGCCGGCGCTGCTGCGGCAGCAGGGCGTCGATTAGCAGCACCACACCGGCCGCCAACAGTACGGCAAGCTGCGGCCCTACGATGTCAATGCTGCTCAAGACTCCACCCTCCCAACAACAGTCGTGACGGCCGGCTCAATCATGTCGGTCATCAGCTTGGGATAGACGCCGAGGAGGATGACCAGCGCGACCAGGCCAGCAACCACCGCGTGCTCCCACCAGTGGTGCTGGTCGGTCACTCCATCCCAGTCATGCTTCACCGGGCCGAAGACGACGCGTTGCAGCATCCAGAGCGCATACCCGGCTGACAGCACCACGCCGAAGATGGAAGCAAGCACCGCCCACTCGAACCGTTCGAATGTGCCGAGGAAGACCGTTACTTCGGCAATGAACCCGGCAAGCGCGGGGAGTCCGAGGCTGCCGAATCCCGCGAAGACCATCCCGGTCGCGATGAGCGGCATCTGGCGGGCGAGGCCTCCGAGGCGCGCGATCTCGCGAGTATGCGTCCGTTCGTACATGAGTCCGATGACCACGAACATCAGGCCGGTGATAAGGCCGTGCGCCAGCATCTGGTAGGTCGCGCCCACAAGACCTGTGGTCCCCAGCGCCCCAATACCGAGCAGAACGAACCCCATGTGGCTGACCGATGAGTACGCGACGAGGCGCTTCATGTCGGTCTGGCGCAGCGTTACGAACGCCCCATAGAGGATGGAGACCGCGCCGATGAGCGCGAACCAGACGTCCCAGTCCCTGGCGACGTCCGGCATCATCGTCACGCACATCCGGATGATCCCGTAGCCGCCCATCTTCAGGAGCACACCGGCCAGCATCACGGAAACGCCGGTCGGAGCGTCACTGTGGGCGTCAGGCAACCATGTGTGAAGCGGGAAGATCGGCAGCTTCACGCCGAAACCGATGACCAGGAAGAGGAACACCCAGCCCAGCGGGATCAGCGGGTCGTTGAACTGCGCCTTGCCGAGCACCTCGATATCGAACGTGTTGGCGCTGAACGCAAGCACGAGGATGCCGACGAGCATGAACGCTGACCCGGTAATCGTGAACAACACGAACTTGGTTGCAGAGTACTCCTTGCGGCCCGAGCCCCAGACGGCGATGAGCAGGAACATCGGGAAGAGTTCGAGTTCCCAGAACAGGAAGAAGAGGATGAAGTCGAGCGCGACGAACACGCCGAGCACAGAGCTCGCCAGGATCATCATGCAGGCGAAGAACGCCCGCGGGCGGTTCGAGATGCCGAACGAGACCAGCACAGACGCCAGCGTCAGGCAGGTGGTCAGCACCACCAGCGGCATGCTGATGCCGTCGACGCCGAGGAAGTACTGGAGTTGGAACTGGCCGACATCGACCCACTGGTGGCGCTCGACGAACTGGTAGCCGTCGGCATGCAGTTCGAACGAGAAGAACATCACGATCGAGATGGCGAGGATAGCGATCGACGCTGCGAGAGCCACCCACTTCGCGTACTGCTCGTAGGACCGTGGCAACAGCATGATCACCGCAGCGGCGACCGCTGGCAGGAAAACGAGGACTGTCAGCTCGGGCATTCCCTACCTCCTACAGCGGATTGGCCGAATAGACGGCGAGCACGATGACGACGACGCCGGCCGCGATCCCGAGCCCGTAGCTCTGAATCTGGCCGGTCTGGAGAGTGCGGAACCGCAGGCTTGCCTGGCGGGCGATTCGCGCACTGCCGTTGGCGATGCCGTCAACAACGTAGCGGTCGTTCGCTTCGAGCAGCCGGTTCCAGCCGCGATGGAAGACGCGCGTCACGAGCACGTCTTCGTACAGTTTGTCGAGGTAGTACTTGTTCTCGAAGATGATGGCCAGCGGAGCGAATGTCTCGCGGATCGACTCCGACGTGACCCAGCGCTTCATGTAAATCGCGTAGGCCGCGCCGATACCCGCGAGCGCCACAATCGTGGAACTGACAGCGATGCCGATTTCGAAGGAGCTTCCCTCGTGGTGTGGCAGCTCGGGCAGCGCATGGTTGATGAAGTTCGCGAACATGTGGTCGTAGGCGAACCACCCGGCCATGATCGCGGGCACCGAGAGGACGATGAGCGGGAGCGTCATCACCCAGGGCGATTCATGCGGGTGGGCCGGGTCGCCGTGGAAGTGCGAGTCTTCGTCATGGTGGTCGACCGGCTCGCCGCCTTTGTACTCGCCGTGGAAGGTCAGGAAAATGGCCCGGAACATGTAGAACGCGGTCATGAATGCCACAGCGACGCCGACGGCCCAGAGGCCTGTGTCGTTCCGCCAGGCGTCGAGCAGGATTTCGTCTTTCGACCAGAACCCGGCCAGCGGGAAAATCCCGGCCAGGCTGAGCGAGGCGATCATGAACGTCCAGTAGGTGATCGGCATGTGCGGTTTGAGGCCGCCCATCTTCCGCATGTCGAACGTGTTCGTGCTGTGGTTCACCGAGCCGCTGCCAAGGAAGAGCGAAGCCTTGAAGAAGGCGTGCGTAAACAGGTGGAAGATGGCCGCTACATACCCGAGCGATCCGAGCGCCATCATCATGTAGCCGAGTTGGCTGATCGTGGAGTAGGCCATCACGCGCTTGAAGTCGGTCTGGACCATCGCGATGGTCGCCGCGAGCAGCGCCGTGGTCGCCCCGATCCAGGCGACAACGTCGCGCGCGTCGGGGCTTGCTTCGAATACGGGGAAGAAGCGCGCAACGAGGTACACGCCGGCTGCAACCATCGTTGCCGCGTGGATAAGCGCGGACACCGGCGTCGGGCCCTCCATCGCGTCAGGCAACCACACGTGCAGCGGGAACTGCGCCGATTTACCGGCTGCGCCGGCGAAGAGCCCGAGCGCGAAGAGTGTCACCAGCGTGCCATCGGTAGCCGGGTTCTTGGCCCACTCCTGGATGACGCCGACGTCGAACTGGCCGGTCTCGCGGAAGATGAGGAGCAGTGCAGCCAGCAGTCCAAGGTCGCCGATGCGAGTGACGATGAACGCCTTCTTCGCGGCGGCGGCGGCACTGGGCTTGTGGAACCAGAACCCGATGAGCAGGTACGAGCAGAGGCCGACCAACTCCCAGAAGACGAAAATCTGGAAGAGGTTGTCCGCCAGCACAAGGCCGAGCATCGAGAACGTGAACAGGCACATATGGGCGAAATAGCGCCCCTCGCCGTGGTCGCCGTCCATGTAGCCCGTGGAATACAACTGAACGAGGAGCGAGACGCTCGTCACGACAACGAGCATGACTGCCGTGAGGCCATCGACGCGCACGCCGAGGTCCACCACCAGCGGGCCGGCGGCGAACCATTCGTGGGTGTACTTCACAATGCCGCCGTCGGCATCCATGACGTTGAAGAGCGTGATGTAGCTCAGGAGGCAGGCAGCGCCAACGCCACCGATGGCGAGGTAACCGGCGATGGTCGGGTACTTTCGGCCCCCGGCCACGATGATGGCCCAGGCGATAAGCGGGGCGCAGAGGATGGCCCAGAGCACTTGCTCCGAGATATCCGGGATGCCGGCGGCGGTTTCAGCAAGGAACGGCATCGGCTAGATCTTCCTCAGGATTTCGCGGGCGACATGCGCCTTGCCTGTCGGGACGTAGAGCGTCCGCTCGTCACGGAGCGATGCCTTTTCGCCGTACCCGATCGGCGGCACGACGCGCACCGAAAGGCCCTCGGCCGCGAACAGTTCGCGCCAGGTCTCAGCCACGTAGGCGTTTCGCACAGTCATGAACTCAACCCACATCTGGCTGCTACGACCTCAGGAGATTGAACTGGTCGACGTCGACCGTCTCACGATTCCGGTAAACCGAGACCGCCAGGGCGAGGGCGACCGCCGCTTCCGCGGCTGCCACCGTGATGATGAATACCACGAACGTGTGCCCGGCAATCGGGCGCTCGCTCGTGGCGAAACGCGAGAAGGTGATAAGCGTCAGGTTGACGGCGTTCAGCATCAGTTCGACACCCATGAGGACGCCGATGGCGTTGCGCTTGCTCAGCGCGATGCCAAGACCGAGGCAGAAGACGAGCGCGCCGACGGTGAGGAAGTGTTCGATCCCGATGCTCATGCGAGGGCGTCCTCCGCTTCTTCCTGCGGCGTTCGCGCCAGCATGATCGCGCCGACAAGCGCGGCAGTGAGGAGGACGCTGGCGATTTCGAAGGGCAGAACCCAGGTCGTCAGGAGCGCTTCACCGAGTTGGTCGGCGCCCAATACCGGCGCTTCATCGTTCGTTGTCCAGGCAACGTCGTGGATGACGAACAGGAACACAGCGGCGAGACAAACGGCAAGGAGGATGCCGGGAAGAGCAAACTTCGTCTCCCCGTTGTTCCGGCCTGCCCGCGGCGTGAGGAGGACTGCGAAGAGGATCAGCACCGCGATGGCCCCGACGTAGATGATGACCTGCGCCATCGCGATAAAGTCGGCCGAGAGCAGCACGAACAGCCCCGCCACGCCTACGAAGGTCAGGATGAGGAACAGCACTGCGTGCAGCAGGTCGCGGGACACCAGCACGCCGGCGGCCGAAATCAGGGTCACGGCTGCGAGCACATAGAACGCGAAGACGATTCCACCGCCGTCCATTACCGGTTCGCCTCGCTTCCTACCGGGATGTAGCCGCCCGCGTTCTTTACGAGCCGGGGTCGGACCGGAGTGTTCTCGGGCCGGTAGCCGAGGAAGCGCGCCCATCCGTAGACGGCTGCAATCGACACGGCGATGTTCACGACGGCGAACACGTAGATGAGGCCCTTCGCGTAGTCCTGGCTGCTCCAGATCATCCGTTCCGTCGCCACCAGGAAGATGTTGAATAGGGCGAGCGGAAGGAGGAACTTCCACGCGAACGCCATCAACTGATCCGAGCGCAGGCGCGGAAGCGTGCCGCGCGTCCAGATGAAGAGGAAGTAGAAGAGGTGGGTCTTACCGATGAAGATCATCCAGGGTGGAACCCATTTCTCGAGTCCGAAGAAGGTCCAGCCGCCAAGGAACACGGTCGCGGCGAAGGCCGACGCGCCGAGCGCGTAGCCGATGTCCATACCGTAGAAGAGGCCCCACTTCATGCCGGAGTATTCGGTCAGGTAGCCAGCCACGATCTCCGATTCGGCCTCAGCGATGTCCGTCGGCGTCCGGTTCAGTTCTGCGCTCACACAGATGAAGTAGATGACGAGGGCAAGCGGCTGGACGAAGACTACCCAGATGTGGAACTCGCGCGACCACAGCACCATGTCCTGGAGGGCGAGACCGTTGAGGAAGTCGCCGGCGTAGGGCGCGCCGCTGGTCACAACCACCGCCCCGAGGAGGGCCATGACGAGCGGAACCTCGTAGCTGATCGCCATCGCGACGATGCGCATCGCCCCGAAGAGCGAGTACTTGTTGTTCGCGCTCCAGCCCGCCATGAAGGTGGCGATGACCGGCAGTGAAGAGATGGCCATGAAGTACAGGAGACTGACTGGAACGTTCGCGAAGACCATGCGCGGCCCGAACGGGATAACGGCGAAAATGAGGACGGCCGGCATCACGAAGATGATCGGCGCGACGTACATCACCGCCCGGTCCGACTCCTTCGGAGTCAGCGCTTCCTTGGTCAGGAGCTTCACAGCATCCGCGATCGGCTGGAGCAGTCCGAACGGGCCGACCCGGTTGGGGCCGTAGCGAGACTGGATGCGCCCGATGATCTTCCGTTCGCCGTAGACGCCCAGGTAGAGCTGCGACGGGAGCACGAAGATGAGGAAGCTGGCGACGAACCCGATCAGGGCCGCCAACACGTAGACGATTCCGAATGGGAGGACCTTATCCGCCCCATCGAGGATGGCGTCCGAAATATTGGCCAGGTCGCGCAGGTCGTACCAGTGGTCGGTCGCGAGGGCAAGGACGGGAATACTCACCGGTCAATCTCCCCCACAACGATGTCTATCGAACCAAGGACGACGATCGCATCGGCCACGGTGCCGCCCACCGTCATCTCGCGCAACGCTGAGAGATTGATAAAGGACGGCGGCCGAATGTGGAAGCGGTACGGCGCGGGACCCTCATCGCTCACGAGGTAATAGCCGAGTTCGCCGCGGGGACTTTCGATGCGTGCGTAGGCTTCGCCCTTGGGCGGGCGCAGCGCAAGCGGCACCTGCGTGGAGTGCGGCCCGGAGGGCAGTCCATCGAGAGCCTGCTGGATGATGTGCAGGCTCTGGCGCATCTCTTCGAGCCGCACGATGAAGCGGTCGAAGGAGTCACCCTGGTAGCCAATCGGGATATCGAAGTCGTACTGCTCGTAGCCGCAGTAGGGGTCGGCTTTGCGAAGGTCCCAGGCAACCCCAGAACCGCGCAGCATCGGCCCCGAGAGGCTGGCATTGGTCGCCATCTCGGGCGAAAGCACACCCACGCCGCGCGTACGGGAGAGGAAGATCTCGTTCCCGCTCAGCAAGTCTTCCATCTCCTGCAGGAAGGGCGGGAAGTCGTTGAGGACCTTGCGAACCATCGGTTCGAACTGCGGCCGCAGGTCGAAGGCGACACCGCCGATGCGCATGTAGTTGCAGGTGAGGCGCGCGCCCGAGGTGACCTCGAAAATGTCGAGGATTTTTTCGCGTTCGCGGAAGGCCCACATCACGGGCGTCTGCCAGGCGCCGGTATCGTTCGCGAATGCGCCGATCGCCATGCAGTGGCTCGCAAGCCGCTGCAGTTCCGACATGATGACGCGGATCGCGTTCCCGCGGGCAGGCACTTCGATGCTGGCGAGCTTTTCCACCGCGAGGCAGTAGCCCAGGTTATTGGACATGCTGCTCAGATAGTCCGTGCGATCCGTGAACGGGATGTTCTGAGTGTAGGTGCGCTCTTCGGCGAGTTTCTCCATCGAGCGGTGGAGGTAGCCCATCACCATCTCCGCCTCGATCACCTTTTCGCCGTCGACGGTCGCCTTGATCCGGAACACGCCGTGGGTGGACGGGTGCTGCGGCCCGATGTTCAGAATGAACGGTTCAGACTTGATGGTCTGGGTCATTCGATCACCTTCACAGGAGGCTCCTGGCGCGGTGCGACGCCCGCAAACTCACCGAGGCCGGGCTGCAATCCGCCGGGCATCGAGAGGAAGTCCTTGCGCAGCGGCCAGCCGGGGTAACCCTCCCAGAGGAGGATGCGGTAGAGGTTCGGGTGGCCCGGGAACTTGATGCCGTACAGGTCGTACGTCTCGTTCTCCTGCATCCATGCGCCATGGAAGACCGGCGTCACGCTCGGTACTTCTGGCTTCTCCCGGTCCCACGTCTCAACTTTGAAGAGCGCGATGTGGTTCTGGACGAACGACTGGATGTGGTAGACCACTTCCATGTGATCCCAGAAATCGACGCCGCAGAGGTTCGTCAGGTGGACGAGGTCCGCTTCAGGCGAGGTCTTCAGGGCTTCGAGCGTCTGAACAAGATGCTCCGGCTTCAGGTAGCAGGCGGTCTCCGTCGTCTTCGCGACCGAACCGGGGACGGCAGCCTCGGCGAGGGCGGCAACCTCAGGGCCGCTGAGTTCGCGCGTCACAGCTTCCACTCCAGCGCGCGCTTCCGCCACGCATAGAGGATCCCGAGCGAAAGGATGCCGATAAACGCCATGCCTTCGAAGTAGCCCTGCCAGCCGACCTTGTCGAACACGCGGGCCCACGGGAACAGGAAGATCACCTCGACATCGAACAGCACGAAGAGGAGCGCGATGTAGTAATAGCGGAAGTTGAACTGGACGAGGCTCGGGCCCTCGGTGCGGAGGCCGCACTCGTAAATGTCGTCACGGACCGGGTCAGGCTGGCTGGTTGGCCGAATCTTGACGTATTGGAATGCCCAGGATGTTACGAGGGCTCCGAGGGGAAAGACCAGCGCGATGATGACGAGGATGCCGATGTGGCCATATTCGTAAAGCACGCGCCAAACCGTTTGTGAAATTCGTCCCTAAGGGACGGCGCTGACTATAGCACGGGGGTAAGAGCGGGACAAAAGCGCATGCCGGGAAGCAGAGACGGGCCCCGCGGGGGCGGAGGCCCGTTGGAGGCTGCCTGCGGAAGGTTCACTTGCGCCCCCAGGTGATTCCTTCCGCGGGCGGCCTCGTTTCCGAGTTTCGCGGTATCTCCGGTTCCATTCGCCATCCCTCGGCAAGCCCCCCGTAAAATGCCCGAAAAATCCCCCTCGATGCGAGCGCTCCATGCCAGAACCCGTCGTCGGCCTCATCGGATGTGGTCACATTGGCCGCTTCCATTCCCGAAACCTCCGCGGCTCCTTTCGCTCAGAGTTGGTTCCCGGACAGTACGTGGCGGTTTGCGACCGCGAGATGGAGCGCGCGCGCAACTTCGCCGCTATAACCGGGGCACAGACCGTGTCAGATACGGCGAGCGCCGTTTTCGACCGGCCCGGCCTGAATGCTGTCTACGTCTGCACGGAGACCTCAGAGCACCCGGCGCTGGTTATCGAAGCTGCGCGGCGGGGGTTCCACGTCTTCTGCGAAAAGCCGCTCGCCCGCAGCCTGGCGGAGGTCCGGAGCATGGTGGAAGCGGTTGAAGCTGCGGGTGTCATCAACCAGGTCGGGCTGGTGCTGCGCTACTCGCCGGTCTTCACGGTCCTCAAGGACCTCATGTCCCAGCCGGGGCTCGGGCCGCTGCTCACCGCGCACCTTCGCGACGACCAGTTCTTCCCGATTCGTGGCCACTACGCCAGTTCGTGGCGGGGCAACTTCGCCCAGGCCGGCGGAGGCACGCTCATCGAGCACTCGATCCACGACGTGGACCTGTTCCACTGGCTCTTCGGAGACATCACCGCCGTGCGGTGTCACACGCGCTTCACGACGGAGCACGCCGGCATCGAAGACGTGGCCATCGCCACCTTCCAGCACGAAGGCGGGTTTCAAACGTCACTCAGTTCCATCTGGCATTCGCTGGACGATCGGCCATCGACGCGCCACCTCGAGGTCTTCTTCGATGGGGGCTACTTCGCAACCGACGACGACTTCCTCGGCCCGATCAGGGTGCAGGGCCGATCAGGATCGGTAACCGTCATATCTGGGGATGAAGTCTTCGACCGCTATTGCGAGATCGTGGGTATCAGCGGCGAGGAAGCGAACCTCGCAAGGCTGGGCATGTACGAAGACCTCAGCTTCCTCCGCTGCGTCCACGAAGAGCGCGCGGCGTTCCCCGACTTCCGCACCGCGCTCAGGGCTCACGAAGTGGTGGACGCCTGCTATAGAAGCGCCGAGGGGGCTGTCGAGTTGCTCGTCCGTGAGCCATAGGTTCGATCTATGACTCAGCGGGAATACGCTTTCCGGGTCGATAACGGTGCGCTAACATCGGCAGAGCGAGCGCCATGAAGCTATGCGAAGGGACGCCCAGTGCGCCCGAGGAGCCATCGATTTGACGACCGAAACGCTGAAGGACCTCTACGAAGTCGGCGAAGCGCCCCCATTGGGCCATATCCCGCCGCGCATGTACGCACAGGTCATCCGCCAGAGCCGCTTCGGCGAACCGCGCCAGGCTTTCGAACAGGAGATCATCGAGACACCGGAAATCGGCCCCGATGAGGCGCTCGTTTACGTGATGGCCGCCGGCGTGAACTACAACAATGTCTGGGCGGGCCTCGGCTCTCCTGTTGATGTCATCGGCGCGCGGCAAAAGGCCGGGCAGCCGTGGGACCACCACATCGGCGGCTCCGACGCAGCCGGCATCGTCTGGCGTGTCGGCAAGAACGTCACGAACGTCAAAGTTGGGGACGAAGTTGTCGTTCACTGCGGGACGTGGGATGTCAACGCTCCCGAGGTGCTCGCCGGCGAAGACCCGATGTTCAGCCCGAGCTTCAAGATCTGGGGTTATGAGACCACATGGGGCTCATTCGCCCAGTTCACCAAAGTCGAGGCGCACCAGTGCATGCCGAAGGCGAAGCACCTCAGTTGGGAAGCAGCCGCAGCACCAACCCTCGTCGGATCCACCGCCTACCGCATGCTCTTCGGCTGGCCGCCGCACGACGTTCGCGAAGGCGACGTCGTCCTCATCTGGGGCGGGGCTGGCGGGCTTGGATCGATGGCCATCCAGTTGGCCGCCAATGTCGGCGCGAAGCCCATCGCCGTCATCGGCAACAACAACAAGGTCGACTTCTGCAAGCGGCTCGGGGCGGTTGGCTGCATCAATCGCAAGGACTTCGACCACTGGGGCCGCCTCCCGAACTGGGACGATGCGGGCCCGACGGCCGAATTCACCGCGGGCGCACGTGCCTTCGGCAAGGCCATCTGGGACGTCCTCGGCGAACGGAAGAACCCCCGGATCGTGTTCGAACACCCCGGTCAGGACACCGTCCCCACATCGCAGTTCGTCTGCGACACGGGCGGCATGATCGTCATCTGCGCCGGGACCACCGGGTACAACGCCGACGTCGACCTTCGCTACCTCTGGATGCGCCAGAAGCGCCTCCAGGGTTCGCATTTCGCCAACGATGTGCAGTCGAACGCATTCAATAAGCTCGTAGTTGCCGGAAAGATCGACCCCTGCCTCTCGCGCACGTTTGCGTTCAATGAGACGGCGGAATGCCACCAGTTGATGTACGAAAACCGTCACCCTGATGGGAACATGGCCATCCTCGTCGGCGCGCCGCGCACCGGGATGACAACGATCGCGTAAACGGGGACAGCCCGATGACGATGAAGAAGCCAGCCGTCCGGCTGGCTTCTTTGTGATCAAGCGCCTACTTCCCGCCGGCCGGAAGGGGCTCCTCGCCCGGCATGGCCAGGAGCGGCCCGTCCGGCGGCGCCGCATTACTCGTCAGGAGAATCGGCGATGTCCGCCCGAATGTGTGGCCTGGATTGAAGATAGCGATGAGGGCCATGCAGCCCACCACGATGCCACCCTGCGCGATGAACATGTTCGTTACACCGATCGAGTCAGCGACCTGGCCGAGAGGGAACGCCATCAGCGGCATCGCGCTGAAGCTGAGCATGCTGATGCTCATCACACGTCCGTAGAATTCGGGCCGGGCGCTGTCCATGAGGAGCGTGCTGTTGAGCGTCTGGTAGGCGGTGAGTGACAGCCCGAGGACAAGAATCGCCGCGATAGCGCCGCTATACCCGAAGCTCCGCGATGCAAGAGCAAGCAAGATGAGGCCGGCGCCCCCAACCACGCCGGACACGAGCTGGACCAGCGGCTTGCGATCGAACGTAGTGAGCGTTGCGACGCCGAGAGAGCCAACAAGCGCCCCCAGGCCGGAAACGGACTGGAGAATGCCAAACGCGCCGTCGCCCTTGCCCAGGTCTTCTTTCACGAAGCCTGCCAGCAGCATGACGTAGGGCATCGCGAAAAAACTGATGGCGAGCATGGAGAGGTTGAGGCTGCGCAGGCGCGAGTCCCTGGCAACGTAACTGAGCCCGTTCGCGATTTCGCGGAACATGTTGCCGCGTTGCTGAGCCGCGACATGGCCGATCCCTGTCGGCACGAAGAGGAGCAGCGCACAGGAAACCACGTAGAGTGCCGCCTGGGTGAGGTAGACCGAATCGAGGTTCCAGATTCCTGCCATGGCGCCAGCAACAGCGGGTCCGAACAGGCGCGTCACGTTCATGGCGGAGTTGGACATGGCCATCGCGCTCGTGACCTGCTCGGGGCCGACAACCTGGGCCATCAGCGGACTGCGGGCCGGCATACCAAGCGCCATGGCCGTGCCGCCACCGAGGCCGAGGACGAACAGCCACTCGATGGTGATCGTGTCGGTGATGAGCATGGCAGCGTTGATAAGAGCGAATGCCCCGGTGGCTACCTGTGACATGAGCGTCAGGTTGCGCTTTTCGAACCGGTCGGCGAGTGACCCGCCAATGAGGGAGAAGAAGAGCATCGGGAGGCCGAAAGAGAGCGAGATCAGGCCTACAGCGCTGTATGACTTCGTTAGCTCCCAGGCGAGCAGCGCACGGGCAATCTGCTGCATCTGCATGCCGGTGAACGAAAAGAGGGACGAGAACCAGAGGAAGCGGTAGTTCCGGTTCTGGAAGACCACCATCGCGGCACGCATGGAGGGTTTCTGGCGGGATGGACCGCTGACACCGCGTAACGGCGAGGGCGATTGCCGGTACTGCGCCACTCGCAAACTCCTGAGGCGGTCAACCCGGCTGTGAACCGGGCCAGCCAGTTCACGCGATAGTAATCAATACCAACCCCTTACGCGAGCGTTAAGGTGAACTTTGTCTCCCACGTTCCCTCAGGGCGCGGCTCCGGCGGACATGGACCCAGTCAGGAACGCTTCTCACAGGTGCCCTATTGCTCCGAACTATTGGCCGCCATGGTGTCGGGCAGGCCGGGCAGTGACCGGACAGTTCTTCGTCCGTACCCAACGCCTCGGGCATACTGGCTGGCACACTTCGACTGCAGGAATCACCACATGGCCCGTGACTACGCCGCTGATATCACCGACCCGCTGGCGCAAGAAATCGTCTCAAACGTCGGACGCTGGGTAGACCGGGAGGTCAAGCCCGTCGCCAGCGAATTCGAACACGCCGACGAGTTCCCGGAGCCGCTTCTCAAGGGTATGTCCGAAATGGGACTCTTCGGGATCAAGATCCCCGAAGCCTACGGTGGCCTCGATCTCACATTCGAATGCTACGCGGGCGTCTGCATGGAGCTGGCACGCGGCTGGATGAGCCTCGCAGGCATCATTAACACCCACGTTCTCGTCGGCTACGCCATCAGCGAATACGGCACCGAGGAACAGAAGAAAAAGTACCTCCCGCGGCTTGTCGAGCCGGAAATCCGCTGCGCGCTCACCATCACGGAGCCGGACGCTGGTTCCGATGCCCAGGCGATCAAGACCACGGCGAAGCGCGACGGCGACGACTACATCATCAACGGCCAGAAGATGTGGGTGACGAACGGCCACCGGGCAGGCGTCTACCTCGCAATGACCAAGACGGACCCGACCGCGAACCCGCGGCACAAGGGCATCTCCGCCTTCCTCGTGGACCAGGGCACTCCCGGGTTCACCCCCGGCCGCAGGCTTGAGAAGCTCGGCTACAAGGGCGTCGAGACCACCGAATTGACCTTCGACGACTGCCGCGTTCCGGCCACGCAGCTGCTCGGCGGCAAAGAAGGCAGCGGCTTCCAGCACATCATGAGCGCCCTCGAAGTCGGCCGGATCAACGTCGCGGCCCGCGGCGTCGGTGTCGCCCAGGCGGCATTCGACGACTCGATCCGGTACGCCCAGAAGCGGGAGGCGTTCGGTAAGCCGATCTTCGAGCACCAGGCCCAGCAACTCCGGCTGGCCGAGATGCTCGTGAAAATCCGCGCCGCACGGCTGCTCACCCTCGATGCCGCACGGAAGAAGGACTCGGGCGCACGCAGCGACCTCGATGCCGGCATCGCCAAGCTGTACTCCACCGAGATTGCGAACGAGTGCGCGCTCGATGCGATGCGCATCCACGGTGGCGTTGGCTACAGCAAGGACCTGCCGCTCGAACGGTACTACCGCGATGCTCCCCTGATGATCGTCGCCGAGGGAACGAGCGACATCCAGAAGACGGTGATCGCCCGCAACATCGTGAAGGAATACCCCATCTAAGCAGTTGTGGATTCTGGATTGTGGATTTTGGATTGGGGTGATTGATGATGACTGACCCGAAGGTTTCGATGGATATTGCGGGACGTGCGTTTTCTGACTACGAGTTCGAATGGGACTGGCAGACGACGCAACTGCTTTCCCGGGCCTGTGGAGCTTCCATCCGCGAGGAACGCGACCTGCACTCGCTGATGAAGTCTTCAGACGGCGCCGGGCATCCCATGGTCCCATTCAACGGCGCGCTCCTCGCGCGCAACCGCGATGAGGTCATGGATGCCTTGATCGGCGGTTATGCAACGTGGCAGCGGGTTGGGCGCTGGGGTTCTGGCGGCGCGAAGTTCCTCGGCACGATCCCGCAAGCAGGTCGTGGCCGGGTTTCATCTCGCATCACCGAAGCCGGCGGGACCTCGAAGGGCCACGCCCTGGTGCGCTTCAACTTCGAAGTTGCGAACGCCTCCAACGGAGCGCCCCTGCTCGAAGGCTGGATGCTGCTCTTCCTCCTGGGGTGTGCCCCGGAGGGCGCGGGCTCGCTGAATCCACCGCGAATCGCCATCCCGGAACGGCCGGCCGACGAGGTCGTCGTCCACAAGACGCCGCTCAATGTCACCTTCGACTGGGCCGTCCCGTCAGGCGACTGGAACACGACGCACTTCATCCAGCAGGCGGGGAACCCGGCGCCGTTGACCCATGGGCCGCGCAACATGGGTCTCGTTCTGCAGGACGCTGCCCGGCTCTTCGCCGAAGGCCACCTTGAGCGTATCAAGGAAGTCACCATCGGCAGCCTTCCCGCGCCTCACTACCCGCCAGAAACGACGGAGACGCGCTTCTGGAACGAAGACGACCGGGTCCTCGGCCGGCTGGTGGTCCCGGCGGTGAACCGCATCGACGGCGGCGAAGGCGACAAGGTCTGTATCGACCAGATCGAACTGCGGTTCTAACCCCGGGGTGGGCGGCGTCCGCCCGCGCTACTTCGGCTCCTTCGGCACGAAGTCCATCTCCAGCCGCTCTGCCTCAAAGGCGCGCTTGAGCCGCCGCCGGAGTTCAGCCTCGACGGACCACTTCATCTTCGGCCGGGCATCACCAGCGACGATGAGGTCCACGAGTCCTTCCGCGCCGGCTTTCTGCTCGGCCATCCGGGGGCCGCTCAGGATAGCCTCTGCCCGGTCAGCCGCCAGTTCCGCACAAACGCGTTCGGCCAGCGCTGCTGCCCGGTCACTCTCCCGGAACGGGGTCTGAAGGGTCACACTGAAGCGGTTCAACCCCGCCGTCCGGTTGGTGGCAACGGTGATGGTGCTGTTCGGGATCGAGTGAACATTTCCGTCGGCATCCCGCACCACGGTGCGCCGCGGGTTGATCTCGATGACCTCGCCGGTGACCCCGGCGACGGTCACCGTGTCGCCGACCGCATACTGGTCTTCGATGAGGATGAACATGCCGTTGATAACGTCGCGCACTAGGAGTTGCGCGCCGAGGCCGAGTGCCACGCCGACAACACCGACGCTGGCGATCAGCGCCGACACGTTTAGTCCGAACTCGCTGAGCGTGAGCCCCACCGCGACGAAGAAGAGGAGGGTGCGAAACCCCCAGTTAAGGGTGTTCGAAAGCGTGTTGACGCGGCGCTCAACCGCCTGGCGTTCCTCGCTCCGCCCGCGGACAGCGCGCGTCAACGCCTGGCTGAAGACGCGGGACAGGAACACCTTGAAGACAACGGCCGCAACCAGGAGGACGACGAGCGCAAAGAGGAGCCGGGCCGCGTGACCCTGGTCCCAGATGCCCCAATCACGGATGGCAGCGAACACGACAGGGTCCATCATGCGCGGGTCAGCCGCGCGTAGCTTTGCAGCAGCCTGCGCGTCCCGGCCGTGTCGAAGTTCACCACGTACTCGACGTCACTCCCATTGACCTGGGCGCTCACGATTACGCCGGCACCGAACTTCGGATGCAGCACGCGCTCGCCGGCGCTCCACATCGAACCCTCCGCGGGTTCGATCTCCGGGAAGAGCGGCGGCGCGGTCACGGCCTCGGCATACGAGCGGGTCGTGCTGCCGTGAGGGCGAGTCAGGTGCGGGGGAATGTCCGCGAGGAAGCGCGACGGGGGGTTCGCCGCCGACTGGCCGAACGAGAACCGCCGGTAGGAACGCGTGAGATAGAGCAGGTCCATCGCTCGTGTGATGCCGACATAGCAGAGCCTCCGCTCTTCCTCCATCTGCCGGGGGTCATCGAAGGACCGGATGTGCGGCAACACGCCTTCTTCGAGACCGATCAGGAACACGACCGGGTATTCGAGGCCCTTGGCGGCATGCAGCGTGATGAGCGTGACGGCCGACGCTTCGTCCTTCAGTTCATCGACGTCGGCGATGAGGGCCACATCCTGAAGGAAAGTGGCGAGGTCGCTGCCGGCGCCGGCCGCTTCCTCGTATTCGCCAACCAGTGACCGCAGTTCGAGGACGTTCTCGAAGCGCTCTTCGCCGTCATCGCCGGACTCCTGCAGGTAGCGTGCGTAGCCGGTGAGCGAAAGGACGGAGTCGAGCAGTTCGGTCAGCGGCAGGGAGGCGTCTTCCCGCAAGCGGTTGATGATGTGAACGAAACCTCCGACAGCGGCGCCAGCGCGCCCGGCGACGATATGCGCGCCAAGCCCGCCTGCCACACCTTCGCAGGCATCCCAGAAGCCGACGCTGTTCTCGCGCGCAAACTCTTCGAGCCGTTCGATCGTCCGGTCGCCAATTCCGCGACCTGGGACATTGATGACGCGGAGGAGGCTCGCCTCGTCGTGCGGGTTCTGCGCCAACCGCAGGTAAGCGATGAGGTCCTTGATCTCGCGGCGTTGGTAGAAGCGCACGCCGCCGATGAGCCGGTGGGGGATGCGATGCCGGACGAGGGCCTCTTCCACGGCCCGGGACTGCGCGTTCGTGCGATACATCACGGCGACTTGGCCGTAGTCGCGGCCGTCCTTCGCCAGCCGGGCTACTTCCCGGGCGACGAACTCGCCCTCCTCCTCATCGCTGTGTGCGTCGTAGGTGGTGATGAGGTCGCCGCCAGAGCGCTCGGTCCAGAGCTTCCGCGGGTGGCGGCCCGGGTTCTTTTCAATGACCGCATCGGCCGCCTCGAGGATCGACGGCGTCGACCGGTAGTTCTGCTCCAATAGGTAAATTGCGCAGTCCGGGAAGTCACGCTCGAAGTTCTTGACGTTCCTGACATCGGCCGAGCGCCACGAGTAGATGCTCTGGTCCGGGTCACCGACGACGGTGATGTTGCCGTGCGCCGATGCCAGCTTCCGGGCGAGTTCATATTGGACCGGGTTCGTGTCCTGGAACTCATCGACGAGGATGTGGAGATAGCGGCCTGCGTACTTCTCCAGCATCTCCGGGACTTCGAAGAGCCGAACGGCGTAAAGAAGGAGGTCATCGAAGTCCACCGCCGACGCCTGCTTGAGCGACCGCTCATAGGCGGAGTAGACGCGGGCGACCACCTCGTCGGCGTAACTACGAACCTTCGCGGTGAACGCTTCAGGAACAATCAGCTCGCTCTTGGCGTTTGAAATTGCGGAGAGGATGGCGCGCGGGGGAAAGCGCCGGGGGTCGACGTGGAGTTCTTCGAGGATCCGCTTCACAAGGGCAACCTGGTCGGCGTCATCGTAGATGACGAAGTCGCGCGAGAGGCCGATTGCCTGGCCATCGACGCGCAGCCAGCGGGCGCACATCGAGTGGAACGTGCCCATGTGCAGGCTGGCGGCGTCTTCACCGAGGAGGCGGCTCGCTCGCTCCCGCATCTCCCGCGCGGCCTTGTTCGTGAAGGTGACCGCGAGAATGCGCCACGGCGGCACCCGGTGTTCGATAACGAGGTGGGCGATGCGGTGGGTGATAACCCGCGTTTTGCCGCTTCCCGGCCCGGCAAGGATGAGGACGGCTCCGGACCCGTGCATGACCGCATGGCGCTGCGGCTCGTTCAGTCCTTCGAGCAGTTCGGCCTGGCTGGCGACAGTTTCCACTGGCCCGATTCTACCATTCGCTCACCCGGGTTATCCATTTCCGTTTCGCCCTCATTCAGCCGCTGCGGTACAGTACCTGCAACGGCCGTCGAAGCGTCCGGAGGGAACGTTTGAACCTGTTTCTCGTGTCATGGCCGGGCGGGTCCTGGGAAGCGAGCGTGAAGTACCTGGTCACCTTCCTGGTGATCTTTCTCGCAGCGTTCTGGATCGCCACCATCTTCTGGACTTACCGGGACATTCGCCAGCGAACGCGTGACCCGATCCTCCAGACTGCCGCTGTGCTCCTGGTCCTGGTGTTCAACTTCCCCGGCCACTGGATGTACCTCATCGTCCGCCCGCGCCAGACGTTGACCGAGCTGTACGAACGGTCGCTCGAAGAAGAAGCGCTCCTGCAGGAACTCGAAGACCAGAAGGCCTGCCCCACCTGCAAGCGCCGGGTGAAAGATGAGTACCTCGTCTGCCCGTCCTGCCGCACCCAACTGAAAGAAGCCTGCCGCCAATGCCAGAAGCCGCTCAGCTACGCCTGGGTGGCCTGCCCGTACTGCGGCACCGAAAAGCCGCCGCGCGAAGGGTTCGCCCCGCGGCCGGTGCGCCCCACGGGAATGCGCCCCGCATCTGGCGGGCCCGCGCCGCGCCAGCCGATCACACCCGAGCCGAGGCCCGCGCCGGCACGTCCCGCTCCGAGGATTGCGCCCAATCCACCGCCCGCTTCCGCACGCGACCCGTTCGGTGTCCGCAGGGGTCCGCAAGCAGCGCTGCCGAACGACGAAGGGCCTGTGATCGGGGAATAGCGCTTCGCCTGCGTCGGCCCTGCGTCAGCCGGCTCAAAGTTTCGGGAGCACGAGCGGCATCAACGCTTCCGCGGCCAGTCGCTGGCTATCCTCATTCGAATGCACGCCATCGGCCTGCATGTACTTCAGCTTGGCCACCGGCCCGCCCAGAACGGCCTCATGGCTGACCCAGTCAAAGTGCAGTTCATCCGCAAGCGACCGCAACCGCGCATGGACTGTGTTCTGCAGTTCGTTCAGGCGTGGGTTCAGCCGCTGCAACTCAATGCCGTAGCCGAGGCCGCTCAGGATGATCGTGTGCACCTGTTCGCGGCGGGCCAGCGCTCGAAACAACTCGTGGTAGCAGGAGACGAGGTCCTCGAAGGACAGCGCCGGCGCGGTGCCAAGGATGGTCCGAGCCACCCTTCGGGGAAGCCGCAGCGTCTTTTGACCGCGAGGGCCGAGGCGTATGGCAGCCCGGGAAACCTCGACTTCAGCACGATTGACCGCCCTTGCCGCTCGGTCCCCGAATCGCTCCCGGACCCGGTTCGAAGCGAGTTCGACGACAACGCCGTAGCCCGACGTCGCGAGCACGACGATGTCAGGCTGCTCGAGATCCATCTGGCGCTCCACGAAGCGGAGCGCGGTTGGTCCCGCGAATACCGCCCGGTGGGCCGCTTCAATCCTGACGCCGGCCGTTTCCTCGATTCGCCGCTGCAGCACCCACGTCAGGCCATCCTCCCGGCGCGGCAGCCGGGAGCCGTCGGTGTCGCTGTGCCCGAGGACGAGAAGCCTGGCCAAAGGGACTCCGAATCGCTAGTGTAGTGGAACCGAAGAGTCTTTGACGGCGGTGAGGGCGCTCTGGGCGCGGCCGACCTTGGTGAGGATGGTTTCGACGGTGGCGGTCCAGGTGTAAGGTCGAGGTTGGCGGTTGCGTTCAGCG
>JADYYG010000008.1 GCA_020853755.1 Dehalococcoidia bacterium | reverse complement strand
GGTCGAAGTGCTCGCAGAGATGGGCGCAGCCCACGTCCGGCTTCGAGTGACGCTCTCGTACTTCGTTGAGCCGAATCCCAGTCGGCGAGGATGGCGACAACGATTCCGCTATATGTCGCATGGGCTCAGATTTGACGTTCGTCGCCCCACGGAGTCAATCGACGAATTTCGAAGGCGGATCAATAAGCTCGCCCGCGATGAAGGGACTGGTCATAATTCCGCCGCAAGTGATGCGCAAGACTGGTTCTTTGGCCCAGAGAATCGGGTTTCTGGCTCGATACATTCGGGCTTCTGGGAAGGCACCGCTGCCGAACTCGCCGAACGCGGCTACGTGGCGATCTACCCCGTGTCGGGCTGGTGGAAGGACAGAAAGGAACGTGACCATAGCGATCGTGGCGCTCCCTACGCGCTTGTCGTTTCGATCGAGACGCCAGAGCAGGATGTCGACCTTTGGACGCCAGTGGCAACTGAAGTCGGGGTGCCGATCGTGATCGAATATGAATGACGTGGGGGCTTGCCGGAAGGTGTTGAGCGCGTGGGCATCTCGGTCCTGCGCATATTCGTTGCGGCGGCAGCTTCTTGCTGACTTCGGTAGTCGGGTGTCACGGGAGCGTCGGACACCTCGGCGAGCTTGGATCGCAGGCACAAGGTGAGACTCAGGAACCCGTGGACTGACGGACTCGCTCCTTGAGGGGCGGCGCTTCGGGTCAAAGCAACTGCGGGCGGTGAACGTGGGTGAAGCGCGTGAGTGCTTTGCCTGAGGGCGTCGTGTCCGACGTTTGGGCTATCGTGTGTCCCGTATGTCGGACGCGGTGCACGACCCTGTCGCTCGCGCTATTTCCGTCGTAAACGCGCGCTTGCCCGGCGTTACGCGATGTTGGTGGACTCGGCTTGTCACACGCCAATGTTACACGTAATGTAACATTCATGCAGGAAAAGGGCGTCGACGCGCTCTACCAGATAGCGGAGTCCCAGGGCGGCTACTTCACCACTGCCCAGGCCCTTGAAGCAGGCGTCTCTCGTCGTCTGCTCAGCCATTACGCGGCCCGGGCGGATCTCGAACGGGTGGCGTACGGCATCTACCGGCTCCACCGCTTCCCTGCGCACCGATTTGGGGACCTGATCGCGACCGCGCTCTGGGCTGGCCCAGGCAGCGCAGTTAGTCACGACAGCGCCCTTGCTGTCTACGAGCTCGGGTCGGCGATGCCGGCGGTCATCCACCTCACCGTGCCCCGTGCTTTTCGCGGAAAGCGCCCTGGCGTAGTCATTCACAGAGCGTCCCTGTCTCCGGAGGAGGTCACCCTTCGCGATGACGTACCCATCACGAAGGTCGAACGGACGCTCCGCGACGTGGCGGTGGCTGGTGATCCATCGTTGGCCCGTGACGCAGCTCGCGAAGCAATCGAACGAGGGCTGACCACCCGCGCACGGCTGTCGGAGACGCTTGACGAGCATCCTGACCGCGACCACGTGCGGAGTACCCTGGGCCTCCCCAAAGCGAAGCGGGCGGTACCATCGCGGGGTGGCACGTTATAGTCGGCCGGAGTCGCTCCGCCAGGCACTTGAGGATCGTCTGAAAGCACGCGCCAGGGACGGCTCGCTGCCGCTCGATCGGCTCCGGAAGGAGGCGGCCTTTCAGCGATTGCTGGCGCGAATCGCCGCGACGGCGCCAGAAGGCAGCTGGGCTCTCAAGGGTGGCATGGCCATGATCGCGCGCGTCAGCGCGCGCGCCCGTGCCACGATCGACATCGATGCGTCCTGGCGAGAGGATGCCCGTAGCCTCCAGGTGATGGTGGAGCAGGCTGCCGCAGCTGACCTCGGCGACTACTTCGAGTTTGCGATCGGACGCGGGAGCCCGATTCATGGCGAGGGACCGGAGGGCGGCATCCGCTTTCCGGTTGAAAGCCGACTTGGTGGCCGGCAGTTTGAGACGCTTCGATTCGACGTGAACGTGCAACCTGGCGATGTCAGACCGGTCGAGCAGCTGGAGCTACGGAACCTCTTCGACTTCGCCGATCTCCCGGCAGTCGTCGTGCCGGCGATACCGGTTCCCCAGCAACTTGCGGAGAAGCTGCACGCCTACATAAGGGACTACGGTTCGCGCGAGAACTCGCGACCCAAGGATCTCTACGACATGCTGCTGATTGCAGAAGAGCTGAGCGTCCCGCCACTGGGCGAACTGGCGGATGTGTGCGTTCAAACCTTCGGTCTTCGCGACACGCCCTGGCCGCCGACGTTGGCCATGCCACCGGAGTCCTGGGCCGCTCCGTGGGCTGGGTTCGTTCGCGACTACGGCAGTCGGTTCGGAGAGTTGAGCTCCGCCTTCTCTGCGCTGGAAGCCTTCTGGGGGTCACCCCTCCGATCCGGCGATGAGCGGACGCTGAAATGGGACCCCGCCGAATGGCGCTGGTCCGAGGGCCATTAGCCGCGCCCCGTACTCCAGACCGCGCGAAGGAGCTGAAGACGTGACCGCGGGTCGCCCGGTGATTCGTCGGGCTCAACGCCACTGTTCGTTCCGCAAGTGCATTCCGAGGCACGTGGTCTCACGCCTCCTTCGGGCTCGACCTCGACGATGACGAGGCTCTCATCAGTCAGCCCGACGCTGCTGGATAGGACGGGACGGCTGTCCCGACGCGTCATGCTGCGTCCCACCTCGTCCGAGTGGTCTCTGTTCGATGGATAGGGGGAGTCGGCGAACTGGCGCACTTCGCGCGGACCGACTGCACGAGCCAGGGGCAAGGCCAGCGGATCGCGTGTGAAAATCACGTCCCGTTATGCTGGTGCGGCCGTCAATGTGCGCCCTATGAAGGCGGTTGGAGGGTTGGGATCTTCACCAAATCGCTGGGATTATGGTCGTAAGTTAAGGTGTTCCGGCGGTGTGGCAACGGCTCCTTCAGCACGACGTACGCTGAGCGAGCGCTGTGGCCAGGAGCCGACGCCACGATTTTCAGCCCACGAGGGTGTGTCGGCGAGAACTGCAAATGGACTGCAAATGGGCGGGGCTGGACGCGGTGGGATCACGGAAGACTGGCGCTATCAGGAGCGACCTCCGCAGATTCAGAGCGAGACATAAGGCAACGGAACGTGACCCCGCCGGACGCGCTTACTCGCCCTCATAACCCGAAGGTCAGGGGTTCGAATCCCTTCCCCGCTACCAAACACCCAAAGGCCCTCCAACCGGAGGGCCTTTTTGTTTGTCTGCAGCGTGACTCCCGGGGCTGCGGGCTCTTTACCCGACGCCCTGGCCCCCGTCCACCGGCAGCGAGACGCCCGTGATGAACTTCGCCTCATCCGAATGCAAGAAGAGCGCCGCGTAGGCCGTGTCCCAGGCGCTGCCCATCCTCCGGCCGAGTGGGACCTGCCTGTCCCGGCTGGCGATGACCTCCTCCCGCGGCGTCCCCGCTGCCACCCGTGCTTCGACCGCCATCGGGGTATTCATCAGGCCCGGGAGGATCACGTTCACCCGGACGCCGTAGCGAGCGTTCGCGCCGGCGAGGTTCTCGGTCATCGCGATGACGGCGGCCTTCGTCGTCTTGTAGCCGAGGTAGGGGTAGACCGCTCGCGCCGCCATCGAGGAGATGTTGACGATTGAGCCGCTGCCCTGGGCGCGCATCGCCGGCAGCGCGTGTTTGCAGGCGTACCACATGCCGCGGAGGTTCACCGCCACCAGGCGGTCGAAGGCGTCCGACTCGAGTTCCGTTGCAGTCGCGTCGCCGAGGGCGAGGCTGGCGCCCACGTTGTTGTGGAGGATGTCGATCCGTCCGTGCTTCGCGAGGACAGCATCGATAAGCTGCTTCACCTGCTCTTCCGAGGTGATGTCGGCTGCCAGTGCTTCGGCCGTTCCCCCGCGCTGGGCGATGAGGCCGACCGTTTCCTCGGCTGATGCGAGGTCACGGTCCACTACCGCGACGGTGGCCCCTTCGTCCGCGAGGAGGAGGCAGGTGGCCCGCCCGTTCCCGATGGTCTCGCCCGGTGTCTGGCCGCCGCCGAAGACCACCGCGACCTTTCCCTTCACGCGTTCTCCCATTGGTCACCCCCGTATTTGCCGGAGCATACAGGTCCTCTGGCCACGCGGGTCAGCCTTCTTCTTCGATGCGGTAGACCCGCGTCGCCGTGCCGTAGAACATCGCGTCCTTCTCGTCCTCCGGGTGGCCCGCCGCAAGCTTCTTGAAAGCGTTCCAGAGCACCCCGTACGAACAGCTCTCCCTATCCACCGGGAAGTTGCTTTCGAACATGCAGCGTCCCGGGCCGAACCGGTCGATCGTGTGTTCGTAGTAGCGGCGCGTCGCGGCAACCAAGTCGTCCGACGTCGGCGGGACCGGACGCTTATGCCAGCCGAAGCCATTGATCGGCATGTTGATGCCGCCGAGCTTGGCGACGACGTTCGGGCACGTTGCGAGGTCGTCGACGTTCTCACGCCAGTTCTCGAACACCTCGTCGGCACGGCCTTCGTACGGCCCGATGCCGAGCGGCCCGCCAAAGTGGTCCAGCACGATGGTGACCCCCGGGAACGCCCGCGCAAGGCTCGTCAACTCCGGGATCTGCGTGTGGTAGTGCCAGGCTTCGAACACCAGGCTGCGCTTTTCGAGTTCCTTCATCCCTTCGCGGAACTGCGCATCCAGGAAGAGGTGTTCCGGCGGGTTCGTGTGGCTGTTGCGGACGTCCGGGCTCGGGTCCCAGCCGGCGGCGTCACGGATGCCGCGGAAGCGATTCGGGCTCGCCGCGATGTGGGCATCGAGTACGGCGCCGGCTGCCGCGCCCATGCTCAGGGTCGCCCGGCCGATAATCGCGGAACACGCGCGCATCGGCCCGTATCCGCCGCTCGCTGACATCGCCGCGACTCCCTGGACGAACTCGGTCTCGCCGACCGGGCGCAACTCTTCGGGGCCGCCGGCGCGGTACGTCGAAAGGCACTCGACGAACACGGTGCTCACCACGTTGTGCCCGCTGCCGGTGTCGGCCAACAGTTCGTCGAGCAGGTAGCGGTTGCCGTTCCGGTCCCAGAGGTGATGGTGCGGGTCGCAGATGCGGCGCTCCGGTTCGATGACTTCTTCCTGGACCTGGTCGAGCCAGGCGGCATGGTCGGGCATAGGTTTGTCCTCCAGCGTTGTGGCTGGAGCCTACGCGTGTTGCCGCCAGCGCCTCAACCGTCTAGCCTCGCGCCCGCAGGGAGGCGCAGATGGCAGGAAACCCCGGACTCGAGGCCGAGCTCGGCCTGCGCGGGAAGGTCGCGCTCGTCAGCGGAGGCGGCGCTGCCGGCGACGGTATCGGCAACGGCCGCGCCACCGCCATCCTGTTGGCCCGTGCCGGCGCCAGAGTGTTCGTCGCCGATCGCAAGCTCGAACTGGCCCAGCGCACCGTCGAGATGATCGAGGCCGAAGGCGGCGAAGCATCGGCAGCGGCGGCAAACGTCATCGCCGAGAGCGAATGCCGTGAACTCATCGAACGGGTCGTGGACCGCTTCGGCCGGCTCGACCTCCTCGATAACAACGTCGGCATTGGCAGCCGAGGCAGTGTCGTCGATGAGCCGGCCGAAAGCTGGCGGCGGGTGATGCAGGTGAACGTCGAGAGCATGTTCCTCGTCTCGAAGTTCGCCATTCCCGCCATGGTCGCGTCCGGCGGGGGCGGCGCCATCGTCAACGTTGCCTCGATTTCCGCGCTGCGGCCGCGGGGCCTCACGTCGTACTCGGTCTCGAAAGGCGCCGTGATCGCGCTGACGAAGGCGATGGCCGTCGACCACGGCCCGCAGGGCATCCGCGTGAACTGCGTCGCGCCGGGCCCTGTCTTCACACCGATGGTCTTCGGTCCCGGCATGAGCGATGCGGCTCGCGAACAGCGGAAGAAGGCCTCGCTTCTTGGCATCGAAGGAACGGGCTGGGACGTCGGCAACGCCGTGCGCTTCCTGCTTTCGGACCAGGCCCGCTACATCACCGGGCAGGTGCTGGTGGTCGATGGCGGCGTGACCCTGCGCGGCCCCGAGCGCGACACCAACTGACAGGAGACCCGATGGCTCGCATTCCCTACCGTTCGAAGGCCGACCTGAAACCGGACGACCAGGTCCTTCTCGCCCGCGAGATCAATCTCAACCGTGCGCTCGTGAATAGCCCGGGGGCAGCGCGCGCCTTCAGCCGCCTCGGCGGCTACATCCGCAACCAGAGCCTGCTCGACGGCCGGCTGCGAGAGCTGGCCATCCTCCAGGTTGGCTACGTGGCGCGGTCGGCTTACGAGTACTCGCATCACATCAAGATTGGCCGCGAGTTCGGCGTCTCTGATGCCGACATTCGCGCTTTGGCCGCCGAGACACGCGGCGAGGCATCCGAGCTTGAGCCGCTCGCCCGCGCCGTGCTGAAGGCGGCCCGCCAGATGGCCGCGGATGAGCCCGTCGATGACGGCACGTTCGCGCTCCTACGGTCCGAACTCGGCGATGAGCACCTGACCGACCTCGTGGTCACGATCGCGTTCTACGGCGGCGTCGTCCGGCTCCTCGCGACGCTTGGCATCGATGTCGAGCCCGAGTATGCGGGGTACCTGGAAGAGTTTCCGCTGCCACGGTGACGTGCGCCGCTTCGAGCAGATCGCGGGATGCGTTACCGTGGCTGCCGTTGCGCGTTTTCCGCGCAGTAAGAATGGAGCACGCACCGTGAACTCACGATTTGGCCATCTGCAGATCAACATCAACAAGGGCAACCTGCCCTACTACAGGGACCTCTTCGCCTTCCTCGAATGGCCCACCGTCTACGAGGGCGACGGCATGCTCGGCGTTGGCGGCAAAGTTGACGATAGCCTCTGGTTCCTCGAGGTCGCCAACGGCGCCAGCAACGATTACGACGGGGCGGGCGTGAACCATATCGGTATCGCCGTCAGCACCCAGGCCGAAGTCGACCAGGCGGTCGCGTACCTCGCGGGCAAGGGAATCGAGTCGCTGTTCGAAACCCCCCGCCACCGGCCCGACTTTGCATCGAGCGAAACCGAGACCTACTACCAGGTCATGTTCAAGTCGCCCGACAACATCCTCTTCGAGATCGTCTACACCGGGCCGAAGCAGTAGTTCAGGCCATCTCGATCACTTCGACGAGCGGGGTGGTCTCGGCCTGCCCCGCCGCCGTCGATGACGAGTTGAAGCTCCGCCGCAGCGGGATCTCCGGGATCGTGATGCAGAGGACGAGCACGCCGAGCGCTGCGAGCGTCGAGCCGAGGAAGATGTTCTGGACGGCCTTTGCCACCGAGTGCTTCTGCGCATCGAGGATGGCATCAAGGTGCTGCTGGCCGTCTGGTTGAGCGAGGATCTCCGCTTTCACCGGGTCGAAGTTCCGCGGGTCCAGCGACAGCGTCGGGTCGTCGAACTTCGCCAGCGTGGCCGGTGAGAGCGTCGCCGCCGTCTCCGGCGGGATGCGGTCATGGATCGCCCCGGTGAACGAAGTCGCGAGGACCACGCCGAAGACTGCCGTCCCCAGCACCTGGCCGATCTGCATGAAGAACTGCCGTCCGCTCGTCGCCACGCCCATGTACATGTGGTCGACCGCGCTCTGGGTGATGACCGACATCGTCGGTGAGACGAGCCCGGCGCCCAGCCCGTATGTGCCCATGTAGACCACGATGTGCCACTTGGCCTCGCCCACGCCGATGGTGTGGAGGAGCACCGTCGCGAGGAGGATCAGGCAACCGCCGAAGATGACCTGGTACTTGAACCGCCCGGTCCGCGTCATCATCTGGCCGCCGACGAAACTCGTCAGCAGCAGGCCGAGCGATTGCGGCGTCGTGATGATGCCCGACCCCGTAGCAGACGTGTTGAGCGCCGTCTGCACGAATGTCGGCAGGTACTGGATCGCGCCGAAGATGCCCGCCCCGGTGAGCATTACCAGCACGTTCGCCTGGACAAACACGCGGTTGCGGAAGAGGAGGAGCGGGAAAATCGCCTCCGGGTGGCGCGCCTCCTGGAACGCGAACAGCACCACGAGCACCACGCTCCCCGCGAACATCCCCAGCGTCTCCGGCGACGCCCAGCCGAACCGCTCCTGCGCCCATACCAGGGCCAGCAGCAAGGAAACCGTCGCCGCCGAAAGTAACCCTGCGCCGACGAAGTCGATCTGCGAGATGCGCCCGCCCTTCTTCGTCATCGGAAGGTTCCGCGTGATGAAGTACGTCGCCAGGATGGCGACCGGCACGTTCACGTAGAAGCACCAGCGCCAGCCCAGCGTATCCGTCAGCACACCGCCGACCAGCGGGCCGCTGATCGAGGCCATGCTGAACGTCCCGGTGAAGAACCCCATGTACTTGCCGCGTTCGGCCGGCGTGAACAGGTCACCGATGGTGGCGAACACGCAGGAGAAGATGGTGCCGCCGCCAACACCCTGCAGCGCCCGCGCGCCGATGAGGAAGAGCATGTTCGGCGACGCCCCCACGAGGGCCGAGGCGAAGGTGAACGTGGCGATGCCCGCCAGCAGGAACTTCTTCCGCCCGAACATGTCTGAGAGCTTCCCCACGATGGGGACGCAAACCACGGAGCTCAGCATGTAGACCGTGAACACCCAGGAGAGCAGCGAGAACCCGCCGAGGTCCGCGAGGATGCGGGGCGTCGCTGTCGCGACAATCGAGTTGTCGAGTGCGCTGATGAACATGCACAACATCAGCGAGCCGAGCAGCACCCACTTCTGCCGTTGCTCAAGGATGTCGCCGAGGGCCAGGGTTGGGGCAGGTTGCTGGGCCATCAGGCTGACTCTCACGTAAGGGTTCGAAAAGGCTACCAGAAATGGTTAGCCTGAAACAAACTAATCGGTGGCATAGATGGCACCTGTTGGGCCTGCCAGATTCAACCCATGTCGGCGAACGGAAAGACAGGTACCCTGAGAAGCCAGAGAGGTGTTCGTGGCCGATCTGCTTGCTCCCGGGCTCTGGTGGCTTCACGGCACCCGCGGCTCGAACGTCTTCCTCGTCGAAGCCGACGACGGCCAGCTCGCGCTCATCGATACCGGGTTCGGTTCGAGCGTTGCCGCCATCCTCGCCGCCCTCGAAGCGCACGAACGCCGGCTCTCGGCGATCCTCCTGACGCACGCGCACCGCGACCACTCTGGCGCCGCGGCGACTGTACGGGCTGCGACCGGCGCCAGGGTTGCGCTGGGCAAGGCCGACTGTCTCCCGCGCGCCGGTGGCTTCGTCCTCCATCCGACGCTCGGGCGGACGCACCCCATGCGAAAACTCACCGGCCGGTCGAAAAGCCAGCCCGCAGACACCCCGGTTGACCTGCCGCTCAGCGGCGAATCAGAGCCGCTCCCGGGTATCCGTGCCATCCCCGTGCCGGGCCACACTCCCGGCGCCTACTGCTACACCGTCGACCGCCTTGGCGCAGCCTTCGCTGGCGACCTTGTCATCAGCCATGATGGCGAACTCACCCGCTCGATGAAGTTCGCGAACTCCGATGACGCGCTCTACCTCCAGTCCATCCGCGACTTCGCGCGGGTGGCGCCTGAAGCCGGCCTGCCCGGCCATGGCGTGCCAGTGATGACCGGGTTCGGCGAACAACTGCGCGGCCTTGCCGAACTGCCCCGCCGCAGCGGCTTCAGGGTTGGCATCGAGCGCTTCCGCCGGCTTGCCCGGTTCGCCCGTGGGCTGACCACGCCGCGACGGCCCGGGAACCCCACCGGCCGCAGCTGACCGCTCCGATTTCGCCGTACCCGGCGAACCGGTAGAGTCGCCGCCATGAAGCCATACGTCCTCGTCCTCGGCCACGCCTGCGCAGCCGGCGAAGCGCCGGCCAACACCCTCGCGGGCGTCCGTGCCTGCATCGATGCCCGCGTCGAGGGCATGGAGATCGATGTCCAGCTCTGCGCCGATGGCGTCCCCGTGCTGATGCACGACGACACCGTCGACCGCACGACGAACCTTCGCGGCCCGGTGCGTGAAAAGACCCTCGCCGAACTGCAGGCTGCCGACGCCGGCGACGGCGAATCCGTGCCCACGCTCGACCAGGTCCTTGCACTCGTCGCCGGGCGCTTCACGGTCATGTGCGAACTGAAAGCGACGCCCGACGCTCCGGAGCAGGACCAGGCCTGCGTCGATGCCGTCGTCGAGGTCATTCGCCGCCACAACGCCGAAGCCTGGACTGCCATCCACTCGTTCAACCCCATCATGGTCGAACGCGCCCGCGCCACCGAGCCCCGCATTTCGGCGACGATTATCACCGGCCAGATCCGGGGCGAAGTGGTTGACCGCCTCCTCGGCGGCCTGATGAAACGCCACGGCCAGGCCATCTCAGTCGAGCATCATGTGGTCGACCGGACGCTCATCCAAAAGGCAAAGAAGCGCCAGGTCACGGTCTGGACGTGGACCGTGGACAAGCCTGAGGACTGGGCGCGGGTCGTCGAAGCTGGCGTCGACGGCATCATCACGAACGTGCCGCACCGCCTCCGGGAGTGGCTGAACCAGTTGTAGTTCGAGCCGGGGCGCTACCAGCTTCCGCCGCCGCCTCCACCGCCGCCACCACCCGACGAGCCGCTGGAGAACCCGGAGCCGCCGCTCGACTGTGTGCTGCTGAGCGTGCTCCCAACCGAACTCGAGAAGCTCTGGAGGTTGCTCGAAAACGCCATCGCTGAGAACGGCGCAGTCCCCGTGTACCACGACGAAGTCGAGGCCTGGGCGGTCGCTTCCAGGCCCTCGAACGCCTTTGCCCACTTGCTCACGCAGCCGAACACAATCGCGAACGGCAGGTACCGCGCGAAGATGTTCTCCTGCTCGTTGAACTGCTGCCGGTACTTCTCGGCAGTCGAAATGTAGAGCCGGAAGCCGAGCACGCGACGCATCATCTCGCTGCCCGCGGCCGTCCTGCTTGCCATTGACCGCGACATGATGAGCATCGCGAGCCCTGCCGGGATGAACCCGAGGAAGATCAGCCCGCGATGAATCGCGAGGGCCGTGAAGCACGAGAGTCCGATGCCGAGGAAAATCAGCCCAAGGGCAACGAGGACCCACATGCCGCGTGCGGTTTCCGGCTTCTGGGCAAACCATTTCCGTTTCATGGCGTCGCTGTAGATGAGATCCTTGGCCTTCGCGAGGTGAGTCGCGAACTTGTATTTCAGGTCCGAAAGCTCCACCTCGTCGCCGCTTGAAAACAGCCCGCTGAAGATCTTCCGTTCGAAGGTGTTCAGGTCGTCTGGCTCCTTCAGCTTGTTCAACTTCCAGTCGTTGCTCCCGAACCAGCCCTTCTTCGGGAGCTCGGTGATGTGGAGGTAGCCTCGAACCGCGAGGTCCACGATCGTCGCGGTCACATCGAGCGTGTCCGCCCGCTCATCGATGAGGACGCCCATCTGGGCCGGGCGCAAATCGTCCGGCGGCAGGAACTCGACCACGACCGGCGGCCCGCCGAAGAGCGGCTTCGTCTGCTCGGCGGTCTCGGCGGTGAGGTAGTGGAGCGTCACATACGCCTTGTCCCTGCCGAACCGGTACCACGCGCCAAACACGGCGAGAATGCCGAGCACGAGGCTCCCGATCAGCCCGCCGAACTCCAGCGCGTCGAATGTGAAGAAGTCGCTGAGCGTCGCCCGGTCCTGCAGCATAGGCGGACCGACTTCGACGATGCCCTGCTGCCACCCGGCAACGATGGTCAGTTGCTCGTTCGGCGAAAGGGCCCGGGCGCTGCGATAGACAATCGTGCTCCCGGCGGCTTCCGCTCCGCACGGCTCATTCGATCCCGCGTACCCTTCGTAGCAGACGGCCCGGCTGTCCGCGCCGGGCGGGAGGTTCACCGTCAGCGAGAAGTTCTCGATGGAGGACTCCTGCCACGTCCCGCTCGCGTCCCAGTACAGCTCGTCGTGGTCGTCGTAGCGGTCGAACGCGCCGCGCAGCGTGTAGGTGATGACGTAGTCCTGGCGGCCTGTGACCCAGACGTCGCCGTCGCCGATCTTCACAGTCAGTTTGCCCTGCTCGCGCTTGGTTTCGTATTTCCACTTGCTGCCGTCGGCGTGGGTCACGCTCTTGATGGAGTAGTCGTACTCGCGATTGGATCCCGACGGGCAGGGGTACACCGGCTGCTGCGCGCCAGGCAGAGGCTCTCCGCAGGGCACCGCCGTATAGAAGTAGCGAAAGATCCCATGCCGGTCCAATTGCCCGAAGTCGACCTGGATCGTCTCCTTCGCCTCGATCGTTCCGTCCGCCTGGACGTCGTAGACGACGTTGAAGTTGTCGACCGTCCAGTCGCCCAGGGCGTTGGCCCGCCCCGGGGCGTGGGCCAGTGGGATGGCCGCAACTGCCAGGGCGATGATGAAAAGTACGAGCGCTCGCCGCATTTCCGAAAGTGTACAGGCCGCGAAACCCAGCGGGCACACTGCCGGCCGCCGGCCAAGCAGCCGTCCCGCTGGCGGGCTATGATTTCCGCCATCCCCGCGCCCGCCCATGCCATGGGACGGGCCTCACCCATTCCACAGGGAAGGTGCATGGAAGCATTTACCTATCTTGCGCCCCGCTCACTCGACGAGGCGTTTGGCGTGCTGGCGAACGGCAAGCAATCGCTGCTGCTCGCCGGTGGCACCGACATCATCGTGCAGCTGCGCGAAGGCCGCCGCCGCTGCGACCAGCTCATCGACCTCAAGCGCATCCCGGAGCTCACGGGGTTCCGCTTCACGGCCGATGGCGGCCTCGAAATTGGGGCGGCTACGCCGCTCGCCGAACTCTACGAAAGCCCCGAGGTGCGGAAGCGCTTCCCGGCCCTCGTCGATGCGGCCACGATCATCGGCGGGACGGCCATCCAGTCGCGGGCCAGCCTGGGCGGCAACCTCTGCAACGCCAGCCCGGCCGCCGATTCGCCGCCGGCCCTCATCGCCCTCGATGCCACGCTCGTCATCGCCGGGCCAAACGGCCGCCGCGAACTCCCGGTCGCCGACTTCTTCGCCGGGCCGGGCCGCAACACCCTCCAGCCGGGCGAAGTGCTGCTCCAGGTGAACATCCCTGCGCCGGCGCCGAATTCGGGCGCGTTCTACCACCGCTTCATCCCACGCAACGAGATGGACATTGCCGTCGCCTCTTCGGGCGCGAACATTACCGTCGACGGTTCCGGGAGCATCACGGCCGCACGGGTCGCCATCGGCGCAGTCGCTGCCACACCGTTGCTCGTGCCGGCCGCCGCCTCCGCCCTCATCGGCAAGCAGGCGGGCCCCGAGGCCTTCGCCGCAGCGGGCGAAGCAGCAGCAGCGGCCGCCAGCCCTATCGACGACATGCGCGGCGGCATCGCCCAGCGCCGCCACCTCACGAAAGTCCTCACCGTCCGTGCGCTCGAAGGGGCGCTCCAGCGCATCCGGGAGAGCCGCTAACCCATGCCCCGTACTCACGTCACCACCCGCCTCAACGGCGTCGAAACCGACTTCCTCTGCGAAGACCGCCAGAGCCTCCTCGAAGTGCTCCGGGATGAGATTGGCCTGACCGGCGCGAAGGAAGGCTGCAACAACGGGAACTGCGGGGCCTGCTCGGTCATCGTCGACGGCCGCGTGGTCAATGCGTGCTGCATGCTTGCCGTCGAAACGGCCGGGCGTGAGGTCACCACCATCGAAGGGCTCGCCCAGGGCGACGAGCTCCATCCCCTCCAGCAGGCCTTCTTAGAAGAAGCCGCCCTCCAGTGCGGCATCTGCACCCCGGGCCTCATCATGTCGGCCAAGGCGCTGCTCGACCGCGAACCTCACCCCGACGAGCACCGCATCCGCTTCTGGCTCTCCGGCAATCTCTGCCGCTGTACCGGATATGACAAGATCGTCCGTGCCGTCCAGCGCGCCGCGGGCGAACTCCAGGAGTCGAAATAGCCATGACCACCGTCGAAAAGTCCGAATACAAAGTCATCGGCACCCGGCCGATCCGCCCGGATGGCGTGGAGAAGGTCACCGGCCGCGCCCAGTACGGCGCCGACATCCGGCTGCCCGGCCTCATCCACGGCCGGATCCTCCGGAGTCCCCACGCCCACGCCCGCATCCTCTCCGTCGACGTTAGCGAAGCCGAGCGCCATCCCGGCGTCTTCGCTGTCCTGACCGCGAAGGACTTCGCCGGCGCTGAGGACCGCATGGAGGACCTCGGCGAGAGCGCCATCAACGTCAAGGAAGCGCTCGACAACGTCCTTGCCGGCGAAAAGGCGCTCTACCGCGGCCACGCCATCGCTGCCGTCGCCGCGAGCAACCCGCACGTCTGTGAAGAAGCGCTCGCGAAGATCAAGGTCGAGTACGAACTGCTCCCGCCCGTCCTCAACGTCCGTGATGCGATGCGCGACGATGCCCCGCTGCTCAGCGAGACCCGCCACACCAAGACCCTCATGACCGGCGAACTCTCGGAAAAGCCGTCGAACATCGCCAGTTACAACAAGTTCGTGGGCGGCGATCTCGCAGCCTCCTGGGCCGAAGCCGACCTCATCGTCGAGCGCGAGTTCACGACTTCGACCGTCCACCAGGGCTACATCGAACCGCACAACTCGACCGGCCAGTGGAACAGCGATGGCACGATCACCATCTGGACCAGCACCCAGGGCGCATTCGCCGTCCGCGCGCTCACCGCCGAAGTGCTCAAGCACCCCATCGGCAAAATCAAGGTCGTCCCCATGGAGATTGGCGGCGGCTTCGGCGGCAAGCTTCCGATTTACCTCGACCCGGTCGCCGCGCTGCTCTCGAAGAAGTCGGGCCGGCCGGTCAAGGTCCTCATGAACCGCACCGACGTCTTCGAAGGCAGCGGCCCGACGAGCGCCACCTACATCAAGATCAAGGCTTCAGTGAAGGGCAACCGCCTCACCGGCGTGCAGGCCACGCTCTGCTACGAAGCAGGCGCGTTCCCTGGTTCTCCCGTTGGCGCGGGTTCGATGACCATGCTCGCGCCGTACAACATTGATGCCTTCGAAATCCACGCCTACGACGTCGTGGTCAACAAGCCGAAGGTCGCAGCCTACCGCGCTCCCGGCTCGCCCGCCGCCGCCTTCGCCATCGAAAGCGTCATCGACGAACTCTGCAAGAAGCAGAAGCTCGACCCGCTCGCTTTCCGCCTCGAGAACGCCTCGAAGGAAGGCACCCGCCAGGTCACCGGGATCACTTTCCCCCGCATCGGCGCGGTCGAAACGGTCACTGCCGCCATCGAGTCGCCGCACTGGAAGTCCCCGATTGAGGGCCCGAACCGCGGCCGCGGCGTCGCCAGCGGCTACTGGTTCAACGGCGGCATGCAGTCCAGTGTCATCGCCAACGTCAACACCGACGGCACGGTGAACCTGGTTGAAGGCTCGACTGATATCGGCGGCACGCGCGCCTCGCTTGGCATGCAGCTCGCCGAAGTGCTCGGTATCCCCTTCGAGGAGATCCGCCCCAGCGTCGTCGACACCGACTCCATCGGCCATAACGACGTGACCGGCGGTTCGCGCACGACCTTCGCCAGTGGCATGGCCTGCTTCGAAGCTGGCATGGACATCCGACGCCAGATGATCGCACGCGCCGCGAAGCTCTGGGGCGTCCCCGAGGACGAGGTCGTCTATGAGTCCGGCAAGCTCCACAGCCTGAAGGACCGCACGAAGGAACTCAGCTTCAAGGACATGGCGAAGCAGTCCGCCCGTACCGGCGGCCCGATTGCCGGCAAGGCGTCGCTCACGGCGCGCGGCGCAGGCGGCGCGTTCGCCACCCACATCGTCGATGTCGAAGTCGATCCGGAGACGGGGAAGGCGAAGATCCTTCGCTATACCGCTACCCAGGACGTCGGCACCGCCATCCACCCCTCCTACGTCGAAGGTCAGATCCAGGGCGGCGTCGTCCAGGGCATCGGCTGGGCCCTCAACGAGGAGTACTTCTATGACGACAGTGGCCGGATGCTGAACTCGAGCTTCCTCGATTACCGCATGCCGACCGCCCTCGACGTCCCGATGATCGACACGATCCTCGTCGAGGTGCCGAACCCTGGCCACCCGTACGGTGTCCGCGGCGTCGGAGAGGTGCCTATCGTTCCCCCGCTCGCGGCCGTTGCCAACGCTATCGCCGACGCGACCGGCCACCGCTTCACGGACCTCCCGATTTCGCCACGGCGGATCGTCGAGCAGATGAACGGCCTCGAGTAGGCCGGAACGGTTGGCGGCGGTCATTATCCCTGCGGGTTTGCGCTCCTTCTGCGAGGGCGCTTCCCGGGTTGAGGTCCCCGGGGCAACCATCGGCGAGGTGCTTCGCGCCGTCGATGCCCGTTGCCCGGGGTTCTTCGCCCGCGTGGTCGAAGACGGTCGCCTGCGCCCGGAACTTGCGTTCGCCGTTAACGGCGAAGTCGTCCCGCTCGCCCTGCACGACCCGGTCGGCCTCGAAACCGAGTTGACCATCGTGCCCGCACTCGGAGGTGGCCGCCGGTAGCCGCTGGCGGCGCCCCCGTGCGCCGGGCAGCCTGCTCGGCTATCGTCGAACGAACAACGTCCTCGGGGGTATTCCATGGAGTTCCGTTCATTCGGCCGGACCGGTATCAAGGTCAGCCCGCTCTGCCTCGGCTGCATGATGTTCGGCGGCAAGACCAGCTACGAAGATTCCGCCGCCATCATCGACCGTGCGCTCGACGCCGGCCTCAACTTCATCGATACGGCCAACGTCTACAACGCCGGCCGAAGTGAAGAAGCCACCGGCCAGGCCCTCAAGCGCAACGGCAAACGGAACGATGTCTTCCTCGCCACCAAGGTGCACGGCCGTATGGGCGCGGGCCCCAATGAGATGAACAACACTCGCCGCCACATCACCGAGCAGTGCGAAGCGAGCCTCCGCCGCCTTGGCACCGACTGGATCGACCTCTACCAGATCCACCGGCCGCAGTCGGACATGGCCATCGATGAGACGCTGCGGGCGCTGGACGACCTCGTGCGTTCCGGCAAAGTGCGCTACCTCGGCGCCAGCACGTTCGCGGCCTGGCAACTGCTCGAGTCGCTCTGGGTTTCGAAGGAGTACGGCCTGAACCGCTTCGTCTGTGAGCAGCCCCCGTACAACCTGCTCGACCGCCGCATCGAGCGCGAACTGCTGCCTATGGCCCAGAGCTACGGTGTCGCCATCATCCCGTGGAGCCCGCTCGCCGGCGGCCTCCTGAGCGGAAAGTACAGCCGCAACGAACCCCCGCCGGAGGATAGCCGCTACGCGAACCTCGACGCCAACCCGATGTACCGCCGCCGCATGAACGACAACATCTGGGACGTCATCGAGGGCCTCGAGGAAGTAGCCGCCGCGAAGAACGTGGCCATTTCGCAACTGTCGCTCGCATGGTGCATGCAGCAGCCCGGCGTGACGAGCCCGATCATCGGCCCCCGGACGATGGAGCAACTCGAAGACAACCTGAAGGCCGCCGAAGTCACCTTCACCACGGACGAACTGAAGGCGATCGACCGCATCATCCGCCCGGGGACGCACGTCAGTCCCTACTACGAGGCGGACTGGGCGGTCAGCCAGTACCGCTGGTGAACCAGCGAGGGCCGGCACGCCGCCGTCTCGTTTGACACCCCTCACCGCCCCGCGATAGCGTCCCCGTCACGTTCCAACCACGGCGAGAGGGGACCTGTCCAATGCGAGAGATGACCGGCGGCGAGGCCGTCTACCAAACCCTGCGCGCACTCGGCGTCGACCATGTTTTCGGGATCGTTAGCGTCCACAACATCCCGATCTACGACGCGATTCATCGCGGCGGCGGGATCACGCCGGTCGCCGTTCGCCACGAACAGGGAGCGGTTCACGCCGCCGACGGCTACGCTCGCGCGACTGGTAAGCTTGGAGTTGCCATAACAAGTACTGGGCCTGGCGTGACCAACGGTATGACCGGCATCTTCGAGGCTGGCTTCGCCAGCAGCCGCGTGATGATGATCGCCGGCCAGATCGACTCGGTGCACTACGGCAAGGGCAAGGGCTTCCTCCACGAGGCCGAGAACCAGCTCCCCATGCTGCGCTCCGTGACCGGCCGCACCGAGAGCGTCCGACGGCCCGAGGAGATTGGCGAAGCCGTCTTCCGCGTCGCCGAGGACATCTGCACCGGCCGGCCTCGCCCGGGTGCAGTCGAAATCCCCATCGACTTCCAGTACGCCCGGGCCGAGATCAACATCCCCCATGTGGAGGCCTGGCCCCGCAAAGCGCCGGACCGCGACGCCATCACCCGCGCTGCTGATGCCATCAAAGCTGCCGGCAAGGTGGCCATCTGGGCCGGCGGCGGCGTTCTGACCGCTGGGGCTGAAGGCGAGCTGACCCAGTTGGCCGAGGCCCTCGGCGCGCCCGTCTTCACCTCGGGCAACGGCCGCGGCAGCATCCCGGAGGACCATCCGCTCTGCATTGGCCCGCTGACCGCGCAACCCGCCCTTACCGAGTCCATCGAGTCCGCCGATGTTGTCATCGCCGTCGGAACGCGTTTCCAGGCCGGTCAGACCCGCAACTGGTCGCTCCCGCTCGGCGGCAAGCTCATCCACATCGACGCCGACCCGGGGGTCATCGGACGCAACTACCGTGCCGATGTGCCGGTCGTCGGTGATGCGCGGCTCGGGCTGGCCGCGCTGCTCAAGTCCCTCGATGGCGCCGCCAGCGACCCCGGCTACCTTGCCCGCGCCCAGGAACTGCGCGATGCGACCCGGCAGCAGATTCGCCGCGAGATCGGCCCCGACTACGAAGCCATCATGGACAGCATGCGCGAACTCCTCCCGCGTGACGGCATGGTGGTGCGCGATGCGACGGTGCCCGCCTACCTCTGGGGCAACCGTCTCATGCCTATCCTCTCGCCGCGCACCTCGCTGAACCCAACCTCGGCGGCAATCGGGCCGGCGTTGCCGCTTGCTATCGGCGCCGCCATCGGCAGCGGGAAGAAGACCGCTGTCATCCAGGGCGACGGCGGTTTCATGCTGAACATCGCCGAACTCTCGACGGCCGTGCAGTACAACACCCCCGTCGTCACCTGCGTCTTTAACGACCGCGGCTATGGCGTGCTCCGTGCGATCGAAGGCCGCACCTTCGACGGCCGGCAGTTCGGCGTCGAACTCGCCACGCCGGACTTCGTGATGGTCGCGAACGGCATGGGGATGAAGGCCGAGCGGGTCGAGAGCGCGGCAGGCTTCCGCGATGCTTTCGCGCGCGGCCTCGCCCACGATGGCCCTTACCTGCTCGATATCGATATGACGAAGCTGACGCCGATGGCAGGCCTCGGCACTCCCCCACCGAAGAAGTCCTGAGCCGAACCTGTCCCGTGAAACCAACAGGCCCCGGAGCATCCTCCGGGGCCTGTTGTGTATGAACGTAGTGATCAGGGGTCAGCGGGCGCTGGCCTTCTCCTGGTCCTCCATCTCCTTCAGGACGGAGCGCATCTTCGCCCACCGTTCCATGCGCGTGCGCGCGGTGTCGTCGAGCGTCGACGGGTCGATCTGGGCGACCATCGCGCCATAGGCGGGATAGGTCGGGATCTCGTCGTCGGTCAGTTCCTTCATCCACTGCTTCCGCTGGAACGCCTTCTCGATGTAGGGCGCGAGTTCTTCCTGCTTCCGCTTCTCGCGCCCCTCGATCTCGGCCGTGAACTCGGGCTTGACGGCCTTCGCGAACAGTTCGAGTGAATCGCAGATGTCCTCGTGCCGGTTGTTGCCGCCCTGCTGGATGAACACCGTCTGGTCGACGCCCGCATCGGCGAACTTGCGCAGGTGCGCCCGCAACTGGTCCGGCGTGCCGATACCGTCGCCGCCGCCGCCGAGGAAGTCGAGCGCTTCGTCGCCCATCGCGCCCTTCACGGCTTCGTACTGCTTCCAGATGTCGGTCCGGCCAGGCTTGTGCGTGCCGAACGCATAGTGATGGCCAAGCCCGAACTGGAAGAACTTGAAGCCGTCGAACCCGCGCTTGTACGCCTCTGCAGCGTCCGGGTGGCAGGAGAAACTCGTCACCATCGCGACATTCGGGTTCACGGTGTGGCCGATCGGCACACACTCGTTCTTGAACGTCTCGTAGTAGTCGTCGACCCACTTCTTCGCTTCCGCGGGATCCACGAACGCGAAGGTGAGCGCGCCGATGCCGAGCTGCGCCGCGAGGTGGATCGTGTCACGGTTCGAACACGCTACCCAGAGCGGCGGATGCGGCTTCTGCACCGGCTTCGGCACCACGTTCCGGACGGGCATCGAGAAGTACTTCCCCTGGTAGCCCGGGTAGGGGTCCATCGCGAGCATGTTCGCGACCTGCTCCACCGTTTCGCGCCACATCGCGCGGCGCTCCATCGGGTTGATGTTGAACCCTTCCAGCTCCGCGCGGCTCGCCGATTCGCCGGTGCCGAACTCGACCCGGCCGTTCGAAACAAGATCCAGCGTGGCGATCTCTTCGGCGATGCGGGCCGGGCTGTTGTAGTTCGGCGGCATCAGCTTGATGCCGTGCCCCAGCCGGATGTTCTTCGTCCGCTGGCTGGCAGCGGCGAGGAAGACCTCCGGGCACGAGGAGTGGCTGTACTCCTCGAGGAAGTGGTGCTCCACCTCCCATGCAAACTCGATCCCGAGCTTATCGGCCAACTCAACCTGGGAAAGGGCATCCTGGAAGAGCTTCAGCTCCTGGCCATCGTCCCAGGGGCGCGGCAATTGATGCTCGTAGAAGATACCGAACTTCATTCGTGTTCCTCCCTATGCTGGTCGAGAGTCTACCAGAGAACGTTAGCCCGGCGCTAACGGCCTCAATAACGGATAGTGACAGTTCCCGCTTAGCAATTGCATAGTTACCCACCCGCCAAGGAAAATGCGGCTCCCAAGTTCACCAAAGGCTGCCACCGTGACCAAACCCGTGCGTTCCCCGAAGCTCGAGCAGGCCATGACCGCCCTCTTCCAGGCCAGCGCCCTCCTGGACTACATCCGCCTCCGCATCTGGGACCGCGAGAACCTCACGGTCACCCAACTCCGCCTCCTCGGTCACCTGTTCGACCAGGGCGGGCTCAGCAACGCGGAACTGGCAGACCGGCTCTACGTCACCCGCCCGTCCGTTTCCGCCCTCCTCGAACGGCTCGAACGCGGTGGGTTCATCCGCCGCGAAGTCGCCTCCTATGACCGCCGCGCCATCCAGATCTGGCTCGAACCGAAGGGTATCGACGTCCAGAACAGCCTCCGGGATGAGATCCGCGAGTACACCTCGGGGCTGTTCGAGGGCATGAGTGAAGCGGAAGTCGAGCAGTTCACCGCCATCGTCCAGAAGTTCGTCCTCTCCGGCCGCGCCCGCCGCGAACGCGACCTCGAAGAACAGGGGTACCCCGGCTAACCTGTCTCTGTGGCTGATTCCCTCAGGCTCACCGATATCCTCACAACCGGGACCGCCGTCGCGAACTTCAAGGGTGAGCGCGACGTCCGCGCGGAGCACCTCCTCAGCGCTATAGCCATCCTCCTCGGCGAACAGACCCTCGACGACCTCGGCCGGCCGGTGTCACCGATGCTTTCTCGCGCCACCGGCGCCGGTTCGGGCGCCACCGGCGGCGTGCGAAGCCTCGCCCAGCACTGGTTCGCACGCCAGGACGGCGACGTGACGCGTGAACTTGCGGCAGAAAGCCTCGCCGAACTTCGTCTCGAACTGGAGCGACTCGCCGCGGAAGAAGCAGCCACGTAGCCAGCCGCGAGCCGTTTCGCGCCGGCGAATTCGTGTTCACCCGGATTGCTGCTAGCGGGCCCGCCGCCGATAGTCCGCCGCATGGATGCCCTCGTCATGGCGGTTTCCGGTCTCCTCGGCGCAGGTTTTGGCGCCTCTCTGCCGCTCCGGCAGCACCGTCTCTACAGCGAACCCGAGTTCCGCGCGACCCCCGCCTTTGGCCGGAAGCGCCTCGCGCTCCAGGCGTTCGACACGGTCGCGGGTGCGGCTGCTCTTGCTCTCGCCTTCCGCCCCGGCGGCTACGGCGGGTTCGTCGCCGCAATGACGGCGGGGTTCCTGCTCGTTCTTGTGACCCTCGCCAGCACCGACTTCGATAGGCGGCGTATCCCGAACCTGGTTACCTACCCGGCGGCGGCCGCCGCCATCGCCCTGTGCTGGGCCTGGCCCGACCGCACCATTGCCGAGATAGCGATCGGCGCGGGGGCCGCAGTCGCTGTCGCGGCCGCACTCGGCTTCATGCGGTTCGGCGGCGGCGACCTCAAGCTGATAGTCCTCATGGGCCTGCTGCTTGGCTGGCGCGGGCTGCTCCCCGCGCTGCTCTACGGGTTCATCCTTGGCGGCATCGTCGCCCTTCCACTCATGGTTCGCTACGGCCGGAAGCGCACCTTCGCCTATGGCCCCTACCTCGCCATCGGCGCCGCCGCTGTCCTTCTCTTCCCGTCCCTCGCCTGAGCAACGAAAACGGGCGCTCGTTCGAGCGCCCGCATTCGTCCCGCCACCTGCTGAATGGTCAGAGGTTGTTCTTGAGCTGGATGACGGCCGGGCCGCCGATGACGATCATGATCGCCGGGAAGATGAAGAAGACGAGCGGGAACACCATCTTGATCGGCGCCTTGAACGCCTGCTCCTCCGCCTTCTGGCGGCGCTTCGTCCGGATCACGCCGGTCTGGACGCGAATGACACCGCCGATGCTGATGCCCATCGCCTCAGCCTGGACGACCGCATTGATCAGTTGCCTCAGTTCATCGACGCCGGTGCGCTCCGCCATGTCGATGAAGGCGTCCCGCCGCGCGCGGCCCATCTGGATCTCGCGCATCGTCCGCGTCAGCTCTTCGGCGAACGGTCCGTGCACTTTCTCGATCACCCTAGTGAATGCCGCATCGATGCCGAGGCCGGCCTCGACCGATGCCGTGATGAGGTCGAAGGCGTCCGGCAGTGATCGCCAGATCTCCTTCTTCCGGCGGTTGATCCGCCCGAGGATCATGATCCGCGGCCCATACACGCCCAGCGCCGTCATCACGCCGAACGTCCCGGCGACGATCTTGAATGGCTGGCCCACGCTGAACATGTACAGCGTCATCAGCGACGGCAGCACGCCAGTCGTGAATGCCACGATCAGGAGCAACTGACCCGGCTTGATCTTCATCCCGCCCTGGACGAGCGCCTTCTCCAGCCGCTCGGACATGTTCGAAGGCAGCACGCCGTTTGCCTTTGCCGAGAGCATGCGGACCATCGGCCGCAAGACGCGCTGGCTGAAGGCGGCTTCGGGGTCCGGCAGCGCCTCTTTGGCCGGGCGCGTGTAGCGCAGGCCGCCAAGCCGCATATCCATCGCGCCTCCGGCGACGGACTTGTGGAGCAAGCCGTACACCATCAGCGTGACTGTTACGAACGTTGAGATGGCAATGAGAAATGGCATTTTAGATCTCGATGTTCACGATTTTTTGGATGACCAGGAACCCGAGGGTCTCTGAAACGGCGGCGCCCATCAGCAGCATGCGCCCGAGCTTGTCCGTGAAGAGCAGGCTCGTGAACTCCGGGCTGATGACAAAGAAGATCATCAGCAGCCCGATCGGGATGCCGCCGATCACATAGCCCGTCATCCGCTGCTGCGAGGTCAGCGTGCGAATCTCGCCCCGGATGCGCTCCCGTTCCCGCATCGTGTGCGCCACGTTGTCCAGGATTTCGGCGAGGTTACCGCCGACCGAACGCTGGATGAGGATGGCCGTGATCACGATGTCGAAGTCCGGGCTCCCGACGCGTTCGTTGAGCGAGGTCAGCGCCTGCTCCACGCTTGCGCCCATCGCCGTATCGCGGAGGGTTCGCCGGATTTCGAGCTGGAGTGGCGCGGGTGTCTGCTCAGCCGCCGCTTCGAGCGCCTGGAGCAGGCCGAAGCCAGCGCGCAGGCCGCTCGAAAGCATCTGCAGAAGTTCGACCAGCTGGCTCTCCATCTTGTGGAGGCGGCTGGCCTTTTTCCGCTTCAGCCAGAAGCCGGTAGCGAGGAACCCGAGCGGGAGTCCGACCACCGCCAGGATCGGGATCGGCGAGAACATCATCCCAACCACGGAGAGCATCAGCCCAACCGCGATGCGGATGAACAGGTACTCCTTTGCGTTAATCGTCAGCCCGGCTCGTTCGAGGTCTTTCCCCCAGTTCCCGGCGAGGTTGCCCGAAAGCACGGTGATACCGGCCAGGCTCACGGCGCCGCGGCGGCGGAAGCTGATCTTCGTGTCGGTGGGCAGCGCTGCCTCGGCTTCTTTCAGCCGGTTCAGGCGGGCGGCAGCCTGCACGTTGGCGGCGCCCGCGCCCGCGAACCACAGCACTCCCGTGGTTGCGAACGCGCCTGCGCATAGGGCGGCGAGGATCATCAACATCTGCTTACCAGCCTTCCGCGGTCCCGAAGAGGGAGTTGGGCAGTTCGATGCCTGCGATAGCGAATTTGTGCACGAAGCCAGGCCGGATTCCCGTCGGCTTCATCGCCCCGTGGACCTTCCCGTCCTCGTCCACGCGGTCAAGCTTGAAGAGGAAGATGTCCTGGAGGGTGATCGTGTCGCCTTCCATGCCGCTCACCTCGGTCACATGCGTGACTTTGCGCGAGCCGTCCTGGAGGCGGCTGATCTGGATGAAGAGGTGGATGGCCGAGGCCACCTGCTCGCGGATGGCGCGTGACGGCAACTCCATCCCGGCCATCAGCACCATGTTCTCCATTCTCGAAAGCGCCTCGCGCGGGTTGTTCGCGTGAATCGTCGAGATGGAGCCGTCATGGCCGGTGTTCATGGCCTGCAGCATGTCGAAGGCTTCCTCGCCGCGGACCTCACCAACGATGATGCGGTCCGGGCGCATACGCAGGCAGTTCCTCACCAGGTCGCGCTGCTTGATCTGGTTCTTGCCTTCAATCGAGGCGGGCCGCGCTTCGAGGGTGATGACGTGGTCCTGCTGGAGGCGGAGTTCCGACGGGTCCTCGATCGTCACGATGCGCTCGGTGTTCGGGATGAACGCCGAGAGTGCGTTCAGCATCGTCGTCTTACCGGTGCCGGTACCGCCGCTGATGATGATGTTCATGTGCGCGCGGACGCACATCGCCAGGAACTCGGCGGTGGCTTCGCTCAAGGCGCCGACCCCGATGAGGTCCGCCATGCGCATCTTGTCCGCCCGGAACTTCCGGATGGTGATGCTCGGCGCCTTCGGCGAGGCCGGTGGGATGGTGATGTTGACGCGGGAACCGTCAGGGAGACGGGCGTCCACCATCGGACTCGATTCGTCGATGCGGCGGCCGAGCGGCGCCACGATGCGCTCGATGATGCGCATCACGTGCTGCTTGTCGCGGAAGCGTACCGGGCTGCGGAAGATGCGCCCTTCGCGTTCGAAGTACACCTTGTCGATGTCGTTGACCATCACTTCCGAAACGGAAGGGTCGCGGAGCAGTGGTTCGAGGGGGCCGAGGCCGAGCGCTTCGTCGGCGACGGCTTCGAGGAGTTCCTCGCGGCTCGTCCCGCCGAGCTGGATGCCCTCCTGCTGGAGGAGTTCGCGCGCGGCCTTCATCACGGCGTCGCGCTGTTGTTCCGGCGCCAGGCCTTCGAGCGCGCCGTGTTCCAGCTCTTCGATGAGCAGTTCGTGCAGGCGGATCTTGGCAGCTTCGGCCTGCGGGTTCGCGCCCTTCACGCCGCCGAGGGACTCGACTGGCCGCGGCGCCGGCCGCATCGGTTCCGGGCGCTGCAGTTCGCGGCTGGCCGTTGTATCCGGCGGCGTGCTCTGCGGCGAGGTGCGCACGGCGCTCATCCGCGGCTGCCCCGGGATGCCCGGCGGCGGCGCAATGGATTCGACTTCGCCCCAGGAGCGGCCCTGGGGCGCCGGGCGCTGCAGTTGGCCCGAGGGCCGAAGCCGTGCCGTCTCCTGGGCAGGTGGCGGCGGCGCCGATGGTTCGCCTTCGCCGTTCGCCTTCGCGCCGTCAGCGCCGAGACGCCGGCGCGCGTTCGCCCAGCCAAAGGCGGGCTTGTCGTCCCCCGGGGATTGCCGGTCGCGTGAGTCGTCTGCCATTTCGTCTTACCTCGCGTGCCCTAAGCGCTCTTCTTGAAAAGGCGGCCCAGGCTGAACCCGCCACTCTTGCCCTTCGCCTTGGCGCGCTGCCGGATGCCGGCGAGGGCGCGTGCGATCTCTTTGATCTCCCCTGCGACGCGGCTGTTCGGCCGGCTCAGGACGATTGGCCGGCCCAGCTGGGCGGCCTTCACCACTTCGTTGTCCTGCGGGATCTTCCACCACAACTCTGTGTCCAGCGTCCGCTCGACGTCCTTCTCCCGAACGCCGGTATCGACGCCCGCGCGGTTCAGGACAACCTTGATCCGCTCGTCGTCGTTCCCGAACCGTTCGTGCAGCATCTCGAGTGCCAGGACTGTGTCCTTGATGCTTGCCATGTCCAGCGTGGTGATAAGCAGGATCATGGTGCCCACTTCGATCGCCGCTGCCACGATTTCGTTGAACGTGCCCGGCGTGTCCAGGATCACGAAGTCGTGTGTTTGCGAAAGCACATCGACGACGTCCCGGATATGGTGCGAGCTCAGGTTCCGCCAGTCACTGGGGCGCGTCGGCGCCGGCAGGATGCGGACACCCGACTCGTGCTGGACCAGGTAGTCCCGCAGCGAGTTGCGGTCGACGTTGTCGAGGTTCCGGGCGAGGTCCGCAATCGAACGCTCGACCGGGATGTCCATGGTGATGGCGACGTCGCCGAAGCGCGTGTCCATGTCAACGAGGGCGACAGTCTGGTGCGCTTCGGTGGCAAGCGCGACTGCAAGGTTGGAGGCGATGGTGGTCTTGCCAATGCCTCCCTTGGCGCCGAACACGGTAATGATCGTCCCCTGGGCCACCGGGTCGGCCAGTTCGCCCCGCCGCCGCATGCCCTCGCGCTCCTTCTTTTCGAGCACGCGCATGATCGAGGATTCGAGCTCCTCCGAGGTGTACGGCTCCTGGAGATAATCCGATGCGCCGCCGACCATCGACTGGCGCATGAGCCGGATGTTCGCCTCTGTGGAGAAGACGATGATGGGGAGATCCGGCAGGCCGTCGTTAATGCGCGAGAGGGTCTGCACCGGGCGGACCAGTGGCTCCTCAATGCGCATCAACACGAGGTCGGGCCGCATCTGGAAGCAGAGCGTGAACGCCTCGACGCCGTAGCCGGCCGTCGCCAGCACCTGGAAGCCCTGCATCGAAAGCGTCTTCGCCATCTCCGCCGAACTCTCGCGGTCCGGATCAACAACAATCAGTTGCGGTACCCGTGCCATCCTTGTTCCTCCACCGTTGTCGCCCCCGGAGACCGCCGGGCGCCCGTGCTCGATTGAGGCGGCCCCTTCCTCAGAGGCCGCCCGTGGTTGTTCTCAGCCCGGCTACTTCTTCACCGGGAAAATGTCTTCGAAGGAGTAGACGGTCTTGCCCGAAATCGGGTCCGCATCGCCCTTCTGGCGCGGCAGGATTCGGTATTGCCCTTCGTCGTCCTTCATCGCGTCGATCATCGCTACCTTGGCCACCAGGTCCGGCGGCAGGGCAATCGTGATCGAGATAGCCTTCTCGTAGGTCGCGTCCGCCTGGTCCGGGCTGATTGCCTGGCTGGCCGGGTTCGTGCTGACCGCCGCGCCGCCGTTCCCGTCCTTGCTGTCAGCCACCTTCGGCACCGTCTTCACGACGCTCTGGGCGACGGCGAGGACTTCGACGTCCTGGGCGATATATCCGCCCACGAGGTCGGGCTTGGCCTGGCCGGTCAGCGGGTCGGTTACTTCGTACGCCGTGATCCCGAGGATGTCGACGCGGTCCCCCGGCTGCGGGAGGCCGCCCGCGATCCACGCCTCGTGCGGCACCATCAGCGAGAGGGCGCGCATGCCGTCCGGGATCTTCCAGGTCAGCGTGTTCTGGTTGGCAAAGCTGCTGAGCTTCGAGTTGATGAGCTGCTCGCCCGCGTACAGCGGCGCGACGGCAACCTGGCCGACCAGCGTCTGGGCATCGCTGTCCTTGATCCAGCCGTCGACGAGTGCCGTCGCCGGGATGGTCTTAGTGGCCAGCATGTCAGCCGTGATCTTGTCGCCCACGTTGACGTTCTTCGCCACGACGACGACGGTCTGCGCCCCTTCGCCTTCGGCGAGTTTCTGGCTGATGCCGTCACCGCCGCCCCTCGAACTGAGGAAGGCGAACATGAGCATTGCGCTCAGGATGCCGAAAACCGCGGCCAGTAGAAGGACCCCACGGTTTCGAGAAGAATTGCTGGAAGCTGCCGCGATTGTTCGGTTCACAGTGCTGCTCCTCCCCTTTCCCTTCCTATATCGGCGGTCTAACCGGGTTCCTACAGGCCGGGTAAACCCCTGTTGCCAGAAAACCGAATCCCCGCCTTGACGGTCCGAAAAGGACGGGGCGGGGATCCGGTTTTCTGCGCTGGTTCTGCTCGTCGGCGAAGGGCTACTTCACCAGGGCGATGTGGGTCCGCTCGGCGATCGCCTTGAAGGCGTCGTCGAGGTCTGCCGGGCTCGGCGCTTTGTAGTAAGCGCCGCCGCCGGCCGTGGCGATGTCGGTGAGGATGCAGTCCAGCACGCCGGCTCCAAGGCCGATCGTGTAGACCGTGATATCCCCTGCCTTCGCCACCGCCGCCTGGTTGATGGCCGCCGCAATCGAAGTGTTCGAAGGCGCGGGGCAGGAACTCGGGTCGCTTGTCGAACCGTTGCTGCACGAAGAACTCTCGTAGCCGTTCGTACAGTATTGGTTCGGGATACCGTCGGTGAGGACGACCATCACCCTCACCGCGTTTGCTCGCTTCCCGGATCCATCGAGGATCGCCCTCCCCCGGGCAATGCCGTGAGCGATGTTCGTCGACCCCGCCGGATAGAAGACGTTGTCGATCGAACTGTCGACCGAGGAGAAGCTGTTTGTCAGGTTCTGCCGGATCGCCCCATCGCTCGAGAAGGTGGCCAGGCCGATCTTGTCGTATGACGGGTTGAACAGGCTGATGAAGTACTTCGCGCTGTTGACAGCGGAGTCGAACGGCTCGTGCGGCCCGTTCACGCTCGATGAGGCCTTGTACTTCGACACGGCGTCGCAGTAGTCCGACCCGTTCGGGCCGGTGTAGCGGTTTGCCCAGATCTCTGCGCCGGATGAGTGCGCCGATTGCGGCGGCGTGAACCCGTACCCCGGCGCCGATTGTGCGCGCGTGACCGTCAACGTGTTCGATGCGACGTTCACAGCCGTGATCTTGAAGATCTCATAGCCGTTCCCGCTGCTGTTCTTAATAAGGATCATCCCCGACCGTACCGTGCCGCCCGAACTGAACGTGCGCTGCCAGTACGGTGTCGAACTGTTCCAGTTGCTGCCGAAGTTCCGCTGGTTCGCCGTCGCGTTCGTGCTTGCGAACATGCGCACGTCGTTCAACGTGATCGTGATACTCGAACCCGTCGGCGCCGAAATCGGCGCGGCCAGCACCGGGAACTGGTACGCGGGCGAAACTCCGCCAGGGGTGTACGGCGTCAGCCGCCCGGGACTCATCAGGGCGTTCCCACTCTCGATCTCGAGGAAGCTCGGGAGCGCCGGGTGCTTGCACATGGATCCCGAAATGTCGAGAACGACGGCGATATCGAGCACCTGCGCTTCCGCGTCGCCGCTGGCCGAGACATGCCATTGCGGTACGCCGAAGAACTTCGCGAACCAGGTGGGAATGTCTGCGTCCCCTTCGACGCGGATACGCTTGTTTCCGGGGACCTGGGTCACGCTGAACTGGACGTTCGTGCCCTGGCTCTGAATGAAGCCCGAGTTGTCGGTCCAATAGGTTGCTGCGGTGTTCTGGGCGGCCGCCCAGTCGGGCATATCCTGCGCCGCGGCGATGGCGGCAGCGTCAACGCCAGCCTGCATCGACGTCCGGGCCCACACATAGCGGCCAACGTCGATGCTCATCGCGCAGAAGCCCAGGATGATAAACACCATTAAGGCGAACATGGGCAAAGCCTGTCCAGCCTCTCGTTTGGTGCGCGGGTGGAGAAGGGACCGAACCATCGGCGGCCTCCAGCTGTGGGGGATTCGGGAGTTACTCCAGGCGCATCGAGGTGTGCGCCGTGATCGTTGGAGCGGTCAGGTTGCCGCCGCTCACGATGTTGAGGATGCCGCCAATGGGGGTGGCGAACTGGAAGTTGTACGACAGGTCGATGGCGACAGAACTGCCACGCGACCCCTGGACGTTCGTCTTGGTGATGCTCAGCTTGGCCGGGTCCAGGCCGCAGCTCGACGGGTAGTTGTCGCAGAAGCTGTCATAGATGCGCGCATCGATGGCCGCCCCGTCGGATTGCACCGCAGCGACGCGTGCGCCCTCGCGGGCGGCATTGGTGACCAGCAGCCAGGTGTAGAACCCTCGGCCAAAGTCCACGATCGCGAACAACAGCAAGAGGAAGATCGGCAGGATAAGGGTGAACTCGACGAGCGCCTGTCCTGCTTCGGTCTTCCTCAACCGCCCGGCAATCCGGGCGAGGCGAGAGCGGCGTTTGCCGGCCGTTGGGAGTGCTTCCATGCGTTTACCGTCTTCCCGGGGACCAACCCTGGTTGAGAAAGCGCGAAAGGGGTGGGTGACCGTGGTCGCCCACCCCTCTGCTGTTCCGGGGATGAACCCGGAGGGTCTGTGGCTTAGAGCGAGCCGGTGATGGTGCCGAGCGTGCCGGCGATGCCACCGCCGAGGGCGGTCAGGGCGGCGATGCAGACGACGGCGATGAGGGCGAGGATCAGGCCGTATTCGGCGAGGCCCTGGCCTTCTTCGTCGCGGCTCTGCAGCTTGACAGCCTTGCTGATTGCCCAGTTCTTGATCTTCGACATGTTGGTTCTCCTACCTCTTTCCTGGTTGGGGCTTTACCCCTCGGTTTGCCCGTTCGGTGCAGTGCCATGCCTCCCCCGGCCCCCATGGCCGGTTGTCCCTCCCCTTACGACTGCGAACCCCGTTTCCGGGTTGGCCTTCGCCGCCGCTCTTCTTGGGACCTGGCGCCTCACCGATGAAGCTACTAGCACTTTCGACGTTTCCCGGGGTTCCTAAAGCCCCGCCACCTGCTATTCACCGGGTTGTCCCCCTCGTTCGCTGATTCCCTTCGCTCGAGCCCATCTCTGCCGGAAACGAGGGCGCCTGCCGAATCTCTACAGGGGAGATCGACGCTCGCGCGCGCCCCGAACAGGAGGTTCACCGAATGACCGCAGCTGCCACCGTCCCGCAGCGCACGAGGCCCCAGTCAGCCAGCGCCCGCCGGCTCGGCATGGTCCAGGATGCGGCCCTCGTCTGCATCTCCGGCCTCTTCTTCTATGTACACGGCCTCCACGCCTACCAGACGCACAACCTCTCGAACGTCTTCTTCGCCGCTGAACAGGGCCTCCTGGTCTTCATGTTCCTCACTCGCCGCCGCAGCCAGGCCACATCGCAGCGGCCGTGGGACTGGGTAGTGGCGACGCTCGGCGGCTGGTTGCCCCTCGCCATGCGCCCGCACGATAGCGGCGGCTTTCTCGAACTCTACGGGAGCGGAATCCAGGTGCTCGGGCTGACCTGCGTCATCATCAGCTTCCTCACCCTTGGCAAGAGCTTCGGCGTCGTGGCGGCCAACCGCGGCCTCAAGGTCGGCGGGCCGTACCGGTTCGTCCGCCACCCAATCTACTTCTCCCATTCCATCACGATGCTCGGCTTCGTCATTGCGAACCTCTGGTGGTACAACATCGCGCTGATCATCACGATCACGGTGTTCCAGGTGCTTCGCATCGCGGCTGAAGAACGGATCCTCACCGCCACCAGCGACTACGCCTCATATAAGGAACGCGTGCGCTGGCGCCTCCTTCCCGGAGTCTACTAGGAACCGTCGCGGACCTGTGGCCACACGGTAGCTACACAGGATTCCAGATTCGAAACCTTGCCTGGTCCGGCCTCAGGGGACCAGCAGCAACTCCACCAGCGCAGGGACCGCCTCGCCCGCGGGTGCGCGGACAATCACGTCCGCGATGTCGCTCAGCGAGGTCTCTTCCGGGTTGATTTCGATGAGCGGGTAGCCGCGGCGCTTCGCCATGATCGGGAACTCTGCCGCCGGGAAGACCACCGCGCTCGTGCCCACCACAAGGAAGAGGTCGGCGCGGTAGGTCTGGCGGTAACAGGTATCGAGGACATCCTGCGGGATTGGCTCGCCGAACATCACCACGTCGTTCTTGAGGATGCCGCCGCACTCCTTGCACACCGGCGGCAGGATGCTCGTGTCGATGGTGTTGAGGGGGAAGCGGAGGCCGCAGCGCATGCAGCGCGCCTTCGCCCGGTTGCCGTGGATCTCGGTGATGTGACGGCTGCCGGCGACGTTCTGCAGGTTGTCGATGTTCTGGGTGATGACGTGGGCGAGGCGGCCCATGTGCTCCAGTTCGGCCATGGCGTAGTGGCCCGGGTTCGGGACCGCACGGTCGAGCGCCTCGGAGAACTCGGAGCCGCCGACGCGGTGTTCGAGGGCGTGCTCCCACCATGCTTCCGGGTCCTGGCAGAACAGGTCCCAGCCGTCGATCGTCGGCTCCCCGAACCGCGTCCAGACGCCGCCAGTGCCGCGGTAGGTCGGAATGCCGCTTTCGGCCGACAGCCCGGCGCCTGTGAGCGCGACCGCGTGCTGGCTCCGGCGCAGCAGCTGGGCGGCCCGCCGCACAGCGAGGTCGAACGATTCCGGCTCGCTCATGCCGACGCCCCGTCGAGTTGGTCGATCCTCGGCAGGTGGAAGTCGAGTTCCCTGCGGAAGCTGCGGAGTTCGCGCTCGCGCCTCGCGGCGTCCCATCCGAGTTCTTCGCCGGCGATGCTCGCGACGGCCTCGGCGCAGCACAGGCCGCGGCACGCAGCCCACGAGATGCCCGTCCGGCGCATCATCAGGTCGCCGAGGGTGGCGGCCGCTTCGTTTCGGGCGGCGTGGCGCACTTCGCCTTCAATCGCGCCGCAATGCCGGCAGAGTTCCCCGCGTCCGAGGTCGAGTACGCTCCCGATGGCCGGGCCGTAGACCCGCAGGTGCTGCTTCTGGTCCATCCGCAGCCCGGAGTCCCGCAGCGCCTGTTTCCAGTCCGGGGCCACCGGGTCGTCGATGCGACGCCGCGGGTTCGGCGCCCCGAGCAATTCCGCAACTTCGCGCGCGAGCGGGCGGAACGTGCTGAGTTTGCCCCCGACGAGGCTGTACATCCCGCGCGGCCCGCCGTGGCGGTCGTGGTGGATAACGCTGTGGCGCCGGCTGATTGCCGCTTCCGGCCCGCCTGCGACGCGCTGCAGCGGCCGCAACCCGGCGTAGGCGTACCGGATGCGGTCGCGGGTGATGTCCCGGCCCGGCATCAGCGCCTGTGCCTCATCCAGCAGGTAGTCGATGTCGTTGGAGTCCGGGCGAATCGCGCCGGGGTCCCCTTCGAACCGCTCGTCGGTCGTGCCGATGAGCAGCAGCGGCCCCTGCGGCACGGCGAAGAACACGCGGCCGTCGCTCTTCGCCGTCGAGAACACGGCGTCGCGCCCCGGCGGCCCGTCGAACTCGACCACGATGTGGGTTCCCCGCGTCAGGCCGAGGAGTTCGACCCCGGGGAGTCCCCCGTGTGCGTTCACCGCATCGACCCAGGGTCCTGCGGCGTTGATGACCGCGCTCGCCGGGAGTTCGAACTGCTGGCCGCCCGCTTCGACCGTGACACTGCTGACCGCGCCACCCTCGGCGTTGATGGCGGTGACGGCGGTGTGATTCGCGATGAGCGCGCCGTGGTCTCGCGCGTTGAGCGCCAGTTCGAGCGCCAGCCGCTCCGGAGAGTGCACGCGCGCATCGAAGAAGCTGAACCCCGAGGTCGCGGCCTCCGGCAGGTACGGTGCGAGCTCCCGCAGGCGCGCGCGCCCGAGATGGCGGTGGCCCGGGACGCCCCGGTACAGCGCCAGCATGTCGTACGTCGCGAGGCCGACGCGCAACTGCCATTCGGGGCGGCGTGACCATGGCAGCGTGGGCAGGACGAAGCGCTGCGGCGTCACCAGGTACGGCCGCGTCTTCAGCAGCCAGGAGCGTTCGCGCAGTGATTCGCGCACGAGCCGGACGTCGCCGTGTTCGAGGTAGCGCAGCCCGCCGTGGATCAGCTTCGTCGACCGCCAGGTGGTGCCGAACCCGAAGTCTGACTGTTCGATGAGCGCGACCCGCAGCCCGCGGATGGCCGCCTCTTCTGCGATTGCGCAGCCGTTGATGCCGCCGCCGATGATGACAGCGTCGAACGGTTCGCCCGATGCCGCCTCGGCGAGGTTCATTCCGTCGCCCAGTCGAGTGTGCGCTCGACGGCCCGACGCCACTGCGCCAGCCGTGAGTGCCGTTCGGCGGAACTCAGGCGCGGCTCGAACACGCGGTCCACCTGCCGCAGCGACTCGACCTCCGCGGTCGAAGCCCAGACACCCGCTTCGAGACCGGCGAGGTAGGCAGCCCCGAGCGCCGTGGTCTCGGTGTTGACTGGCCGCTCGACCGGTACGCCGGCGAAGTCCGCCTGCAGTTGCATGAGCAGGTTGTTGCGGGCTGCGCCGCCATCGACGCGCAGTTCGGCGACGGTCTCGGGCAGCTCGCGGTTCATCACGTCCAGCAGTTCGGCCGAGGAGAGCGCGATAGCCTCGAGGGCGGCGCGCGCGATGTGCCCGGCGGTCGTCCCGCGTGTCAGCCCGAGGATTGCCCCGCGAGCGTGTGGGTCCCAGTCCGGGGCGCCGAGGCCCGCGAACGCCGGGACAATGGAGACGCCGCCGTTGTCCGGGACCGACTCCGCGGCCGCCTCGATTTCCTCGCTCCGGCTCACCAGCCGCAGTTCGTCGCGGAGCCATTGGACCAGCGCGCCGCCAACGAACACAGACCCTTCGAGAACGTACTCGGGGCCAGTCGGCCCGGCGCCCGCGCCGATGGAACTGAGCAGCCCGGCCTCGGAACGCACGGGGCGCACGCCGGCGTTGGCCAGGAGGAATGTGCCGGTGCCATAGGTGTTTTTCGCGATACCTGATTCGAAACCGCCCTGCCCGAACAGCGCCGACTGCTGGTCGCCGGCTATCCCTGTGATCGGCAGCCGTGCGCCGAAGACATGCTCGGACGTTGCGCCGAAGAGCGAGCGCGAAGGCTGCGCCTGCGGAAGCATCGCCCGCGGAACCTGGAGCAGGTCGCAGAGCGCGTCGTCCCAGCGCCCGCGATTGATGTTGAAGAGGAGCGTGCGGCTCGCGTTGGTGAAGTCGGTGACGTGCCGCTGCCCGCCGGTGAGCTTCCACACGAGCCACGAGTCGATCGTCCCGGCCGCCACCTCGCCCGCCTCGGCCCTGCGGCGGAGGTCTGGTTGGGATTGGAGTAGCCAGGTGAGCTTTGTGCCCGAAAAATACGGGTCGAGCTTGAGCCCGGTGGCGGCCGTGACGGCGTCCTCGTGACCGGCTGCGCGGAGGCCTTCGCAGATTGCTGCGGTGCGCCGATCCTGCCAGACGATAGCGTTGTGGAGCGGTTCGCCCGTGCGCCGGTCCCAAACGACTACGGTCTCGCGCTGGTTGGTGACGCCGACAGCCGTCAGTTCGGAGACAGCCAGGCCCGCCTGCGCCAGGGCGATACCGATGGACTCGACCGTTGTGGTCCAGATCTCTTCGGGGTCGTGCTCTACCCAGCCGGGCTGCGGGAAGTGCTGGGTGAACGACTGCTGCCCGAGGCCTGCCACCTCGCCCGCCGCATCGACGATGAGCGCCCGGGAACTCGTGGTCCCCTGGTCAATGGCGAGGATGAAGGGTGGCTGCACGCCCTGAGTATACGAACGGGCGAGGGTCAGCCGCGATCCCGCGCCTCGAGTTGCGTGAGCCGCTCGCGCAGCTTCGCGTTCTCGTCGCGGATCGTCTCGAACTCCTCCCGCAGCTTGCGCACTTCCTCGTCGGTACCGGCGCCCTTACGCAGGGCGAGGGCGTTCTCGCGGGCCATGCGCACGCCGCGCCCGTCGAGTTCGCGCGCCGCCATCCGTTCCAGCGCAGGAACCTGGTCGTCCGCCTTCAGGGTCTTGAGCGCGTTGGCGGCGCCGATGCGCACGCGGAAGTCGGGGTCATCAAGGTAGCCCGCGATCAGTTCGCCGAGCGCCTTCTGCCGTTCGGGGAAGAACAGGCCCAGCCGCGCCAACGCGCCGACCGCCGGGGTGCGCGCCTGGAACGGCTGCCCGTAGGCGGCTACACGCTCCAGCAGCTCGAGTCCCGCTTCCTCGCGCAGCTCCACCAGCCCGTCGATGCAGCCGACGCGGACGACCTGCCGGAACGAGTCGCGGTCGATGTTCCGGGCGAGCACGTCGAACGACGCGGGCAGCCGCAGTTTGCCGATGCTCCGGTTCGCTTCCGCTTCGACGAACCACGACTGGTCCCGCCGGGCGAGCGGTTCAAGCGCGGCGAACACCGCCTCGTCGCCCTTGAACTGTGCCAGCGCGGCTACCACGGCGCGGCGTGCTTTCGGGTTCCGTACAGAGAGGCAGCGCAGCAGCGCATCGCGAGCCGCCTCCGTCTTGATTTCGCCGAGAGCTTTCGCCGCCGCGGCCTGGCAGGCCCAGAACCGGTCGTTCGTAACCGCATCTTCGAGGGCCCGGGTGGCTTCGGCGCCGCCCTTCTTGCCGAGTTCGCGCGCCGCGAACTGGCGCCCGCCGATATCGTCGTCATCGCGCAGCTGCAGCCGCAGTTCGCCAACCGACTTGTCGAATTCGAGCTCCTTCAGGATGCCCCCATACGGGTCGAACCGGCAGAGGTCGGGCCGTGCCGCCAGCGGGAACGCGAACGTGTGCTCGCGCTCCGTAATTTCCACCCGGAACGCCTGCGGCCGCGCCCGGCCCTTGCGGAAGTCGATCGTCACTGGCATCCGGAAGACCGGCGTGCCGTTCTCCGTGGCCTGCGTCTGCTTCACCGACACGGTCGCGAGCTTCCGGTCGTCGTCGTAGTTCCAGGCGACGCGGAAGGCCGGGTGCCCCGGCTTGTACACCCACTGGTCGAAGAACCAGTCGAGGTTGCGTCCGGTCTCGGCTTCGAAGGCGCTCGCGAGGTCCTGCGTGATGACGCTCCGCTCCTGGTTGTCGCGGATGTAGCGCTGGATGCCGCGGAAGAACTGGTCGTCTCCGAGCAGCGCCCGGAGCATCGCCAGCACCACCGAACCCTTCTCGTACAGGTGCCGGTCGAACAGGTCGATCGGCTCGTGGAAGACGTTCGTCACGATGGGCCGCCGGTACCGTTCGTCGAAGTACAGGCCCGCGTTCTCGATGGCGCCCTGCCGGTACATATCGATGCCCAGGTGGTGTTCGTCCCAGAGCATTTCGAGGAATGTCGCGAAGCGCTCGTTCAGCCAGCCGTGGGACCAGTCGCGGCAGGTCATCAGGTCGCCGAACCACTGGTGGGCCAGTTCGTGCGAAATGAGCGGGTCGCTCGTGTGGTCCCGCGCCGCCTTCCGGTCGAAGAGGATGTTCTCCGTCATCGTCGTCGCGCTCGTGTTCTCCATCCCGCCGAAGACGAAGTCGCGGACGACCACCTGGCTGTACTTCGACCACGGGTACTTCGCGTCGAACAGGCGCTCGAAGAGCGCGATCATCTCCGGTGTGTTGGCGAACGTCCTCTGGGCGTCTTCCACGTCCCGCGGCTCGACGAAGTAGTCGATCGTCAGGTCATCCCGCGAAGCATCGATGCGCGCGAACTCCCCCGCGGTGAGGGTGAACAGGTAGGTGCTGTGCGGCCGATCCTGATGCCAGTGGAAGCGGCGCGTGCCGTCACGGTTCGCCTTGTCTTCGAGCAGCCGCCCGTTCGAGAGCGCGAACCAGTTGCCCGGCACGGTCACAATCAACTCGCTGGTCTGCTTCTCGCTCGGGTGGTCAAACGACGGCAGCCAGTAGCGCGTGTCTTCGTCCTGGCACTGGGTCCAGACCTGCACGGGCTTCTCGGGGTAGCCCTCATCCGGGTGGATGAAGTACATGCCGATTCGCGGGTGCGCGGAGTAAGTAATCGCGACCGGAAGGTCCTGGCCGCGACGGCGTCCTTCGCCGAGGTCAACGCGGAGCTTCGCGCCGTCGTAGCTGAACTCTGCCGGCTTCCGGGCTACCGAGACCGCCGAAATCTCCATGTCGATGGCGTCGAACTCGGCGTAACGGCACCCGTCGTTCAGCGGGGCGACCGTGTGCGTGGCCGTACCGGAAACGCCCCGGCCCGGGATGTCCAGCTTGATATCGATCTTGATGTGCTTCACGTCGACCGTGCGGTCGCGCGTCCAAACCGGGCGGTCACCCGGCAGCGCGTGCGGCGGCGTCCCATCACTCTCCAGGACGCGCGAGCAGCGCACCTGTTCCCCGTAGAACGACATCGAACACACCCCCGAAGCAGTGAGCCGATCCTAGCGGGCGGCCCGCATACTCGCGAAGGCGCCTACGCCGCGTTCGCCTTCAGCCATTCGAGGACTTCGCCGCCGTGGTTGTCCGGCTTCACGCGCGGCCACACCTTCACCACGTTTCCGGCCGGGTCGATGACCACCGTAGAGCGGATGATCCCTTCGTAGGTCTTGCCGTAGTTCTTCTTTTCGCCCCATGCGCCGTACGCCCGGGCCATCGTGTTTCCGGTGTCGACGAGCAGCGTGAATGGCAGTTCGTATTTCTCGGCGAACTTCTGGTGGGAGGCCTCGCTATCGCCGCTCACGCCGATGACCCGCGCGCCGAGCGCCTCGATCGCGGCATGGTTGTCGCGGAAGTTGCACGCCTCGCGGGTGCAGCCCGGGGTGTTGTCGCGCGGGTAGAAGTAGATGACGGCCCACCGCCCGGCGAGTGATTCGCGGGTGACGGTCTCGCCGTGCTGGTCGTTGAGGCTGAAATCGGGCGCCGGGCTGCCGGCGGAGACGAGCGGCATGTCGTGGAACCTCGTGCGTGGTGGCGTCGAATGGTACGCGAAAAGCAGTCCTGCTCAGCCCGAAAGCTGCTGGGCGAGGGCGAGTAGGTGCAGTGCTGGCGGCGGATGCTGCTGCGCCACTACGTCGCGCAGCGGGACCTCAACCGCTTCGCCGCGCTGGCGGCCGACCATGAACCCCGAGCGCCCGGCGAGCAGGCCTTCGACCGCGCGCGCCCCGGCTTCCGAAGCGATCAGCCGGTCGCGCATCGTCGGGCGGCCGCCCCGCTGGATGTGGCCGAGCACGACCACCCGGTACGGCTGGCCAAGCGCCTTGCCCACGATTTCGCCGACGGCGAACGCGCCGCCAGCCTCGTCGCCTTCGGAGACGACGATGATGTGGCTGCGCTTCCCCCGTTCGAACGACCCCTTGAGCTGGCCGATGAGGCTTTCGATCTCCGCCGACGCTTCGGGTACGACAACCCCTGCCGCGCCGCCCGCGACTGCGGTGTGGAGCGCGATCTCACCGCTCGTCCGGCCCATCACTTCGACGAAGAACATCATCCCGGTTGATTCGCTCGTGTCCCGGATCTGGTCGATGGCGAGGAGGGCGGTGTTTACCGCGGTGTCGAAGCCGACCGTCTCATCGGTGCCGTACACGTCGTTATCGATGGTGCCCGTGATGCCCGCGACGGGGACGCCGCATTCGTCCTGGAGCGCGAGCGCTCCCCGGAAGCTGCCGTCGCCGCCGACGACCACGAGACCGTCGACGCCGCGTTCGCGCATCTGGGCGGCCGAGGCCTTCCGCACTGCCGGATCCATGAACTCCGGGCAGCGCGACGTGCCGATCATCGTCCCGCCGCGCTGGATGATGTTGCCGACGGCCCGATCGTCCAGTTCGACAACCTCGTCGGCGACGTAGCCGCTGAAGCCGTCGATGTAACCGGTCATGGCGACGCCATGCAACGTGGCCGTGCGGACGGCGGCGCGAACGGCGGCGTTCATGCCCGGGGCGTCGCCCCCGCTGGTGAGGATCCCGAGACGTTTCATCACCAGCTACTTTCCCTTCGCAGGCGAGTCGGCGCAACGCCCGCGAATCCGGTGACCGATGCTGCCTGCGTTGCAGGGCCTCGCAACAGTTCGTAGCATCCGGGCGATGTGGGAACGTTTGGGGCGAGCGGGCCGCGCACGAATCGCGATCGCGGCGGGAGCGCTGGCCGCCGTCGTTGTCGCCGTCGTCTTCGTGGTGGTCCGCTCCGGTGGAAGCGATGCTTCAACTCCCGCTGCGACAGCCACAGCCACGCCCTCGGCAACCAGTACGAACACCGCCACTGCAACGGCGACTGTTGACCCGTCGCCAACGCCGATCGCCCACGCAGGCATTCTCGACGGCGTCCCGATGAGCGACGCCGAGTGGGCGGCGCGCAAGGACCTGCTGCCGCTCGCGGTCATGATCGACAACACCGCGAGCGCGAACCCCCATGCCGGCCTCAGCCGGGCCGATCTCGTCTACGAAGCGTTCGTCGAAGGCGGCATCACCCGCCTGATGGCCGTCTACTGGCGCCAGGACGCGGACAAGATCATGCCGGTCCGTTCGGCGCGGACACCGTTTGTGAACTGGGTGTCGGAACTCGATGCGCTCTATGGCCACGCGGGCGGCGCCGTTACCGAGAACGAAGCGAACGCCGTCGGCCAGATCATCCAGTACGGGATCAAGGATCTGAACGCGTTCTCTCCCGTGTCCAGCAACTACTACTACCGCGACCACGACCGGCCCGAGCCCTACAACCTGGCGACCAGTACGTCCTATCTGCGTGAGGCCGCAGACCAACTCGGCCTCAGCGGGCCGCCGAAGACTCTGCCCTGGCGCTTCCGCGAACCGGGGCAGAGCTTGCCCCCCGGGGCGCCCGCGGGCGGCATCGAAGTCGACTACAGCGGCCGCCTCTACGCCTGGCAGTACATCCAGTGGAAGTGGGACGCCGCGAAGGCCCGCTACCTCCGTTACCAGTTCGGTGGGCCGGAAGTCGATGTCGATACGGGGGAGCAACTCGCCTTCGCCACCGTCATCGTGATGCGCGTGCCCTCCCACGTCGTCGATGAGTCGGGCCACGTCATCCTCGACCAGGTTGGCAGCGGCCCGGCCACTGTCTTCACGGGCGGCCAGGCCTACGAGGGTACGTGGAACAAGGAATCGCGCACGGCGCACACGACGTTCCTGAGCCCCCGCGGGGACCCGATCGTCTTCGAGCGCGGCCCCATCTTCATCCAGGTCATCGGCGAGCAGAGCGCGTTCGATTACACAGCCGCCCCCGGCGACCTGCGCGAACTTCCAGCCTACGAACCGCCGCCGCCCGGCGCCGGAATCGACGTCCCCGACGAACCGCCGCCCGCAACGGCGACCCCCACGCCTACGGAGGCGCCATCCCGGACAGCCACCGCCGTGACACCGCGGCCGAGCGCGACAGCGTCCGCTGTTCCCGGCAGCCCAACCGCGAAGGCCGGCACAGCTGTGCCAACGGCTGAGGGCACGCCTTCCCCGCCGGGGTCTCCGCCCGCGGTCTCGCCATCGCCCTCGGAGGCTTCGGCGACGCCGTAGGAGATGGGCTGCCGTTAGTGAGGGTTGTGGCCGTTCGTCCTCACGCAGACGTGGCCGGCCGGATCCATCGGCGCGGTGCACAGCGGGCAGGGAGGCCGCCCGGCAGCCAGGACGTTGATGATCGTGCCACGCAGCTCGTGGGCCCGCGGATAGTCAAAGTGGACGCGCAGGTTCGTCACGCCCTCCGCTTCGTCTGGGCCGTCAGCGGCAATCAGCACGACCTGCCTGTCGTCCCGATCGACGCCCATCGAAAGCTGCGCGAGCCGGAAGTCATACGTGGTGTTGAGCGGGAACACTGGCGGTTGGGATGCGTCATCGGGAGGTGACGGCACGTAACGGAAGTCCTCGTCCTTGAGGACGTTCTCGATGGCGTCGCCGAGCGCCGTCAGTTGTTCTTTTTCGAGCCAGAGCGTGGCCGATTCGCCAGTCTCGTTCATCGCCCGCAGGCGAAAGCGGCGTTGGCCTGGCTGGCCGATGGCCTCAGCAGTGATGTAGGCGAGTGGTCCGAACTGACGGGGTTCTGGCATGCGTCCGATCCTAGGGGAGCCAGCCGTTTGTGCCCAACGCCGCCGCAAAATGCCCGGGCGGCCGTCCTGCAAGGGTCATACTGGCTATTGCCTTCCACGGATCATGTCGATAAATTCACACAACGATAACCATCACCACCAAAGTCGACACGTTTTGTCGCGATGTCGATGCAGGATTCCCGGTGACGGCCAGCCCCGGGCGGGGGCTACCGATCCTACTTGCGGGAGGAGCGGCCGATGACTGAACAAACGCGAAGGGCTACCCGCCTCATGCGCATCCGTGATGTCCTTTCCCGGCGAGGCAGCGTGAGCGCCGCCCAACTCGCCGATGAACTCGGCTACAGCCAGCGCACTATCCAGCGCGACATTTCCGCCCTCGAAAGCGAACTGGGCGTCCCCCTCGTCTTCGAAGCCCGCCGCTGGAAGCTCATGCCCGGCGCCTCCATGGTCTTCGGGCCGGTGCGCCTCACCCTCCAGGAGGCGCGTGCCGTCTACTTCGCAACCCGCCTGATGCTCCGCTCCGCCGATGAACGCGACCCCGACGGCATCTCCGCCCTCGAAAAGGTCGCCGAAGCGCTCCCGCCCGGCCTGGCCGCGCACATGCAGCGCGCCGTCACCGAATACGGCCAGCTCCCAGCCAACACACGGTATATCGAGACGCTTCGCCGGCTGACCGAAGCGTGGGCTTCGAACCGCACCGCTACCATCACCTACCGGTCGGCGAACTCCGCGAACGCACGGACGACTGAGCTCGACCCCTACATCCTCGACCATGCGCAGAGCGGCACCTACGTCGTCGGGTTCAGCTCCGAGCACAAGGAAGTTCGCATCTTCAAGCTCGACCGTATCCTCGATGTCGACCTGACGCAGCACGATTTCGAACCCCCGGATGTCGAGCACATCGCCCAGCAACTCCGCCGCAGCTGGGGCGGCGTCGTCTTCGGGGAAGTCGAGTTCGAGGTCATCATTGAATTCACGCCGGCCGTGGCCAGCCGGATCCGAGAGAGCTACTGGCACCCGAGCCAGCAGCTCGAGCCGCTCGACAACGGGGGTGTCCGTATGAAGGTCAGCCTGCCGAGCCTCCTCGAAATCACGCCGTGGGTGCGCGGCTGGGGTCCCGAAGCCGTCGTCATCGCACCGCCCGAACTGCGCCACGAAATCGCCAACTCCATGGCAGCGGCAGCGGCCAACTACCAAAGCGCCTGACCGCATAGACTGAGCGGACTGTGGACCATGCCTCTTCTCTCACCGGCCGCCGTGAGCGGATAGCCAACGCCTGGGACCTCCGCCGCGGAGTTGTCCTCATCCCGGCCGGCATCCATGTCCCGGTCGAAGGCACTGACCAGTACCACGAGTTCCATGCCCATCCAGAGTCGGTCTACCTCAGTGGCGCGCGCGAGCCGGGCACGGTGCTCGCCTTCGATGCCGGCGAGGGCTGGCGGCTGTTCGCACCTCGCGCTGGCCTCGAAGACCGCGTCTGGGTTGGCGACGGTGTTGACCACGCCGAACTGGCGGCCGAAACGGGCCTGACGGTGCGCCCCCTCGAGGACCTCAAGGGCTGGCTCGAATCCCGCCGGGGCGAACCCTTCGCGTTCCTCGGCAACCCGGACCTGCGCCGCCATCCCCGCGCGTACGGCCTCGAAAGCTGGCAGGCCCTTGAACTCGAAATCGATACCGCGCTCTCCGAACGCCTGACCGAGCAGGTCGCGGAGTCGCGCCGAGCGAAGGATCCCTCGGAGGTCCAGTTGATGCAGGGCGCGGCAGATGCATCCCTCGCTGGCCACCTCTACGCGCTCCGTCGCGCCCGACCGGGAATGACCGAACGCCAGCTCCAGATCGAAGTCGAAGCCGAGTTCTTCCGCAACGGCGCGGAGCGGACCGCTTACGGCAGCATCGTCGGGAGCGGACCGAACGGCGCGGTGCTCCACTTCTCGCCGACCGCCCGCACGATGCAGGCGGGCGAACTCGTGCTCATGGACGCCGGGGCCGAGTTCGAAGGCTATGCCAGCGACGTGACCCGGACCTTCCCGGCCGGCGCCGCCTTCTTCGGCGTTCAGCGCGACCTCTATCAGCTGGTCCTCAACGTGCAGCAGGCCGCCATTGCGGGCGCCCGCCCGGGAGTCGAATACAAGGACCTCCACCTCGCCGCCTGCAGGCAGATCGCCGAAGGACTCGCATCCCTCGGCATCCTCCAAGGCACGCCCGATGGTCTGGTCGAGCAGGACGCGCACGCGCTGTTCTTCCCCCACGGACTGGGCCACATGCTCGGGCTTTCGACGCACGACGCCGGCGGGTGCCTGGCAGGGCGCACCCCGAGCGACCGCTTCGGCCTGAAGTGGCTCCGCGCTGACCTCCCGCTCGAACCCGGCTACGTCGTCACCATCGAACCCGGCATCTACTTCATTAAGGCGCTCATCGACGACCCGGCTCGCCGGGAGAAGTACGCGGCGGCCGTTGACTGGGCGAAGGTAGACGCCCTGCGCGATTTCGGCGGCATCCGCATTGAGGACGACGTGCTGATCACCGCTGACGGCAGCAGGGTGCTCACCGCTGCTATCCCCAAGACCATCGCGGACATTGAAGCCCTGCGCGCGGAGGCGGTCGCCCAATGACAAAGCCGTACGAACAGCTGACCCTCGCCCAGGTTGCCGCGTTCCCGCGGCCCGGCGCTGTCGCCCCCGGCCGCATCGAGTTCACGCCTGATGGCTTAGGGGTCACATACCTCTTTAGCGAAGAAGGCAGCCTCGTTCGCAGCCTCTGGCGGTTCGACCTTGCGACCGGTGAACGGCGCGTGATCGCCGGGCCACCGCCTGCTTCGACCGAGGAAGGCGCACTCTCCCGCGAGGAGGAACTGCGCCGCGAACGCGCCCGCCTGCGCGAACTCGGTGTGACGGACTACCAGTTCGCGAAGAAGGCGCCGCGCGAGGTGCTGCTCGTCCCAGGCGGCGGCCGCCTCTGGGTTAGCATTGATGGGAGCGAACCGGTCGAAGTGGAAGGCTCGCACGGCGCGATCGACCCCCATCTGAGCCCGGATGGTTCGCAGGTGGCCTTCGTGCGCGACGGCGAGTTGTGGGTCACGCCGGTGCCCGGCGGCTCGCCGCGGCGGCTGACGACCGGCGCGGAGCCCGGGCTGACCAACGGCCTGGCAGAGTTCATCGCGCAGGAAGAACTCGACCGCGATCGCGGCTTCTGGTGGAACCCCGCCGGCACAAAGCTCGCCTACATTCGCGCCGACAGCCGCCACATCAGTGACTACACCATCGTCCACCAGGGCATGAGCCGGGTGGAAAATGAGCCGCACCGCTACCCCTTCGCCGGCGAGCCGAACGCCATCCTCGAACTCGGCGTGGTTGACCTCGTGACCGGCGAAACGGCATGGATGAACCTCGGCGCGGAGAAGGACATCTACATCGCCCGCGTCGGCTGGCGACCCGATGGCGCGCTGACCTGCCAGTTGCTCTCACGCGACCAGCGCACACTGCGGCTGCTCGCATTCGACCCCGCCGGGTCGGCCACCGTCCTCCACGAAGAGCGCCAGGCGCCCTGGATCAACCTCCACGGCGACACCAGCTTCCTCGACGATGGCGGCTTCCTCTGGCAGAGCGAACGCACCGGCTTCAACCACCTCTACCGCTACCGCGCCGATGGCTCGTGCACCACGCTCACGAGCGGCGACTGGGTTGTCACCCGCCTCGACCACATCGACGAACAGCGCGGCTTGGTCTACTTCGCCGCGACGAGGCAATCCGTCCGCGAACGCCACCTCTACCGTGTCCCGCTTGGCGGCGGTGAGGTGACGCAGCTCACGAGCGAGCCCGGCATCCACGGCGTGGCCTTCGCGAAGGACGGTTCGCGGTTCATCGACGCATGGCACAGCCGCGAGCATGGCCCGCGCGTCGCCATCCGCTCCGCCGATGGGGCGCTCGAACAGATGCTGTTCGCGAACGACGGAGCAACGGCAGCGGAGCTCGGCCTTGCCGTCCCCGAGTTCACCACCGCGAATGCCGCCGACGGCACGCTCCTCCACGGCGCCGTCTTCCGCCCGCCGGTCCTCGAACCGGGCAAGCGCTACCCGGTTGTTGTCTCGGTCTACGGCGGCCCGCACGTCCAGCGCGCGCTCGACGAGTGGGCGCTGACCGTGGACCTTCGCGCCCAGTACCTCGCGCAGCAGGGTTTCGTGGTCCTGAAGGTCGACAACCGGGGAAGCGCGAACCGCGGCCTCGCCTTCGAAGCCGCCATCGCCGACCGAATGGGCACGGTCGAAGTCGACGACCAGGTAGCCGCCGTCTGCGAACTCGCGAAGCTCCCCTACGTCGATGCCTCCCGCGTGGGGATCTACGGCTGGAGCTACGGCGGGTACATGACCTGCATGGCCATGATGCGGGCGCCTGAGGTCTTCAAAGTCGGCGTGAGCGGTGCGCCGGTGACGGACTGGGACGGCTATGACACCGGCTACACCGAGCGGTACATGGGCACGCCACAGTCGAACCCCGAGGGCTACAAGGACAGCTCCGTGCTCACCCATGCGCACAAGCTGCGCGGCAAGTTGCTGCTCGTCCACGGCATGACCGATGAGAACGTCCACTTCCGCCACACGGCCCGTCTCATCGTCGCCCTCACCGAAGCGAACAAGGGCTACGACCTGCTCATCTTCCCTGAAGAGCGTCACATGCCCCGCGACGCGAAAGGCCTGGAGTACCAGGAGCGCCGGGTGCTGGAGTACCTGGTCACCAACCTGTGAGCGCCCGGAACGGGAGTCACTGTTATCCTCCTGCGCCATGAAAGTGCTGCTCCTTGGCAACAGCCAGGACCTCGGCTCGTGGTTCGAAGGCGGCAAGAAGCGCCACGAAATCGTGCAGGAGCAATTGGCTGCCGAATTCGGCGAACCCGTCGAGGTGACGGTCCGGAACTTCTGGCCGAACGAGCGTATGCCGGCGTTGCTTGACCGTTGGCTCGCCGAAAGCCGGCCGGACATGGTGTACGTGAACGTGACGGCCTTCCCGTTCGCTTATGAGTCGCTGCCGCTGCGATTCAAACGCGTGCTCGGCCGTATGGGGCCGGCCGTCGGTGACGCCGGGCTGCGCTTCGCCGGGAGCAAACGCTGGGCCCACAACGCCGTGTTTCGGACGGTCCGGCGCTACGGCCAGGCGGTCTTCGGCGGAGACACTCACTTCACCTGCGACGAAGTGATCGAACGGGTGAGCGAAGCGGTCCGGGTGGCCGTTCGCCATGAAGACACGTGCGTTGTCGTCGAGGGGCCGCTCGGCCGCGGCGAACCTGAGCTGACGCGCCGTCAGCGAAGGCGCAAGGAAGCGCGCCGGCAGGTGGTACACCGGGCGCTCCAAGACCTCTGTACTGGCCTCCACGTCCAGTATTTCGGCCGTGATGAGCCGCTCCCTCCCGAGCGGCGGCACGCCCGCGGCGAGACCGTCGGTGACGGCACGCATTTCAACCCCGCGGGCCATGCCCGGGTCGCGGCCGACCTCTTCGAGAATATGCGTGACGCCTGGCAGGCCCACCAGTCCAGCGCATCGGTTCCCGGCCGCCAGGGAAGCACGGCATAAGCCGCCCTCAGCGGTACAATCGGCCTATGCCTACCCGTACCGAAACCGATTCCATGGGCGCCATCGAGGTTGATTCCTCCCGTTACTGGGGCGCCCAGACCCAGCGCTCCCTCCAGAACTTCCCCATCGGTACCGAGCGTTACCGCATGGACAAGAGCGTGGTTCGCGCTCTCGGCATCCTCAAGAAGGGCGCGGCCCTTGCCAACGCCGACCTCGGCGAACTGCCGCGCGAGAAGGCGGACCTTATCGCCAGGGCGGCCGACGAGGTCATTTCGCTCCAACTGCTCGACCACTTCCCCCTCGTGGTCTTCCAGACCGGCTCCGGCACCCAGTCGAACATGAACGCTAACGAGGTCATTTCGAACCGCGCCATCGAAATGGCCGGCGGCGTGATGGGTTCGAAGACGCCGATCCACCCGAACGATGACGTGAACCGTGGCCAGAGTTCGAACGACACCTTCCCGACGGCCATGCATATCGCGGTCGTCGAGCAGTTGCACCGGCAGCTGTACCCGAAGGTGCAGAAGCTGCGCGACACCCTGGCGGCGAAGTCGGCGGAGTTCAAGGACATCGTGAAGGTGGGACGAACGCACCTTCAGGACGCCACGCCAATCACCCTCGGGCAGGAAGTCGGGAGCTGGGTTGCCCAACTCGACTTCGCACTCGCCGGGGTGCGGCACGCCGAAGAGGGGCTGTACGAGCTGGCTATCGGCGGGACCGCGGTGGGTACGGGGCTCAACGCGCACCCGAAGTTCGGCGACCTTGCGGCTTCGTACTTCGCGAAGGAGACCGGCCATCCCTTCGTCTCAGCGCCGAATAAGTTCGCCGCGCTGGCCGCCCATGACGCGCTCGTAGCCACGAGCGCGACCCTTCGTACGCTTGCCGGGGCGCTGATGAAGATCGCGAACGACGTGCGCTGGCTGGCTTCCGGGCCGCGCAACGGCATCGGCGAGCTGACCATCCCGGAGAACGAGCCGGGCAGTTCGATCATGCCGGGCAAGGTGAACCCCACGCAGTCGGAAGCGATGACGATGGTGGCGGTGCAGGTGTTCGGGAACGATGCGGCGGTGGCCTTCGGCGGAAGCCAGGGCAACTTCCAGCTCAACGTGTTCAAGCCAGTGATGGTGCACAACACGCTGATGAGCATCCAGTTGCTGGGCGACGCCTGCGAGGCCTTCAACGACCACTGCGCCACCGGCATCCAGCCGAACCTCCCGAAGATCGAGGAGAACCTGGCGAAGAACCTGATGCAGGTGACCGCGCTGAACCGCCACATCGGGTACGACAAGGCGGCGAGCATCGCGAAGACGGCGCACAAGGAAGGCACGAGCCTGAAGGACGCTGCGCTGAAGCTGGGGTACCTGACGGAGGCGGAGTTCGAGCAGTGGGTTGTGCCTATCGAGATGACGCGGCCGAGCTGATTTTGGATTGCGGATTTCGGATTTTGGATTGGGAATTGCCTGACGGAGGCCGCTTCTTCGAAGGGGCGGCCTCCGTCAGGCTTCGCGCTAACTAAACCGCCCGCCCACCGTCAGGCCGGCCTCTTTCGCCCACTCCGCCGCGCCTACTTTCTTCGCGCCTTTGGGTTGGACGCGGAGGACGCCGCTCATAAAGCATCTATAACTCGACGTTAACTCCCCCCGAGACGAGTTGACAAGTCAAATGGATATGTGTACCGTCCTAAGGACGGTACACATGGAAGCTGAACATGCACCACTACGTTCTGGCGATATCGCGTCCCGAGTCTTCCTCGAGTTGGCGGCTGAACGGAGACGAGTGACAAGTCGATGGCGTCTATGGATTCTGGCTCGTAGATTGGCGGTACGAGAGCGCAGGCCCTTGCCACCCGCACTCTACGGCGGGCGACTGGTACAGACGCTGATTCGCCGTGGTGCCTTGACTCCGTGGGCTTCGCCGCACCTCCGTGATGTTTACGTCGTTAGCGCGCCTTACGCGGACCTCGTTCCACTGGAAGAAGAGCAGGTGCTCCAAGAGGCAAACCCCGAGGGGTACTTCTGCTTCCAAACCGCGTTGCTACATCACGGCATAAGTAACGAATTCCCTGGAAATCTGAGTATGGCCAAAGTCAGTAGTCACTCCCGCCCGCCTTTGGGTACTCAAGAAGACGATTGGGTCGGCCTTCCCCGACCTAGTCCGCAAACCCCCCGCATGATCGGCCGAACGCCAATTGTTTGGGCGCCGACCCGGTCTGTCCGGGAAGTTGGTATCGCCGCCATGCCAACGGCGAGCGGAATGATTTGGGTCACCGATCTCGAGCGCACTCTGATCGACGCGATCCAAAATCCAAGTCTGTGTCTGGGGATAGCAAACGTTCTGAGGGCATGGCGAATTGGCGCCAGGGACTGGAATCTCGACCGCCTCATTGCCCACGCGGAGCAGTTGGAGGCAGGTCCGGTCATGCGGCAGCGGGTTGGGTTCCTAGTTGAGGCTCTAGGGGGTCGCCACCCGACCCTGGACCAGTGGCGGGACCGTCGAGAGAGAGGGGGTTCGTTGAAACTGGTAGCCGCCAACCCGTATTCGTCGTCTTTTGATCCGCGCTGGAACATTTCCATCAACGTTCCGCAGGCCGCTCTCGGCGAGTTGGCGGAAGAGTGATGGCTTCCCGGCTGTTCCCAATTGAATTGGCCGAAGTCGGAGCATGGGCTGCAGCCCACGGCGCCACGCAGGATGAAGCGCGCCGACGGTTGGTTCAGTTCGTGATTATTGAATCCATAGCACGGGGAATCCCCGGCCAACTGTCATTCAAGGGCGGGAACGCTCTTCGGTTTTGTTACCACAATCCGCGAGGAACTACCGACATCGACTACACGGCGCTCCGCGGAATCCCTGACGATCCTAAACTCATCAGGGCCATCCTGGACGCCGCCGTGCGAACATACAGTCCCGACTACGCCATTGCCTGCAAGGTTCAGTCGGTCAGGCGTAACCCTTCGAACCTTGCAGCGACCAAGCCAACCTACCAAATATCGGTCGGTTGGGCGTTTCCCGGATTCCGGGGATTCCCGGGGTTTTTCGAGTCCGAAAGCCCCTCTCCGTTTTCAACACCGGTTGAGATAAGCCTCAACGACGTGGTTTGCGAGACGGTCGAGACCAGCCTTCACGATGCGACACATGCTCGGATAACGGTCTGTACTATTGAGGACATCGTTGCCGAGAAGCTCCGAGCACTCTTGCAGCAAGTCACCAGAAACCGAACTCGGCCCCAAGATGTGTACGATATCGCCCGAATCGTGTCAGCCGATCAGTTCGACGAAACCAAAGTTGCAGCGTACTTCACTGATAAGTGCCGAGATCGGGATATCGTCGCTGCGAAGAGCTCGTTCGTCGCAGAAGTTCGCGACCGCGCGAGCATCGACTATGAACTCCGCATCGGTTCGACCGGCACCGCGTTCATTCCGTTCGACGATGCGTGGAGAGTCGTCCAGTCGTTGGTCGCGCGCCTTGACCTACCGGAGTGATTTGCTCCGGCTTGGAGGACGAGTCGGGTATCGTTCACCATGTCCCGCCTTACCCGAACCGGGCGCTCACCGTCAGCCCCGCTTCTTTGGCCCATGCGCCCGCGGGCATTTTCTTCGCGCCCTTGGGTTGGACGCGGAGGACGCGGAGGACGCCGCCGTTCATGCGGACGTCGAAGCCTTCGTCGTCGACGCGGAGGACGCGGCCGGGCATGCCGGGCTCCTGCCGGCCGGTCAGGCGGCAATCGAAGAGCTTGAGTTCGAGGTCGTTGTAGGTGGTCCAGGCGCCGGGGGCGGGGTTGCAGCCCCGGATGAGGTTGTAGACGACGTCTGCCGGCTTGTACCAGCGGATGCGGGCGTGGCCTTCGCCGCAGGGCGGTTCGTACGTGGAAAGTGCGTGGTCCTGTTCGATACGTGGCGCCTTGCCGGCGGCCACCAGCGCCACGGATTCGGCCAGTGCATCGACGCCCATGGGGAAGAGATTGTTGAAGTAGAGGTCGCCCATGGTCTGGTCCGGGCCAATTGGGGTGGTCTTCTGGAGGAGGATGGGCCCGGTATCGATCCCCTGGTCGGGCCAGAAGATGCTGAGGCCGGTCTCGGTTTCGCCGTTAATGATGGGCCAGTTCATCGCGCTGGAGCCGCGATGCAGCGGCAGCAGGCTAGGGTGGTACTGGATGGTGCCCTTCGCCGGGTATTCAAGGACTTCGTTCGGGATGATGTCGGTGACGAAGGCCATCACGCAGAGCTCGGCGCCGAGTTGCTTCCATGCGCCCTTGCCCTCGGGGGTTTTCAACGAACGCGTGGCGATGACGGGCAGGCCGGCAGCTTCGGCAGCCGCCCACAGGGGGTCCTTCCGTTCGCCTGAAGGCGCCGGTGCGCTGACCGCAACGAGTTCGACCGAATCGGCGAGAAGCCGCTTGAAGACTGCTTCGCCGAAAGCAGCCTGGCCCATGAGGGTGACGCGCATGCGCGAAGGGTAGCGGGTTGGGAATTAGCCGTCAGCAGGGAGCGGTCAGCCGTCGGCTGTTCGCTGATAGCTGCGCACTGATCTATCCTGAAACGGTTGTGTTTCTCAGGCGGCGTTGTGGTTCCTCTGTGAGGGGCCAAATCTATGATGCCGCATGTTGGAGGATCCCCTGGTTACCCCTGTCAGCATGAAGCAGTTGCTGGAGGCCGGCGTTCACTTCGGCCACCAGACCCGGCGCTGGAACCCGAAGATGCGCCAGTTCATCTTCACCGAGCGCAATGGCATCCACATCATCGACCTGCAGCAGACCGTCACCCGGCTCGATTCGGCGATCACGTTCATCCGTGACGTCGTCGCGACCGGTTCCGATGTCCTCATCATCGGGACCAAGAAGCAGGCCCGCGAAACGGTCGAACTCGAAGCGCAGCGCGCGAACCTGCCGTACGTGAACAACCGCTGGCTCGGCGGCACGCTCACCAACTTCCGCACCATCCAGAGCCGGATTAAGCACCTCCAGACGCTCGAGACCTCCATGGAGCGCGGCGATTACTCGCGGCTCACGAAGAAGGAACAGCTCGACATTTCGAACGAGATCGAGCGCATGAACCGCTACTTCGGCGGCATCAAGCAGCTGGACCGCCTGCCTTCCGCGGTGTTCATCATCGACACCGTGAAGGAAGCGATCGCGGTCGCCGAATGCAAGCGGCTCAATATCCCGATCGTCTCGCTGGTCGATACGAACTGCGACCCTGACCCGGTTGCCTACCCGATCCCCAGCAACGACGACGCCATCCGCGCCATCAAGCTGATTCTTGGCAAGGTGGCCGACGCCGCCATCGAGGGCCGCGCGGCGAAGGAATCGGGCGCGGGCGCGGGCACTGCGGTTTCGGTCGAAGAGTTCACGGGCACCTTCTCCGCTTCGCCCGATGACGCGGCGAGCGAAGATGCAGCCGCTACCGTCACCACCATCAGCGCAACGGCCCAGGCCGCTGCCCAGGCGCCGGCGCAGGAGTAACGCGAACCCGATGGCAGTCACCACTGAGCAAATCAAGGCACTCCGCGAGGAGACCGGCGCCGGCGTCATGGACGCCAAGCGCGCCCTCGAAGCGGCGAACGGCGATACCGCCAAAGCCAAGGCCATCCTCCGCGAGCAGGGCATTGCCGCTGCCGCCAAGCGGGCCGAGCGCGAGACCTCGAACGGCGTCGTCGAAGCCTACATCCACGCCGGCGGCCGCATCGGCGTCATCGTCGAAGTCAACTGCGAAACCGACTTCGTCGCCAATACCGATGACTTCCGCACCCTCGCCAAGAACGTGGCCATGCAGGTGGCGGCCATGAACCCGGTCCTCGTCTCGAAGGATGACCCGGATCGGGCGAAGCACGAGGGCACGGACGCGGAAGTCTGCCTCCTCAGCCAGCCGTTCATCCGCGATTCGTCGAAGACGATCGAACAGCTCGTCCAGGATGCGGTGGCGAAGACGGGCGAGAACGTCCGTGTCCGCCGCTTCAGCCGGTTCGAACTGGGCCAATAGCGCAGGATGGAAGCAGAGGAGCTGCCGCGCCGCCGCCGGGCGCTGGTGAAGCTGAGCGGTGAAGCCCTCATGGGAGATCGCGCCTTTGGCATCGATCCCCGCACCCTCAATGACCTCGCCCGCCAGGTCTGCGCGGCCGCGGCCAGCGGCGTCGAAGTAGCCGTTTCCGTTGGCGGCGGCAACTTCTGGCGCGGTGCGGTTGTCGCCGAGACCGGCATGGACCGCGCGACCGCGGACTACGCCGGCATGCTCGGCACCATCATGAACGCGCTCGCGCTCCAGGATGCCCTCGAAAAGCAGGACGCCGAGGTGCGCACCCTCAGCGCGCTGCCCATCCCGCAGGTCGCTGAGCCGTACATTCGGCGGCGTGCCATCCGCCACCTCGAAAAGGGCCGCATCGTCATCTTCGCCGCCGGCACCGGCAACCCGTTTATGACGACCGACACCGCCGGCGCCCTTCGCGCCATCGAAACGGACTGCGAAGTCCTCCTGATGGCGAAGAACGGCGTCGACGGCGTCTACGATGCCGACCCGGCGAAAGTGCCTACAGCCACCCGGTTCGAACGCCTGAGCCACATCGAAGCCATCCAGAAACGGCTCCAGGTGATGGACATTACCGCCCTTTCCATGTGCATGGAGCATCATCTCCCCATCGTGGTGTTCGATGTTGCTGCTCCCGATGCGGTATTTCATGCGCTCCGGGGCGATAGAATCGGGACAGTCGTTTCCACCCACCCGGAGGCGGACGCCCCCGGGGGCGCCTAACCATCGGAGGACCCAGCAATGGCTGACCCGGACGAAATCCTGCTCACCGCCGACGAAAAGATGGACTCCTCGATCGAGTCCTTCCGGCGCGAACTGAACGGCATCCGCACGGGCCGCGCCCACCCGAGCCTGATCGAAACGCTGCCTGTCGATTACTACGGCGCGACCACGCCCCTGAAGCAACTGGGCACGATCAACGCCCCCGAGGCCCGGATGCTCACCATCCAGGTCTGGGATCGGGGCGCAGTCCAGGCCATCCAGAAGGCGATCCAGGCTTCGGACCTTGGCCTGAACCCGGCGATCGACGGTCAGACGATGCGCCTGCCGATCCCGCCCCTCACCGAGCAGCGCCGCAAGGACCTCGTGAAGATGCTGCACAACAAGTCCGAAGAGGCGCGGGTCGCGATTCGCAACGTCCGCCGCCATTCGCACGAAGAGCTCCGCAAGGCGGAGAAGGACGGTGACGTCTCCCAGGACGACCTGAAGCGCAGCGAAGAAGAACTCCAGAAAATCACCGACCGCCACATCGCACTCGTGGACGTCGAGGCCAAGAAGAAAGAGGCCGACCTGCTTGAAGTCTGAGCCTGCCGCGGCGCCGACGGCTGCGTCAGCCGATTACCTTGGCGACCTCATTTCGCCGATTTCGGGCGGACGCGTGCCCCGGCACGTCGCGGTGATCATGGACGGCAACGGTCGCTGGGCAACGCAACGCGGGCTCCCTCGGGCCGCAGGGCATCGAGCAGGGACAGAGAACATCCGCCGCGTCATCGAACGTTTCGCCGACCACGGCGTGCAGTACCTCACGCTCTACGCCTTCAGCACGGAGAACTGGAACCGCCCCGAAAAAGAGGTGCGCCTCCTCATCCGGCTTCTGCGCTACTTCATCCGTCGCGAGACGAACAACCTCCACAAGAACGGTATCAAGCTGCGCATGCTTGGCCACATCGAGACGCTGCCCGAGTGGCTCCAGAAGCAGGTCGCTGAAGCCATCGCCCTGACCGGCGAAAACCAGCGCATGACGCTGAACATCTGCTTCAGCTACGGCGGGCGCGATGACATCCTGATGGCCGTCCAGGCCATGATGCGCGAAGAAACCGGGGCCTCAGATATCACCGAGGAGACGATCTCCCGCCATCTCTCGACGGCAGGCGCTCCCGACCCTGACCTGCTCATCCGCACCGGTGGCGACATGCGCATTTCGAACTTCCTGCTCTGGCAGGCCGCTTACGCCGAGCTCTACTTCACCGACACGTTTTGGCCTGACTTCGGACGCGAAGACACGGATATCGCCCTTGCCGAGTACGGCCGCCGGAAGCGGAAGTTTGGCGGCCTGCTGCCGGAAGACCTCGAAGCGTTCGGGAAGGATGCAGCAGGCCGCTGAGTGACGCCCGGCCATTGGGCCACGGCGCATCCCTGGGTTCCGCTGGGTGTGGAGGCGCCTCCATGCCACGGATATTCACCGGAACCATTTCGTACACAGTTCGCCCGGGCGACACGCTCTGGGGGATTGCCGCCGCGCATGATGTCCCGCTCGACGCGCTCATTGCTGCGAACGCCGGCATCATCGCCGAGCCATCACTGATTCAGCCCGGCTGGCTGCTGACCATCCCCGGCGCGATGCCCGGGTCGCGAACCGGCGCGCCGCCTGCCGGCGATGGGGTGACAGCCTACACCGTCCGCCCGGGCGACACGTTGAGCGCGCTGGCCGGACGCTGGGGCGTCAGTGTCGAAGCGATTTGCGTCCTCAACGGCATCGCCGACCCGCACTGGATCTTCGTCGGCCAGCGTCTCTGGCGCCCAGTCGCGGGAGATGAGCCCGCATCGAACCCGCCGGGACGGCTGCGCTTTTCCCGCCTGCCGCTGGACGTCCCGCCAGCGGTCATCACCGGAGGGTACCGCGAGGACTACGGCGGCTACCTTCATCGTGGCATCGATTTTGGCGGTGTTGCTGTAGGGACGCTGCTTGTCGCGCCGGCCGGGGGAACAGTAACCGTCCACCGGCCCGGCGACGGCTGGGGCGATGGGAGCTTCGGCATCTGCGTCGTCATCGACCACCCGGGGACGCCATGGTGGTCCGTCTACGCCCACATGAACGCGACCGGCCTCGCCACCGGCGAAACGGTGGTCGCCGGCGACGCCCTCGGCGAGGTGGGCTACACCGGCTACGTCGAACCGCCGGGACCCGCAGGTGCGCACCTCCACTGGCAACTGAGCACCCACCCGGGCTTCCCGCCCGTGATTGAATTCACGGCGAACCCGCTCGACTTCCTCGACGAGTGAGTGGCCGGTTCCGCACGGCCCGATAGGCTTAACCAGAGCAATGTCCAATCTCCAACTCCGCCTCATGACCGCCGCCGCCGGGCTGCCCATCGTGCTGGGCGTCGCCTGGCTCGGCGGATGGCCATTCGCGCTGGTCCTGGCGGTCATCGGCTTCCTCGCTGCCGCCGAATTCGTGCATGGCTGGCTCATCCCGTCGCTACCCATCCGCAACGTCGTGCCCCACGCGCCCACGTTCATCATCGCCCCGGCGATGGTGGCGGCCGCTCATATCGACCACCGGTTCTACTTCGCTGGGGCCGGGTTCGCACTGCTGTTCGCCGTGCTGGGGTACTCGCCGCTGAAGGTGACTGGCCCGCGAAAGCCGTACCGCGTCTACGCCTGGTGCGTGCTCTACTTCGGCTTCCTGCTCTCCACGTTCGTCCTCGTGCGCGACGCTGAGCAGGGCCGCGAGTGGTTCTTCCTCGGCCTGCTCGCGACGTTTGCCGTCGACACCGGCGCCTACGCGGTTGGCCGCTCCATTGGCCGCCACAAGATGGCTCCGAAGATCAGCCCGGCGAAGACCTGGGAAGGCGCCGCCGGCGGCTACGTCGCGGGTGTGCTCGCTGTGCTCCTCCTGAACCGCCTGTTCGACACCGGCGTGCCGGCATCGACCGCGCTTCACCTCGCCGTCGCGCTCCCGCCGGCCGCGATGATCGGGGACCTCGTGGAGAGCTGGATGAAGCGGCGGATGGGCGTGAAGGATGCTTCCGGCCTGCTGCCCGGCCATGGCGGCTTCCTCGACCGGCTGGATTCGCTCCTCTTCGTTTTCCCGGTTGTGTACCTCTTCCTGCAGGCGCGTGTGTTCTAATGGCCGCACCGATGGGAAGCGACGAGACCAGCACGAGCCTCGGGGCGCTCGCCTTCGAAGACGCGCAGACACCGCTGCTGCTGCGGAAGCCAGTGGTCGGCGGCGTTGTCCTGGGGTTCGCTGCGGTTGTCGCGCTCTACGTCGTCGCCACCCAGTTCTGGGGCCTCTCCTTCAAGATCGACGCCGAACCGTTCCGCGATTGGGTCGAAGAGCGCGGCGCCCTTGGGGTGCTCGTGTTCATCCTGGTCATGGCGCTTTCCGTCCTGTTCGCGCCGATCCCGAATGTGCCCATCTTCATCGCCGCGGGGCTCGCCTGGGGGCCGGTCCTCGGCACGGTCTACTGCATGGCCGGGCTGACGCTCGGTTCCGCCATCGCTTTTGGGCTGGCTCGGAAGTTCGGCCGGCGCCATCTCGCCCGGCTCATCGGCCAGCGAGCCGCCGCCCGCATCGACCACATGGTGGACACGATGGGCGGGCGCGTTGTGTTCTGGAGCCGCCTGATGCCCGGGGTGAACTTCGACTGGATCAGCTACGTCGCGGGGATGACCTCGGTGCCATTCCGGGTGTTCATCTTCTACAGCTTCCTCGGCATGCTCGCACCGACCGCGGTGACGGTGGCCATGGGCGACGGGCTGACCCGCAACCCTGCCATCACCCTCGCGCTCGGCGGGTTCTGGGTGGTTTCCATCGTGGCCACGGCCCTCTACTTCTGGCTGAAGCGGAGCCACTTTCGCGGGCCGGCGAAGCCGCCCGCGGAATCAGGGGTGAATGCCGAGGCCGAATTGGGATAAACCTCCGGGCCCCTCAGGGAACCGCCTATCTCCGGGAACACACGCTCCGGGCACAATCGGCTCAGCTTTCATGGAGTTGCTCAGCAGATGACCGCCAACCGCTTCCCCAGCCACCTTCGCTTGCTCGGACCGGGGTTTAAGCTCGGGCCGGGCGCGGTCGCGAACGTCATCACCCTGCCCTCGCGGCGGCGGATGGCGAGCTGTGACGAACTCCTCGACCGCCTCGAAACCATCGGCGAACTTGCGCCGGACGCGCCGCTCTCGTTCCTCGTGGTGCGCGTGACCGGCCTCCTCCCGGACGAACACGACGACCAGCTTCGCCGCATCAGCAACCGGCTGGCGGACCTGCTGCGCGGCACCGACGTCGTCGGACAGGTACATGGGCACGCCTTCGGCATCGTCCTCCAGGGGACGGGCGTGGTGGCGGCTGGCGCCGTGGCGGCCAGGCTCAACCACCACCTGAACCGGATAGCCGAGCTGAGCCCGTCGATCTGCGTCACCGTTTCGGCGGCTACCGGGACGGGCAAGAATGCGAGGACGCTGGCGACGGCCGCGATGGAGTCGTTCGAAGCCTGCTGCTGAGCAGCTCGAACCGGGTCCTCAGGCGAGCGGCACGCGCAGGTCGTCCTTCAGGTCGAGCACGACGGCGACTTCCTTGCAGTTCGTGAAGAACGGGCAGCGGACGCATTCGTTCCAGACTTTCTGCGGGAACTCCATCACGTTCGCCAGGCTGAAGCCCTGCTTCTCGAAGAACCCGGGCTTGTAGGTCAGCGCGAACACGCGGTCGAGCCCGAACATGCGCGCGTCGTCGACGCACTGGGAGACGATGCCGGCGCCGATGCCTTTCGCCTGGACATCCTCTTTTACAGCCAGCGAACGCACCTCCGCGAGGTCGGCGCCCATGATGTGGAGCGAGCCGGTGCCGACGACTTCACCGTCGAGCCTGGCGACCTTGAAATCACGGATTGCTTCGTAGATTTCGCCGATGGGGCGGTGGAGCATATCGCCGCGGTCGGCCCAGAAGGTAACGAGTTTGTGGATGGCTTCGGCGTCAGACAGCTTCGCCGGTTCGATGCAGAGCACGCAGGACTCCTTGGGAGTGAGGCAGAGGTCGGAGGGATGCCGGGGATCGAATCAGGCGCGGCGAACCGGGGCGACGTGCGTGGCGTCGCCCGGGGAAACCTCATGAGCTGGCTGCATCGGCATCGTTCAAGTGTAGACGAGGGTGTCGAGGAAGGGAACGTGGGGAAATGGCTAAGGAACTTTCCTGATTTCCTCTTGACAGCCTCATGCGGCGCGGGCATGCTGCGCCGCAAGGAAGGAGGTGATGTGCATGGACTATCACAGTCGTAGCGACGACCGGATTCTGGCACTGGAGGTGACCTCCTCCTAGGACGCAGGTCCGCAGAGGACTCACCCACCTTCTAAGGCTTCCTGTCTTAGCTACGCAGGGCCCCGGGATACTTACCGGGGCCCTTCTTTTTGCCCGCTGAGTCGCCTCACCCGGAACTCCCCCAAAAGTGTGAGGCGCATCACATTCGGGCGGCATAGAGTTAGCCCCGGCCATGATTGACGCGCCCGCACTCGACACCGCGGAATTCCAGGCGAAGCTGGACACCACTGACCTGGGCCGCAACCTGCTCGCGCACCTTTCCATCCCGTCGACCATGGACATCGCCCGTGAAGCGGCCGCAGATGGCGCGCCGCACGGCACGCTCGTCTTCGCCGAAGAGCAGACCGCCGGGCGCGGCCGCCGCGGCCGCAGCTTCTACAGCCCCGCAAGCCAGAATCTCTACTTCACGTTCGTTCTGCGGCTGCCGCTGGCGGTGCACCGCCGCCTCCCCGTCATCCTCCCGCTGGCCGTGGCGCGGGCAATTCGCGAACACGGCCTCGATGCCCGAATCAAATGGCCGAACGACATCTGGATCGATAACCGGAAGGCCTGCGGGATGCTCATCGACGGCGAGCTGACGCTGCATGGCGGGCTCGCCTTCCCCGGCATCGGCATCAACGTGAACGGCGACCCGGGCGACAACCCGGACCTCGCCGGGCTGGCGACCAGCCTCTCCCTCGAACTCGGTCACCCGGTCTCCCGCGAGGCACTCCTCGCGAGCGTGTGCAACCACCTCGAGCGGCTCCTCGATACCGCCCAGAAGGATCTTATCGACGAGTACCGCGCACTGAGCTGCACCCTCGGCCGGGAGGTCACGGTTACCCCGGCCACCGGCGAGGCCTACGAAGCGAAGGCGATGTCCATCAGCGAGGACGGCGAGCTGATGGTCCGCCGCCGTGACGGCCTCGTCCTGGCGGTGAACGCTGCGGATGTGAGCATCCGGCCGGTCTGAGCGTTCGATCTCGTTCCAGACTGCTGTTTCCTGTGTGCGAATCCGCGCTATCTTGGCTTTCGTGACGTTTGAAGAGATGTACCGGCTGGCCCTGAGCCGGAAAGCGGAACTGCCCGAGGGTTCCTCGACGGCTGAGTTGTTTCGCAAGGGACCGCATGCGATCGGCAAGAAGCTGGTGGAAGAGGCTGCTGAGAGCTGGATGGCCGCCCGCTTCGAAAGCGAGGCCGAGCTTTCAGGCGAACTCGCGCAGGTGCTCTACTACGTCGCGGTGATGATGGCGGAGAAGGGCATCTCGCTTGAAGATGTGTACCGCCAGCTATGATCAAAGTCGCCGTCCCAAATAAAGGCGCCCTCTTCGAGCCGACGCTCGAGATGCTGAACTCCTGCGGCTACCGCGTCGCCAAGGTTGGCAGCGCGCTCTCGTCCATCGACCCCGAGAACGGCATCGAGTTCTACTTCCTCCGGCCCGGCGACATCCCCCTCTACGTGGCGAACGGCATGCTCGACTGTGGCATCACCGGGAAGGACTTCGTCGCCGAAAAAGGCGTGACCCATGCCCGGCTGCTGGACCTCAACTACGGGTATTCGAAGCTCCGCGCGGCAGTGCCGCACGAGTCAGCGGTGACGGACCTCGCGACGCTAGCCGGCCTGCGCATCGCGACGTCGCTTCCGGGCATCGTGCGAGCATATTTCGCGCCGCGCGACGTCGAAGTGGTCGAACTCGAAGGCGCGGTGGAGATTGCGGTCCAGCTCGGCATCGCCGAAGCCGTCGTGGACGTCGTTGATACGGGGTCGACGCTGAAGCAGGCCGGCCTGCGCGTTGTCGGCGAGCCGCTCTTCGCATCGAACGCCGCGCTGTTCGCGCAGGCTGGGCGCGAGGCTTCGCCGCAAGTGACGGTCCTGAAGAACCGTCTCGAAGGCCGCATCGTTGCGGTGGATTACATGATGGTTGAGTACGACTGCCCCGGCGTCATCCTCCAGCGTGCCTGCGAAATCACCCCGGGCCTGGAATCTCCGACGATTACCCAGCTCCAGCGCGAAGGCTGGTATGCGGTGAAGGCGATGGTGAAGCGCCGCGAAGCCCAGCGGATCATGGACGAACTATCCGCGCTCGGGTGCCGCGGCATCCTCCTGACCAGCATCGAAAGCGCGCGGATCTAGCCAGCGCACCCCTGCGTTCGGGGGCGAATCCGGTACCATGACGGCGTGCCACCCATCACCCTGCACATGGTGCTCGCGCGGCAGATAGCGCTCGGCCTGGGCCACGAAGATGTGCGCCCTGATTCCTGCGCGTACCTCCTCGGTGCGACGTCCCCAGACATCCGGGTTATTACGCGGCAGGACCGCAAGAGTACCCACTTCTTCGACCTGAACGACCATCACCACCAGGATTCGGTGGCTTCGTTCCTGGAGACGTACGGCCACCTCGCACTCCCCGAGAACCTGAACGTGGACACGCGCGCCTGGGCGAGCGGCTACGTGACCCATCTCGTGATGGACGAACAGTACATAACGGGTATCTACCGGCCCTACTTCGCGAAGTACGACGCGTTTGGCGGCGTGATGCGCGCGAACGTGATGGACCGCCTCCTCCAGTTCGACCTGGACCGGACGTACGGGAATGACCCCGAGTTGAAGCAGAACCTCTGCGGCGCGCTGGCCGGGACGGTCGAAGGGATCGAGTGCGGCTTCCTCGATACGGGGACGCTCGAACGCTGGCGGCAAGTTTCGTGCGATGTGGCCGCCCGGGAGATGGACTGGGACCGGATGCGCGGGATGATTTCCAACCACCTGCGGCTCGGCGGGCTCGAAGAAGGCGAGACGCTTGGGGGCTTCCTCGATTCGCTCCCGGAACTGCTGGATGAGACAATTAGCCACATAACGAGTGCCGAGATCACGGCGTTCGTGGACCGTGCCACCGAAGCTGCGCGCGTGGCCGTGGAGAGGTACCTGGGATGCGGATAATTCGCAATGCCGAAGAAGGCAAACAACTCCTGCTCACCCGCCGGGCGCTGGAAGCGGAGGAGTTGCCGATGGACATGCGCGAAACCACCTTCCGCACCTTCGGCGCCGAATTGAGCCCGGACGAGGTGGTCCGCCGCATCATTCGCGACGTCCGCGAAGACGGCGACAACGCGGTTCGCTACTACAACTCGCGTATCGACGGCGCGACGGTGGGCGACCTGAAGGTGAGCCGCGACGAGATCGCCGCTGCCTACAACACCCTCGATAACGAACTCGTGGAGGCGCTGAAGTTCGCCGCCGAGCGGGTTCGCCGTTACCACGAAACCCAGCTGCGCGGGGCGATGTTCGACTTCCAGCAGAACGGCCTCGGCCAGATGACTCGGCCCATCCAGCGGGCCGCCGTCTACGTGCCCGGGACGCGCGCTCCGCTGCCGAGCACGGTGCTCATGTGCGCCATCCCGGCCCGCGTGGCAGGCGTGGACGAGGTCTACCTCGCCAGCCCGGTGTTGCCCGACGGGACGGTCCCGCCGGTCAAGCTGGTGGCCGCCGACATCGCCGGGGTGGACGGCGTGTATAAGTGCGGCGGCGCGCAGGGCATCGCTGCCTTCGCCTACGGTACCGAGAGTGTCCCACGGGTCGACAAGATTGCCGGGCCGGGCGGACTGTTCGTCACCATCGCCAAGCGGCAGGTCTTCGGCGACGTCGGCATCGACAGCATCTACGGCCCGACCGAGACCGTGATCATCGCCGACGAGAGCGCGAACCCGGAGCTCGTCGCCGCCGACCTCATCGCCCAGGCTGAACACGACGCCCTCGCCAGCCCGATCCTGCTCACGCCCTCGCACTACCTCGCCGACAACGTGAGCGCCGCCATCGAGCGCCAGCTGGCGAAGCTGGAGCGGGCGAAGATCGCGCGAGCAGCGTTCGACGGCCGCGGTGGATGCATCCTCGTGAACGACATCGACCACGCCATTGAGCTCGCGAACTTCTACGCGCCGGAGCACCTCTGCCTCAGCGTCGAGAAGCCGTCGGCCTACGCCCACAAGGTGCGCAACTGCGGTGGCCTGTTCCTCGGCGAAGCTTCGCCGGAGGCCGTGGGCGACTACACGGCCGGGCCGAGCCATACGATGCCCACCGGCGGCAGCGCGCGCTGGAGCGGCCCGCTCGGCGTGCACGATTTCCTGAAGAAGATGGCCATCGTCAACCTGCCGGAAGACGATATGGAGGAACTGAACCACTACGCCGCCATCATCGCGCGGGCCGAGGGCCTCACCGGGCACGCGCACGCGGTGGAGCGCCGCCTCCAGGGCCGTTAGCAACCGACGATTCTTGATTCACGTCTGCCGCTTCGGCCCGTGAGTCGAAGGGGAAACGCATGGACCTCAAGCCGCTACTTCGTCCCGACCTCGACACCCTCGAGGAGTATGTGCCGGTCAAGCCGCTCGATGTGCTGGCCGCCGAAATCGGCCTGCCCGTCGACCGGCTGGTAAAGCTGGACGCCAACGAGAACCTGTACGGGCCGCACCCGGAGGTCCTCCGCGCGATCGAAGGCGCCGCCTTCCACATCTACCCGGACCCGGGGCAGGACGGCCTGCGCGAGGCTATCGCCGGCTGGCTCGGGGTCGAACCCTCCATGGTGGTGGCTGGCACCGGCGCCGACGACCTCATCGACGTACTCATCCGGCTCGTGATGCCGCGGTCCGTGGTGATCCCCACGCCCGCGTTTGGCATGTACCGCTTCCTCGCGAAGATTTCGCGAGCAGAACCGGTGGAAGTGCCCCGGCGGCCGAACTTCGACCTCGATGTCGTCGCAATCCGCCACGCGGTTCACGCTGGCGCGGGCATCGTCTTCCTGACGTCGCCGAACAACCCGACCGGCAACCCCGTGAACCGTGCAGAACTCGAGGCGCTCTGCGCGCTCGAAACGATCGTCGTGGTGGACGAGGCGTACGTGGAGTTCGGCGGCGAAACGGTGATCCCGCTCATCGCCCGCTACCCGAACCTGGTGGTGCTGCGGACCTTCAGCAAGTGGGCCGGCCTCGCCGGGCTGCGCGTCGGGTACGCCATCGCCCACCCCGAGCTTGCAGGCCACATGCTGTCGCTCAAACAGCCGTACAACGTCAATGTGGCCGCCGATGCCGGGGCGCGCGCTGCCATCGCGCACTTCGCCGAAATCAAGGAGACGATCGCGAGCATCGTCGCCGAACGGGACCGGATGGCGGCGCTGTGCGAGGGCCTCGGCTGGCTGAAGCCGCTGCCGTCGCAGGCGAACTTCGTGCTCTTCCAGGTCGAAGGCCGGGCTGCGAAGGATGTGGCCGCCGGGCTGCGAAAGGCGGGTGTCCTCGTGCGCTACTACGACCGGCCAGACCTCGCGAACTACGTGCGCATCAGCGCCGGCCGCCCGGAAGACACCGACCGGCTCATCGAGGCGCTTCGGGCGCTGTAAAGGTGTCGCCAGCGCCGGGGGACGCCTTTACAGTCGATGGAAGCTGTAAAGCGAAAGCGCTATCCGCACGACCGCGACGCCACTGGGCAGGAGGATGGTTGAGATGAACGACTTGAAAGTTGGCATGCATGTCTTGCAGGCGACGGCGCAGGCGACAGTCGATGCGATCGTCGCCGCCGAGCGGGCTGGCATCGAGGCCGCCTGGCTGACCGTCGGCGGACTCGCCCCGGACCCGTTCGCCATTTTCGGCGCGGCGGCGCAGCATACCCAGAAGATCCTCTTCGGCACCTCGATCGTGCCGACGTTCCCGCGCCACCCGCTGGCGATGGCGCAAGGCGCCATCGCGGTTGATTCGCTTGCGCCGGGGCGGCTCCGGCTCGGCGTCGGCCCGAGTCACAAGCCGGCCATCGAAGGGATGTGGGGTATCCCGTTCGAACGGCCGCTCGAACACCTGCGGGAGTACCTGGCCATCCTCCGGGGCGTCCTCGAAACCGGGAGCGTGGCCCACGAAGGCAAGCGGTTCACCGCGCGGGCGCAGTCCCCGGCAGGGAAAACCGGCGTGACGCTGATGGCTTCGGCGCTGCGTCCGAACGGCTTCCGTGTCTGCGGTGAACTCGCGGACGGGGCGATCTCGTGGGTGTGCCCGCTGCCGTACCTGCGCGATGTTGCTGTACCGGCATTGCGGGAGGGCGCGGAACGGGCTGGCCGGCCTGTGCCGCCGCTCATCGCCCACGTGCCGGTCAGCGTCTCGGAAGACATCGAAGCCGTGCGAGCAGGAGCTCGCCGCCAGATCGGCATCTATCCGAGGGTGCCGTTCTATTCGCAGATGTTCCAGGACGCCGGCTTCCCTGAGGCCGCGAACGGCGAACTCAGCGACCGCATGATCGATGCGCTCGTGGTCCACGGCACGCCCGAGCAGGTGAAGACGCGGCTGCGCGAACTGCCGCAGTTCGGGGCGCAGGAACTGCTGGCCATGGCGGTCCTCCCGCCGGGCGACGGCGAGGCGATGGCCCGGACGATGGCCGTCCTCGGCGAACTCGCGGCTGAGGCGTAGCGCGCGGGTTTGGAGTCAGTGCGTGCCGTAGACCACGCGCAGTCCGCGCGCGATGGTTGGCCCGATGGCGCTCTGGTGCGATTCGCCGGGGAAGATATGCGACTTGATGCGGAACCCCTCATAGCCGCGTGAACCGAGACGGCCCGCCATTTCGACGGCATTGCTGACCATGCGGAACGGCGCCATTTCGGCGAGGCCCGGCAACTCTTCGAGTTCACCGGCCGAGATGAAGACGTTCGCATCGAGCCGTCCACCGGCAATTGCGCGGGCTTCTTCGAGCGGGAACATCTCTCGGTTGTGCCACCAGAGCGAGGGGCTGCCGATGATGTACCGCTGGAACACAGGGCTCGGCTGGAGCAGGGCGAAGGTGGCGAAGAGCCCGCCAAGCGAGTATCCCCAGATGCCGCGGTCATCGGGGCTGCCGCCGCATTCGGACTCGATGAACGGAGCGAGCTGTTCGCCGATGAAGCGGAGGAAGCCGGGCGCGCCGCCGAGGCTGTTGTCCCCCAGCGCCTGGCCCTGCGCCGCCGCGCGTTCGATGAAGGCGGGATCGACGCTCGAGGTGAGTTCGTAGTTGCGGAGCGCCATCATCTCGCGGAGGCCGGCGTTGTAGCCGACGCCCACGATGATTAGCGGCTCGATTTCGTTCCCGAGCATCATCATCCGCGCAGTTTCGACGACGGTGCCGAAGCCGCCGTTTGCGTCCAGGGCGTAGAGCACCGGCAGCGGTCTGTCCGGGGCCTTCGCCGATGGCGTGCACACGAAGACACGGTAGTCGCGGCCGTTTGATTCGGCGGTGAAGTGGTGGGTGCGGGTATAGGGAACGGTGAACGGACCGAGGTCTTCCATGGGTGGCGGCATCCGGAGGGTGGAATGCCGGAAGTGTAGGGTCTCACACGTGAGTGTGCCCGGAACTTGTCAGGCCAGCCCACTCGATGGTAACTTGTTACCAAGTTACATGGGAGGGCCATGAAATGATGAACAACACGGAGGCCGTCGAACGTGTGCAACTGGGCGTGCGAATGGAAAAGCGCATGGTCCAAGTGCTGAAGGGGCTCGCGGAGTTCAACGACGAAACGCTCGGGCAACTGCTCGAGAAGATCGTGCTGCACTCGTTCGAGCCGATGCCCGGAGAAGCCGGCGAATGGAGTGCGAGTCCGCACGGCAAGCGCGCACTTGCCGCCATCGCGGACTTGAAGCGGGTCTACGGGATGGAGATCGATGTCCACGCGACGCGAGGGTTTGAGCGGGACGAGGGGACGGAGGAGGATGCCAGCGCGCGAGCGTACTGAGGTCACTCCCCGACCGGGTGGACTCGCGCCGGTGGTCGTGGCTTCACGGCCCTCGGCGGCCTGCGGCCTGGAGGGGAGGTCGGCCGGTCGCTGACGCTCTCGGTTCCTCAGCGGCCGGCGATGAAGACGAATTCGAGGTTGGGGCGGTCCGGGGCGTCGCGGACTTCGAGGAGGGTGAATCCGGTGACACGGAGGGCGTCTCCGATTTCGGCTTGTTCGCGGAAGCGGAGGGTGGAGTCGGAGGCGAGGACTGCGCCGTCTGATTCGAAGCGGTAGGTGTGGCGGAAGGAGACGAGCGGGAGCGCCACGTCGCTGAGTTCGGTCCAGGCTTCGACGTAACCGATGCCCTGGACTTCGCGGCAGCGCCGGGTGGCGGCCGGGGTCCAGCGCTCCCAGGGGCGGGCGGCGGGATCGCGCACTTCGAAGACGAGGTGGCCACCAGGGCGGAGCGCATTGCGGGCGGCGCGGAGCGTGGCGAGGAAGTCCGCGTCGTCGAGGAACACCTGGGCGACGTTGCCGGTCATGACGGCCAGGTCGGCTTCGATTGCCGGGACGTTGACCGCGGTGCCGTGGATCCAGGTGACGCGACCGGCGAAGGGTTTGGCGCGTGCGATTTCGAGCGACGCGAGCGCCGGGTCCACGGCTGTGACTTCGAAGCCGCGTTCGGCGAGGAGGGAGGCGAACGTTCCTGTGCCGCAGCCGATGTCGAGGATACGCCGGCCGCCGAACTCTTCGACCATCGAGACATACGCATCCAAGTCATCGCGGGTTCCGTCGAATGTGTCGTACAGAACGGCAAGTCGAGCGTCGGCGAAGATGGGATCCGGCAACGTTATCCCCCGACCGTCAGCACCTTCTCGTCCCGTTCGCGGCGGAGGCGTTCCAGGATTTCGGTGACGGGGACGGCGCCGAGGTCACCGCCGCCGCGGACGCGGAGGGCCGCCGCTTTCGCCTCAGCTTCGCGGTCGCCGACAACGAGCATGTACGGGATCTTGCGCACCTGGGCGTCGCGGATCTTGGCGTTCATGCGTTCGCCGCGGGTATCGACCTCGACGCGGAGGCGGGCCGTGCGGAGCTGCTTCGCGACTTCTTCGGCGTACTCGATGTGGCGGTCGGCGATGGGGATGACCACCGCCTGCACCGGCGAGAGCCAGAGCGGGAAGTTGCCTTCGTACTCCTCGATGAGCAGAGCCGTCATCCGTTCGAGGGTGGAGATGACGCCGCGGTGGACGATGATCGGTCGGTGGCGGCCGCCGTCCTCGCCGATGTACTCGAGCTGGAACTGGTTCGGCAGGTGGAAGTCGACCTGCACGGTGACGAGGGTTTCGTCCTTACCCTGGGCGGTCTGGAACTGGACGTCGATCTTGGGCCCGTAGAACGCGGCCTCATCGGCGGCTTCGTAGTATTCGAGGCCGACCTTGTTGAGCACGCGGCGGAGGAGGTTCTCGCCCATGTCCCACATCGGCGGGTTATCGACGTACTTCTCCGTGTTGTTGCGGTCGCCGAGGGAGAGGCGGTACCGGTAGTTCTTCAGGCCGAGGACGCCGTAGACGTGCTCCATGAGCTGGAGAACACCCTCGACTTCGGACTCCACCATCGCCTCATCGGCGCAGAAGATGTGGGCGTCGTTCAGGGTCATGATGCGGACGCGGCTCATGCCCGTGACCTGCCCGCTCTTCTCCCAGCGATGCATGTTGCCGAGCTCGGCGATGCGGATGGGGAGTTCGCGGTAGGAGTGGAGCTCCGATTCGAACACCATGATGTGGTGCGGGCAGTTCATCGGGCGGAGGCAGTACTCCTCGCCTTCGCGCTCCATCACCGGGTACATCGCGTCCTGGTAGTGCTCCCAGTGGCCCGAGCGCACGTACAACTCGCGCTTGCCGACGTTCGGGGTGATGACGTGCTGGTAGCCGCGCTCGATTTCGAGGTCTTCGATCCAGCGCTGGAGTTCGCGTCGGATGGTGGCGCCGGCTGGCAACCAGACCACGTGGCCGGGCCCGATGTTCTCGAACAGCTCGAAGATCTTCAGTTCCTTGCCGATGCGGCGATGGTCGCGGCGGCGGGCTTCTTCGAGCTGGTGTTCGTATTCGGCGAGTTCTTCCGAGGTTTCGAAGAGGGCCCCGTAGACGCGCTGGAGCTGGGGGTTCTTTTCGCTGCCGCGCCAGTACGCGCCGGCGATGCTCATCAGCTTGAACGCGCCGAGTTCGCCGGTGTTGTTGACGTGGCCGCCGCGGCAGAGGTCGGTAAAGGCGGCGTGGGTGCACTGCGTCACGTTGCCCTCTTCGAGGTCAGCGAGGAGGTCGAGCTTAAAGGGCTGCTTCGCCCACTTCTGCTCGGCTTCGGCCTTGGTGATGCTGGCCATCTGGAAGGCGTGCTTGCCCTTCACGGATTTGCGCATGCGCTCTTCGAGCCGGGTCAGGTCTTCCGGCGTGAGCGAGCGGGGGAGGCGGAAGTCGTAGTAGAACCCGGTGTCGATCGGCGGGCCGATGCCGAGTTCGGCGTCGGGGAAGAGTTCGACCATCGCCTCGGCGAGGACGTGTGCGGCGGAGTGCCGCCGCCGGTTCAGGCGCTCCTCTTTCGGCAGCGAGTTGAGGTCAACGTGGGATTCGATAGCTTCAGACACCCGATTCTCCAATTGCGGACTGCGGATTGCAGATTGGGGATTGGCGTCGCAGGGACAGCCGGAATCCAGAATCCAGAATCACGAATCCAAAATCGATGTCGTCGTGCCATTGGGACGGGCGACGGGCCCGTGGTTCCACCCAACTTCATCCTTCCGGGGGAATGGTGGAAGGACCTTCCTGGGGCCCGTAACGGGGGCCATACGGGCGTCCTTATCGGCCTTCGCGGGGAAGGACCGCTTCGGGGCCGGCTCGCGGGTGGTTTTGGCCTGCCTGGCGGCGCGCTTTCAGCCGGTGGCGCGTCTCTCTGTTGGGGGCGGCGGGCTACTCGTCCCGGTCACTGCCGTTGGTGCGAATTACGATACCACACACGGCACATCCGCCGGCAAGAGGGAACGATGGCGCTTTCGAAGGTGGCCGAGGCTGTGCGGGAGATGTTCGAGGCGGTTGCGCCGGGCGGGCCAGAGGGCGAGGAGCGGAAGATGTTCGGCTACCCGGCCTGCTTCGTGCACGGGAACATGTTCATGGGCCTGCACGAGTCGGGATTCGTGTTCAAGCTGCCCCCGGCCGCTCGCGAGACTGCGCTGGCGGCCGGGGCGCTGCCATTCGCACCGCTGGCAGGACGGGTGATGAAGTTGTTCGTGGTGTGGGACGCGGCGACATTGCCGGCCGAACCAGAGCTGCGCCGGTGGGTGGCCGTAGCCTATGGCTACGTGGCCTCGCTGCCCCCGAAGCCAGCGAGACCACGCGCCAGTCGCTGATGCCTGCTTAGACCGCGGCGGGCGCCGCCTGTTCGAGGGCGACCTCGTAGAGGGAAACGGCCGGGTGGCCGGCGAGGACGCCGTCCATGGCGGTCTGGCCGTGGCCTGCACGGAATTGCTCGGACGTGGTCCATGCCTCGAAGGCGGCGCGTGACTGCCAGGTCGTGTGTGAGATGTACTCGCCGGGCTGGTCGCCCTTGAGCAGCGCGAAGTGGACGAAGCCGGGCACGCTGTCGAGGAAGCTGCGGCGCGAGCGCCAGGCGGTTTCGAAGTCGGCCTCGCGGCCGGGGTTGATTGAGAATCGGTTCATGGCGACGAACAAGGTGGCACTCTCTCTCGCAGCAGCGGCTGTGTGGAGATGGAAGGTAAGGCAATGTGTGAAAGCGCGTCAAGACGAGTTGTCCGCATTAGGTAGACCTAAGGTACGCTCCAGCATCTGAATACGTGCCACGGAGGTCCACTCTGGGGCGGCTCATCGTCGAGGCCGAGGGAGTCCCTGCGGGAACCGTTAGTTACCGGCCGCGAAGTCCGTCGCGTCTTGAACTGCGGAGTAATCACCCAATTCGAGCCAGTGGCACCACAGATTTCGTCCCGGGAGGCTGAGCCGTTGGCGGAATCCGGCACTGCGCCAACTGGCCACTTCCACCTTCGCCCCAGAGCCGCCATCGAGAACATCCTCAATCGCCGGAATGAGATCGGTATCTCCCGTGCAAACGATGGCAACATCGAACGCTCCGTTCTGTGCCAGCCTTACGAGGTCGACGGCCATCGCCACATCAATACCTTTTTCTTCGGGTTTTCCTCCTCCCTGGGCGTTGGGCCAGCCGGGAGGATAACGGAGCGGCCGATGGAAGACGTAGCATCCCGCTGCCTCCCATGCCTGGCACTGCTTCACGCTGGCCTTGTGCGCCTTGGGTTGAAGTAGGGCATCGGGCCGGCCGGTATACAGGCGAACCTGCTTCAGTACCCGGTTGGGATCACGGGCGGCCAGGACTCGACCCACCGCCTCGGGTCGAAACTGCCCGCTCGCGTGAGGGGCTGTCCGGTCGTCGAAGAACGCCCGCCGTGCATTCCGGTAGAAGTTCTGGGCATCGACAAACACGATAACGCTCTTCATGCCGCATCGCTCCGGAAAAGCAAAACCCCGTCAGCCCTCATGAGGGCGACGGGGAAGATTGACTCGGATCATGGCTGAATACCGCGCCGCCGTCAAGTGACAACACTACGCTGGCGTCAGTTCTCCGGCAGTGCCGCGTTGGCAGGTTGGCGCGAGCTGCGGTATTCTGACGTTTCCGCGCCGGGGCGGTTAGCTCAGATGGTTAGAGCGCTGCGTTGACATCGCAGAGGTCACTGGTTCGAATCCAGTATCGCCCACCAGCTCCCGGCGTCCCCCACCGTTCCCCGCTTAACCCGGCTCCTCGATCTGACCCTTACCCCGTGCCCGATTACCATCGCCCTAACCGAGGGAGCAGGGGCAGCGCGTGAGATTCTGGCGAAAGAAGCCGGCAGACCAGCCCATCGAGGCGCAGGCGGAAGAAGCGGTTTCCGAGGAAGAACCGGCATCGTTCGAGCCGACGGAAGAGGAGCGGGCGGAAGTCCAGGAACAGACCGAGCGGGCAGTGCAGCGCACCCGGCGGGGATTCTTCGGCCGGCTCGGCGGACTCTTCGAGCGCGCGGACTTCGCTGACGACCTCTGGGACGAACTGGAAGAGATCCTGATCGGGGCTGACGCCGGGCTCGAAACGACGACGGTCATCGTGGATGCCGTGCGCAAGCGGGTGAAGGACGAGGGCGTGAAGCAGAGTGCGCGGGTTCGCGAACTCCTGCGCGAGGAGTTGCTGGACGTGCTCTACGAGCCGGCCGATGAACCTCTGGCCTGGGAGGGCGAAGATGCGCCGGCCATGACCATCATCCTCGTGGTCGGGGTGAACGGCGCCGGGAAGACGACCTCGATCGCGAAGCTTTCGCACGCCTTCAAGCGCGATGGCGCGACCGTCATCCTCGGAGCAGCCGACACCTTCCGGGCGGCAGCCACGGACCAGCTCAAGGTCTGGGGTGAGCGCATCGGGGTGCGGGTCATCGCACACCAGCCGGGCGCGGACCCGGGAGCGGTGGTGTTTGACACCCTCTCGGCCGCCGAAAACGCAAAGGCCGACTTCGTCATCGTCGACACGGCCGGCCGGTTGCACACGAAACTGAACCTGATGGAAGAGCTGAAGAAGATGCACCGCATCATCCAGCGGAACCACCCGGACGGGCCGCACGAGACCTTCCTCGTGCTGGACGCGACAACGGGCCAGAACGGGCTGATGCAGGCGAAGACGTTCGCCGAGGCCGTGGGCGTGACCGGCATCATCCTCGCGAAGCTCGACGGCACAGCGAAAGGCGGTATCGCGTTCGCCATCGCCCACGAACTGGGCATCCCGGTACGGTTCATTGGCACGGGCGAAAAGATGGGCGACCTCGCGCCGTTCGATGCGGAGGCGTTCGTGGATTCGCTGCTGGCCCAGGAGGCCTGATGGTCGACGTGCTCGCGTTCTGGGCCGCGGCGATGGTGATCGCCGCCTGCGGGTTCCCGATCGCGGCCGTGGTGATGCGCCGCCTGCCCGATGCCGGCGCGGCGCTCAGTTTCCCGCTCGGTTTGCTGCTCAGCGGCTACCTGTACTTCATCCTCCGGGTGCTCCACCTGCTGGGGCCCGGGCGGCGCGACTACTTTGTGGCGGTCATCCTTGTGGCGCTCATCTCCGCGGCAGTCGTGGGCCGGGACCGCTGGTTCAAGGTGACCTGGCGCCGTGCGTGGCCGGGGGTCGTCATCGCGGGCGCGGTGTTCACGTTCGCGTTCTTCAGCTACACGGCATTCCGTTCGTACAACAGCGAAATCGGCGGGACCGAACAGCCGATGGACCTGATGTACCTGAACGCGACCCTGAACTCGCAGGACTACCCGCCGCAGGACCTGTGGCTCTCGGGCGAACGGGCCAGCTACTACTACTTCGGCTACCTGCACGCCGGCGTTCTGACCGCAGTGTCCGGCGTGCCGGCTTCGACCGGGTACAACCTGGCGCTGGCTTACACGTTCGCGGCGGCAGCGAGCGGGATTGCCTCGCTGGCGTATGCATTGGCGCGGTGGGTGCTCGGTTCGCGGGCGCGGAAGGCGGCGATGGCCGCGGGCGCGCTGGCGGTGGCGCTGCTGTTGTTCGCGGGGTCGATTTCGGCCGTGTTCGAATGGTCAGCCGCGCACGGGCACGAGAACGAGGGCCTCTACAAGGCCTTCGGCGTGGAATGGATGCTGCCCTGCGCGCCCGGCCAGACGGCGGATTGCTACACCGGGCAGGTAAACCCGCGGACCACGGAGTGGTACCCGACGGAGTTCTGGTTCTGGTGGCGCGGCTCGCGCATTATCCCGAACACCATCACCGAGTTTCCGTTCTTCAGCTTCTTACTTGGGGATCTGCACCCGCACGTGATGTCGTTGCCGCTGGTGCTGCTCGCACTCGGGGTTTCGGCGGCGCTTTGGCGAGGGCGGTCCGTCCTGGACTGGAAGCGGCACCGGGCTGCGCCGGCCGAATCGCTGCTGGTCGCCGTGCTCCTCGGAGGCCTGGCGTTCCAGAACGCGTGGGACGTCATCACGTTCTCGGCGATTTTCGCCGTCGCTGTGCTCGCGAGGAACCTGCGGCAGTTGCCGCTCGTGCCCGCGTTGTACGGGGCGGTTACCTATGTCGCGCCGCTCGCGGTGGCGGCGGTCGTGCTCTACCTTCCGTGGTTCCTCACGTTCTCGTCGCAGGCGCAGGGAATCGAACCGTACATTGGCGCCGGGACGCGTCCGGCCTACCTGGTGCTGCAGTTCGGCGCGATCGGCCTCGCGGGCCTGGCCACCGCGGCCTGGTCGTACCGTGGACTACGCGGTTCGGCGGCCCAGAACGTCGCTCTCGGGACGGCCTGGGCGCCGCTTGTGCCGTTCCTCGGCTGGATCGGGCTGACCATGGCGAAAGGCGACCTGTCGACGGCGGTCGATGCGCGCGGCGCTGGCGGCTGGGTGACGCTGGTGATCTATGGGCTGAGCGCGTGGGCGCTGTGTTTCAGCGCGGTGGCGCTATCGCTGCGGCGGCGGGCGCTCGCGTTCCCGGCGGCGTGCGCGGCCTTCGGTGTCATGCTGCTCTATGGCTCGGAACTCTTCCTTGTTAAGGATGTGTTCTTCGGGAGCGTGCCGCGGCTCAATACCGTGTTCAAGCTTTCGTACCAGGCGTGGGTGCTGCTTTCGCTGGCGGGCGCCGTTGGCGTAGTCCAGGCGCTGCGAAACCTGCGCCGCCAGCCGCTCGGCATCGTTGCGGTCCCGGCGCTCGGGTTGACCGGGCTCGCGCTCTGCTACCCGTTGCTCGCGGCGTTCAACCGCACGAACGGGTTCTCCGGGACAACGAGCGTGGACGGCCTGGCAGCCGTAGTTGCTTCGGATCCCGGCGAATACGACCTCGTGCAATGGATTAACGCGAACGTCCCCCGCGACGCCGTCATCCTCGAAGCGACCGGGCGGCGCTGGCAGCCGAGCACCGGCGCACCGGCGATGGTCGACGCCGGCGTCGATTACACCGACGCTGGCCGAATCTCAGCGCGGACCGGCCGGGCGACCCCGATCGGCTGGTACTTCCACGAGATCCAGTGGCGCGGGGACACCCCGGCGAACCGGGCGGAGTTCGTTCGCCGCCAGGACGAGGTCGACGCTGCGTACTACTCAGGCGATCCTGTGCGCGTGAAAGCGGTGATGCGGGAGTTTGGCGCGGAGTACCTGGTGGTGGGCCGGGTTGAGCTGGCGCGATACCCGGGCCTGCTCCCGGACTTCTCGACCTTCCTCGAAGTGGCGCACCGATCCGGGAACTACACCATCTATCACCTGCCGCCCGAGGCTGCGGTGCGCACCCCATGACGATGCCGGAATCGCCCGCCCGCGGCCCGCGCGAGGTTAGCCTTGGCACGCTGTTCTGGATCGGCATCGGCGCGGTGTTCGTGCTGGTGCGGCTGGCCGGCGTCCTCAGCATGCCCGTTGGCGGCGCCGAACTTGATGCGCTCTCCGGGGCGTGGCAGGCGCACGAAGGCCACACCCACGTGCGGTTCATCCCGACGCTGTTCCAGGGTTTGGCAGCCGTGAGCTTCGCCTTCACCTCGTCCGAAATGCCGGCGCGCTTCCTTGCGCTCCTCGCCAGTGCGAGTGTGCCGTTCGCGCTCTACCGCCTGCGGCCCCGATTCGGCGAGCCGGCGATGCTCGGCGCGCTGCTGCTCCTTGCGGTTGACCCGGCGTCTATCCTCGGGGGGAGTACGGCGACAGCCTTCGGCTTTGATGTGGCTGTGGCGCTCTGGCTGTGCGTCCTGGCCGAGGCGAAGCAGGCGCCACGATGGGCCCATGCGGTTGCGGGGTTCTTCGCGGCGACGAGCGGGGGCATCGTTCTCCCGCTGCTGGTGGCCATGGCGGCGCTGCGGCTCGTGCGGCAGGAGTATCCGGAGCGAACGACCCTGGCCTGGGCTGCCGGTGGCGCCGTGATCGGCGTGGCGGCTGCCAGTCTCGGGTTCGGCTTCGGATGGCAGGGCGTGACTATCCCGCCGGTGGCCGCGTTCGGCGCCGGCTTCGACCGGGAGTGGTCGACGGAGTCGACGGGCTACCTGGCCCTAGTGTACGCGTCGCCGATCATCGCCGGTGCGCTGGTTGCTGTGGCGGCTCAGGTGTACCGCGGATGGCGCGACCAGGAGTGGGAGGCCAGCGAAGTTTCGCTGTATGCGTGGTTCGGCGCCGCGATGTTGTGGTTGCTGGCTGCCGCCGGCGCGCACGACCCTGCACCGCTGGTGGCTGTCGCCATCCCCGCCGCGCTCATCATCGGCCGCGAAGTACCGGCAATGGTCTCAGTTACGCAGCGGGTGAACTGGCAGACGGCCATCCTGCCGATTGCCGGGCTTGGATTCTGCCTCCTCGTGATCGAGGCGTACGTGGAGGACTGGGCGCGGGTGAACCGGGTAGGTGACGCCGATGACCAGCTCATCGTCCTCGGCGTTGGGGTTGCCGTGCTCGCCTGCCTCGGGATGCTCTTCAGCAACCGCCGGAACGCGGGCGCCATCCTGCTCGCGCCGATCACCGTCGGGGCGCTGATCATGCTCTCCGGAGCTTCGGGTGTGGCCTTCGGTGGCCCGAATGAGCCGATGCCGTCCCCGGCCGCGACCGTCCAGGGAGACGAAATCCGGGCGATCGTGGAACAGGCCGTGAAGGACCATCCCGGGCCGGTCGTGGTCCATGCGTCGTTCGAAACCTCGATGACGTGGGCGCTTCGCGGAGGACCGGCGGTGACCCTCGCGACAGCTATCCCTGCGGATGCGACGGCCGTCATCTGGCCGGTCACTGAGCCAGCACCGGAGGGCTACTCCGTGGTCGAAGGGCAGTGGAGCTTTACGCAGGCGCGGAAGGGTCCTCACGGAGGCTTTCTGCCGTATCTGCGATGGTTGACCAACCGCAACATCCTGAAGAACCAGCCGGCGGCCCTCGCCGTGTACCTGAAGGCACAGCAATGACCGTGCAACCGATGACCACAGCGAACCCGCGCAGGCCGCTCGAACGGCTGTTCGCGGTGCGCATCGCGCTGCGCTGGGAGTTGGTGGCCTATGCGGTTGTCTTCGCGGTGGCTATCGGACTGCGATTCTTCGACCTCGGCACGCGCGCCCTGCACCACGATGAAAGCATCCACGCGCAGTGGTCCTGGGGGTTGTTGCAGGGTTCCTACCGGCACAGCCCCATCTTCCATGGGCCGTTGTACTACCACGCCGAAGCGCTCGTGTTCTTCGTCTTTGGCGCGAACGACTACACGAGCCGGGTCTCGGCAGCGATCTTCGGGATGGCCATCGTGGCGGCGCCGCTGCTGCTGCGGAAACGGCTCGGGCAGGCGGGCACGCTGGCAGCGGTCGCGTTCATCGCGCTGTCTCCCACGCTGGTCTACTACAGCCGGTTCTTCCGCGAAGACATCTACATGGCGCTGTTCACGATGCTCATGGTCGTGGCGATGTGGCGCTACTTCGATGAGGGCCGCGACCGCTGGCTCTACCTGCTGGCCGCCGCCTTCACCGGGAACGTACTGACGAAGGAGGGCGCGTTCCTCGCGATCGCAGTGTTCCTCGTCTACGTGGACGTCTACATGGCAGTTCAACTGGCCACGCGCACCCTCGTGGGCCGTTCGAACCGCTACTTCCGAGAAGAGTTCGCGGCACTCGCAGCCGCGAGGCCCGAACTCTCAGCTGACGAGCTTTCGGCGCTTGCCCGTGAACGAAGCGACATAAGCACGCCATTCCGGCGGCTGCTGCTGACCATCGGGTTCGCGCCCTTCGCGTGGGTGGTTGCGGCGTTCTGGCCGTTCCTCGGGAAGGTCCGGGACCAACTCGACTGGGGCGAGGAGATGCCGCGCCCGGCGGATGTGCTCGTGCTCCTCGGCACCTTCACGCTGCCGCTCCTGACGCCGGTGAGCCGCTTCTATCTGCTCGAACCGCTGGGCATTGTGGAGAAAGACCGCCTGAGTTGGGAACTCCACCTGCAGGGGACCATCGCGCAGCGCGATGCCGTCGCGATTGCCGGGCTGTTCGCCGTGACCACGAGTATCGCCGCCTTCGCCGGGCTGCAGTGGCGGCCGAAACTCTGGGCGATCGCGTTCATCAGCTGCACGGTGGTCTACCTGACCCTCATGACCTCGTTCTGGACGAACCTAAACGGCCTGATCAGCGGGCCGTGGGGTTCGCTCGACTACTGGAAGACGCAGCAGCACGTCTCGCGCGGCGACCAGCCGTGGTTCTACTACTACATGCTGCTCCCGGCCTACGAATTCCTCCCGCTGGCTATCTGCATCGGCGGGGCATGGTGGTCGGTGGTGCGGGGCAATGCGTTCTCCCGCTTCCTCGTGGTCTGGCTCGTGGGCATGTTCGCGGCGCTCTCCTGGGGCGCCGAAAAGATGCCGTGGCTGAACACGCACCTCGCCCTCCCGGCCTGCGTCCTCGCGGCGTACTCGGTGCAACAGGCCTGGGCCGCCTGGACCGAAAAGCCAGCCGCCGGCCGGATGGCGGCTACGCTTGGCAGCGTGGCATTGCTTTCCGCGGGCGCATTGCTGGCGATCGCCTACATGCCGGGCGGCGCTGCCTTCCTTGGCCTGCGGGTTGTCATCCTGGCTGCAGCGGCCGGCGCTGTGGCCTACGCCGCCTGGCCACTCGGGCGGCGTGCCAGCGCCACGGTTATCCTCACCGCGGTCATCGGGGCGCTGGGCGTATTCTCCGTGGTGACGATGTACCGGGCCTCGTTCGAACGCGGCGACAACCCGCGCGACCTCCTCATCTATACCCAGAGCTCGGGCGAACTGGCACAGGTGGCGCGCGAAATCGATGCGCTCGCGGCAGCTTCCGGCAAGGGCTTCGAAATGCCCATCGCGGTGGATTCGGCGGATTCCTTCGCGTGGCCGTGGGCGTGGTACCTGCGCGACTACAAGAGCGTGAGCTACGTCGACTTCTCCACCGGTGTGCCGGCCGGCCAGTTCGACGTGCTGCTGGTGAACCAGTCGAACGTGAGCAAGGCGCAGGACTACGTGGCGAACTCCTCGGCCATCCAGTACGGCAGCCCGGAGCGATACCCCCACCGCTGGTGGTTCGACGAGACCTACAAGTACGCCATGTCCGCGAAGCCGAACGGCATTTGCACGGGCCTGCAGGGCGATTGCGGGCCGTTCCACCTGACCACGTGGAAGCACGCCTGGAACGGTTTCGTACACAAGGGCTGGACCGAGACGTGGCTGAAGTACTGGCGCGACCACGACCCTGGCCGGCCAAATGGCAGCGTCGATGCGTTCGCATTCTTCCCGGCGAACTTCGACCGTGCGAGCGGCAAGCTGCTGGCGCGCCCCGTCGAGCCGCCGAAGCCGGGCACGGACGATTCGGGGCACGCCTTCTTCGGCGGTGCGGGTTCGCTGCCGGGGTTGTTCTTCTCGCCGGTGGACATCGAACGCGATGCCGCCGGGAACCTGTACGTGATCGATAGCGGGACGAAGAAGCTGCAGAAGTTCGACCCGCAGGGCAACTTTATCGCCGCGGTGGACATTCGTGTGAAGGCGAACGACGCCTCCGAGCAGTCGCAGCCCTGGGGGCTTGCGGTGGCGCCCGGCGGCGAAGTGGTTGTCGCCGACACCTTCGGCTGGCGCATCCGCGTGTTCGACCGCGACCTGAAGCCCATCGCGACCTTCGGGCAGCCGCCGGACACGACGAAGAAGCCCGGGCCGTTCGACCTCTTCGGTCCGCGCGATGCCGCCATCGACAGCGAGGGCCACATCTGGGTGACCGACACGGGGAATGACCGCATCCAGGTGTTCACCATGCAGGGCGAGTTCGTGAGGACGGTTGGTTCGAGCGGCAAGGGCGAGGGCCAGTTCGATGAACCGGTAGGCATCGACATCGCGAAGGATGGCTCGATTTACGTGGCGGACATGTACAACCGCCGCGTCGAAATCCTCAACCCGGACGGTTCCTACAAGGGGCAGTTCGCTGTTGACGGATGGGGCGGCCAGCAGGTGGACGACAAGCCCTACCTGCGGGTGCTGACCGACGGTCGCGTGGCCCTGAGCCTGCCGTCGCTGAACCAGGTACGCGTCTATTCCGCCAGCGGAGCCACCTTCGTAACGGTAGATCCAGGGAAAGATCCGCTGGCTCGCCCTTATGGGATCGTGCAAACGCCCGATGCTAAGCTCTGGGTGGTTGAAAACGGGACGGCGCGCGTGCGGCAGTTCCCGATCCCCTGAGAGGCCGGCTTCTTGTTACGTTCCGTCAGGTTTTGGGCCAGCTTCGCGATTAGCGTCGTGTTCATCGCGCTCTTCCTGCGTGCCACCCACCCGCGCGATCTCGGCCACGCCCTCCAGCAGGGGGACTACACCTGGCTGATTCCCGGCACGGCCGTCCTGTTCGTCGCCATCAGCGCGCGCTGCGTTCGCTGGTCAGTGCTGATGCGGCCAGTCGCGCCCATGAGCCCTCAGCGGCTCTTCCCGTACGCCATCATCGGGTACATGGCGAACAACCTGCTCCCCGCGCGGGCGGGCGAAGTGGTGCGCGCCTACGTCCTCGGTGACCGCGAGGGTGTCTCGAAAATGGGGACGTTCGGCACCATCGCGGTCGAGCGCCTGTTCGATGGCTGCACGCTCGTCCTCATGCTGCTCGTTGCGGGCTCCATCGTCGGCTTCGAAGACAGCAAGCTGCAGGCCATCGCCTGGGTGTCCACCATCTTCTTCATCGCCGCGCTCGTCGGCTTCTACGTCCTGACGCTGAACGAGGCCCGGGCGAAGCGCGTCATCCACTTCTTCCTGCGAGTACTGCCTGCCCGGTTCGAACAGATGGCCGAGGAGATTGCGGACTCGCTTGTCGAAAGCCTGCGCTCGGTGCACGACGCGCGCTCGCTGAGCCTTGTCACGCTCTTTAGCGTGGCCGCCTGGACGATCGAGGCCGGGGCGTATGCGGTCATCGGCCAGGGGTTCGACCTCGGCGTGTCGTTCGCGCACTATTGCCTCCTGCTGTCGGCCGCGAACCTTGCCATCATCATCCCGACGTTCTTCGGCGGCACCGGGCCGTTCGAATGGGCGGCGTAGCTCGTACTCGTCGGCGCGGGCGTTTCGGACAGCGTGGCCAGCGCCTATTCCATCGTCGCGCACGGTGTGATCCTCGTGCCGACGACGATCCTCGGGCTGATCCTGCTGTGGAGCTTCGGCGTCTCCTTCCGGCGAATCACCAACGCCGAAGTCGAAGAACAGGTGGCGGCGCCGTGAAGGTTGGGATCGTCGGCGCGGGTGTTGCCGGGCTCGCCGCGGCGAAGGTGCTGCGCGAGGCTGGCCACGAGGTCACGATCTTCGAGGGCAGGCACGAAGTTGGCGGCCAGGTGGTCACCTTCCCGGTCGGCGGCGAGCCGTTGGAATGCTTCTACCACCACATTTTCACGAACGACACGACGGTCATCCGCTATATCGAGGAGCTCGGCCTCGGTGCCTACCTGCGCTGGATCGAGCCGAAGAACGCGCACTTTGTGAAACGCCGGATGTACCCGTTCGTGACCCCGCTGGACCTGCTGAAGTTCACCGCCATCCCCTTCGTGAGCCGGGTGCGGCTTGGCCTCGCGGCGGTCTGGCTGCGCCGCAAGAAGGACGGCATCGAGCGGTACGAGGGCGTCACCGCGAAGGCGTGGATGGAGAAGGCCGTCGGGAAGAAGGCGTTCAACGCGTTCTGGGGGCCGCTGCTCAAGGGGAAGTTCGCGGACCAGGCCGGGAACGTCGGCATGGTCTGGCTGTGGAACAAGGTGTACCTGCGTTTCGCCAGCCGGAAGGGCTCCGGCACCCACGAATCGCTCGGATATCTCGAAGGTTCGTTCCGGCGCTATTACACCGCGCTGGCTGACCGGTTGACAGAGCAGGGCGTCTCGATTCGCCTGAACACGGCGGTCGAGGAAGTGACCTCCGAAGACGGCCGCGTCACCGGGATCCGCGCTGGCGGCGAGATCTACAGCTTCGACCAGGTGCTGCTGACGGTGCCGAACATCATCGCAAGCCGCATCGCGCCAGCGTTGCCGGAGAGCTACCGCGCAATCCTCGACCGGGTGCGCTACCAGTGGGCGACGTGCCTGGTGCTTTCGCTCGACCGGCCGCTGACGCCGTACTACTGGCTCTCCATCGGCGACGACTTGCCGTTCGTAGCGTGCATCGAGCACACGAACTTCATGCCGCCCGAGCGTTATGGCGGCAACCATGTCGTCTACCTGTCGAACTACGTGGCGCCGGGGCACCCGGTGCTGGAGATGGACGCGGAGCAGGTGTTCGAAAGCTATCTTGCGGGCATCAAGCGGCTGAACCCGCAGTTCGACCCGTCGTGGGTGCGCGAAAAGTGGTTCTTCAAAGACCCGGGCGGGCAGCCGGTCATCACGACCTATTACTCGAAGTCGATCCCGGAAATGCGAACCGGGATCGAGGGACTCTACCTTTCGAACACGACGCAGGTGTACCCGGAAGACCGCGGTCAGAACTACAGCCTGATCCTCGGCGAGAAGGTGGCGCGGTTGATGGACGAGGACGCGCGCGGGGTGGCGGCGAGGCGGGGCGCGGGGATTTAGGCGGCCATTCGTTTTTACGCTTTCTTGGTTGACAGCGTATCCGCCGTCAGGTCAGGATGGCTCCGTTCCCCCCCAAGACGGAGGAGGCGGAGGTTGCGGCGATGGCGGCAGAGAACCGTGAAGCATGGGACGCCTACGGAGTTCGCATGGGGCATCACCTTGAGAGACTGCGCCCGGAACTCAAACGCGCGCTCTTGCGGCGAACCTGGAACCAGCACGTTCCGGAAATCGCTCGGCGCGAGAACATTAGTGAATCGCTCGCAAAACGCCGCCTCGACGTCGCACTTGGCGAAGTCTTCGACACGCTTCCGAAGCCTGTGCATCGGGAGGGCTACAGCGCCGCCACGTGGGTGATGGGACATCTTGGTTGCTGCCTTGCCGCGCAGGTGGAAGAGCTGAAGGAAGAGGCGCGGGCGTCAGCGAGAGACCGGCCCACGATGGCTGTGCGAACTTGAAGGATATCCTTCAAGTGTATACCTCAACTACACGACAGGCGCAGGCCGGTGGGTGCACGATGCCACTGCCTGCCGAAATAGGAGGGAACTGCAGCCCTGGCAGGTGTCGAACAGGCGTATTCGCGCACGCCTTCATGCTACGGAGAACTCATATGACGCAGAAGATTCGGCTCGGCTGGTTTGCTTCGGTTGCCCTTGGTCTGTCGATGCTAGCCATGGGAGTTGCAAATGCGGCCACGAACAACAAAGAACTCACCAACTCGGCCGGTTGCGATTCAGGCGATGGTGCTTATGGCACAGCTTGGGCTTGGTACGACACCGGAGCAGGGGTCGGCACGATCGGGGGCACCGCTTCGGGATGCAACTATCGTATTATTGATTCCTCTTCCTTCTACTGGTCAGGCTCCTGGCACAATGGTGGTGATTCGGGCGGCTATCAGAACTACAACGTGTTCGTTTATTCACCCGAGGTCGCTAGTGAAGCGGTAGGCAACCACCGTATTTGTGGCGCCGGACCGGTTTGCGGATCGTCACGACAAACTCACGCGTACGTGTCTTGGTGACGAGCACCTTCCGCAAGGCAATACGTTTCACTGCTATCGCGGCTGCTACAACAGTCGCGATAGCATGCTACGGTTGTCGCAACGAAGGCAGTGGAGAAGCAGCTGACGCTCCACAGGGCCTCAATCCGGTCGCCCTCACGGAACTTCGGAAAGGAGCGGGCAAAGAACAACTGGAGATGCTGGCAGATGGCGAAGTCACTTTCCAGGAGTACGAGCAGGCCATCCTCTCCACCATTACGTGTATCTCCGACGCAGGCATTACCGTTGGAACGCCGGAACTTAAGTATCAGCGAAAGTACTATTGGTACGACTGGGAGATCCCTGGCGACAAGGCAGACGAACTCTTTCCGAAGCTGGACGCATGCACAGGCGCCTGGCTGCCGATCGTGGATGCCTGGTACCTGGAGATTGCGCCAACCGAAGAAGAGATCTCCGCGGGGCGCCGCGCGCTGGTGACGTGCTTGCGCGACGCCGGGATCGATATTCCCGTCGAAGCTACGGAGCAAGATTTCGCACGGCTCAGGTCGTCTCCATCGCCCAAGTTCCTTAAATGTGTAGAAAAGGTGCGAGAGGAGTTTGGGCTTGTGGGTTTCGCCGGATGAAACGGACGGGCTCTTCGTGAGACCTCTGATGGGCGAGTTCGCGGGATGAAGCTCGCGAGCCTGCTGGCCGCCGTGGCCGTGTTGCCCGTGGTTGCGGCGGTGCTGCTTTCCCGGACTGGCGACGACCTGGATACCGCGCGGGTATCGTCCGAGGCGCTGGTGACCGCTCCCACCGCTCGCACGGTCACCGATGAGCGCCAGCTGCGCATCGTCGCGAGCGCGATCCCGGGGCCGGACGTGGCTGCCGGGACGGCGCGCGGCACGGTGACGTCGGTCGATGTGAAGCCGGGAGACACGCTCGCTGATGGCGCCGTGCTGTTCGCGGTGGATGGGATCGACCGGATTGGGTTCGCCTCTTCGCTGCCTTTCTATCGAGCCATCTCCTCGGGTGTCGAAGGCGACGATGTTGCCGAACTCCACCGGCTCCTCGTGTCGTTGGGGCTGCTGGACTCGCTCCCCGCGAACCCGGATGTCGCGAGGTTCGCGACAGGACAGGCGGTGGCGGACCTGGCCGAGCAGTTGGGGGCGCAACGCACGACGACCTTCGACCCGGGCTGGGTGGTTTTCCTGCCTGCGGCGAACCTGGTCGCGGAGACGGTGAAGCTGAACGTCGGACAGCAGGCGCCGGGACAGGGCCAGGCGATTATCACAACCCCGGGCACGGTGACGAGCGCGCGGCTCGTATCGGGGAACCAGGAGCCGCTGACCTTCGCGCCGGGTGTGGAGTACGTGGCGGTGGTCGATGGCGAGGAGTTCAGCATCGACACGGCGACGCAGACCATCGCGGCGGCCGACCTTCCGCGGCTGCGAGCGCCGAAGGAGACGGAACGCGATGGCATTTCGGCGCAGACGCGGCGGAAGACGCCGCTGCAGGCGCTGGCCGTGCCGTCGTCGTCGGTGATGCCGAACGCGACCGGAGCGCTCTGCGTCTGGGTCGCGGAGGGGAGCGCCTACCGTCCGGTGACGGTGACGGTGGCCGGTGCGCGAGGTGGCGTGACGAACATCGCGAGCGGGCTTGAGCCGACACAACAGGTCCTGGCGAACCCGGCGCAGGTGTTGGAAAACCCGCAATGCCCCTGACGTTGCGGGGCGTTTCGCATCGCTATCGCGGCGACCTGCCGTGGGTGGTGCGAGAGGTGGACATCGAGATCGACGATGGTGAGTCGGTCGCGCTGATGGGGCCATCCGGGTCCGGGAAGACGACGTTGCTCTCGATCCTCGGGCTGCTGACGAAGCCGGCTGAAGGTGAGGTTCTGCTCGACGAGGCCAGTACCGGCGGGCGGGCGGCAAGCGGCCTGCGAACCACCCAGTTCAGCTGGGTGTTCCAGACGGCGAACGCACTGTCGCGGCGGACGGCGTTGGACAACGCTGCGTTGCAGTTGCTGGCGCGGGGTGTCCGGCCAGACCTTGCGCGGCGAACCGCGCTCGTGGAACTGGACCGGGTCGGCGTGGGTCACCTCGCGCCACGCCCGGCGCGATTGTTGTCGGGCGGTGAACTTCAGCGGGTGTGCATCGCGCGGGCGCTGGCAGCGGCGCCGCGGTGGATCCTCGCGGACGAGCCAACCGGACAGTTGGACCACGCGACGACGCTCGAGGTTTCGCATGCGCTGATCGAGCAGCGGCCGATCGGGACGGCCTTGATTATCGCCACGCACGACCCGGATGTGGCGGCGCGATGCGAGCGGACGATCCGCGTGGTCGATGGCAGGGTGGTGGCCGGGTGAGGTGGCGGATTGGGTCGCTAGTGGGCGAAGGCGTCGCCAACCTGTGGGCGAACGGGTTCCGTTCGCTGGCGATGCTGGGGCTCTGTGCGGCCGCGTTCGGTGGGCTGGCGTTCCTGGAGTTGCGCCAGGGGACGGAGCTCACACAGTTTGTGCGGAACTACCGCGAGGGCGGGGCGTACGTAGCCATCGCGTCGGTGCGGGGCGGCGGTGTTTCGGGCGCTCGGTGCGAATCGCTGAACGGCACGGAGGGTGTTGTGGCAGCGGGTGCGTGGCGTGGCGCCGGACAGGACACGTTTCCGATGGCGCCGGGGGTGCTCTTCCAGGCGGCGGACGTGACCGGGGGATTGCTGCGCGTGTGGGATCCGCGTCACGTGCTTGGCGCGGGCGCCGGGCTGGTGGTTGGCCCGGCGATGGCGAAGGAGCTGGGACTGCGGCCGGGCCTCATCGCGAGCTTCGACGACGGCGAACCGGTGCGGGTGTCGGCGGTGGGCGAATTTGGCCGAAGGAACCCGCAGGCGGCACGCTGGGCGCTCAGCCCGGTCTCACCGGCGGGGACGTTCGACGAGTGCTGGGTGGAGTTCGAGCCCGGGACCTACGAGGCGGGCCGCGATGCACTGGCGGCGCGGTTCGCGGAGGGTTCGGCCGAGCCTGTGGTGCGACCATACCGGCGGAGCGACGAGTTCACGCGGGACCCCGCGGCGGAATGGGCCTCGCGGCCGCAGAGGAACGGCTGGGTCGCGGCGCCGCTGGTGTTGTTCGGGCTGGCGCTGGTTGCTGGCTGGTTCCGCCGGGCAGAGGCCGGGCTCTACCTTTCGATGGGTACCCGGCGAGCACAGCTTGCGGTCATGGCCGCAGCCGAATACTGGCCGCTGGTCCTGGCGGGCTGGTCGCTCGGGTTCTCCTATGCGGTCGCAATCCAGTCCTGGCACGAGACCGCGCCCACCGGGGACGTCCTCTGGCATGCGGCGCAGACGAGCGGTTCGGCCGCCCTGGCGACGCTGGCGCTCCTGCCGTGGTCGGCCGCGCTGGTTGCGCGGGGGAGCATCGCTTCCCTCTTAAAGGATAGGTAGAGCGGAGCGGCGCTTTGGGGAGGGTGCGCTGCTGGCAGTTCCGGGTTTGAGAAGTGACTGAACGGCCACGGCTGGGACTGGACAACGAGCAGACGGCCCTCACGCCGGTTTGCCGAACAGCCCCCGGACGATGATCAGGCGGCCGTCCTGGATGCAGCGCGAGACGTTCCGGATCCGCTCGCCGAAGTCGTCGCCCATGATGATGCCCAGACCGAAGCCGCCGACATTGGCCGGCGGCGGCGCCTGCGGGAATGGCACTTCGGCCCATGCGGCCTCTTCGAATCCGGCGTTCGTAAAGAACTCGCGCGTCTCGGCAGAGGTGTGGACGAAGCTGATGTCCGGTGTGCGCGCCCACGGTTGAGGGAAGTCCAGCGGCCGCGGGTTGTCGCTCAGCAGGAGGTCAAAGAAGGCGAAGCGCCCGCCTGGCCTGAGCACGCGGAAGGCCTCGTTGGCGAAGCCCTGGCGGTTGCGGATATTCATGACGGCGTGCTGGGTCCAGGCCACATCGAACGCTCCGGCTTCGAAGGGGAGGTTGGTAGCATCACCCAGTTCGAAGCGGCAGGTGGCGGAGAGTTCGCACTTCTCCGTGAGCGCGCGGGCGCAGGCGATGAAGTCCGGCGTGAGGTCCACCCCGGTGACGTCACACCCGAACTCGGCGGCAAGCAGTCGTGATGCGCCGCCGATGCCGCAGCCAAGGTCAATGACCCGTTCACCGGGTTGGAGTGCGGCGAACGCGGCGAGTTGGCGCGACGCGCCTGCCCCGCCGGTGTGGAACTCGTCGATGGGTGCAAGCGTGGTTGGCGTGAACTTGGTGACCCCTGCGGCCGCGGCAGCCGCGAGGATAGTTTCGGCGAGGTTCGCCGCGCCGTAATGAGAGACGACGCCCTCGTTGATGGTATTGCCTGCAGTCATCCGTGTTACCCCCGAGGGCGGGGATTCTCAACCGTGTCCGGGCAGTCCGCAAGCGGTGTGCGGCTCTGCGATAAGGGCCCGGTTCAGGTATAGTGTGCTCGATTTCACAAGCGAGGCCGGCCGCATGACCGTTGAACCCGGAGTCGAGGAACTGCGCGAGCTGGTGGCCGAATTCCAGCCGAACCGTGGGCACGTCATGCCTGCGCTGCACAAAGTGCAGGAGAAGTACGGGTTCATCCCGCGGCCGGCGTTCGAAGTCATCGCCCGCCAGTTGAACAGCACTCCGGCCCTCATCTTCGGCGCCGCGACGTTCTATTCGGACTACCGGCTGCACGCACCGCCGGAGACGGAGATCGCGTGGTGCTGCGGGCCGGCCTGCCGTGTGCTTGGCGGCCAGCGCGTCCTCGACGCCATCCAGGACGAACTGGGCATCGGGTTCGATGAGCACACCGAAGGCGACAGGCTCGGCCTGCATGTCGGCCAGTGCAACGGGACCTGCCACGAAGCGCCCCAGGTGTGGGTCAACGGCAAGGTGCGAGGCAACCTCACGCCGGAATCGGCGCGCGAACTCGTGCGCGAATTGAAGGCGGCCGGCGAATGAACGCGAAACTCGAATCGATCATCGCCGAGGCGAAGCGGAACTGGCAGAGCGAACAGAACAGCGGGCGCATCCGCATCCGGGTGACCCGCGACACGTCATCGCTGGCGCGTGGCGCCGATGAGACGATCGCGAAGCTCCAGGGCGCCATCGACAGCAAGAAGCTGACGGCTGACCTCGGCGTCACCGGGTCGTGGGGGTTCTGCTGGATGGAGCCGTGCGTGACTGTGCGGTCCGCGGCCGGCACCCACACCATCCTCTACGGGAACGTGACGCCGGACCGCGCAGGCGAGTTCATCGAGGCTATCGCCGCCGGGCGTGACTTCCCGGAACTGGCGATCGGCGTGGTTGAGGGCAACGCGACGGCCGACATCCCGCTCCTTTCGGATCACCCGTTCATGAAGGGCCAGGTGCGGCGGCTGATGGCGAACATCGGCACGACGGACCCGGAGAGCATCGAACACTACCTCGCCCACGATGGCTACGCCGGGTTCGGCAAGGCGCTCGAAATGGACGCCGAAGCGATCGTGAAGGAGATGCTGGACAGTGGCCTCGGCGGCCGCGCCGGCGCGGGCTTCCCGACCGGCCGCAAGTGGGACTTCCTGCGGACGGCGACGGCCTCGCCGCGGTACCTGGTGTGCAACGCCGACGAAGGCGACCCGGGCGCGTGGGTGAACCGCGTGCTCCTCGAAGGCGACCCGCACCTCATCGTCGAAGGTCTGCTCATCGCCTCACTCGCGACGCACGCCGACGAGGCCTACATCTACATCCGCTACGAGTACCCGATCGCCTTCGCGCGCATGCAGAAGGCCGTCGAGCAGGCCCGCGAGAAGGGTCTCGTCGGCAAGAACATCCTCGGCAGCGGCAAGGACTTCGAGATCGTGGTCTTCTTCGGCGCCGGGGCGTATGTCTGCGGCGCCGAGACGGGCCTCATGAGTTCGATTGACGGCTACCGGGGCATGCCTCGCATCAAGCCGCCGTTCCCGGCCCAGGCAGGCCTCTGGAACAAGCCCACGAACGTGAACAACGTCGAGTCCTACGCCAACGCCCCGATGATCATGCGCAACGGCGCGCAGTGGTGGAGTTCGGTCTCCGATGCGAAGGAGAAGGGCACGAAGATGTTCACCTTCTCCGGTTCGGTGAACTGGGCCGGCTGTGTCGAAGTGCCATTCGGCCCCAGCATCGGCACGGTCGTGGACCAGTGGTGCGGCGGGATGCGCGAAGGGCGTGTCCTGAAGGGCTTCCAGCCCGGCGGCCCCCTCTCAGGCGTTTGCGCGGCGAACCGCAACCTGACGCTCACGCTCGACCCCTACCGGGAGCTCGGCCTGTTCCTCGGCGGCGGCGGCATCGTCTTCTTCGACCAGTTCACCTGTGTCCTCGACATGTGCAAGTTCTTCCTCGCGTTCTGCGAAGACGAGAGCTGCGCGCGCTGCACCACCTGCCGCGGCGGTACCCAGCGCGCAGTCGAGATCATGCGGCGCATCCAGGCCGGCGGCGGGCGCGATTCGGACTTCACGAACCTGCAGACGCTCGTGACCACGATGGTGTGGTCGAACTGCTTCCATGGCCAGTTCGCGATGACCACCATTAAGACGGCGCTGAAGGCGTTCCCCGACGAGTGGCAGGAGCACATCGTGGAGAAGAAGTGCCGCGCAGGCGTTTGCGAGGCGCTCGAAAGCGGCCTCCAGCCGGTGCGCCGGGTCGAACCCGAAGAAGCGCTGGCGCTCGCCGGGAGCTAAACGGACTCGACCGACGCCGTAACGCGTTCGAATTCATCGGCTGAGAGCGGGCCTGCGGCTTCGGCTGCGACGCACTCGCGCAGTTCTTCGCGGTTCTTCACGCCGAGCACAACGGTGGCCACGCCGTCCATCGAAAGCGCGTAGCGGTGGGCCAACGCGGCTGGCGACTGCCCCATTTCCTGCGCCAGCGCGCGGAACCCCGCCGCGCGTTCAAAGTCGCGGTGCTCCAGGCTTCCCACCGGGATCTCACGGTCGAGTGACGCGGTCAGAGCCCCGGCGGCGACAGCCCGGATGCCCATCACCCCGACTCCTCGCCCTGCGGCCGCAGCGACAATTTCGCGCGGGCGGGCCGGACCATCCCAGCGTTGCATGCCGCCAGGCGAGTCCAGCAGGTTCGTGATGCATTGCGCGACGGCGGGCGCTGCAGGCCCGGCGAGGACCTCCAGAACCGCGTCCGGGAACCCCGCGGCGGTGATTCCCCAGGCGCGCGCCCGGCCGCTCGCGACGATGCGCTCAAACGCCGGCACGACGGCTTCGCGGAAGGTCCGGAGCGAGACCCGCGTGGTCGCACCTTCGGGGGCGTCACGGTCGATCATGCCGTGGAGGATGAAGGCATCGACATAGCCGCGGCGCATCCGGGCAAGGCTGGCGTCGAGACTGCTGGAGAGGCGTTCGTACACCTCGCCGGGCGGTGGATTGCCCAGCATGCACTTGGTGGTGACCAGCACGCCTGCGGGGAAGACCCCGTCGAAGGCGAGGCCAATAACGCGTTCGGCTTCGCTCTCCCGGCCGTAACTCGGGGCGAGGTCGAGCAGCGTGATGCCGGAGTCCACCGCTTCGCGGACGGTCGCAACGGCTTCTTCGCGCGTCGTCGCACCCCAGACCTGGCCGAGTCCTCCGCCGCCGAGCGCGAGGGTGGAGACCGGGCCGAGCGGGCCGAGGGTGCGCGTGTTCACCGGCGGGCAGGCCTACCGGTGTTCGTAGGCGAGCACGCGGGCGAAGGCGGCCGCAGCGCGTTCGAAGCTCTGGTAGAGCGGGATGCCGGCGGCGTGGAACTTCGGCTGGATGCTGGCGACGTATTCGGCTTCGTGCGCCGGGTGAAGGATGACGAGGAACGGCTTCTGCGAGCGTTCTTTGTGCGCGGCGAGGGTCTCGATCGTGCGGTCGAGCGTCTCCGGCTTTCCCTTCCACTGGCGCGCGGCAAACATGGCCGAGAGCTCCATCGCCATCGCGTCGATGTTCGGGTCGGCGTCGATGATTCGGAGGATGCGGTCGAGCGTGTCCATCGAACCCTGGATCGTCCCGGCCATGTCGAGCGGGTTCTGGTAGCTGCCGCCGACGATGTTGAAGAACTCGCCGAGTTCGGTGTACGTGGCGTCGCTGAAGCGCGGGACGCGCAGGCCGGCCTTCGCGAAGGCGTCGGTGATCGAAACGGACTGGCCGCCCGTCTGGGCGAGGAGCGCCATCCCGTTCCCGCGGGGCCGCCGCGCGTTCAGGAGCATCTTGAGCGTGTCGATGGTTTCGTCGAGGTTGTTGGTGGTGATGGCGCCGCACTGGCGCATCATCCCGTCCCAGACAGCCTGCGGAGCAGCGAGCGAGCCGGTATGCGACATCGTGGCGCGCGCCCCGGCCTCGGTCTGGCCGCCCTTCCAGACGATGACCGGCTTGCGCTTGCAGGCCTCGCGGAGGGTGTCGAAGAAGCGCCGGCCATCCTTCACGCCTTCGACGTACATACCGATGACCTCGGTCTCGTCGTCGAGCATGAGGTATTCGAGGTAGTCGGAGACGTCGAGGACGATGGCGTTGCCGAAGCTGGCGCAGCGGCTCAGGTGGATGCCGTTGGCAGCGGAGACGAGGCTGAACATGATGCCGTGCGTGCCGGACTGGGAGAGGAAGCCGACACGGCCGTCGCCTGCCACGGGGGCGTCGGCGCTGAAGCGGACACCGGCCTTTGGCAGGTAGAGGCCCATGCAGTTCGGGCCAACGAGGTTGAAGCGTGCCTCACGCGCCATCTCGGTGAGCTGGGCCTGGAGCTTCACGCCGAGTTCTTCTCCGGTTTCGGCAAACCCGCTGGTGAAGAAGCCCGCGCCGTTCGCCTTGTTCGCGATCAGGTCCTTGAGGACGTAGGGCGAAACCTGGCGGGGAACCGCGACGAGGGCGTAGTCGATCGGTTCGGGGATGTCGGCCATCGACTTGAAGTTCTGGACGCCGAGGGCTTCGATGCCCGGGATTTCCTTGTCATCGAGCTGGACGGAGTAGAGGCGGCCGCCCTTGTCTTTGAACGGCAGGTTGTTGTGGAGCCACATGTAACCGGGCCCCTTGTCGCCGAGGACGGCGACAACTTCCGGGTTGAACATGCGGTCGAGCCTGTGACCTGGGACTGCCATAGAGCACCTTCTTCGAGACCGGCGGCAGCGCCGCGAACGCCGGGCGCACCCGGCAGAGGACTGTCAGCTCTCCGAGATGACGATGCGGGCGTCGACCGCCATGGCGCCGTCCGGGTAGGCGAACACGGGGTTGAGGTCGAGTTCGCGCACTTCCGGGTGCTTTTCGACGAAGGCCGAGACCTTGAGGATGGTGTCCTTCAGGGCCTTGATGTCGGATGCGGGCTGGCCGCGGACGCCCTCGAGCACCGGGCGGCCCTTGATCTCGCCGATCATCTGGTCCGCATCCTTTTCGGCGAGGGGTACGAGGCGGAACGAGACGTCCTTGAGCACTTCGACCATGATGCCGCCGAGGCCGAACATCAGCACTGGGCCGAACTGCGGGTCGGTGGTCATGCCGACGATGACCTCGGTGCCCTGGGGCGCCATGTGCTGGACGGCCACGCCGGCGATGCGCGCGTTGGCAACGGCTTTCTTCGAGTTCGCCACGATTTCGTCATAGGCGGCGGCGACGGCGTCGCGATCCTTGAGGTTCAGTTTCACGCCGCCGACGTCGCTCTTATGGGCGATGTCCGGCGAGACGACCTTGAGGACGACCGGGTAGCCGGCAGCGTCGGCCTGAGCCTGTGCTTCGGCGGCGCTGGTGGCGAGCGTGGTGGTGGCTACATTCACGCCGGCGTCCTTGAGGAGTGACTTGGCCTCGACTTCGTTGAGCAGCGTGCGGCCTTCGGTGCGCGCCTGCGCGATGACGGATTCGAACGACATGGGTGGTTTCCCTCGGTTTGGGGCGAAAGTTGTAGGCCGATTGTACGAGAGGGGGTGGGAAGTGTCGTCAGCGACGAGCGATTTCCATCGCGGGCCGTTGGCCGGTAGATTGCAGCCACCTGTGGAGGTCCCGGCGATGGAAGAGCAGTTCGACCTGATCGTTGTCGGCGCTGGCAGCGCCGGCGCCGTCATAGCCGCCCGTGCGAGCGAAGATCCGCGGCGCTCGGTGCTGCTGGTGGAGGCCGGGCCGGACTACCCGGACACAGCACAGACGCCGTTCGACCTCGTGAACAGCCACAACAACTCCTACACAGACCACGACTGGGGTCACAGCTACCAGCCGACGGCGCTGGGCCGGTCAGTTCCCTTCCCGCGGGGCCGCGTCACGGGTGGTTCGAGCGCGGTGAACACGACGATCGCACTGCGTGGCATGCCCGAGGACTACGACGGCTGGGCCGCGGCCGGGAACCCGGAGTGGGCGTGGGAGAAGGTGTTGCCAGCGTTCAAGCGGCTGGAGCGGGACCTCGACTTCGGCGACCGGCCGTACCACGGCGATGCCGGGCCTATCTCCATCCGCCGTTACGCATGGGACGAGCTGACGCCGGTCCACCAGGCGTGGCTCGAAGCGAGCGATGCGCTCGGCTATCCGCGCTGCGAAGATGCGAACGACCCGGACAGTTGGGGTTCCGGCCCTCACCCGATGAACAAGGTGGGCCGGCTCCGGATTTCGACGGCCATCGGCTACCTTTCGGCGGCGCGGGCGCGCCCGAACCTGCGCATCATGGCGGGTACGCACACCCGGCGGGTCGTCTTCGAAGGCACGCGAGCGGTTGGGGTCGAGGTCGAGCGGGACGGCCAGGTAGAGACGATTCGCGGCCGCGCGATCGTCCTCTCGGCAGGGGCGATCCAGTCGCCGGCCATCCTGATGCGCTCAGGGGCAGGTCCGCGGGCCGAGTTGGAGCGGCACGGCATCGAGGTGCTGCGCGACCTCCCGGCGGTGGGGACGCGGCTTTCGGACCACCCGGCGCTGGCGGTTGTCTGCCGGGCGCGCGATGCGAGCCTGCTCGATGCCGACCAGCCCATCGTGCAGACGATCCTCCGCTACACCGCTCCGGGCAGCGAGTACCGGAACGACCTCCAGATCGAGGCGTTCTCGTTCTCGCCGCGGGGTGGCCCGCTCACGCACTTCGCGGTGGCCGCCGTGCTCGAACAGGTCCATGGCACGGGGACGCTGCGGTTGGCCTCGGCCGACCCGCACGCCTCGCCGGTCATCGAGCAGCACTTCTGCGAAGACGAACGCGATCGTTCACGGCTTGTGGGCTGCCTGCGGGACACCCTCGCGTTCATCCGGACGGAGCCGCTGGCGGGCCTCATCGCTGAGCAGACCTTCCCGGACCCGCGGCGGGCGCTTTCGGATGAGTCGCTGGGGGACCTTTGCCTGCGCCTTTCGGCGAGCGGCTTCCATCCCTGCGCGACAGTCCCAATGGGGCCGGACGGCGCGGTCGACCAATACGGCCGGGTGCACGGCCTCGAAGGGCTGATGGTCGCCGACGCATCGATCATGCCCACGGTCACGCGGGCAAACACGAACCTGACCTCGATCATGATTGGCGAGATGGTGGGCGAATGGGCGCGCACGCGGGGGAGCAAGCTATACGGGCTGTAGGGGCGCACGGGGGCGGTGGTATGATGGTGGTATGAAAGTCAAGACCTCGGTGACGTTGTCGGAGGAGTTGCTCGAAAGGCTGCAGGAGCGGTTGGGGCCCAAAGGTAACCGGTCAGAGTTCATTGAAGAGGCTATTCGGCATCGGCTGAGGGATCTGCGGCGTGCCGAACGCGATGCGCGCGATGCGGTTATCTACGAAAGAATGGCGAACGATCCGGAGCTTCGAAAAGAGATCCTGGACAACCTGGACCTACAGGAGGAACTTTGGAACGCGGAGAACTGTACAGAGTCGCTCGACCCACCGGGGATCCCCGCAGCCACCGGGTCTTCCTGATCGTCAGCCGCAATCAACTCATCGCATCCAGTCACTCCACGGTCGTCTGTGCCGGAGTCTTCAGTTCTTACGCGGGTCTTTCGACGCAGGTGCTCGTGGATGAGTCCCTCGGCCTGAAGCATTTGAGCAGCGTTCATTGCGATGACCTCGTCGGCCTTCCCAAACGAATGTTGAGGGACTACATAGGCCAACTCTCGGCAGCGAAGATGCGAGAGGTAAACAGGGCGTTGGCGGTTGCGCTGGCTATCTCAAGTGACGACATCGATGACGACTGACCGTCGCCCGAACCACGAGCGAAGTTGCTCAGCGGGGCCTTGCGCCGGCGGGCGCACAGTCCCGGCTTGCTGAGATGCCACGTCGGGAGTTAGCGCGGTGTTCCCTGACTGCCGGCAGCCAGGGTGATTAAGCGGCGGCGGAGCCCCGCGACTCTGGGTGTGGGTCATCAGACGCTTCGCGAGAGGTAAACCTGCTACAGTCCGCGCGAATTCGAAACGAAGGGAATGCGAAGGAGGCCGCACCGTGACTGACTACACCGATATCGTCGTGGAAGTGGATGACCCAGTTGGCGTATTGCGCCTGAACCGGCCGGAGAAGCTGAACGCGTTCACCTACCACACCCTGGCCGAGATTGACCGCGCGATCGATGAACTCAGTGCGGACCGCCGGGTGGTCGGTATCGTGATCACCGGCACGGGCCGCGCGTTCTCGGCGGGCCTGGATTCGCAGGCCCTGATTGATGTTACGGCGGCCGAAGCGAGTAAGCCGGGGTCGCGTTCCGGGACGCCTACAGCCGAGATCCCCGGGTTGTTCACGAAACTGCTGGCCGTGCCGAAGCCGGTGATCGCCGCTGTGAACGGAGTGGCGGCGGGCGGTGGGTTCATCCTCGCTGCCAAGTGTGATGTGCGTATCGCGGCCGCAAGTGCGAGCTTCACCACGGTCTTCATGAAGCGCGGACTTATCGGTGAGCACGGGGCAACGTGGCTGCTTCCGCGCCTCGTTGGGCCCGGCCGGGCCATGGACATGATGATGACGAGCAGGCGTATCGATGCGGCGGAGGCCATGCGGATCGGGCTCGTCGAACACGTCTGCGACGAAGGCGAGGACGCGCTCGAAAGGGCGAAAGCATATGTCCGCGAGGTCTCCGGCTCCGTGGCGCCGCTCGCGTTCGCCGAGACGAAGGCGCTGATGTATGCGCACATGGGCGCTGACTACGAACGCGCCTTCCGCGAGGCGGACAAGGTTCAGTGGGGTGCTGTGGGCCGTCCAGATGCGACCGAAGGCGCCCGCGCCCTGGTGGAGAAGCGGGCCCCGAAGTTCGAACGCCTGGGCTGAGGCGGCAGTCGCCCCCAGCTCAGCGGGCCCGGAAGTAGGGCATCGAGACCTCATCGCTCACGTCCTGCCAGGTGACCTGGACGGGCATGTCGCAGCGAACCTGGTCCAGCGGGGTGTCGACGAGGAGGCTGGTCATGCGCGGGCCTTCTTCGAGGGCGATGGCTGCGACCACGTAGGGCACGTCGGGCTCGAAGTCGGGGGATTGGGCGCGTTCGCAGATGGTGAAGCTGTAGAGGGTGCCGCGGCCACTGGCTTCGACCCACTCGAGGTCACGGGAGAGGCATTGCGGGCAGTGTGTCCGGGCGTAGTAGAAAACGTGGCCGGCCGGGCAGCGCTGGAGCATGAGGCGGTGCTCCCTGGTAGCTGCCCAGAACGGCGCGGACGTCGGGATGGGGTTCGGGATCGGTGATGGATTTGGCCGGTATGCAGTCACGGTTATGCGCCCCTCAGGATGATGGAGACCTGTTCGCTCATGATGCCGCCGTTGCCGTTGACGAAGGCGGTATCGCACTTGGGCAGCTGGCGGTCGCCGGCCCGGCCCTGGATCTGCCAGGCGGCTTCGGTGACGTGGGACATGCCCCCGGCGATGCCGGCCTGCCCGAAAGAGAGTTGGCCGCCGTGGGTGTTCATCGGGAAGTCGCCCTTGTAGGTCAGGTCATGCTCCATCACGAAGCGCCCGGCCTCGCCCTTCGGGCAGAACCCGGTGTCCTCGAGGGTGAGGAGGACGGTGATGGTGTAGCAGTCGTACAACGAAGCGAGGTCGATGTCCCGGGGCTTGAGGTCCGTCATCGCCCAGGCGCGGTCGGCCGCGGACTTGATCGGTGAGTGGGTAAAGTCGGGTTCGTAGGTGACGGAGCGGTGGGTCGTGTTTTCGCCGCCGCCGACCACGTAGACGGGCCGGTTTTTCGTCTTCGCAGCCTTCTCTTTCGAAGTGACGACAACGGCGGCGCCGCCCATGCACGGCATTACGATCTCGAGCATGTGGAGCGGGCTGCAAATCATCGGCGAGTTGAGGACGTCCTCAGTGGTAATCGGCGTATTGCGGAAGACGGCGCGCGGGTTGGCGAGGGCGTTCGTCCGCTGGTCCACCGCAACCTTGGCTCGCTGCTCATCGGTGAGGCCGAATTCGTGGGCGTAGCGGTTGGCGATCATGGCGTAGCCATAGGTGCCCTGGACCGCGCCGAAGGGGATTTCGAACTCGGCCTGGGGCGAACCCCAGACACCGCCGCCCCAGTCGCGGGCGCGCTGCATGGCGGAGGCCTTCGGGTTCTGGTGGTGGGCCTGGGTGTAGAGCATGCAGAGGGCGGTTTCGCAGAGGCCCATCTCGATGGCCATGGCCGCCCGCAGCACGAGTCCAGCGCCTGACGCGCCGCCGAGGTCGACGATCTCTGAGAAGTGCGACTCGATGCCGAGGTATTCGATCAGCGTCGCCGGGATGAACATCTGCGCTTCTTGCAGGTTGTTGCCGGTGAGGACGGCATCGACGTCGCGGATGGTGAGTCCGGCGTCGTCGAGGGCCATGCGAGCGAGTTCGGAGTAGGCTTCGAGGCCCATCCAGAGCTTCTCCGGCTTGCGCACGGGTGCGAATTCGGCGACGCCGACAATGGCGGCTTCGCCACGAAGTCCAGGCATGTGGCTGCTCCTGTGACCGGGGTTGTGGGCCCGATGATACCGGAGTGGCGGCAAAGGGAGCGGGCGCGCCGCTACTTCGGCGGTTCCGCCCCTATGAGGACCAGGGCCATCACGCAGGGTACTTCGCCTTTGTTGCGCCAGGCGTGGCGGGTGCCGTTCTGGACGATGGTGTCGCCGGGCCCCAGACGGACCTCCGCACCGTCGTCGAGTTCGAGCCAGACTTCGCCGGAGATTACGTACTCGACGTCGATCGTGTTCGTGGTGTGCATGCCCGGAGCGTCCGGTTCCATGTGGCCGGCGAGGCCGGGCAGCTTCGCTTCGAGGTCGGCGAAGGCAGCCGCCATGTCGGTCACCTGCGGCGGGCCTGCGCTTTCCGGGGCGACGCTGAAGAAGCCGACACGGTAGCCGCCGGCGGGCGGGAACCACGCGGTGAACGGTGGCAGCGTGCCATCCTGCGGAAGCTGAGGGATGGTGTCGCTGCCCCAGATGGTGTGGAACTCCGCGCCGGGCGTGAGCACCGGGCGGACTGGTTCGACCACCGAGTCGCACACGAAGACGGACTTGCCCTCGGCGTTTTTACCGGTGACGACACGCCTGACGTTCATGGCTGGACCTCGCTTGAGAAGGTGCGGCGAACTCTACGGGTGCGGTGAGCCGGATGCCATGTCTCGGCCGGTCTCGTCAGCCGGCGGTTCGGCAGCCGGGGGCCGCCCAATGAGCCCGGCGGCGCGCTGAGAGGCGGTCACCTCCAGGTGGCATGGCTTCCGGCACAGCACTTCGAGATTCGCCTGGTGATGGCCGCAACTCAGGTTGGTGCGAGCGCCGTTGAGCGGGACGATGTGGTTGACCTCTGGTTCGAAGGTGATCTTGCCGCAGCGGGCGCAGAGCCAACCGGGGAGCACGCGGCGTCCGTCACGCCGCCGGGCGCGGATCTTCGCCGCCCGCCGAGCCCAGATCCACTGGTGGTTCCGGTAGTAGATGCCCCTGCAGCGGGCCGAGCAGTAGAGCACCTGCCGCCCGGTGATTTCGCCAGCGCACACCCGGCAGCAGCCCTCGCGGGGCAGGCAGCCGATCCCGGTCGGGTTCCGCCTCTGGGCCATGGAAGGAGGGTAGCGCTCGCGACACGTACACGCGCCGGATTGCGGACAACGAAAACGGCCCCCAATTCGGGGACCGTCTGAGTGGAGGTTGGAGGCGCCAGTCGGATTCGAACCGGCGGTGGAGCTTTTGCAGAGCTCTGCCTTACCACTTGGCCATGGCGCCGCGCGTACAAATGTATGGTGCCCAGGGTGAGATTTGAACTCACACGCCCATAAGGACACTGCCCCCTCAAGACAGCGTGTCTGCCGTTCCACCACCTGGGCCCAGAGACCTAATGGTACGAACCGAGCCGGGCCTGCGGCAAGCCGCATGAGGAGAAGGCGACCGGCGGGTCGTTATCGATTTGGCAGGGGCGGCAGGATTCGAACCCGCGACCGGTGGATTTGGAGGCCACTGCTCTACCAGCTGAGCTACACCCCTGTGCGAAGGAACAGAGTACCAAAATCCGCGGAAGGCGGAAGCAGACCCGGTCGCCAAAACCACCTTGTTGAAGGCCACGCCTGCGGCTGACCCCGCTCAGGCGGCGCGAGGGTGCGAAGCGAGACTGCCGCACGCCGGGCAGCGCGGAACCCTCGAGACCCGCGTGCTCTGCCCGAAGTTGAACTTCGCGCGGCAGCGGTCGCACTCAAGGCGCTCGAACATCTTGCCTTCTGCGAATTTGCGTTCCCAACGAGGTCTGAGGACGGTGTGCTCGTTCACGACTGCTGCTCCTGCTTCGAATTACGGCAGGTTCCGATGGTTCGCGCATATGGTGTTGTTCACGTGGAGGAACAGAATCCGCCGAAAGGCCGAAGCGAAGGGCGTTGCTATACTCGCGGGATGCATCAAAACGCACGGCATCTTCTCTCGTCGGCGGACATAACGCCCGCTGAGACCGTCCACCTGCTCGACCTCGCTCTCCGGCTGAAGCGCAATCCGCAGCCGGTCCTGGCGAACCGTCAGCTGGCGCTCCTTTTCGAGAAGCCGTCGTTGCGTACGCGTGTGAGCTTCCAGGTGGCAATGCGCCACCTCGGCGGCGAAACCATCTACCTCGCGCCACAGGAAGTCGGCCTCGGTGAAAGAGAGGCGATCAAGGACGTCTCCCGCGTGCTTGCGCGCTATGTCGACGTCGTTGCGGTACGGACCTTCGGCCAGGAGATCGTGCAGGAGTACGCGGAGCACTCCAGCATCCCGGTGGTCAACGCGCTCACGAATGAAGAACACCCCTGCCAGGCGCTGGCTGACCTCGTCACGCTGCAGGAGAAGGTCGGGAGCCTCAAGGGGTTCTCGATCGCATTCATCGGCGATGGGAACAACGTGGCGGCGAGCCTTGTCCTCACTGCCACGGCGCTGGGCATGGACATGCGCATGGCGGCGCCGAAGGGTTACGGCCTGCCCGAAGCGGTCATCTCCGAGGCCAGCCAGCGCGCCGCCGCTACTGGCGGGAAGCTCACGCTCGTGCACGACCCGCGCGAGGCCTCCGAGGGTTCGCAGGCGCTATACACGGACGTCTGGACCTCGATGGGCCAGGAGCGCGAGGCTGAGCGCCGTCGTATCGCCTTCGCCGGGTACCAGTTGAACCAGGGGCTGATCGATATCGCTGCGAAGGGCGCCTTCGTGATGCACGACCTGCCAGCGCACCGTGGCGATGAGATCACGGACGAGGCTATCGAGAGTCCGCAGTCCATCGTTTTCGACCAGGCGGAGAACCGGGTCTGGGCGCAGGCGGCAGTCGTTGCGTTCCTGTTGGGGCGCGATGGCGACGTGGCATAACGCTTCGCCATTCGCGCCTAACCGGGCGTTCCCGCCGAACCAGTAGAATGTAAAGGCTCCACCCGGGGCAGTCTCGCCGATGCTCGATACGCAACACGCCCGTGAAATCCTCTCGCAGTTCGACTGGACCAGTGCCGTCGACGTGCTGCTCGTCGCCACCGTGATTTTCGCGGGGCTTCGGCTACTCAGCGGGACGCGGGTGATGACCCAGCTCCGCGGGGCAGTTGCGCTCATCCTGGTGTTTGTCGTCCTCGGCCGGCTGCTGGACCTGACGGTGGTGAACTTCCTGGTCGAGAACTCGGTGACGGCGCTGCTGATTGCCGGGGCGATCATCTTCCAGCCGGAGTTGCGGCGGGCGCTCGACCGGCTCGGCAGGACCGGCCTGAGCGGCTACTTCGGTGCTGCCAGGTACGAAGACGTCATCGATTCGATCGTGAAAGCGGCCGGGCGAATGTCCGCGGAGCGGCACGGGGGGCTCTTTGTGCTCGAGCGGGAGACCGGCCTGCAGGACGTCATCGACACGGGCATCCCTGTCGATGCGAAGGTCTCGCCCGAACTGCTGGCCGGCATCTTCTACCCGAACTCGCCGCTGCACGATATGGCGGTGGTCCTGCGCGACGAACGCGTGGTCGCCGCCGGCTGTGTCCTGCCGCTTGCGAACGAACTGCCGGACCGGGAGCGAAACCTCGGCACGCGCCACCGCGCGGCTATCGGCATCACGGAGACGACCGACGCGCTTACGGTCGTCGTGTCGGAAGAGACCGGGGAGATAAGCGTCGCGCTCGACGGGCGGCTCACCCATGTCCCCGATGAGCGCCGGCTGAAGGCCGTTCTCGAATGGGTGCTCGAACCCGGCGCCGCGGCGGCGATGCGAAACGGGCAGGCGCCGGTATGAGCCGCGCTGACGTTCCCCGGACGCCATGGCCGAAGGTGCTCGTCGAGATTGCGCGGTCTTCCGCAGCCGGCCTCTTCCACCGGAAAGGGATGGCGCTGTTCAGCCTCGCCGCAGCGTTCGGTATCTGGTTCGTCATCCAGGACGTTGAGAATCCCCGCATCCAGCGCTGCTTCCCCGAAGACTGCTCGCGCGCCATCCCCGTTGAGGCGGTTAACGCCGACCAGTACATTCCGACTTCGACATTTACCGTCGGCGTCCAGGTGGAAGGCCGCGAGGCTGACGTCCGGAAACTGGTCCCGGATGACTTCCGCGCCACGATCGACGTGAAAGGGATCACGCCCGGTGTTCCACAGGATCGCCAGGTGAAGGTCACGAGCAAGGACGGCATCCGCATTCTCAGCGTGAACCCGCCGACGATTCCCGTCTCGGTCGAGCCGGTGGTCGAGAAACAGTTCGATGTGGTGGTGAACCGCGTCGGCCAACTGCCGGCGGGATTCGTGGAAGACGACGTGAAAGTCGACCCTCCGCAGGTGACGGTCCGGGGGCTGCAGGCGGATCTTGCGACGATCGCCTCGGTGAACCTGGACGTGAACCTGAGCAGCCAGCGCGATGGTGTCGCGGTCATCGATAACGAGTTGGTGGCGCGGTCGGTCACGGGCACGAAGGTGGACGTTTCGATCACGCCGAAGCGCGCCAAGGTGACGCTCTCGGTGCGCCAGGACTTCGTCCAGCGAACGCTGCCGGTCGTGCCGGTGCTGGCCGGCCAGCCTGCTGCCGGCTACCGGATTGTCGGGATCAGCGTGGAGCCGTCCTCGGTGTTCGTTTCCGGCCCGGCCGACAAGATGGCGACGCTGACGCAGCTTTCGACCGAAGCGCTCCAGATCACCAACGCAACCGGCGAGATCCGGAGGCTGCAAAATATCGATGCGCCGGCCAACCTTTCGCTTGACCGGCGGACGGTAACGGTCATTGTCCAGGTCAAAGCGATCGAGTGTGCTGCTTCGACAACTGGCGCGGCCTGCGGGACGTTCACGCTCCAGGTAGCGCCGCTCCCGGAGGGTCAGCCGCCGGGACTCGTGATCTCGGGGCCGTTGCGGGTGAACGTACAACTGACCGGACCGCTGACTGTGCTGGATACCATCGCGCCCGGGCAGATCACCGCGAAAGTGCAACTTGGCGGCGCGGTCGCCGGGACGGCGAGCTACCCGGTGACGGTATCGATCCCGTCGAACCTGGCGAGCCAGGGAGTGAAGGCCGAGCAGCCAGCGCCGATTCAAATTACCCTGACCTCACCATGAGTGCTGTCAGCGATGCCCTGCCTCGCGTTGTTATCGTCGGACGCCCGAATGTCGGGAAGTCTTCGCTCTTCAACCGGGTTGTCGGCGAACGCCGCGCCATCGTCGAAGACGAACCCGGGACCACGCGCGACAGGGTGGAGGCGGACGTTGAGTGGATGGACGTGCGCTTCCGGCTGATCGACACCGGCGGGTACGAAACGGACGCAGAGAACGTCTATGCACCGCTCATCATCGACCAGATCAAGACTGCGATGGCGGGTGCGGCGGTGGTGCTCTTCTGCGTCGATGCGCGGGACGGGCTGACCGCGAGTGACTACGACATGGCCGAGGTGGTTCGCCGCGCCGGTCGTACCACCATCGTCCTTGCGACCAAAGCCGACAACGAGCGGCGTGAACTGATCGGGTTAGCCGAAGCGTCTTCGCTAGGGCTCGGCGACCCGATGCCGGTTTCGGCCATGCACGACATCAACGTTGGGATCGTCCTCGACGAAGTGGTCAAGCTGCTGCCGCAGGACACCACGCTGGTCGAGTCTGATCGGACGCGCGTCGCCATCATCGGCCGGCCGAACGTGGGCAAATCGATGCTGGTGAACGCCATCCTCGGCCACCAGCGGGTCATCGTCAGCGACGTTGCGGGAACCACGCGCGACGCCATCGACAGCGAAGTCGATACGGAGCAGGGCTCGTTCCTGCTGATCGACACGGCGGGCATCCGCCGCCCCGGGCGGCTCGGCAAGGGCGTCGAGTTGCACTCGGTGATGCGGAGCACGACCGCGGTCGAGCGTTGTCATGTGGCAGTGCTCGTGGTCGACGGCACCGAGGGCGTGACCTCGCAGGACATGCACATCGCGGGTATCCCGATGGAGCACCTCAAGGGCCTGATCATCGCCGTGAACAAGACTGACCTGTGGGATGACCCGGAGGCGCGGCGGGCCTGGGCCGACGCCCAGATGCGCGGCCGGGTGAAGTTCGCGCCCTGGGCCATGGTGACGTTTATCTCGGCACTGGAAGGCAAGGGCATCAGCGAACTGCTGGAGCTCGTCCAGGAAGCGCGCGAGGCGCGGCGGCGGCGGCTCACCACTGCCGAGTTGAACTCGCTCCTGAACAAGGCCATCCGCGAGCATGTGCCGCCGCTCGTGCGGAACAAGCGGTTCAAGCTGTTCTACGCCACCCAGGCGGATATCGACCCGCCGGTATTTATTCTCTTTGTGAACGACCCGAAGCTCGTGCACTTCAGTTACCGCCGCTACCTCGAACGTTCGATCCGGCAGGGCGCGGACTTCGAAGGCACCGCGATCAAGCTGGTTTTCAGGGCGCGGACAGAGGATGATGCGCGCTCGTGATCGCCTATGCCGTCACGCTGGTTTTGGGGTATGTGATGGGCTCCCTGCCGTGGGGTCTCATCGTCGGGTATATCTGGCTTCGGCGTGACATCCGCGAGTCCGGGAGCGGCAAGACCGGCACCACCAACGTCCTCCGCACAGCCGGGAAGATCCCCGCCGGGCTCGTCATGATCCTCGACATCGCCAAGGGCGCCGTGCCCGCGCTGGTAGGGCGGTACGTCTTCGACAACGACGGCGCGGCGGTGGCGGGCGCATGTGCGGCGGTCGTCGGCCACATCTGGCCCGTGTTCGCCGGGTTCCGCGGCGGGCGAGGTGTCGCCAGCACCTACGGCGGCGTGCTCGGGCTCGCGCCGCTGCTCTCGCTCGGGTTCCCGGTAATCGGGGCCGTCCTCGTCCTCGCCACGCGGTACGTCTCGGTGATGTCGGTGGTGGGCGTGCCGGTTTGCGCTGCGCTTATCGGTGTGGCGGCGTTGCTCGGCTGGACGGAGCCCGAGTACTTCCTGTTCGCGCTGTTCGCCACGGCGCTCGTCGAGTACAAGCACATCCCCAACATCCAGCGCCTGCGCGCGGGTACCGAACCGAAAATCGGCCAGGGCGGCAACCGCCCCGCCACCGGCTGAGCCGGTGGCCCGCTTTGCTGTCCTCGGCGCGACTTCCTGGGGGCTCACGCTCGCCTGGCTGCTGAACCGCACCGGGAACCAGGTGCTGGTAGTGACCCGCAGCGCCGCAGAAGCCGACGCAGTGATGCGCCAGCGCGGGCTTGCGCGGCTGCCCGAACTCCTGCTTCCTGAAGCCATTGCCGTCGTGGCGCCGCCGGCGCCGTCCGAAGTCGATGGCGTTGTCGTCGCGGTCCCGGCGCGGGCCGTGCGGACAACGCTCGAAGCCGCCGCCGTGAGCCGGCAGACGCCGGTGCTGCTCGCCGCAAAAGGAGTCGAAGCACAGGCCGGGCGGCCGAGCCGCCTCCTTAGCGAGACTCTCGGCGAGTGTGGCTGGTCGCCGGAGCTCGTCGCCGTGATCTCAGGCCCGAACCTGGCGCACGAAGTGGTGCGCGGACTGCCCGCAGCTGCCGTGGTCGCAGCCTGGCCGGTCTCCGGGGCGGAGCGATGGCAAACGGCCCTGAGCGGCGGCATGTTCCGGGTCTATTCGTCGGATGATGTGGCTGGCGTCGAACTGGCTGCGGCGCTGAAGAACGTGATCGCCATTGCGGCCGGGGCCGCCTGGGGCCTGGAATTCGGGGCAAACGCGGTCTCGATGATCCTCACCCGCGGACTTGCTGAGATGACGCGGCTTGGGGTTGCGATGGGGGCTTCGCCGGCGACGTTCCAGGGGCTGGCCGGTGTCGGGGACCTGGCGGCGACCTGCTTTTCGCCGTTGAGCCGGAACCGGCGCTTTGGCGAACGGCTTGGCCGCGGCGAAACGCCGGATTCCGCCGCCGCAGCCATCGGGGAGACAATCGAGGGAGCGCGCACGGCCGCGATCGCCCTCGAATTCGGCGCGCGGTACGGCGTCGAACTGCCGATTTGCGCCACCGTGGCTGCTGTTGTCGGCGGCCAGCAGACCGTGATGGAGGCGATGGCGAAGCTGCTCGCGAGGCCGCTTAAGCCCGAGGCCGCTTGGCCTTCCTGATGCTACGATCGTCCGTGTGGCTGAAGGTGTTCTCCGCCGGTTGCTTGGTGGTCTGCAAGAGGGACGAGACCTTACCGATGGCGAGTACAGCGCCCTTTCGGATCTTGACCGGTCCGACGCCCGCACGCTGAACGACGCCTGGTTGAGCATCCCGGTCGCCACCCGCGCGGCTTGCCTCGAACGCGCCCTCGAACTGGCCGATGTCAACGTGGAACTGCACTTCGGGGCGCTTGGCCGAACCGGCCTCGCCGACCCCGATGCCGAGGTTCGCGAACGGGCGGTCGCACTGCTCTGGGAGTCAGAAGAGACGGACACTGCCGAGACACTCGCCCGCCTGGCCACGGACGACACGGGCCCGGGAGTGCGCGCGGCCGCGGCCGCGGGATTGATGCGGTTCGTCGTACTCCGGGTGACCGGCAAGCTGCCTGAGAAGGTCGGCAACGCGGCTGTCGCGGCGCTTCGGCGGGCGATCAGCGACCCGGCCGTCGAGGTTCGGGCGAACGCGATTGAGAGCATCGGGGCAATACCCGAGGAGTGGGCGCAGGAGGCTATCCTCGACGCCTACGAGGGCGGCGACGACCAGCTCCGGCTGTCGGCGATACGGGCGATGGGGTATTCGGGACTGACCCGCTGGGAAGAGTACCTCGAAGAGGAGTTCCTCTCCGGGAACCCGGAGATCCGCTTCGAAGCCGTGGTCGCGGCCGGCAATCTCGGGTCGCCGCTGCTCATTGAACCGCTTGCTGAACTGCTCAACGACGAGGATCCGGAAATCGTACTTGCAGTGATCGAGGCGATTGGCGAAATTGGAGGCGAGGACGCGATCGAGTTGCTCGATGCGTTCGCCCCCGAAGCGCCAGAAGGCTTCGAGGAAGCGATTGAGAATGCCCGCGCCGCCGCCGCCGAAGAGGGGCTGTTCCGCAGTTTTGGCGAGCTTGACGGCACACGCGGGCACGATGGGGATGAGGACGAATGAACCGGAGATTGCCAATTCAGCGCGCCGTTTCGGCGGGTGGCGTGGTCTGGCGGCGCGACCCGAAAGATGGCGTGGAAGTCGTTGTCTGCGGGCGGCGGTCTGACCGTGTCTGGGGGCTGCCAAAAGGCACGCCTGACGCCGATGAGCGGATCGAGGAGACGGCCCTGCGCGAAGTGCGCGAGGAGACCGGCCTCGACGTCACGCTCGGCGAGCGCCTGGGGACCATCGAGTACTGGTTCACCGCGGACGGCGTGCGCTATCACAAGCAGGTACACCACTGGCTTATGGAGCCGATCGGCGGAGACGTGGCGAACCACGACCATGAGTTCGATGACGTGCGCTGGCTGAAGGCTTCGGAGGCGTTCGCCAGGCTGACCTACGACGGCGAGAAGAAGCTGGTCGCCGAAGCAGCGCGCAAGCTCGGGGAGCCGATCGAGCCGTGAGCGAAGGCCGCACGCACGAGCAGTTCGTGCTGGCGGCTGGCCCCAACGTGAGCATTCGCCTGCGCCGGAAGAGCGACGCTGATGGGGAGTACCGCTGGCGCAGTGACCCGGAGACGGCCCGCTTCAACGGCCGCGCGCCAGTGGTTGAGCCGTTCGAGCACTTCCAGGACCTCGTGAGCTACGAACTGACGTACGGCATGAATGACCGGGAGCAGTTCAGCATCGAAACGGCGGATGGCCGGCACGCTGGCACGATCATGTTGTACAACCTGTCGCTGGACTCGGCGGAGCTTGGCATCACCATCGGCCCGGAGGAGCTACGCGGCGCAGGCCTCGGGCGTGAGGCGATCACAACCTTCCTGCGCTGGGTGTGGAACAACCGGCCGCTCCGGCTGGTTTACCTCCACGTGCTGGAGTGGAACGAGCGCGCGGCGCGGTGCTTCCAGCGGGCCGGGTTCGACGTCAGCGGTCGCGTCCGCCGCGACGATCAGTCGTTTATCCGCATGGAGGTGCGGCGGGAGTGGTGGATGCTCTGGGATGCCGAAGGCCGCTTCCAGTTCGAACGGGATTCGGCCGGGGACCGGGCGATGGCCGCCGCGAATACGGATGCAGCGCCTTCGGCCGAGGCCTGACACCGGCTGTTCACCCCGCTGTCACTGGGACGCCTTGGCCTGTGCACCGGACTGATCTGGGCAGAAGCGTTCGAATGCCGACATTTCTTGTAGAGCTACGCACTCAGGGCCCGGGTCTCGGGTCACGCTGCGGGAAGGTGACATGGAGCAGGCATACCCCCAGACGGCCGGAAACCTGGCGATGCAGCAGGAGTTTCCGGACGAGGCCCGTCCCGCGCCGCGTCCAGCGCCCGCACACCTGCGCGCGCTTCCTTCGCTGCCCGAGGCCCCGGACCACGTCCACGAACTGGGCCTGCCAGAGCGGTTTATCGAAGACCTCGCGCTGAAGACGCTCTACCGGATTACGGTGCCGAGCCCGGTTGGCGTGGCCAACTCGATGCGGGTCAGCCCCGGCGTCGCCCGGGAAGCCCTCGACGAACTGCGTCGCCAGCGCCTGGTTGAGACGACCTCGGCGTCGGGCCGGCTCGAGACCGAGTGGCAGTACCGCCTGACCGAGTTGGGCCTGCGCGAGGCGGAGAACGCCTTCGGCCGCAGCAAGTACGTCGGGCCCGTGCCCGTGCCGATCCAGGACTACTTCCGGATCCTCGAGCGCGACACCGAGATCGGCGCGCCGGACCCGGTGCGCCTTGCTCGCGCGCTGCAGCAACTGGTCCTCGCGCGTGACGTTGTGGCGAAGGTCTGCCTTGCGCTCACGTCCGGCCGGCCGGCAATGCTCTGGGGGGCTCCGGGCAACGGCAAGACCACCATCCTCGAACTGACGAGCGAGGCCATCCAGGGTGTCACCCTGATGCCGATGGCCGTCTACGTGAGCGGCCACATCATCCGGCTGTACGACGACCTCGTGCACCAGCCGGTCGAAGGGGACGACACCGCCGACGCGACCTCGCAGTTCGACCGGCGCTGGCTGCGCATCCGCCGCCCGTTTGTGTTCGTCGGCGGCGAACTGCGCCACGAGGACCTCGACCTCTCGTACGACCCGGCGCTCGGGTACCACCAGGCCCCGCCGCACGTGAAGGCCCACGGTGGCCTGCTGGCCATCGACGACTTCGGGCGGCAGCAGGTTTCGCCGCACGCGTTGCTGAACCGCTGGATTGCCGCCCTCGAACGGGGCGAAGACACGATGGCGCTGGTCACCGGCGAGCGCATCACCTTCCCGTTCCGGTCGACGATCTGCTTCAGCACGAACCTCGAACCGAAGACGATGCTGGAAGAGGCGCACCTTCGGCGCATCCCGTACAAGATCCGCATCCCCGAGCCGACGCCCGAGCAGATGGCCGAGATCTTCCGCCGGTTCGCCGATGCGATGGGCGTCGAAGCCCAGCCAGCCGGCATCGAAACAGCGGTCGAACTGGTTCGGCGGGCGAGCAACGGCAACTTCCGCAGCTGCCACCCGCGCGACGTGCTCCAGCTCATCATCGAAGAATCGCGGTTCGTGAAGCGCCAGGCCGTCCTCGAACCGGGGGCAGCCCGGCGGGCGTGCGAGGTGTACTTCGCGGTGGACCCGGGTCCGGTGGCGAAGCCGGCGTAGGGCGGCCGGTTTACGGGCGAAGATCTGCCAGGCTGCGAACCACCGAACGGCTTCCGAGAGCAGCCAGCAGGCGCCCAATATCGGTGGTGTCCCCGGTCACGACGTCATCCCCGAAGCGTGAGGCGACGACCGCCACCGCAGCGTCGACGACGTCCGCGGTACCAGTGCGGCCGCACAGTTCCCCAACGTCCTGCGCGAGTTCGCGGTCCAACGGGACGACAACGCAGGCATCGATGACCCGCGCCATGCGTGCGTTCCGGGGGCCACGCCAGGCCTGCGCCAGGACCGGCGCCGGGATGCGCTTCTCGGTGTCGAGACTCGCCTTCCAGAACGCCCAGAAGGCGCGGTCTCCGCGGTCGGCGGCGATCAGTGCGCCTGTGTCGAGGGTTAGAGAGCCCATGCCTTGCGGACGCGTTCGACCTCAGCCTCGCTGATTTCGCCGAACTCCGCCTCATAGTCTGCGAGGGCGGCACGTGCGGCGATGGCCCTGAGTTTCCGCTCGGCGGCGTCAGCCATCCAGGCCGAGATCGAGGCGCCGGCAGCCCCGGCTACATCGCGGATCCTCGCGCTGAGGTCAGGATCGAGGGAGATGGCGAATCGTTCGGCGGTCATCATGTCTGATAATACGGCCGTAATACGGTATTCAGCAACCGCCCCGATGGCTTGCCGTCCCTACTTCACTGGCGCAAGGTCGAACGCGTACGTCTCGATGACCGGGTTCGCCAGCAGACGGCTGCACATCTGGTCCACCTGCGTCGCCGCGTCCTTCGCGTCAGCGGCGTTGAGTGTGACCTGGAAGTAGCGGCCCGCGCGGACGCCGGTCACGGAAGCGAACCCGAGCGAGCCGAGTGCGCTGCCGATCGTGATGCCCTCCGGGTCGTTCACGGTTGGCTTGAGCGAGACATAGATCCGCGCGAGGAAGGTTCCCGGCTTCGCTGGCTTCGTCTCCTTCGCGGACTTCCTGGCGGCGTCCTTGCCGCCCTTTTTCGACGTGTCTTTCTTGCTCATTCTGCAAGCTCCTGTCCGGTCAACATGCGATATGCGGTGCGGTAGCGTTCGGTGGTGGCAGCCACCACGTCGGCGGGGACATCAGGGAGGGGCGTGCCCTCTTTCCAGCCGCTCTTCGCCAGCCAGTCGCGGACCGGCTGCTTATCGAACGACTGCTGGGCGCCGCCGGGGCGGTACTGGTCGGCGGGCCAGAAGCGGCTGCTGTCAGGGGTAAGCACCTCATCGATGAGGATGACCTCTTCGTTCCAGTAGCCGAACTCCAGCTTCGTGTCGGCAATAATGATGCCGCGTTCGAGGGCGACGGTGTGGGCATAGTTGTAGACGGCGAGGGTGCGGATCCTCATCGCGTTGGCCGCCTCTTCCCCGACGATCTCTTCGAGCTGTTCGTACGAAATGTTCTCGTCGTGCCCAACGTCTGGCTTCGTGCTCGGCGTGAAGAGCGGCGTGGCGAGGCGGTCCGATTCGCGCAGGCCGGCCGGCAGCGGGATGCCGCAGATGGCGCCGGTGCGCTGGTAATCCTTCCAGCCCGAACCGGTGATGTAGCCGCGGGCGATGCACTCCGCGTTGAGGCGTTTCGCCTTGCGCACGAGCATCGACCGGCCGAAGTACTCAGGGCCGAGCGGGAAGGGGACGAGGCCCTTGTTCTCCTCGGTAATCACGGCGATGAAGTGGTTCGGCACGACCTCTTTGATGCGTTCGAACCACCAGGCCGACAGTTGCGTGAGGATGCGGCCCTTCTGCGGGATGCCGGCGGGGAGCACCACATCGGCGGCCGAGATCCGGTCCGTGGCGACGATGAGGAGGCGGTCGCCGAGGTCGTAGGTGTCGCGCACCTTGCCGCGGTAGGTGCGGTTCGGCAGGTCTGACTCGAGAAGGACGGCGGTCATGGGTTCGGTTCCTTCGCGGAGAGATAGAACAGGGTAGTGGACGTGGCAAGGAACGCGGCCACCGGGATGAGTGCCACGCCGACGGCGAAGATCGCGACCGACTGGTAGATGAGGTCAACGTCGCGGCCGGGGTCGGTCCCGAACGGCGCCACCGCGATGGCCATCAGGATGCTCAGCCCGATGAGGAGGATGAGCGCGAAGGGGATGGCCGTGAGAAGCAGCGCGAAGAAGGACATCATCCGGCCGCGCAGGATTCGCCAGCTCTCGCTGAGCGAACCGATGAGGGGTTTCCCTTCGAGCAGGTGAACCTGCAGCGCCAGGCCCCAGCGGATGAGGAAGTAGAGCATGACGATGATGCCGATGGCTGAGATGAGGATGATGCCGTAGAAGATGGCCCCGATGAGCAGGAGGCCGCCCATACGCGTGAAAGCGGGGTCGAGGGCATTCGCGAGGCTCACCGGCTTGTCGCGCATGATGCCGGCCACGGACACCATGGTTGCGCCGCCGCCCACGAGCGAGAAGAGCGCCTGGGCAGCGCCGACGATCACCATCGTCAGGCGGATACCGTTCGGCGCCGTGTTAATCCAGTCGAACGAGTCGAACTTCGCGCCCGGGTAGCGGCTGTTGAAGAGGTAAAAGAAGACGACGGCGGTGATGACGGCGAAGGGCAACTGGGTGACGGCGATTGGGAAGAGCGTTTCGCGCGGGTGGGCGCGCATCAGCGCGAGGGCGCGCAGCCATGTTGCATCCGGCCGTTTTGGGGGTGGCAGGACGAGCGGCGGTTGTTCGTTCACAGCCCGAGGCGCTCGAAGGTCGCGCCGATGTTGGCCAGGTAGAAGGTGTAGTCGAACAGGCCGCGCAACTCGCTTTCGGTGAGGCGGCTGGTCACGTCAGGGTCGGCCATCAGGAGGTCGAAGAACGGCTGGCGGCCGTTCCATGCCTTCATCGCGTTGCGTTGGACAATGACGTAGGCGTCCTGGCGGCTCATGCCAGTTTCGATGAGCGCGAGCAGCACACGCTGCGAGAAGACAAGGCCGTAGGAACGGTCGAGGTTCTCCCTCATGTGCTCGGGGAAGACGGTCAGGCGGTCCATCACGCCGGTGAAGATGGAGAGCACGTAGTCCAGCACGAGCGTGGCATCGGGGAGGACAATGCGCTCGGTCGAGGAGTGCGAGATGTCGCGTTCATGCCAGAGCGCGATGTTCTCCATCGAAGTCAGGGCATAGCCGCGGAGGACGCGGGCGAGGCCGGTCACGCGCTCGCAGAGCTCGGGGTTGCGCTTGTGCGGCATCGAACTCGAGCCGGTCTGTCCTTCGTCGAAGGGCTCTTCGGCTTCGCGCACCTCGGTCTTCTGGAGGGCACGGATCTCGGTGGCGAACTTCTCCAGCGAGCCGCCGATGAGTGCGAGCGTGGTCACGAACTGGGCATGCCGGTCCCGCTGGATGATCTGGGTGCTGGCCGCTTCGATCCCGACGCCGAGCTTCTTGCAGACGATCTCTTCGAGCGCGGGCGGGACTGAGGCGTGCGTACCCACGGTACCCGAGATGGCGCCGACGGCAACGGCCTCGCGGGCCTGTTCCAGCCGCCTGCGGTTGCGCCGCATCTCATCGACCCAGACGGCGAGCTTCAGGCCGAAGGTCGTCGGTTCGGCGTGGACGCCGTGGGTGCGGCCCGTGCAGAGCGTGTTGCGGTGGGCCTTCGCCTGGCGTTCGATGACCGCGGAGAGGCCATCGAGGCCCTTCAGCAGGAGGTCGCAGGCGTCGCGCAGCTGGAGGCCGGTCGCCGTGTCCCAGACGTCCGAAGAGGTGAGGCCGAAATGGACGTAGCGGCTCTCTTCGCCGAGCGTCTCCTGGACGGACCGCAGGAATGCCGTCACATCGTGGTGGGTGATGCTGATGTACTCGTTGATCTTGGCCACATCGAAGCCGGCGTCGCGGCGGATCTTGGCGGCCGCTTCAGCCGGGATCTGGCCCAGTTCCGCCCACGCCTCGCAGGCGGCGACTTCGACGTCGAGCCAGCGCTGGAACTTGTTCTGGTCGCTCCAGACAGCGGACATTTCGGGGCGGGAGTAACGGGGAATCACCGGCACATGGTACCGGGATCCCCCCACTCGTAACAGCGAATCGGTGTCTTCGGAGGCTAGATGACGCCAAGAGCGAGCATCGCGTCGGCCACCCGAAGGAAGCCGGTGATGTTCGCGCCGACGACGTAGTTTCCGGGTGAGCCGTATTCGACGGAGGTCTCGTACACGTTGCGGTGGATGCCTCGCATGATGTGGTCGAGGCGTTGCTCGGTGTAGTCGAAGCTCCAGGAATCGCGGCTGGCGTTCTGCTGCATCTCCAGCGCCGAGGTGGCGACGCCGCCGGCGTTTGCGGCCTTACCCAGTCCGAATGCGACATTCGCCTCGGTGAAGGTGCGGATGGCGTCGGGCGTGGCGGGCATGTTCGCGCCTTCGACGACCGCGACGCAGCCGTTCTTGACGAGAGCGGCGGCATCGCGGCCGTTCAATTCATTCTGGGTGGCCGAAGGGAAGGCGAGGTTGCAGGGGATCTCCCAGATGTTGCCGTGAGGGACGTAGCGGCTGTCCTTCTTGCGTTCGCTGTACTCTTCGATGCGGACGCGTTCGACTTCCTTGAGTTGCTTGAGGAGCGGGAGATCGATCCCGGACTCGTCATAAATGACGCCGTCCGAGTCAGAGCAGGCGACGACGCGCGCGCCGAGCTGGGAGAGCTTCTGGATGGTGTAGATGGCGACGTTCCCGGAGCCGGAGACGACGCAGGTCTTGCCTTCGATCTCCTGGCCGCGGACGGCGAGCATTTCGCGGGCGAAGAAGACGGCGCCGTAGCCGGTGGCCTCGGTGCGGACGAGCGACCCACCCCAGTTGAGCCCCTTGCCGGTGATAACGCCGGATTCGTACTGGCTGGTGATGCGCTTGTACATGCCGAAGAGGTAGCCGATTTCGCGGCCGCCCACGCCTATGTCGCCGGCGGGGACGTCCTGGTACTCGCCGACGTAGCGGTGCAGTTCGAGCATGAAGCTCTGGCAGAAGCGCATGATCTCGTTGTCCGACTTGCCCTTGGGGTCGAAGTCGGCGCCGCCCTTGCCGCCGCCGATGGGCAGGCCGGTGAGGGCGTTCTTGAAGATCTGTTCGAAGCCGAGGAACTTGATGATCCCGAGGTAGACGGAGGGATGGAAGCGGAGACCGCCCTTGTAGGGACCGAGGGCGCTGTTGAACTGGACGCGGAAGCCGCGGTTGACGTGGAGTTCGCCTTTATCATCCTGCCAGGGGACGCGGAAGATAATCTGGCGCTCGGGTTCGCAGATCCGCTCGATCATTTTGCATTCGACGAGTTCGGGACGCTTGGCCAGCACCGGGGAGAGCGATTCGAGAACCTCGCGGACGGCCTGGTGGAATTCGGCCTCGCCCGGGTTGCGGCGGGTGACTTCGACATAGACGGCTTCGAGCCGTTCGTCGAGGCCTACCATGGGGTCCCCCGGAGGGCGTGATGGGCGGCGGAACGAAGCAGGATGCGTGGGAGTCGCATAGGGGAATCTCCGGATTCGCGAAGAATTTCACAAATGGTACTCCGAGACAGCCGCGGGCGACACCCCGGTGGACGGGCCGGGAGGCGGTATGGGTGCGCGAAATGTGCCGGGAATGCGGGTTGGCTAGCCCTGGGACTGCTTGTCGCGGAAGGCCTTGTAGGCTTCGCGGATGGCCGGGTGCTTGAGAGCGAGGATCGAAGCGGCGAGGTAGCCCGCGTTGCGCGCGCCCCACGCGCCGACGGCCACGCCCGCAACCGGCACGCCCGGCGGCATCTGGAGGACGCCGAAGATAGCATCCATGCCGCCCGCCACTTCGCTCGAAGCAAGGGGGATGCCGATGACCGGGAGCGTCGAATTCGCGGCGACCGCTCCGGGCAGATGGGCTGCGCCGCCGGCAGCGCAGATCAGGACTTCGAGGCCGTCGCTTTCGGCGCGGCGGGCGAACTCGCGCACCTTGTCCGGCGTGCGGTGGGCTGACATCGCGCGAACGATGTAGGGCACGCCGAGGTCATCGAGGACCTTCTTCGTGGGTTCGAGGAGCGGTTCGTCATTGGGCGAGCCCATGAGGATTGCGACCAGCGGGTTCGCCATTCAGACAGCCTCCAGGGCGATATCGGTGCGGTAGTACGCGTTTTCGAACGTGATGCGGCGCGCGTTGTCGTAGGCGCGTTCGCGGGCTTCGGTCATGGTTTCGCCGGTGGCGACAACGGTGCAGACGCGTCCGCCAGAGGTGACGAAGCCGCCGTCCTGGGCGCGGGTGCCCATGTGGAAGACGAGGACGCCATCGTCGACGGCATCGAGGCCGTGGATCGGGAAGCCGGTCTCGAAGCTCTCCGGGTAGCCGCGGCTGGCGATGACCACGCCGACGGCAGGCCGGGGAGACCAGCGGATGTCGACGGTGTGGAGTTCGCCGCGGGCAGCGGCGGTGGCCACTTCGAAAAGGTCAGATTCGAGCCGGGGAAGCAGAACCTGGGTCTCGGGGTCACCCGAGCGTGCGTTGTACTCGAGGATCTTCGGGCCTTCGCCGGTCATCATGATGCCAGGGTAGAGCGTGCCGTTGTACGGATGGCCTTCGGCCGCCATGCCCTTGAGGACGGGGTCAACCACGATGCGCTGGATGCTCTCGCCGAGTTCGGCGCTCACTCCGGCGCTCGGCGAATAGGCGCCCATCCCGCCAGTGTTGAGGCCCTGGCCGCCGTCGAGTGCGCGCTTGTAGTCGGTGGAGAAGGGCCAGAGGACAGCGGTGTTGCCGTCGCAGAAGGCGTGGGCGCTCGTCTCCCAGCCCTCCATGTCGCGTTCGATGACGATGGTCTCGCTGGCGGTGCCGAACTGGTGGTCGATGAGCATATCCCGGGCGGCTTCGAGGGCTTCCTCGCGGGTTTCGCAGCCGACGGCGCCCTTTCCCGCGGCCAGGCCCGAGGCTTTCACCCAGAGTTTGCCCTCGGGCAGGGACTCGATGTGCGCCTGGGCCGCTGAGAGCGTGGAAAACGACTCGCCCGCGGCGGTCGGGATGTGGTGACGGGCCATGAACGCCTTCGCCCACGCCTTGCTCGCCTCGATGCGTGCGGCGGCGGCCGATGGCCCGTAGCAGAGGATGCCCTCGGCCTGGAGGCGGTCCACCAGCCCGAGCGGCTGCGGGTCATCGCTGCTCGAAAGATAGAAATCGATCTTGTTCGCGACCGCCGCGGCGACGATGCCGTCGATGTCGGTCGACTTGTGGGGCAGGTTCGTCGCGATGAGGCTTGTGCCCCCGTTTCCCGGCGCGACGAACACCCGCTCGACGTGCGACGACTGGAGCAACTTCCATGCGGTGGCATGCTCCCGGCCGCCGGAACCGGCGAGAAGAACTCGAGCGCCCATCTACTGCGTCACTCCCATTCGATCGTGCCCGGCGGCTTCGGCGTGATGTCGTAAACCACGCGATTGATGCCGTGGACTTCGTTGACGATGCGGTTCGAGATGCGGGCGAGCAGTTCGTGGGGGAGCCGCGCCCAGTCGGCCGTCATCGCGTCATCGGCGACGACGGCGCGGATGGCGCAGGCGTAACCGTAGGTGCGGTAGTCGCCCTGGACGCCGACGGTCTTCGTATCGGTGAGGACGGCGAACGTCTGCCAGATGTCGCGGTAGAGGCCCGCGTCGCGCACTTCGTCCATGACGATGCGATCGGCGCGGCGGAGGATGTCGAGCTTCTCCTTCGTCACCTCGCCGATGCAGCGGATGGCGAGGCCGGGTCCCGGGAACGGGTGGCGCCAGACCATCTCCTCGGGCAGGCCGAGGGCTTCGCCGATGCGGCGAACTTCGTCCTTGAAGAGGTAGCGCAGCGGCTCGACGAGGCCGAGCTTCATGTCCGGAGGCAGTCCGCCAACGTTGTGGTGGGTCTTGATGACCTGCGCGCCCTTGCCGTGCGACCCGCTCTCGATGACGTCGGGATAGAGGGTGCCCTGGCAGAGGAAGCGGGCGTCCTCGATGGCGCGCGATTCCTCTTCGAAGATGCGGACGAAGGTGTTGCCGATGCGGATGCGCTTGGTCTCCGGGTTGGTCACTTCGGCCAGCTGGGCGAGGAACTTGTTCTCCGCTTCCACGTGGACGAGGTTGATGTGCATGTTGCGCCGGAAAGTGGTGACCACCTCCTCCGCTTCGCCGGAGCGGAGCAGTCCGTTGTCGACGAAGATGCAGACCAGCTGGTCGCCGATCGCGCGATGGACCAGGGCCGCCGCGACGGCGCTATCGACGCCGCCCGAAAGGCCGCAGATAACGCGGCCGTCGCCGACCTGTTCGCGGATCGCTGCGACCGTTTCGTCGATGAAGTTGCCTGCCGTCCAGCCGCCCTTGCAGTGACAAACGTTGCGCACGAAGTTGCGGAGCATGTCCTTGCCGCGCGGCGTGTGCACGACCTCCGGGTGGAACTGGAGGCCGTAGTAGCCACGCGCGGGGTCAGCCATGACGGCATAGGGCGAGTTCCCGGAATGGGCGACCGAGACGAACCCGGGCGGCAATTCCTCGAGGCGGTCGCCGTGGCTCATCCAGACTTCGACTGAGTCGGGCAGGCCTTCGAGCAGCGCGGCAGGCGTCGAACGCGTGATGGAGGCCGGGCCGAACTCGCGCTCGGCGCCGGGGCCAACACGGCCGCCGAGCTGGTGCGCGAGGAGTTGCATCCCATAGCAGATACCGAGGATCGGCTTGCCGGAGTCGTAGACCCACTGGGGCGCCATCGGCGCGGCTTCGTCGTACACGGAGGACGGGCCGCCGGAGAAGATGAAGCCGCGGACATCGAGGCCGGCGATACGCTCAGCCGGGGCGTCCCAGGGGATGAGTTCGCAGTAGGTGTTGAGTTCGCGGATGCGGCGGGCGATGAGCATCGAATACTGTGCTCCGAAGTCGAGCACGACGATGGTCTCATGGCTCCTGGCCGGGTTGGCTGCGGGGGGCTGTGGTTCGCCTGGGGTGTCGGTCATTGGTTGCGCGGTACCCATACGCAAGGCTAGCCAAATTGTAGACTTTGGTCTACGAATTCGAGCCCGGAATGGCGAGGGGGCAACGTTTGCAGCAGTTGGCGCCGGGCAAAGAAGGGACCGAAGCGGCCGCGCAGGCACTTGCGAAAGGCGGAATGGTCATCCTGCCGACAGACACTGTGTACGGCCTCTGCGCGGACGTGCGGGACGATGCGGCTGTTCGCGCCATCTATGCGGCGAAGCAGCGGGCGCCGGACTTCCCGCTGCAACTGCTCTTCGGTCGCGATGCCGCGCTGTTAGACCGCTACGCAGTGGTCAACCATGCGGCACGCCAGCTCGTCGATGCCCTCGGGCCGGGGGCGTGGACCATCATCGTCCCCGCGAAGGACGGCTGGGATTCGCCCGCGCTCAGCGGCGGCCGGACTGTCGGGTTCCGCATGGTCCCGGTCGAAGCAACGCTGGACGTCCTGGACGCACTCGGCGGGCCGGTGGCGGCTTCGAGCGCGAACATCTCCGGCGGCGACAGCCCCACGACGTGCGCCGAGGCCATCGCGCAGGTCGGGGCTTCCTGCTCCATTGCCATCGATGCCGGGCCGACGGCGAAGGGACTCGATTCCACGGTCATCGATGCTTCGGGCGAAACGCCGCGGATTGTGCGCGAGGGCGCAATAGACCGCGCAACGGTCGCCCGTATACTTGGTTTGGCCCAAATCCAGGTTGTGAGGAGCGTTCGATCGTGAAGGTCGGTTTTGGCGCGGATCACGCCGGTTTCGAACTCAAGCAACACCTTATCGAAACGGCGAAATCACTCGGCCACGAGCCCGTCGACTTCGGCGCGTACTCGGCCGACAGTGTCGACTACCCGGACTTCGCCGAACCGGTCGCGCGTGCGGCGGTGTCTGGCGAGGTGGACCTGGGCGTGGTCATCTGCAGCAACGGCGTCGGTGTCAGCATCGTCGCGAACAAGGTGCCGGGCGCTCGCGCGGCGCTCTGCCATACGCACTGGGGCGCCGAACGGGCGCGCCAGCACACGGACGCGAATGTGCTCGCCCTCGGGGCATGGGAAATTGGCCGCGCAGTCGCCGATGAGTGCCTGACGGCGTTCCTCGCCGCCACGCCGGAGGGCGGCAACCACACCCGCCGCCGGGAGAAGCTGGCCAAGGTCGAACGCCGCGGCATCGGCGCGCCGGGCGCCTCATGAGCGAGGGCATCGGCAAGAAGACGGTGCGCGACATCGACGTCGCCGGGAAGCGCGTGCTCGTCCGCGCGGATCTCAACGTGCCCCTCGACGATGGCCAGGTCGGCGACGACACGCGCATCAGGGAATCGCTCCCGACCATCGAACACCTCATTGGCAAGGGCGCGAAGGTTATCGTCTGCTCGCACCTTGGGCGGCCCAAGGGCGTCGACCCGGCGCTCTCGCTGGCCCCGGTGGCAGGCCGCATGTCGAACCTGCTCGGGCGTGAGGTGCTGTTCGCCGAGGATTGCGTTGGACCCGTGGCCACGGCGGCTGTGGAAGCAATGAACGGCCACGTGCTCCTGCTTGAAAACCTGCGCTTCCACCCGGAAGAGGAGAAGAACGACCCGGCATTCGCCGCCCAGTTGGCCTCGCTGGCGGACGTTTTCGTGAACGATGCATTCGGGGCCGCGCACCGCGCGCACGCCTCCACGGAGGGCGTCACGCACTACCTTCCCGCGGTGGCGGGCTTCCTCATGGAGAAGGAAGTGCGCTATCTCAGCGCGCTCGTGGCCAACCCGCCGAAGCCCTTCGCGGCAGTAGTCGGCGGCGCGAAAGTGAGCACGAAGATCCCCGCGATCGAGCATCTGTTGCCGAAGATCGACCTGTTGCTCGTCGGCGGCGGGATGGCGAACACGTTCCTCAAGGCGACGGGCGTTGATGTCCAGATGTCGCTCGTGGAAGACGAACAGGTTGCAGCCGCGAAGGAGATCCTCGCCCGGGCGAAAGCCGCGGGTATCGAGGTGCACCTGCCGGTCGATGTCATCGCAGCCAGCAAGTTCGCCGAAGACGCCGAGGCGCTTGAACGTCCGGTGAACGAGATCCCGCGCGGCTACATGGTGCTCGACATCGGTCCGCGGACCGTCAAGGAGTACGCCGCTGCGCTCGGCCGGGCGAAGGCGGTGGTCTGGAACGGGCCGATGGGCGTTTTCGAGATGGAGAAGTTCTCGCATGGGTCGTTCGACCTCGCGCGGGCCATCGCGAACCTCGACGCGACAACCGTTGTTGGCGGCGGCGAAACCGCTGCGGTCGTCGCCCAGGCAGGGCTGCAAGACCGGTTTACGCATGTTTCGACCGGCGGCGGCGCTTCGCTGGAGATGCTCGAAGGGCGCGAACTGCCGGGCGTTGCCGCGCTGTTGGACGCCTGACCGTGGCCGAACCGAAGCCCACGCCACCCGGTCACGTGCCGCTCCTCTTCGGGTTCCGCGGGATTCGCGGCCTGCAGTTGCTTGTCGCCATTGCCGCGGGAGCGCTCGCCATCGCCGGCGTGGTCGTGATCAAGAGCTACCTCGATGGCGGGCCCGGCTGGCTGGTCCTGATGGCAGCGTTCTTCGGCATGCTCTTTATCTGGTTGTTCGGCGTTGCCCTGCGTCTGCCGACGTCATTCGTGGCAATTTCGGAAGACCGGATGCGCATCCGCTACGCGGGCTTCGTCGACACCGTGATCGAAACGAAGGATGTGTCCGGCGCACGGCTGCGCGATTGGCCGCTCTGGGGCGGTCTCGGCGTGCGAACGGGCTTCCGGGGCGATGTCGCGCTCGTCGCAGCATGGGGGCCGGTCGCCGAAATCACCCTTAAGCGACCGATCCGCGTCTGGCTGATCCCCCGGCTCTGGCGCGTCAGGGCCACGAAGGTGGCGGTCAGCGTCCGAAACCCGGCGAAGCTCGTGGAGCGCTTCGGGACCGGCGCCGTACCGCCGCCGGCGAAGAAGAAGCGCCGCTAAGGAGGACCGCATGAGGAAGCCATACATCGCCGGCAACTGGAAGATGAACACCACCGAGGCCGAAGCCGTCGCCCTGGCGAAGGGCGTCGTCGAGCGGACGGAAGGCGCGGCCTGCGATATCGGGCTTGGTGTGCCGTTCCCCTACCTCGCGCCTGTCCGCGAGGCGCTGCGCGGGTCGCACGTGCGCCTCGGCGCGCAAGACGTCTACTGGGAGCCGAAGGGCGCGTTCACCGGCGAGGTCAGCGTGCCGATGCTCGAGGAGTCGTGCCAGTTCGTGATTATCGGGCACAGTGAGCGGCGCCAGTTCTTTGGTGAGACGGACGACTGGGTGAACCGGAAGACCGCTGCTGTGCTCGCCTCGAAGCTCGACCCCATCGTCTGCGTCGGTGAACTGCTCCAGGAGAGGCAGGACGGGCTGACCGAGAAAGTGCTCTACAGGCAGCTTCGGGCCGGGCTCACCGGCCTGACCATGTCCGAGCGGGTGACGATCGCCTACGAACCGGTCTGGGCCATCGGTACCGGCGAAACGGCGACGCCCGAGGTGGCCCAGCAGGCCTGCGCCTACATCCGCTCGGTGCTGCGCGAGATAGCGCCGGTTCACGCGGATGCCATCCGTATCCAGTACGGCGGGAGCGTGAACGCGGCCAATGCGGCCGAACTGCTGGCGCAGCCAGACATCGACGGCGCGCTCGTTGGCGGCGCTTCGCTCAAGGCGGATGATTTTGCGGCCATCTGCGCCGCCGCGGGGTAGCGTTCGATGCTGAGGCGGCTGGTGGCCATCGTTGGCGCGACGGGGACGGGGAAGTCCGCGGTTGCCCTCGAACTGGCGCAGCGCCTGGGCGGGGAAATTGTGAACGCGGACAGCCGCCAGGTGTACCGCGGGATGGATATCGGCACGGCGAAGCCCAGCCTCGCTGACCGCCGGAAGGTTCGCCACCACCTCTTCGACGTCGCCGAGCCGGCCGATGGGTACGGCCTCACCCTCTACCAGCAGCAGGCGAAGGCCGCACTCGAATCCATCTGGGCAAGGAACACGTTCGCATGGCTGGTTGGCGGTACGGGCCAGTACGTTTGGGGCCTGCTCGAAGCCTGGCAGGCGCCGGATGTCGCGCCCGACCCGGCGTTGCGCGCCGAACTCGAGGCGTTCGCTGCCGAACACGGGCACGAAGCGCTCGCCGATCGGTTGGCGGCAGTTGACCCGCTGTCAGCGGCCCGCATCGACCACCGGAACGTCCGCCGCGTGATCCGGGCTATCGAGGTCTACGAAAAAAGCGGCCGGACGATGAGCGAGTGGCAGAGTAAGGGCACGCCGGACTTCGAGTTCCTGTTGTTCGGCGTCGATGCGCCGCGCGATGTGCTCTACCCGCGCGTGGACCGGCGAGTTGATGCGATGTTCGAAGCGGGGCTGGTCGCGGAGGTCGAGGGCTTACTGGCAGCCGGTGTCCCGGCGGACTGCCCGGCGATGTCGTCGATCGGCTACGGGGAATGCGTGCGGCTGCTGCGTGGCGAACTCTCGCTGGCCGAGGCCAAGGAGCGGACGAAGGTGGCCACCCATCGGCTCATCCGGAGCCAGGACCAGTGGTTCCGGCGCGACGATCGGCGCATCACCTGGGTTCGCGACGCCGACGACATCGACCTGCAGGCGAACATCTTCACCGGGGCCTGCACGAACGTAATCCGGGGGGAGAACCGGTAGGTCAGGCAAGTTCGCGCAGCATTTCGAGGACCAGTTCGATGGCCGCGGCCAGGTCTTCAAGCGTTTCTTCCACGGTCTCACCCTGACCGTTTGCGGCGGGGACTTCGGGGCAATATGCCCAGAACCCGCCCTCGGCGGCCGGTTCGACGATAGCAGTGAACTCGTTGGACACAGCCACAGGGTAGCAGTCGCCACACTCGCGGGAGTCAAGACGGAAACCGCGAAACAACTCGTGATCTGACGCGAATCCTGGATCAGGTACACTTCCTCCATGCGTGTTACCAAGATGCACGGCGCCGGCAACGACTACGTCTACACGCTCCCCACGGAGGAGCGTGACGACTGGGAAGACGTTGCCCGCGCGGTCAGCGACCGCCACTTCGGGATCGGCTCCGATGGCCTGATCCTTGGGCTCAAGTCGGACACGGCCGACATGCGCATGCGCATGTTCAACGCCGACGGCTCCGAGGCGGAGATGTGCGGCAACGGCATCCGCTGCCTCGTGAAGTTCGCCGTCGAGGAAGGCTTCCTGGCGAAGGACGCCGAAACCGTCTCCGTCGAGACGCTCGGGGGCATCAAGGTGCTCCAGTTGTTCCGCGAAAACGGCGTCATCACCTCAGCGCGCGTCGACATGGGGCCGCCGAATTTTGCGCCGGCTTCGCTGCCCGCGAACGTCGAAGGCCTGGGGCCTGTCGTCGACCTCCCGCTCGTCGTCGATGGGATGGAGCTGAAGCTGACGCTGGCGAGCATGGGCAACCCCCACGCCATCCATTACATCGACCACGACCCTGCGACGTTCCCGCTCGAGCGCATTGGGCCATTGGTGGAGAACCACCCGCTCTTCCCGCGGCGGACGAACTTCCAGGTGGTGCAGGTGGTCAGCCCGGGCGAGGTTCGGCACCGGGTGTGGGAGCGCGGCACGGGCATCACGCTGGCCTCGGGCACGAGCGCGAGCGCGGTCTGTGCCGCCTCGAGGATGCGCGGCCTGACAGGCGACCGCATCGTCGACCACATGCCGGGCGGCGACCTCGTGCTCGAATGGGATGGGCAGGGTTCCGTCTTCATGACTGGCCCGGCGGTGCGCGTGTTCGACACCGAGTGGAACGGTTAATCCGCTCGATAGGGCGCGGGTGAACCCCGAAGACGCTTCCTGCAGCCCCTGATTTCGGACCGTTTGGACCGGTTGCGCACCCCCGCGCATGTCACAATGGCATGAGCCAGCCGTGAGGAGGCCCAGACCATGAAGGTGTCGGCCGTGCTTGCCTCGAAAGGCAACAGGACATTCACCATCGAGCCGGGCGCGCTCGTTGAGGCGGCGGTGGCAACGCTCGCTGCCAACAACATCGGCGCAGTCATCGTCGTGGCCGGCGGTGGCCTGCCGACGGGGATGCTCAGTGAGCGGGACATTATCCGGAAGCTCGCCAGCGACCCTTCGACGCTCGAACGCACGGTCGACGAGGTGATGACGTTCCCCGTGATCTGCGGTTCGCCCGACGATGACGTTGAGAGTGTGCTCCGCACGATGACGGCCGAGCGGTTCCGCCACCTGCCTGTCGTCGAAGGCGGCGAAATCGTCGGGATGGTGACGATCGGCGACCTTGTGAAGGCGCAGCTGGCCGAACTCCGGGGCGTCGCCGCGAATCTCGAAACCCGGCTGCTGGAGTCCTGAGTGGGTTGGAAGGCGGGCGATGGCCCGCTGCGAGTCGCGATTGTCGGTGCGGGCCCGGCCGGATTCTATGCTGCGGAGGCGCTGCTCAAGCAGGCTGACGTCCCGGTCAGCGTGGACATGTTCGAGCGGCTGCTGACGCCCTACGGCCTCGTGCGGCACGGGGTCGCGCCCGACCACCTCAAGATCAAGACCGTCACGCGGGCGTTCGCGCAGACTGCGGCCGCGCCCGGGTTCCGGTTCTTCGGGAACGTGGAGTTCGGCCGCGACCTGCTCCTGGCGGACCTCCAGAAGCACTACCACCAGGTGTTGTTTACCGTAGGGGCCCAGACCGACCGGCACATGGGGATTCCCGGCGAGGGCCTCGCGCGGAGCCACCCGGCAACCGCGTTCGTCGGCTGGTACAACGGCCACCCGGACTACTGCGACCTCGAATTCGACCTGCAGCAGGAGACCGTTGCAGTGGTCGGCGTCGGCAACGTGGCGATTGACGTCGCGCGCATCCTCTGCCTTTCGCACGAGGAACTGCTCGAGACGGATATGCCGGAGTACGCGATCGATGCCTTGAGCCGCAGCCGCGTACGCGACGTCTACCTCCTCGGGCGGCGCGGGCCGGCCCAGGCGGCGTTTACCAATCCGGAACTGAAGGAACTCGGCGAACTGGCGACGGCCGATGTCATCATCAGCAAGGACGAGGCCGCACTGGACGAACTCAGCCGCGAAGAACTCGAAGCCGCGAACGACCGCATGCTCGCGCGAAAGGTCGAGATGATCGCCGAATTCGCCGCCCATGCGCCAGCGGGCCGGGAGAAGCGGCTGCACCTGCGCTTCCTCGTTTCGCCGCTCGCACTGGTCGATGACGGCGCGGGCGGCGTTGGGGCGATGACGCTCGGGCGCAACGTGCTGCACCGTTCCGCCAGCGGCGCGCTCTCGGCTGAGAGCACCGGCGAGACGGAGACGATACCTGCTGGCCTCGTCTTCCGTTCGGTTGGCTACCGTGGGATGCCCCTGCCCGGCGTGCCGTTCAATAACCGCTGGGGCGTGATTTCGAACAGGCGGGGCCGTGCTATCGACACCGAAACCGATGAGACGGTCACGGGCGAGTACGTTGCCGGCTGGATCAAGCGGGGGCCTTCCGGCGTCATCGGGACGAACAAGCCTGACGCCGTCGAGACCGTGGCTGCGATGCTCGAAGATGCCGCAGCAGGAGCGACGTGGGGCCCTTCGGCGCCAGTCGAGACAGCGGTGGTGGCGCTCCTGCGCAGTCGCGGCGTGGAGTTCACCAGCTTCGACGACTGGTGCGCCATCGACAACGCCGAACTCGCGGCGGGGCAGGCTGCGTCACGTCCACGGGTGAAGTTCGGGAACAAGGACGAGATGTGGCGCTGCCTGGGCCGTGAAGGTGGCCGCGCCGCCGGTTGATGGTAGGATCGGGAGCACTCGCCCGTTGCGCCCGTGATGGCCGGCGGGGCACCCCCTTCACAGGATCCGCACCATGAAACTCGCCCGGCGTGTTGAGGCGCTGCCTCCCTACCTGTTCGCCGAAATCTCCAAGAAGATCGCCGCCAAGCGCGCCGAAGGCGTCGATATCGTGACCTTCGGCATCGGCGACCCCGACCTGGCGACGCCGCGCAACATCCTCGACGCCCTGCACACCGCGGCCGAAGAGCCGGTCAACCACCGCTACCCGGAGTCGGAAGGCCTGCCGGAACTGCGCCAGTCCATCTCGGACTGGTACGAGCGCCGCTTCGAAGTGAAGTTCGACCCCCAGAAAGAGACGCTGCCGCTTATCGGTTCGAAGGAAGGCATCGGGCACGTCGCCCTGTGCTTCATCGACCCGGGCGACATCGCCCTCGTCCCGGACCCGGGCTACCCGGTCTACGAAGTCGGCACGATGTTCGCAGGCGGGACGAGCTACAAGCTCGACTGCAACCGCGAGGGCGGCTGGAAGCCGGACTTCGACAAGATCCCGGCCGACGTCGCCGACAAGGCGAAGGTCATCTGGCTGAACTACCCGAATAACCCGACCGGCGCGGTCGCCGACTTCGACTTCTTCGAGCGGGCGGTTGCCTGGGCGAAGAAGCACGACGTCGCGATCCTCCACGACAACCCGTATTGCGACGTGGCTTATGACGGCTACAAGCCGATCAGCATCTTCCAGGTGCCCGGCGCGCGGGATGTCGCCATCGAGTTCAACTCGTGGTCCAAGATCTATAACATGACCGGCTGGCGCATCGGCATGGTCGTCGGGAACCCGGTGATGATCGACGCCCTTATGCGGGTGAAGTCGAACATCGACAGCGGTATCCCGCAGGCCATCCAGAAGATGGCGATCGAGGCCGTCTACGGCCCGCAGGACTGCATCGACGAGCACAACGCCATCTACCAGCGGCGGCGCGACCGCATGGTGGAAGTTCTTCGCAAGGCAGGGCTCGAGGTTGATATGCCGAAAGCCTCGCTCTACGTGTGGGCGAAGCTGCCGGACGGCGTGACGAGCGCCGATTACGCCGCCCGCCTCATCGACGAGACCGGCGTGGTGGTGACGCCCGGCCGCGGCTATGGCCTCAATGGCGAAGGCTACATCCGGCTCAGCGTGACTACGCCGGACGACCGGATGGAAGAGGGCCTGCGCAGGATCGAGGCCTGGGCGCGCTGAGCCGCCTGCCCCGCAGGGTTACTCGACCTCGACGATCATCTCGATTTCGACGGTGATGTTGCGCGGGAGCGCGGCCATGCCGACGGCAGAGCGTGCGTGCCGTCCCTTCTCGCCAAAGACCTCGACGAGGAGGTCGCTTGCGCCGTTGATGACCTCCGGCTGCTGGGTGAACTCAGGCGTGGAGTTGACCATGCCGAGCAGTTTCACGATGCGCGTGACGCGGTCGAGGTCGCCGATTTCGGCTCGCAGGTTGGCGAGGAGCGAGAGCATGGTCAGGCGGGCGGCGGCGTACCCCTCCTCGAGGGTCGCTTCCGAACCGACCTTGCCGGTGGCGATCGACCCATCGGGCCGGTAGGGCCCGGTGCCGGAGAGGAAGACAAGGTTCCCCGTGCGAACGGCGCTGACATAGTTCGCCTGTGGCGGGCGCGGCGTTTGGAGCGTGATGCCGAGCTCTTGCAGACGGTCTTCGATGGACATGGCGCATCTCCTCGCGGTGGCAGTGACTGCATCGTAGCGGGTTCGGCGGCGAGGCAGTGCGGGCCGATGCTCTTCGGCCGCCGCCGGCTTTGGACTGGGGCGCTGCGCGGGCCTACGATCCGGCGCATATGGCAACCTTTCGCATCCTCCTCACCCCCGGCGACGGTATCGGCCCGGAAGTCCTCGAAGAGTCCCTGAAAGTCCTCTCCCGTATCGAAAAGCGGTTTGGCCACGAGTTCCAGTACGAAGAAGAGCTGATCGGCGGCGCCTCGATTGACCGCCACGGCGTCGCCCTGCGGGGCGAGGTCATTGACAAGGCGAAGGCATCGGCGGCGGTGCTCTTCGGCGCCGTCGGCGGCCCGAAGTGGGATGACCCGAAGGCGGCCGTCCGCCCAGAGGACGCGATCCTCGGCATGCGCAAGCAACTCGGGCTGTTCGCGAACCTGCGGCCGGTGAAGATCCACCCGGCACTACTCGACGAGAGCACCCTCAAGCCGGAAGTGCTCTCCGGCGTCGACCTCATCGTCATCCGCGAACTGACCGGCGGGCTGTATTTCGGCAGGCCCCAGAAGCGCTGGGAGACCGCGCGCGGCCGCCAGGGCGTCGATACCCTCCGCTACAGCGAGAAGGAAGTCGAACGGGTCTGTCACGTGGCCTTCCAGCTTGCACGCCAGCGGAAGAAGCGCGTGACCAGCGTTGATAAGGCGAACGTGCTGCGGACAGGCCAGCTCTGGCGGGAGATCGCCACCGAGGTCGGCAAGCAGTACCCGGACGTCACGCTGGAGCACATCCTCGTGGACGCCTGCGCGATGTACCTGGTCCGCCGCCCGGCAAGCTTCGACGTCATCGTCACCGAGAACATGTTCGGCGACATCCTGACCGATGAGGCTGCGATGCTCGCCGGTTCGATGGGGATGATGCCGTCGGCCAGCCTCGGCAAGCGGCGGAAGGACGGCACGGGCATCGGCCTCTACGAGCCGATCCACGGCAGCGCGCCGGACATCACCGGCCAGAAGAAGGCGAACCCCCTGGCCATGATCCTGAGCGCGGCGATGATGCTCCGACTCTCGCTGGGCCTCGAAGCCGAAGCCGCCGCCGTGGAGGCAGCGGTCGATTCGGTGATCAAGGAGGGGTACCGCACGCCGGATATCGGCGGCGCCAGCAGCCACGTGGTCGACACGGTGAAGATGGGGTCGCTGGTCGCAGAGCGGGTGTAGTTCGCCCTCGGCTACTCGACGGTGAGCGTGCCGGTCATCTCGGCTTCATGGACGTCGCAGCGGAAGAGGTACTTGCCGGGTGTCGCGGGCACGTCCCATGCGAGCTTCGTTGTCTGGCCGCCGCCGATGGTTTCGCTCATCCACGGGCTTTCGCGGTAGACGCCGCGCTCCGAGGCGATGTGCATGTTGTGCGGCAGGATGCCGACGTTCGGCAGGCTGAAGGTCACCTTCGAGCCGGCCTTCACCGTGATCTCGTTGGGTTTGAACGAGTTGTCGAACATCTTCACGGTGATCTGCCCGGGTTTGTCGCCGCCGTCGTCACCGGAGGAGTCTGAACCGCAGGCGATGACGAGGGCGGGCAGTGCAGCGAGGGCGATTCCGGCGAGCAGTCGGCGCATTGGGGGCATCCTTCGGTTCCTGTGATGGTGAGCAGAAGGGCCGGGCTCGAAAGCCCGGCCCTCCTCCGCTCGCTCCAGGGGGATTACTTGACCGTGATGGTGCCGGTCATGTCGACCGGGTGGATGTCACAGCGGAACTTGTAGACGCCAGTCTCGGCAGGGACCTTCCACTGGATCGTCCCGCTCTTGCCGGCGTTGACGATTTCCGGCGTGGTCACCACGCCCGGGGCCGCGTCGTAGTCGCCGGTGAGGGTGGCGATGCGCATGTTGTGAGGGACCTTGCCGACGTTCACGGCGTCGAAGGTGACGGTGTCGTTCGCCTTGACCGCGATGTTCTTCGGTTCGAAGACGTTGTCCTTCATGGTCACCTTGATGGTGCCGGTCGAGACTTCGACTTCGGGGACGGCAGTCGGGGTGCCAGACATGTCGTGGCCGCCCTGGACGTTCGACCCGCCGCCGGGGACAAAGAAGACGTCGGGGTTGTCGGCGCCGGTGACGCGGAGGATACCCGAGGCGCCCTTGGTCACACGGCCGAGCGCATGGTCGACGAGGACGTAATCGCCGGGGACGGTGACCTTGAACTCGACGATGGTGGCGCCGCCGGGCGGCACGCTGATGGTCTGGACACCCTTGACGGGCGGGGATTCGAGCGTGCCCCAGGCCCAGGCCTTGTCGAAGATTTCGCCGATGACGTGGAAGCTCGAAGTCAGGTTCGGGCCGCCGTCAACGAAGTAGATGCGGACGGTGTCGCCGACCTTGGCGGTGAGGGCCTTGTCGCCTGCGAGGGCCTTGGTGTTGCCGTTGAAGACGACGTAGGTCGGCTGTTCGGCCACGAGCTTGTTGATATCGAGCTCCTGGAGGCCGGTCTCGCCGGTGGCGCCATCGGTGTACATGTCGCTCTGGCCGACGTAGTACTCGTGGTCAACCTTCGGGAGTCCTTCGCGGGGCTCGATGAGGATGCCGCCGTACATGCCGTTGGCGATGTGGTCGGCAACGAGGCCGGCGGCGCAGTGGTAGGTGAAGAGGCCGGCCGCTTCCGCCTTGAAGAGGAACGACTTCGTCTCGCCAGGCATGACGTTGGTGGCAACGGCGCCGCCGCCCGGGCCGTTCACGGCGTGGAGGTCGATGTTGTGCGAAACGGTGCTCGACCCGTTGTTGGTGAGGACGATTTCGACGGTGTCACCGACGTGGGCGCGGATCAGGGGACCGGGGACGGTGTTGTTGAACGTCCACATCTTGTAGGTCACGCCGGGCGCGATCTCGACTTCCTGCTCGAAGGTTTCGAGCCGGACCACGACGTGGGACTGGGTCCGCGGGAGGGCTGCCATGACGTTCGGCGGGGCAACGAGCTTGGCCTCGACCTTCGGCATGGCGGGGTCTGAGCACGCGGCGCTCAAAACGGCCCCGAGGGCGACGAGGAGGAAGATAACTCCCATCCTCAGACTGTTGCGGAGTGGCATGGCCTCAACTCCCCTTTTCTAAAGTAATCCACATGTAAAACGTGCGGACAGGTGAAGGGACGTGACCTTAGTCACGACCGTCTCAGGGGATATTAGCGATTCATGAGAGCGATAGGCGCAATCACTTTCAGTTGCGGGAAAACCCTACTTTCGGCCCGCAAATGAGGGACGGATAGGCCTGCCGGATGGTAGGATACACGTGCTGTATACAATCCTCAGGAGCTGACACGTGTCTGAGTCTATTGCCCGGGGCCTCGAAGGCGTCAACGTAACCGCGACCAAGCTCTGCCGCATCGACGGCATCAAGGGCGAACTGATCTATTCCGGTTACGACATCTTCGATCTGGCCCAGAATTCCACCTTCGAGGAAGTGGCCTTCCTCCTCTGGAACCTCCGCCTGCCGAGCGCCGCCGAGTTGGCTTCGCTCAAGGCCACGCTGCTCTCCGAGCGGAACCTCTCCGACCTCAACTCTCGCGTCCTCACGGAAATCGTCGGCCAGATAAGGCCAATGCGAGCCCTGGAAATGGCGGTCATCACCGCGGGCGCGCTGGACAAGAACTCGAGCGACCTGACGAATTCACAGTTGAAGCAGACGGCCGCCCGGCTGACGGCGATCATGCCGACCGTCCTCGCGCGCTTCCATCGCCTGCGGCAGGGCCTCGAACCGGTGCCCCCGCGCGATGACCTCGGCCATTCGGCGAACTTCCTCTGGATGCTCAACGGCCGCGAGCCCAATGCCCTCGAACAGCGGGTGTTCGATGTCGCGATGATCCTCCACGCCGAGCACGAGATGAACGCATCGACGTTCTCGGCGCTGGTGACCGCTTCGACGCTGAGTGACATGTATAGCGCGATTGCGTCCGCGATCGGCACGCTCAAGGGGCCGTTGCACGGCGGCGCGAACGAAGCGGTGTACAAGCTCGTCGAAGCCATTGGCTCGGAGCAGAACATCGCCTCGCATGTGGAGGCTCTGCTCGCCCGTGGCGAACGCGTCATGGGCATCGGCCACCGCGTCTACAAGACGACGGACCCGCGCGCCATCATCCTTGAGAAGCTCGGCCACGAACTGGCCGAGACCTCGCCGGATCGCAAGTACTTCGACCTCAGTCTGAAGCTTCGCGACTACCTCGCGCGCAAGCTCGAGGGGAAGCCGCTTTACCCGAACGTCGACTTCTTCAGCGCCTCGGTCTACAAGATGCTCGGCATCCCGAGCGACCTGTACACGCCGATCTTCGCGATGTCGCGCATCACCGGCTGGACGGCGCACCTGCTGGAGCAGTATGCGGACAATCGGCTGGTCCGCCCGAACGCGCTGTACGAAGGCGCGAGCAACCGGCCCTACACGCCCATCACCAGCCGCTAAGGCAGCGACGAAGCCTGCAAAACCAATCCGGCCCGCCAATCTGGCGGGCCGGAACTGTTTCCGGAGCGGAACAGGTTGGGATTAGAAAACTGAGCGGTGGTCGTCCGATTCGGAGCGGCGCTTCTGGGCGAGTCCTTCCTCGCCTTCCTGCTTCTGTTCTTCGGCGCGAGCAGCCTCTTCCTCCTCGCGGCGTTCGCGCTCCTCGGCGTTTTCGGCCACCAGCGCGCCACTGATGTCGACTTCGAACGTCGCCTCGATCGGGTCTCCGACGACGGCGTAGCGGTTGCCGCCGATGAAGGTGAGGGGGCTATCGTCGCGGTCGTTGAGGAGCCATTGCTGGGCATACGCTTCGTCGTCGGCCTGCACCTTCACGACGTTCCCGACGAAGAGCGAATGGTCGCCGATGGTGATCACGTCCTGGAGGGTGCATTCGATCCAGGCGAGGCAGCCCTCGATGAGCGGGGCGTCGATGCTCAGGGGGCTGAAGAGGGCCAGGCCTGCAGATTCGAGTTTGTTGTTGTTCAGGCCGGTCAACGACCCGAGAAATGCGGTCTGCTTCGCCAATCTAGGCCCGGGGATGTTAATCGCGAAGTTATCGCTGAACCGGATGAGGTCGGCGGTGTGCCGGTGCGGGTGCACGACGATGCCAACCATCGGCGGCTGCATCGAGAGCGGCGCGCACCAGGCGATTGGGGCAGCGTTCGAAATCCCTCGCCAGGTTGTGGTGACGATGGCAACTGGGCCGGGGTTCAGGAGACGGCGGGCATCGGTTGGGTCGCAGAGTCGGCGCATAGGCTGGCAGACAACCAGAAGGCCGGGATTCCCGGCCTTCGTGAAGGTTTGCTCAGTGTAGCAGCGTCAGTGACGGCCGTTGCCGTTGGCCGACATCCGCCGCCAGCGCAGGAAGTTCCAGTAGGCGAGCAGTTCCGGGAGGTCTTCCGGGTGCTTCTCGAGTTCGCCGATGAGTTCAGCGATATCACTGTCCTTGACGTACAGCATGTCGCCCTCGTCACCGAGGAAGTAGTGCAACGGGCGGTTGAGGATGCGGGCAACGCTCAGGAGCATATCGATGCCCACAGAACGTTGGCCGGCCTCGTAGAGGCTGATTGCGCTCTGGGTGGTATTGAGCGACTGGGCCAGTTGGCCCTGGCTCATCCCGGCATCCCGGCGCGCGGTGCGGATGCGGTTTCCAAGGCCCGCTGAAACAGGCGCCTTTCCGCTTTCGGACGTGGCTTTCATCATGTTGGCAATTGACTCCGAAGGTCGTCTATACGTTCCCCGTTATTCCGCTCGCGGGGCAGGGCAATGTCAACTCAAGGTACGGACGGCCGCCGTTGAGGTCAATGCACCCCTCCCTTCCGGTAATGATCCCACCATACATGCTTTCTTGGGATGAAGCTCAATGGCCGGCCGGGCGGCATTGCAGCGGCCGTTCGCTCGTACCCGTTTCTCAGCGTGCCGTGGCGTGACTTCGCAGCTGCTGAGCGTGGGCGTAACCGGACTCGTGCCTATACTGGATTCATGGCCGCACAACACGACCTCGAACTCCCGTCGGCGGGCGAAGAAGACACCCGGAGCGTCGGCGAACGCCTTGGGCGCGAACTCAAGCGGGGCGATGTCGTCCTCCTCAGCGGCGAACTCGGCGCCGGGAAGACGTGCCTCACGCAGGGCATCGGCCGCGGACTTGCCTGTGGCGGCCAGGTGAACAGCCCTTCGTTCGTCCTCATGAACGAATACCCCGGCCGCGAGACCCTGTTCCACGTCGACCTGTACCGGGTCGAAGACGTGGAGGACCTGGACGAACTCGGGCTCTGGGATTACGCCGAGAAGGGCGTCCTCGTCATCGAATGGCCTGAGCGCGGCGCGGAAATCCTGCCCGGCGACGGCCTCGTGGTGGAGTTGCGCACCGGCGCGCTTGGCCCGCGAAGCCGCACCCTGCGCTTCATCCCCCGCGGCCCGCGCGGCGAGGAGCTGGTTGCCTCCCTCGGAGCAGCGTGAGCACGATTCTCTGCATCGACACTGCTTCTGACGCGTTCGCCCTGGCGGCTGATCGCGATGGCACGGTTCGCTCCGTCGAAGTCGATGGCGGGCATGACCATTCGCGGCTCCTCCTCCCGGCGATCGGCGACCTTCTCGGCGGAGAGCGTCCAGCAGCCATCCTTGTTGTCATTGGGCCGGGGGCCTACGCCGGCATTCGTGTCGGCATCGCGACGGCCGAAGGGTTGTCGCTTTCCTACGGGGTGCCGGTGTACTCGATCGGCACGCTGGAAGCGGCTGCGCTTGCGGCCGGCCGGGCGAATGCGCTCGTCATCCACCCGGCGGGCAGGGGCGAATTCGCCACGCAGGAGTTCCGCGGGGCCGACGCTTCCGGGAACCCCCGCCTTTCGGGACCGGACGGACTCGCGGGCCAGCCGCTCGTAGGTGAAGACGCCGGCGAACTCGGCGGCCGCGAGGTTGCCCCTCGCGAACGCTGCGAAGCGGCCCTGCGCGGCCGTGCGCCGAAGATTCGAGCCGGTACGCTGGAACCCGGCGCGGAGGCCTTCTACCTCCGCGAGCCCAGCATCACGCTTTCCCGCCGCCAGCAGGCGGCATCCTAACCTTCACGGAGTCCCCAAAACATGGCAGTCGAACGAACCCTCTTCCTTGTGAAGCCGGACGCGGTACAGCGCGGCCTCGCAGGGGAAATCATCAAGCGCCTGGAAAGCCGCGGCCTGAAAATTGTCGGACTGAAGCTCATGCAGGTCTCTCGGGCGACGGCAGAGAAGCACTACGGCGAGCACAAAGGCAAGCCGTTCTTCGAGGGCCTCGTCTCGTTCATCACGAGCGCCCCGGTGGTGGCCGCGGTGTTCGAAGGGACGAATGCGATCGAGATTGTGCGCGCGACCAACGGCGCCACGAATCCCGCGAAAGCCGCGCCCGGCACCGTGCGGGCAGACTTCGGCCTCGAGATGGGGCGCAACCTGGTCCATGCCAGCGACAGCCCGGCCAGTGCCGCTCGCGAAATCAAGATCTTCTTCAAGCCGTCGGAGTTGATCGACTGGAAGCGTGATACGGACGCCTGGATCTACGAGTAGCGGGTCAGTTCAGCGCTTGCTGAGTTGCCCTTCGATCAGGCGGAGTCCGAACTCGACGCCCGGCAGCAACGCCTCTTCGTCGATGACGAAAGCGGCATCATGGTGGCGGCCGGCGATGCCCTTCGCCTCGTTGCGCGCGCCCAGCCAGAAGTAGCAGCCGGGGCGCGCTTCGAGGAACACGCTCATGTCTTCGGCGCCCATGGTGGCCGCGGCGAGGATGTTGCCCGGTCCGAAGTACGCCTCCGCCCGCTCGCGGACGAATTCGGCCACGCCCGGGTCATTCACCAGCGGCGGGCAACTCGTCTGGTGGTCGAAGGTGAACGAGGCGCCGAACGCTGCACAGACGCCGGCCACGATCTCCTCCGTGCGCCGGATGACGTGTTCGCGAACAGCGTCGCTATAGGTGCGGATGGTGCCCGAGAGGCGGGCAGATTCGGCGATGACGTTGCCCCGGAACCCGCCGGCGACCTTTCCGATGGTGAGGACGGCAGTTTCGGACGGGGCGACCGAGCGGCTCACAACGGTCTGCAGCGCCGTGATCACGTGCGCGGCCACAACAACGGCGTCGACGGCCTGGTGGGGCGCCGCCGCATGGCCACCGCGCCCTTCGATATCGATGTGGAAGACGGTTGGCGCCGCAAAGAAGGGGCCCGGCGCAACATTGATCGCGCCTACCGGGAGATCCGCGCTGATATGGAGGCCGAGGGCGACATCGACATTCGGGGCATCGAGGACGCCGTCAGCGATGCATGCCTGCGCGCCGCCGGCGGCTTCTTCGGCGGGCTGGAAGACGAACCGCACCGAGCCGCTCCAGCGGTCTTTCCGCGAGGCGAGGACTTCGGCGATGCCGAGCGCGATAGCCATGTGTGTATCGTGGCCGCAGGCGTGCATGACGTCCGGGCTCTTCGAGGCGTAGGGAAGCGTGCTGCGTTCGGGCACCGGCAGGGCGTCCATGTCCGCGCGCCAGAGGACGCAACGCCCCTTCTTGCCGCCTTCGACGAGCCCGGTGACGCCGGTTTTGGCGATGCGGCGGACATCGCTGAGGCCCAACTCCTTCAGGCGTTCAAGGATGACGCGCTGGGTGCGCTCTTCCTGCCAGGAGAGTTCGGGGTGCTCGTGAAAGTCGCGGCGCGTGGCGATGATGCGCTCGCGCAGCGCTTCGACCTCGGGGCGAACGGGCAAACGGCCGCGGATTCCCATCGATGAATGCTACCAGAGGCAGGAAGGCCGGTGGCTACTCTGCCGCGGCGGCGCCGAATACGCGCGACGTCCTGGTTCGAAACCATTGCACGCCGATCTTCTGGACCAGCGCGACGCCCGCGAGAATGCAGCCCAACGCGAGCACGAGGTTCCAGCCGATGTCTTCGCCGAGGACGAGCCAGCCGAGGACCACGCCGATCGGTGGCGCCATGTAGGTGACCACTGATGCGCGCACCGGGCCCGCCTGCTGGATGAGGTACATGTAGGCGACAACGGCGACTCCCGAGCCCAGCCCGCCGAGGGCGGCGATGCTGGCGAACACCTTCCACGAGAAATTTGCGTCTGCGTACGCGCCGGAAGCAAGGGCGGCTGGCATGAGGAGGCAGGCAGCCGTCGCGACCTGGACTGTCGCCAGCGGGATGGGCTGGACCTGGGCCGCCCAGCGCCGGATGGAGACACTTGAGAGCGCGTAGAGCAGCGAGGCGAAGAGGATGATCCCGATCCCGGCCGCCTGAGCGCCCGCAACTGAGGTGAGGTCCTCGCCGACGAGGATGACGACTCCGGCGAAGCCCGTCAGCAAGCCTACGACCCGGCGCGCGTCGAGGGGGTCGGCTTTGAGCATGAAGGCCGCGACGACCGCCGACCAGAGCGGGGTCGAGGCGTTGGCGACAGCTGCGGCCCCGCTGGGCACGTGCTGCTCGGCGACGCCGAAGAGCGTCCAGGGGATGGCGAAGTTCAGGACGCCGAGGCCGACCATGAACGCCCACATCCGCAGTGGCAGGCGGAAGCCGGCCCGGCTTCGCCAGGCGAACGGGGCGAGCGTCACCGCGCCGAGCAGGGTCCGTGCGCCAGACATGCCAATAGGGTCGACGCCCGCATCGACGATGACTTTGATAAAGAGGAACGAACAGCCCCAGACGCTGGCGAGCGCGCAGAGGATCCCGAACTGGCGAGAGGTCATGTGGAGAGTGAACGCCCTTCTGGTTCGAGCGTAACGCATCGTCGCGGCTCGGGGACGAGCCAATCAGGCGCCGCGAGGAAGCGAAGGTGGCCGGGCTCCGGCTAATCGGCGAGGTATTGCAGGCGGTAGGTCTGTTCGAACAAAGGCCACCAGTCCGCCTCCGCGAGGGGTTCACCGGTGAAGCCGGGACATTCGGAATGGCCGAGCAGGAGCGGAACGACGCTGTACGGAGCGCGGTTCCGGGTGGCTTCGAACGCGGCAGCCGTGCGACGGGATGCAGTGGTGCGGGCGCGGCCGGCCTCGGCGTCCCAGAAGACGACGAAATGCGGATAGAGACGGCAGGCGTTCGGGCGGCCTTCGTAGGCGCCGCAGCCGAGTTCGGCGTTGAGCTGGGCGCAATGGCCGCCCTTTCGTGCGAGCAGGTAAGGCTGGGCCAGTGGGAGCGTCACCGGCGTGCCGTCCGTATCGAGTTCGAGGAACTGGACCGGTTCGAGGGCTTCGAAGCGTTGCATGCGGGCGACATCGGCTTCGCTCATGCTCACGCTGTAGGCGTGGCAGCAGTAGGCCGTGCAGACCTGTGGCTGGCAGACAAACGATGGCGAACCGGGCACGACGAGCTGGTAGGCCTGAAAGCGAGGCTTCACGGATTCCCAGGCGGTTCGCATCGCAGTGAAGAGGGCAGACGGCATGGGCCCATGGTAAGGGCGTTCCCGCCGATAGCGGACATTGACAAGTCTTTGTCTTTATGGTTGAAAGCCCGATTGAACGAGGCGGAGGCCTACCGTATCCTTCCTCACTCGCTGGAGGGGCGGCGCAGGGGAACAATGACCAACGAAGCCAATCTCGAATCCATGACCGCAGACGAACGCGCCCGGCTCAAAAAGCAGATGAGCGACCAGGCCGTCAAGCTCGCCGTGAGCAGCCGCTGGCTCGAAGCCGCGAACCTGAACCGCGACTACTTGCGGACGTTCGGGGACGAAGCGGACGCCTTCAACCGCCTCGGCAAGGCGCTGAGCGAACTCGGCCAGGTTACCGAGGCCCGCCAGAGCTACAGCCGCAGCCTCGAACTCGAACCGACGAACACCATCGCCCGCCGCAACTTGGACCGGCTCGCCGGGATGACCGACACCGCCGCCGCCGCGGCGGCCCCGAGCCAGCTCGACACGCGGCTCTTCGTCGAAGAGACCGGGACGGCCGCCGTCGCCCGCCTGCAGGCGACGGACGAGAAGGGCGCAAGCCTGCTCGATGCCGGGGATCTCGTTGAGCTGCAGGTGCAGGGCAACGCGGTCAACGTCCTGACCGTAAAGGGTGAGTATGTCGGCATGATCGAACCGAAGATCGGCCTTCGCCTTTCGCGCATGATGACCGCTGGCAATCAGTACACGGCCGCGGTTGTCACCGCCGGCAAAGACACGAAGATCATGCTCCGCGAGACCTTCAAGCACCCGTCGATGATCGACAAGGTGAGCTTCCCGCAGGGCCGTGCGACCGAGGTCCGCGGATATCTGCGCAAGGGGCTCGTCCGCCGCGATGAAGACGACGATTTTGGCGACTTCGGCGACGACGAGGTGGTTGAGGAAGAATCGGACGATGGATGGAGCGAGACCGACTCGGAGCTGGACTCGGGCACGCCGGACATCGATGTCGAACAGGACGACGAAAGCTTCGATTAGGGAGTTGCTGGCGAGGGTGTTGCACAATCCCTGAACTCAGGCAGAATGCGAACATGCGTGCGAACGGCTCCCCGGAACCATTCCCGCGACCGCGTGTCGCGGAGTTCTTCGCCGGGATCGGCCTCGTCCGTAAGGGCGTCGAGGCCGCAGGGTTCGTGGTGGTCTTTGCCAACGACATCGAGCCGGTGAAGCGGCAGCTCTATGGGGAGAACTTTCCCCTTGATGATTTCCGCCTGGGTGATGTCACTGACCCGAGTGTGGTGACCGGCGATGCGATTCCGGATATCGAAGCAGCCACCGCGTCGTTCCCGTGCACGGACCTTTCGCTAGCCGGAAATCGTGCAGGTCTGGTTGGGAGCCAGTCAGGCGCCTTCTGGGGCTTCATCCGTGTGCTTACGGAGATGGGATCCAGGCGGCCGATGACGGTGATGCTTGAAAACGTGCCGAGCCTCGCCACCTCGCATGGTGGCCGGGATCTCGCAGCGGTCCTATCGGCGCTCAATGGGCTTGGTTACATCTGTGACATTCTCGTGCTCGATGCCAGATGGTTCGTCCCCCAGAGCCGTCCGCGGATGTTCATCGTCGGATCCCAGGATCGGCTGACGGCGCCATCGTTTTGGGGCGCATCTGCCATCCGGCCGTCTTGGGTGGAACGCTTCGTACTGACCCATCCTGAACTGGACCTCCAGGCTGCGGCCCTGCGACCACCGATCCCAAAACATCACGACCTTGCGTCCTGCATCGCGCCATTACCTGCAGATGACCGTCGCTGGTGGGATGAGACGCGGCTTAAGAACTTCGTCGGTTCGCTATCGGTTCTCCAGTCAGAACGGCTGAAGCAACTGCAGTCCGCTGATTCGCCCCGGTGGGCAACCGCATACCGTCGGACGCGCGCCGGGGTCGCCACCTGGGAGATCCGCTCCGACAACCTCAGCGGGTGCCTGCGAACGGCCCGCGGCGGATCAAGCAAGCAAGCCGTCGTGGAAGCGGGGGAAGGAGCGGTGCGCGTTCGCTGGATGACATCGCGTGAATACGCGGCGCTGCAGGGCGCCCCTGATCTGGTGATAGAGTCCGTCTCGGAGAACCAGGCGCTTTTTGGTCTCGGTGATGCCGTTTGCGTCCCGGCCGTCGAATGGCTGGCGAGAGAATATTTGCGCCCACTGGTTGAGGGCCGCCTTACAGGAAGAACCGCCCTGGCCTATGCCTAAGAACCCGCCTCCTGCCGACACGAGGGCAATCCGCGCAGAGATTGAGGCCGTTCTCAATACAAAAGATGGTGCGGGCCGCGTTGTTGGCAATGCCCGGTTCGGCATCTATGCGTTCTACGACTACGATGGCGAGCCGATCTACGTGGGTCAGACCAAAGAGCGCCTGCGAACCCGGATCCGGCGCCACCTGACAAACCAGCGCACCGATGCCGTTGCGATGAACGTGCTCGACCCGTTTGAAGTCTGCGACATAGAGATGTGGCCATTCTTCGATCTCGAACTGGAGAAGAAGGGTACGACCGCCGTCAAGGAATTCCTTGATGCAGCGGAATATACCGTTTTCCAGTTGCTTCTCAGCCAGTCGCAATTCGGGGCGGTACTGAACGAAGGCAAGATCCCCGTCCATACACTGATGCCGCTGCCCGAGTCGTTCCGGGGCCGCATCATCCCGCCGAACATCTATGAGTTGCGAGTTCACCCGGATGTGCGGCTGGCACGGCGTGCCAGCACTATCGCCAGCCTGTCGAGGGTCATCAGCGAACGGCAAGTCCAGGTGGGCCTTCGCCGCACGTTGGTGACGCAAGCGCGACGGCTTGAGCACCTGGCCCGGCGAAGGTTCGAAGAGACCGGCGGCGAGGCGGCCTACCTCTCGCAGAAGCACCCCACGGAAGAAGACTGACTGCATGGATGTGTACGACTCTGCCACCCGGAGTCGTGTCATGGCCCGGGTAAAGTCGTCGGACACGAAGGTCGAAATGGTTGTCCGGCGGCGCGTGCATGGGGCGGGACTTCGCTTCAGACTGCATGTCGCGGCCCTTCCCGGGAAGCCGGATCTCGTGCTGGCGCAGATGCGCACAGTGGTTTTCGTTCACGGCTGCTTCTGGCACCAGCACGCAGGCTGCAGCCGGGCGACGATTCCAGCGTCCAACTCCGCCTACTGGCGGGCGAAACTTGGGAGGAACGCAGTGAGGGATGAGGCCGTCATCGACGCTCTGCTCGCGAGCGGGTGGCAGGTGGAAGTGTTGTGGGAGTGCGAGGCCGGCGGGGCCGCTCTCGATGAACTCGTTACGCGGCTGCTCGATCGCCGGGCACGTCAGCGCGAAGCACGATAGCCCCGCGCTGGACACGGCCGCCCGACCGGCGTATACCGCGCCGAGCGCTGCTTCGCGCGGGGGAATCGCCTGTGGGATGGTCGCCATTCCGGCCAACCGGCCTGACGCATCATGCGCCGGGGTTGTCGTTTAAGGGCTACACGCTGATCGCGCCCATCGGGCAGGACTTCACGCTACTGCTCGATATGGACGGGCGGATCGTCCACCGCTGGCGGACGCCGGGATTCCGGCCGTTCTGCCCGCGGCTGATGCCCGACGGGCGCCTCCTCGTGCTCAGCAACGAGGCCGGTGTCGAGCGTCCGAAGGAACCGGGCCCGCGTGACCAGCCGCCGTCAGCGCCCGCCATCTACCGGCTCATCGGAGGCGCCGCCACTGACGTGCTGGAGTTGGACTGGGACGGCACTATCACCTGGCGCTACTCGAACCTTGCCATCCACCACGACTTTGCGGTGCTGAAGAACGGCAACGTCGTTCTCCCCGAGTTCCAGGAGGTCCCCGAGGACCTGGCGAAGCGAGTGCGTGGCGGCGTCCGGAAGCCGGGCGAAAAGCTGCCGCCGCTCATCAGTGACGACTTCATCGAGGTCGACCGAGCGGGGGCGGTTGTCGACCGCATCCACCTCTGGGAACTGCTGGACCCGGTGAAGGACCCGATTGGCCCGCTGGAGCGGCGCTGGGAGTGGACGCATACGAACGCGGTCGATATCACCCCTGACCAGCGCATCCTGTTCTCCTGCCGGGACAACAGCCGCATTGGCATTATCAACCGCGAGACGAAGCGACTCGATTGGAAGTTCGGCGCGCCCGAGACGTTCTACCAGCACCACGTGACGTGGCTGCACAACGGCAACGTCCTGGTGTTCGACAACGGGATGAACCGGTCGCAGGACCTTCCGCATTCGCGCGTGGTGGAGATCAACCCGAAAGACAACTCGATAGCGTGGAAGTACCAGGGGAACCCGCCGCCTCAGTTCTTCAGTGCACACATCTCCGGATGCCACCGGCTGTCGAACGGCAACACCCTCATCTGCGAGGGCGCCAGCGGGCGGCTGTTCGAGGTCACCCCGGCCGGCGAATACGCCTGGGAGTGGGTGAACCCGATCCATTTCGCGCGCGGCGAGACGCGGATGAACTGGGTCTTCCGCGCCTACCGCTACGGGCCGGACTACAGCGGCCTCGCCGGGAGGGACCTGGACCCGACCCGGTATGCGGACCTCAATCGTCTCTTTGGCCTGTAACGGCTGCTCACCAGGTCCCGCTTTCCGGGCCGTTCGGCCGGGCGACGTGGCCCGGCCGGGCTGACCGCAAGGGCTGCCCTTCGGCGTACACTTGGGCATTGCCCTGATATCACCTTGCTGAGGAGACGCATGCAGATCTCACCCGTCCCGACCCTCGACCCCGAAATCAACGAAACGCGCCAGGCGACCGCGAACATCGTCAACCGCTACATCATCGCGAACGAGAACAAGCTGGGTGACTACCGGAGCCCGGAGACGCAGCAGCTTCGCCGCGAAATCCAGGACACCGTGAAGAAGGCCGGCCTCTGGGCGCCCCACCTGCCGAAGGAGTACGGCGGTATGGGCATCGGCTTCATGAAGCACGCCTACATGAACGAAGTGCTCGCCTGGAGCCCGTTTTCGAACCCGCTCTTCGGCGTGGTCGCGCCGGACTCCGGCAACCAGACCATTCTCCTGAAGTACGGCACCGACGAACAGAAGAAGAAGTGGCTCGACCCGCTCATCGCCGGTGATATCCGCTCCTGCTTCTCAATGACGGAGCCGGACGCGCCGGGTTCGAACCCGTATGCCATCCAGACGCGGGCTGTCCGCGACGGCGACGACTGGGTGATCAACGGCCGCAAGTGGTTCACCTCGGGCGCGGTTGGGGCGGCGTTCGCCATCGTCATGTGCCGGACCGAAGAGGTGGACGGTGCGGGCGGCGTGCGCGAAAAGATGACCCAGATCATCGTTCCTACCGATACGCCCGGCTTCAACATCGTCCGCCGCATCCCGGTGTGGGGGCACGATTCGAACCACTGCGAGATCGAGTACAACAACGTGCGCGTGCCGGTGACCAACCAGCTCGGGCGCACCGGCACGGGTCACCAGGCTGCCCAGGACCGGCTCGGCGCGGGCCGTGTCTTCCACTGCATGAACAGCGTCGGCCAGATGTGGCGCGCGTTCGACCTGATGGTCCGCCGCTCCATCGACCGCGAAGTCCACGGCGGCATGCTCGAGACCAAGCAGTTCATCCAGGGCTTCATCGCCGACAGCTACATCGACATCATGACCGCACGGCTAATGACGATTCACACCGCCGAGGTGATCGACAGCGGGATGGATCCGCGGACGATCATTTCGGGGTTGAAGGTGTACGTCCCGGCGGCGCACGAACGGGTGGTGGATCGTGCGATCCAGGTGCACGGCGCGATGGGCGTCTCCGGCGACACGCCGCTTTCGGGCATGTACACCGGCGCTCGCACGCTGCGCATCGCCGACGGCCCGGACGAAGTGCACCGGATCCTCATCGCCAAGAACGTGCTCAAGGAGTACCATGACGGCGGGAGCTGGGACTTCGGTATTTAGGTTCGAGCCAGGTTCAAGGCAGCAACGGGCGGCGAAGCACTTTCGCCGCCCGCCGAGTACGATCCGCGCGTGGTAGAGGCCTTCGCCGAAGCGTTGCGGTCATTCGCGCTGGCATTCCCGGATGCGCGTGAGGAGTTCGCGTTCGGACCGGGGCACGCCGTGTACAAGGCCGCCAACGGGAAGCTCTTCGCCATCGTCTCCGGCGACGATGCCGCGACATACGTCACGCTGAAGCTGACTCCGGACGAAGCCGAGGAGGCGCTGACGCTGCCGTTCGTCTTGCCCGCGCCGTACCTTGGCCGCCATCACTGGGTTCGAACCACCATCATCGATGATGCCGAACTGGAGATGACGTTCCAGTGGGTGAGCCGCAGCCACGAGCTGGTGACGCTGAGACCGGCGCGGAAGTTGCGTCAGTAGCCTGCAGCGGGGGCCGGCAGGCCGGTTGCTTTCGGCGGCCTGGCCCCGATGTTGAAAGCGATCGCTGCCGCAAGCAGCGCGAGGATGCCTCCGGCGTACATCGCGTAGCCGTAGTCTCCCGCAGCGTCGTGGATGTAGCCCGCCATGGCGGCGGCGATCGCTCCGCCGACCATGTGGGCGAACGTCACCCAGCCGTAGATGGTGCCGACCGACCGGCGCCCGAAGCGGTTCGCGGTGAGCATCACGGTCGGCGGCACCGTCGCGATGTAATCGAGGCCGAAGACGACGGCGAAGGCGGACATGAGCGGCACGGTGGAGATGGCGGGCAGCACTACCAGTGAGAGTCCTCGCAGCGCGTAGTAGAGGGCGAGCAGCTTGCGGGGCGAGTAGCGGTCGGTGAGCCAGCCGGAGGCAATCGTGCCGATGACGTTGAACGCGCCGATGATGCTGAGGATGCCGGCCGCCTGCTTCTCGGTGAAGCCGTGTTCGGTGGCGTGCGGGATGAAGTGGGTACCGACGAGGCCGATGGTGGTGAACCCGCAGACCGAAAAGCTCAGGGCGATGAGCCAGAAGTCCCCGGTGCGGAGGGCTTCCTTCATCGGGACGAGGCGTTCATCGGAGGCCAGCGGGAGCTGGCCCGGGCGCGAACCGTAGGCGCCGAGGCCGACGTCCGACGGGCGGCTGCGGAGGAAGACGACCGCGAGCGGGAGGACCACGACGGTGACGAGGAGCGCCATCAGCCCAACGGCCTGGCGCCAGCCCCAGACATCGACTACTTCCGCGAGGAGGAGGATGAAGACGAGCTGGCCCGCGCTGGCGGCGCCGCCGAGGATGCCGGTGACAAGGCCGCGGCGTTCGAAAAACCAGGTATTGGCAACCGTGGCGCTGAGGACGATGGAGGTGCCTCCGGCGCCGAAGCCCACGAGCAGGCCCCAGTAGATGTAGAACTGCCAGAGCGCCTGCAGCGTGAAGGTGGTGATGACCCCAAAGCTGGCGACGACGAGGAAGCCAATGATCACGGGCCGGATCCCATAGCGGTCGATGAGTTTGCCGGAGACCGGGCCGGCCAGGCCCAGGGTGAGGATGGACAGCGAGATGGCCAGCGAGATCTGGCCCGTGCTCCAACCGAAGTCTTCCTTCAGGGGCGTGATCATCACGCCTGGGGCTGAACGAATGCCCGCGGTGACCGTGACCAGAAGGAAGGTGATGCCGACCATCACCCAGCCGTAGTGGATGCCGCGGCGGCTGGCGATAGTGCTCGGCGACAGGCGGGAAGGAAGGGCCAGGCTCTTCAAGGACATGGCGGTGAGTTTAGAGCAGAAACGCACCCAGCGTGGAGGGCCAATTCGGAGCGGCCAGCAATGCGGAATGGCGGTGAGAGCGTGTTAGCAGCAATCGTCTTTGTAGCCGCAGACGCGGCAGACGGCGAGCCGCGAGCCCTTGATATCGGCCATCGGGCCGCCGCAGCGAACGCAGGCCTGGAGGGGGAGCGGACGGTCTGGCATGCCGCGCATTCCGCCACAAACGCCATGGCAAGTCAACCCAAACGCTAAAACGCTTGACAACTTTAACATTTAGCCGATAGATTCGCCGCAGGTTCGAGCGTCACAGCTGGAAGGGGGACACGAAAACCAGGGTGAATAGCTTTACCAGGAACGAAAAACGCGCAGTCGTTGCCGAGTTCATCGGCACCTTCTTCTTCGTTTTCCTCGGCACGGGCGCGGTGGTTGCCGCGGTCGGCGGTGCAGGGGGAGACGCGGCGCTGGTCGCGATCGCGATCGCGCACGGCCTCGGCATCCTCATCGCGGTGGCGTGGACGGCCCAGATCAGCGGCGGGCACATCAACCCGGCCGTTTCGCTCGCCTTCATCGTGACGAAGAACATCAAGCCAGCGGTTGGCTTCGCCTACATGGTCGCGCAGTTCGCCGGCGCCGCGGTGGCCTCCCTGCTGCTCAAGCTGGTGACCGCGAAGGACCTCGAAGGCGCGGCCGGCGGCCGCCTTGGCCTCCACAGCATCAACCCGGACCTTTCGCCCGCCGAGGGCCTCGGGATGGAGATCATCGCCACGTCGTTTCTGATCTGGGTGATCTACAACGTGGCGGTCAGTAAGAAGGGCTGGGGTATCAACGCCCCGATCGCCATCGGTCTCGCCGTTATGGCGATCCACTTCGCGCTCGTGCCGTTCACCGGCTCGTCAGTGAACCCGGCCCGCTCGTTCGGCCCCGCCCTCATCGATAACGAGTGGAAGGACTTCTGGGTCTACCTCGTCGGCCCGTTCGGCGGCGCGCTCATCGTGGCGTTCTTCTGGGAATACGTCTGGAAGAACATGGGCGACGACGCCCTCGCCGACCCTCCCAAGTCGTAACAGAGTCGCTCACCCCGCCTCTCTGCCGAATGAAGGCCCCGGTCAGCAATGACCGGGGCCTTCGCTCTGCCCCGGTTCTATTGGCGACATCAATAGCTCTATTGGAATGACAACGATGCTGGCCGTCTGGCGAGCGCTATCCGGTGAAGCGCGCGAAACTCATACCCGGCAATTCTTTCGGAGGGTATCCATGTCATACCTTAAGTATCTTCGTGCGGCTGCGCTGACCGGCGTGCTCGTCGTGCCGGTGGCGTTCGCGGCCTGCGGCGGCGGCGATGATGGCGGTTCGTCCTCGAACGGCGATACGACTGCGGGCCGGGCCAAGGGCGAAGAAGGCGTGCCGGATGGAGCGCCCTTCATCGACCAGAACAACCTGAAGTTCATCCCCACGAAGATCACCGCGAACGCGGGCGAAAAGATCTACTTCAAGAACAGCGAGACCGCCCTCCACACGGTCACGATCGACGGCAAGAACGAGTCCGGGAACATGAAGAAGGACCACGTCTTCGAGTGGACCCCTCCGGGACCGGGCGACTACAAGATCACCTGTGACTTCCACCCCCAGATGAAGTCGGAAGTCGTCGTCAAGTAACTACGGGGACTTGAGCGCCGTGGCGGCGCCGATGCGGATCACCACGTCGGCGCCGTCCGGGATATTGCCCTGGGCGTTGAGCAGGCGCAGGTCGAACAGGCCAGTGAGCTTGGCGGCCGTGTAACTCTTCCCGGTGACGTCGAACACGCCGGGCGTTCCCGCGTCAGCAGTTTTCACGAGTTGGATGTATTCGGGCGGAATGCCGTAGGTGGCCATGTGCTGTTCGGCCTGCTTCGCGGCCGCCTCCTGGCCGGGGGCGTACTGCAGGGCCACGACCGGCGCCTCGGCCCGCATTTCGGGGTCGGCGAAGAACCGGTCGATGATGTCGTACACCCTGTCTCGGTCCGAAAGCAGGATGAGCTGGCCATCGTCGGAGATGCCGCCGTACATGGCCGGGCCGAGTGACTCATGGCCGATGCTGGTCAGGTCGATCTGTTTCGCGAGCAGGGCGAAGCCGGGGATCATCCCGGTGTCGATGTCAGTCCGGAAGGCGTCTTTGTAAGCCGCCCAGAGGTCCGGGAGCTTCGCAATGAGGCCGAGGCTGATGGATTTGTTGGCGACGGCCTGGATGACGATTTGCTGCCGCTCGATACGCTTCAGGTCACCGTCGGTGCGGACGCGCGAGTAGCCCAGCGCCTTCGTGCCGTCCATGTGTTGCTGCCCGGGGCTGACCGTCTGGTTCGGGAAGGAATCGAGCACGTCGGTCCCGAAGTCGGAGATCGGCTCGGGGACATTCACGTCGATCCCGCCAATGGCGTCGATCAGCTGGACGAAGCCGACCCAGTCAATAACCACGTAATGGTGGATATCGATGTTGAAGTTGTGTTCGACAGCTGCGACGGCAGCAGCCGCGCCGCCGCCGGGATACTTGTAGAACTGGCCGTAACTGTAGGCGGCGTTGATCTTGTTCTGGGCCCAGACGCCGGTCGTGTTGCCGTAGGGGATGTCGGCCCACGTGTCGCGCGGGATGGCGAGGAGCTGGAGCGTGCCCGCGTGCTTATCGATGCTTGCGACGAACATGGTGTCGCTGCGGAAGCTGGCATCGACCGGCTCCCAGGGGCGGCGATCGAGACCGAGGACGAGGATGTTCATGCGATCGGTCGGCCGCCATGGCTCACGGCCAGCGGTGGCGACGCCGGGGAGGGTCACATCGACGCCGATGTTGGTTGCAGGGATGGAGACGGAAACTGCGGGGAGCTTCAGTTCATTCGCGGGAAAGAGGTACTGGTCCACCGCCTGGTAGCTGAGGAGCGACAGGTAGACGGCCCCGAGGGCGACGCCAATAATGGCTGCCACCCACCCGGTGCGGCGGGAGATTCGAACGCCCATCTGGACTTGCTCACGCGAGATTCGGCAACCGTAGGAGCGGCCCCAGCCCCGGTCAAGGAGCGCGTAAAGCCCTATGCCACGTCATCTCCTCATTCAAAACGGCGTCCTGGCAGCGCCGGCCGGGCCGTTGCGCGCCGACGTCCTCTGCCACGAAGGCCGCATCGTCGCGATTGGCCGTGACCTCCTGGAGCCAGACGCCGTCGTCATTGACGCGACCGGGCTCACCGTCGGCCCGGGCCTGATTGACGTGCACGTTCACGGCGGCGGGGGGCACGCGTTCTTCACCCAGGACCAGGAGCGCATCCGTGACTACGCGCGCTGGGCGCCGCGCAACGGGGTGACCTCGTTCCTCGTCAGCACCATCGGCCGGGACGCCGAGGACACGGTGGGTATCTTCGCGGCATTGGCCCCGCTTGTGGGCAAGACAGAGGGCGCAGAGGTGCTCGGGTTCCACCTGGAGGGGCCGTTCATCAACCCGGAACGGCACGGCGCGTTTCACCCGCGGATGCTGCGGCCCCCGGTGCGGGAGGAGTACCTGCGCTTCCAGGCAGCGGCAAACGGCCACATACGCCAGGTGACGATGGCGCCCGAGCTGCCGCTTGCGCTCGACCTCGCGGTCGCCATTTCGAGCAGCGGCGCTATCCCGGCGATGGGCCACACCGATGCGACGGTGGCACAGGCGCGCGCGGGCTTCGATTCGGGCATCCGCCACGTGACGCACCTCTTCAACGCGATGCGGCCGATCCACCACCGCGAGGGCGGGCCGATCGTGGCCGCGCTGCTGCAGGATTCGGCGACCTGCGAACTGATCTGCGACGGCGCACACGTCGGCGTCGAAACGTTGCAGATGGCATACCGGACACTCGGTGCGTCGCGGACGGTTGTGGTAACGGACAACCTGCACCTCGCGGGGATGGACGCGCTCACCGGCCGGTTCGCCGGCGAAGAAGTCACCGTTTCCGGCGGCAAGGCCGCGAAGGCCGACGGCACGATTGTGGGCAGTGTCGAAACGCTCGACCAGCACTTCCGGAACGCGATGCAGTTCTTCGGTATCCCGGTCGAGACGGCGTTCCGGATCTGTTCGACGAACCCGGCGCAGATTGCGGGCGCGGCGAACCGGAAGGGACGCTTGGACCGCGGTATGGACGCCGACCTCGTGCTGATGGACGGGGACTTCCGGGTCAAGCTGACCGTCTGCCGCGGCAACATCGCCTACGACGGGCGCTGAGGCGGACGACTCGGTTCAGCCGCCCAGGAGGCTGGCAGCCGCCTCATCGAGCACCCACACCGGCCGTGCAGCATCGCGCGCGAAACTTGCGGGACAGTCCGGTGTGAGTGGGCCCCGGAGCGCAGCGGCAACGATGGCCGCCTTCGCCTCGCCGTTCGCCATGACGATGACTGTGCGCGCCGCGAGGAGCCGGTCGAGCCCCAGGGTGACGCCCCAGTGTGGAGACGCTTCGCCCCAGCAGTGCGCGCCGCTAACGATGGATGACTGGTGCAGGTCAACCCGGCGCGTCTGGCTTGTCGGGGCGCTGCCCGGTTCGTTGAAAGCGAGGTGGCCGTTCATCCCGATGCCGAGCAGAGCGACTTCGAGGCCTCCGGCACGAACCACGGACTCGTCCATGCGGCGGCAGTCGGCGGTAGTGTCAGATGCTTCGGGGTCGAACTGCTCCACCGGCTGTGCGCCGGGGATGGCGTCCCAGTAACGCGCGAAGAAAGCTCGGTTCGAGCAGGGATGACTGCGCGGGCCGCCGTATTCGTCGATGGCGAAGGGCCGCCAGGATGACACGTCTGCGCGGCCGTTGCGAACGGCGGCGTCCAGGGCTTCGTAGAGCGCGACGGGCGTGTTGCCGGTCGGCAGGCCAACAACCGGCCGGGCGATTCCCTCGACCGCGGCGAGCAGCGCATCGAGGCAGGTACGCCCGAAGTCGCCGGGAGCGGCAATGCGCACGCCGTCCATCAGCGGTGTTCCGCCAGCAGAGCCGAGAGTTCGCGGATGGAGCCGGGCATGCGGGGACCGTACCACCAGAGCAGCTTGCCATCGATGACCCGTGCGGGCGCCAGGTCACTGTAGGCGCGGGCGTGGCCCTGGTCGAAGGGGAACGGCTCATCGGGCAGGAGGATGAGGTGCGGCCCTTTCTCGCGGATCTCCTCGCGGGTGGCCGACGGATAGCGCGGTTGCCCGCTGAACACATTGCGCGCGCCGCAGGCTTCGAGGATCGCATTCCCGTAGCTTTCGCCGCCGAGCACCATCAGCGGGCTGTGCCAGACGGCCACGCAGACCGGCAGCGGATCACCGGGCGGCGCCGCGGCGACGGCAAGGGCGACATCGAGCGCGAGGGAACGGGCCTTCTCCTCGGCGCCGGTGATGCCGCCGATGATGAGCATCGTTTCGACCGCTTCGGCGATGGTGTTGGGGTCGGTGAGGAGGACGCGGAGCCCAGCGGCTTGGAGCGCCTCCACGTCTTCGCGGCGATTCTCTTCCTTGTTCGCCACGACGAGGTCCGGATTGAGCGCCACAATGCGGTCGATTTGCGGGTCCTTCGTGCCGCCGAAAGCCGGCACGCGCTCTACATCGCCGGCTGGCTCAGTGCAGAACTTCGTCCGGCCCACTACGCGTTCGCCAACGCCGAGCCAGAAGAGCAGTTCGGTCAGGCTGGGGACGAGAGAGACGATGCGTTGCGGTTCCACGGCGCTCTTAGCCTACCTTCCCGGACGCGACGAAGCCTCCCGCGGGGGCGGGAGGCTTCGCCAGGAGAGGAGGGCGCGTTTAGTTGGCGGGCGGCGTGCCGAGCGTGATCTCGGTGGTCTGTGACTTCCCGTCCCGCCAGTACTCGACCTTCACCTTCTGGCCCGCGCCCTGCTTGACCAGGGCCACGGCGAGGTCGGTTTCGGTCGAAAGGTCGGTGGTCCCGAGGCGGGAGATGACATCGTTATTGCGCAAGCCGGCGTTCCATGCCGGGCTGCCGTTGACGACAGTGGAGAGGACGATGCCGGCCGTTCCGTCGGGCAGGCCCATGTCCTTGGCTTTCGCCGGGCGGAGCGCTTCGAAGCCCTGGATGCCGAGGAACCCGCGGTTCACCTTGCCGTTCGCCTTGATCTGCTCGAAGACGGCCTTCGCGATGTCGCTGCCGACCGCGAAGCCGATGCCGGAGGCGGTTTCGCCAGTCGTCGGGTCAGGCGCGAGGGCGGTGTTGATGCCGACAACCTCGCCGAACATGTCGAGCAGCGGGCCGCCGCTGTTGCCGTGGTTGATCGCCGCGTCGGTCTGGACGGCGCCGAGGATGGAGTTCGCGGAGGTCTCGCTGATGGCGCGGTTCTTCTGGCTGACGATGCCGCGGGTGACGCTGTAGGAGGGGCCTTCGCCGCCGCCGAGGTCGAGCGCGTAGCCGATCGCAACCACGTCCTGGCCGATGACGACGTTTTTGAGGTCCGCGAACGGGAGCGCCTTGAGCCCGGTCTGGTCGACCTTGAGGACGGCGAGGTCAGAGCGCGCGTCCGCGCCGACCACCGTGGCACTGACGACGGAGCCGTCGCTCATGGTCACGCGGATGGCGTTGGCCAGGCGGCCGGAGTTGGTGGTGACCACGTGGTTATTGGTGAGGATGTAGCCGTCGGAGTCGACGACGAAGCCGGTGCCGACGCCGCTGTTGGTTTCGATGCGGACGATGGATGGCTCGGCGACCTTCACGAGGTCCGCGGTGGAGAGCTCGTTTGTTGGCTTGCTGACGGTGGTGTTCTGGGTTGGCTTCACGCTGGCCGAAGCGGTGGCTGCCGCCGGGGGCTCGTTGGAAGCAGTCTTCGAGGGGGCATCAGAACAAGCGGCCCCGGCGAGGAGCGTCAAACCGAGAAATCCCGCGGCCAGCGGACGCAAGAAGGGTGACATGGGTGTGTTCTCCAGTGGTGGTGGAACCAGTCTCAACAATCGGCTGCGAGGGCACGGTAAATGCGAAAGGCGTCTTTCGCAGGTAAAGGTAAAGGCGCTCGCCGGGCAGATCCCGGCGTGTATCATGCGCGGTAGGCGTCCTTGATGGCAGTGCACGGGAATCCGGATTCCACTGGTATACGTAACGTAGGAAGGACGGTCGAATTCGCCCGTCCCGGTGAGGCCGAAACGGCCCTCCGAACCGATTGGCCGGATGACGCCCTGATGCTTGCAGTAGCCGCCCGCGATGAACACGCTTTCGCCGTCCTCTACGACCGGTATATCGACCTCGTGTATTCGGCGTCGCTGCGCATCCTGGGCGACGCTGGCCTGGCCGAGGACACCGCGCAGGATGTGATGGTGCGGCTCTGGCGGCGCCCGGAGACGTTCATCGCCGAACGAGGGCGCTTCCTGAGCTGGCTGATGAGTGTGACCCGCAACCGCGCCGTCGACGAACTTCGGGCGCGGGGCCGCCGCCGGAGGCGCGAAGGCGGCCCGCTCGGCGAGCCGGACGAAGCTGCCGCTCCGCTGTTCTCGGCCGACCCGGTGGACCCGCAGGGTTCCGCCGAACTGCACGAAGACCAGGCGGCTGTGCGCACGGCCCTGGCTTCGCTGCCGGGCGACCAGCGGATCGCGCTCGAATTGGCCTACTTCGGCGGGCTGACACAACAGGAAATCGCCGCCCACCTGCATGAACCGCTGGGCACCGTGAAGACGCGGATCCGGCTGGGCATGCAGAAGTTGCGGCGCGTACTGCACGATCGGGAGTAGAGGACACGGATGCCGGGGGAGCACATTTCGCAGGGGCAGGCGGACGAGTTCGCCATCGGTTCACTCGAACCGGCGCTCGAACGCGCCATCGCGCTCCACCTCGCCGAATGTGACGCCTGCCGCGATATGGTGCGCGATTCGGAGCGGCTGGCTGCCACCTTCGCCATGAGCGCACCCCCGAAGCACTCGCCAGCCCGCCTTCGCGGCCGAGTGTTCACGGCTGCGGGGATTCGCAAGCCGAGCCCGCTGCGGCGAGCCTGGGGGTACGCGCGGACCGTCGCCGGAGTTGCCGCGGTATTCGTGGCCATTGGCGCGTTCACCGGGATGGTCTGGGTGCGCCAGGAGATCGTTGACCTGCGCCAGGCGAACTCGGACCTGCAGACCCAGTACGACCAGACACTCTCCCAGAAGGTGGAACTCGCCGCCATCACGAACCAACTGGCCGACCAGAAGCAGGCCGCCGCCGACCTCGAAGAACAGGCCCGGGGCGACCAGGACCTCCTCGTTGCGCTGCTCTCGAACCAGACGAAGGTCGCCGACGTCGTTTCCCCGGGCGAGGACTCGAGCTCGATCGGACGGCTCATCTGGGACGGCGAGCAGAAGCGCATCTGGTTCGTGGCCAGCTCGCTGCCGCAGCGCCCATCCGGAGAGACGTACCAGATCTGGGCCAACTCGGGCGGCAAGTACTACAGCCTCGGCACCTTCGAGCCCGACAAGGACGGCTTCGCGCGCTACCAGACGGTCGTCCCGGAAGGAATCACCAGCTACGACTCCGCTGTTGTGACGATCGAACGTGCCGGCGGCAGTCCCGTTCGCGAAGGGCCAACGGTCTTCTTCGTCTGGGACCTTTCGCGGCTGAAGGAATAGGCACTACCAGTCTCCCGAAAACGCGGTCCGGCCCGATGCATCGAAGGTGACGAGGGCGATGCCCTGTGCTTCGGCGCGCTCTCGCATTTCGGGGCCGCCGATGAGCACGGCCTTCGCCCAGACCTCCGCGATCCAGCACTCCTCGGCGCGCGCCGTCACCTGCACGAATTCGCTGTCTGATGGGAGTCCGGCAGCCGGGTCGATGAGGTGGTGTGCCGGGCGGCCATCGTCCATGGTCCAGCGGCGCTTCAGCGTGGTGGAGGTGGCGATCGCTCCTGTGACCCTGCCCGCCCAGGCCACGGAATCGGCGTCGATTCCGGCCACTTCGAGCGCCCAGCCGGGGCCGGCGCCGTCGCTGCCAACACAGCGGATGTCGCCGCCAGCGTTGACCATCGCGTTGCCCCAGCGGTCCGCCAGTGCTTCGGCGACGAGATCGGCCGTCCAGCCTTTGACCAGCCCGCCGAGGTCCATCGCGCCGCCGGTGAGACGGACGGTGTCGCCGTTGACCTCGATACAGTCCCCCGGGTTCGGCGCCGGGAGCGGCTTTGCGCGCCCGCATGCAACCTCCCGAAATGTACGGTCGTAGCCCGCTGCTCGGAGCGCCGGGAGGACCATGGGGTTGAACCGCCCGCCCGTTGTCTCCCAGGCGTCGATGGCCATCTCGACGGCCTCGACGAGCCAGGGATCGGCTACAGTTTCGCCGCGGTTCAGGCGGCTCAGGAGGCTCGTTTCGCGGAAGCGCGAAAAGCGCTGCTCCTGCTGTTCGAAGGCGAGCCGCGCCTGGGGAAAAGCGCCAGCCGGGTTCGTGGCGCACTCGACGAAGACGTCGATGTCGGTGTCCATCGCTCGAAAGGCGTCGTGGAATTCCACCGCTGCTTCTCCCTCGCTCACGGGCACGGTACGGTGTCGTGCGTGAACGAAAGCATAACGCCCGACGTCGCCGCACGACCCCTCTTCATCATCAACCCGATGTCGGGAGGGGGCCGCACGAAGAAGCGCGTCGGCGTGATCATCGATGCCATCGAGCGTGCCGGACTGGTGGCGGACGTTGTGTTCACCACGCACCCCGGGCACGGTATCGAACTCGCCCGCGAGGCCATCAGCGCCGGGCGGGAGTTCCTCGTCGGTTGTGGCGGGGATGGCACCGTCTACGAAGTCGCGAACGGCATCCTGAGTATGGGCGCAGGCGACCGTGTGCGGCTGTCGACCATCGGCCTCGGCACGGGGAAGGACGTCGCGAAGTGCCTTGGCATGGGGCGCGGCAACCTGGCGATCAAGGCCATCGCTGCAGGGAACGAGCGGCGGATCGACGCCGGTACGGTGACCGCGATCGGCGAGGACGGGACGGAACAGGTTCGCTGGTTCCTGCTCGAAATGTCGGCCGGATGGGTCCCGGAGATCTCCCAGGGAGCGCCGCGCTGGCTCAAGCGGCTCGGCGACACGGCGCCCTATCTCATCATGGCGGGCGTGAAGATGCTCCGCCCGATGGGCCGCCAGTTCACCCTCGCTATCGACGGCAACCGTTTCGACGGCCGCTACAACTCGGTTTCGGCGCACAACATGGAACTCTGGGGCGGTGACCTCGTGGCTGCGCCCGGGGCGAGCCCCGATGACGGTATCCTCGACGTGATCCGCTGGGGCGACCTTGGCCGGCGGACGGTGGTGAAGGTGCTCGATGCCCAGCGCAAAGGCGGCGCCCACCTCGACATGGACGGCGTCGACCGTCATCCGGCTCGCGCGCTCGAACTTTCGTCACCGAAGCGGAGTGCGCTGGACCTCGACGGCGAGCACGGCGGATACCTCCCGGCGAAGGTCGAGATTGTGCCGAGGGCGCTTCGCTTCGTCTGCCCGCCAGCCGGTTAATCCCGGGCCGGGAATGGCGAGCGGCTGGTACACTCGATCTCGTAACCCAACCATCGAAAGGACTCATTTCATGCGCGACGTCGTGATTGTTGACGCTATTCGCACCCCGCTGGGCCGCCGTGGAGGCGTGCTCTCGCAGAACCAGCCGATCGAGACTTCGGCGCTGCTCCTGAAGGAGCTCGTGAAGCGGAACAACCTCGACCCGGAGATCGTCGATGACGTGATCTACGGGTGCGTGAGCGAAGTTGGCGCGCAGTCGACGAACCTTGCCCGCAACGTGGTGCTGACGGCCGGCTGGCCGTACACCATCCCCGGCGTGACGCTCGACCGGCAGTGCTCTTCGAGCCAGCAGGCGGTGCACTTCGCCGCGAACCAGATTGCCTCCGAGGCGCACGAAGTGGTCGTCGCTGGTGGCACCGAGTGGATGTCACAGATTCCGCTTGGTTCGAACGTTGGCCAGAATATGGGCTTCCCGTTCACCCAGTCGATGCGGGACCAGTACGACCTGACCTCGCAGGGCCTTTCGGCCGAGCGCATTGCCGAAAAGTGGGGCATCAGCCGCGAAGAAGCTGACGAATTCGCCGCAGAGAGCCAGCACAAGGCCGCTCGCGCCCAGGCCGAGGGCCGCTTCAAGAACGAACTCATCCCTGTGCCCGGGAAGAAGAAGAACAAGAAAGAAGACGGCAGCGAGGAGTGGCTCGACGCTACGATCGACTTCGATGAGGGCATCCGGGCGAACACGACCGTCGAGGGTCTGGCGGCGCTCAAGCCGAGCTTCAAGGAGAACGGCGTCCACCACGCCGGAAACTCCAGCCAGATCACCGACGGCTCGTCGGCCGTGCTGCTGACGCACCCGGACAAGGCGAAGGAGATGGGCTGGCGGCCTCGCGCCCGGATCGTTTCCCAGGCGGTTGTGGGTTCGGACCCCGAGTTCATGCTCACCGGCCCTATCACCGCGACGCCGCTCGCCCTGCAGCGCGCCGGCCTGACGATGCGTGACATCGACCTCGTGGAGATCAACGAAGCGTTTGCCAGCGTCGTCCTCTCGTGGAAGCGGGAGATGAGCGCTGACATGCGCAAGGTGAATGTGAACGGCGGCGCCATCGCGCTCGGCCACCCGACCGGCTGCACCGGTGCACGGCTGTTCGGCACCCTCCTGAACGAACTCGAGCGGACCGGCGGCAAGTACGGCCTCGTGACCATGTGCGTCGGCGGTGGCATCGGCACGGCGACGGTCATCGAGCGGCTGTAAAGCCGCACCCGGCAACACCGCGAAGGCCCGCCAGCAATGGCGGGCCTTCTTATTCCCGTTTCGCGTACCATGCGCGCTTCGATGAGGACGCTTTTCATTGCGGGCCACAGCGATTCCGGTGGCGGCTTCCTGCCGGCCGGCGTGCATCCGTGGCCTGAACGAACCCGCCAATGGCTCAGCGAGGTGACCGGCGAGGACTGGCACATCGTCGAGGTGAGATTTGCACCGATCGGCAGCCGTGCCACGGACTACCTTCTGGGGAAGGTGGCAGCGGCCAGCCCGGACCTGCTCGTCCTCCCGTTCTCGGCGTACGTCTGCACGGTGGGGAGCGTTGAGGAGAGCGTCCGCGCACGGTTTGGGGAGCGGCCGGCCCGCTGGTTCCGCTCGGTCGAACGCCCCTTCCAGGAGAAGACGGCCCAGGGCGGCCCGGTGAGCCGGCGGACTAACCGCACGAGCCGGGTCGTTGCCCGGAAGGTCCTCGGCGCCCGCGCGATGGCGACCGTCGAACAAACCGCCGCCATCTACGAAGAGGTGCTCCATCGCCTCGCGCGCATTGAGTCCCTGCAGGTGGCGGCGATCACCGATGCCAGGTTTTCGACGGCTATCCAGGAGTGGGAGCCGAAACTGCACCAACGATTCGATGCGCTGTATGCGCGGCTGCTGCCCGTGGTCGATGCCCACCGATTCCTGAAGGCGGACCTTGAGGGCAAGCTGCAAGAGGCGCCCGACCGTGCCGTGTTCTACCACCCCGATGGGGTCCACACGACGGCGGCGTTTCACGAGGTGTACTTCGAGGTGATGAAGGGGGTTCTCGGGCCGGTTTATGCGCCCCGCGGGGCCACGTAACCGCCGCCGAGAATGCGACTGGTGGTAATGGGTAGCTGCGAGGCACCGGCCTCGCAGAATTTGCGGTTGGGCGCGATGATCCCCATCCGGGCCGTTCGTGCGAAGGCAGTGTCCATGCAGGCCCGTTTCGATTGGTAGCTGCGAGGCACCGTCCTCGCAGAATTTGCGGGTCGCCGCGACGGTCCCCGATCCCGGGCCGTTCATGCGAGGGCAGTGCCTGGTTTCAATGTGCGAGGGCAGTGCCTCGCACCTACCGGGGTGGTGCGACCCGCCCCGGCCCGTGGGGATCCGCTTCGATGGGTAGCTGCGAGGCACCGTCCTCGCAGAATTTGCGGTTCGGTGCGACGGTCCCCCATCCCGGGCCGTTCATGCGAGGACAGTGCCTGGTTCCAATGCGCGAGGGCGGTGCCTCGCACCTACCGGGGGTGGTGCGATCCGCCCCGGCCCGTGGGGATCCGTTTCGATTGGTAGATTGGTAGCTGCGAGGCACCGGCCTCGCAGAATTTGCGGTTTGGCGCGACGGTGCCCATCCCGGGCCGTTCATGCGAGGGCAGTGCCTGGTTCCAATGTGCGAGGGCAGTGCCTGGTTCCAATGTGCGAGGGCGGTGCCTCGCACCTACCGGGGGTGGTGCGACCCGCCCCGGCCCGTGGGGATCC
>JADYYG010000007.1 GCA_020853755.1 Dehalococcoidia bacterium | reverse complement strand
GCGCCATTGTTTCGCCTACCAGTTCTTGAAGGTCAGTTCGAACGATTTGGTCGCACTGGCCGATCTGTTGGGACACGCAAACTTGAATACGAGCCGTCACTATACACGGCGTCAACTCGCCGATCTGGAGACTGCCTTAGAAGGGATGGACTTTTGACGATCGCAACACCTCGCATGTACGAGCTCCTGGAAGGAGCAAAGAAGAACCTCATCGAGCACGGCGAGCTTCTGCCTGTGTTGCTCGTTGAAGGCGCGGATGGGGAGGTGCTGGTCGGCCTTGAGAACCCTGGCGCGACCGCGAAACTGCGGCAGTTGGTGCTGTTCGGCGTCGGGCAACAGTTCGCGGAGATGAAGCCCTCCGCCGTGGTGTCAGTTGCCGACGCCTACATGCGGCGGGGAGCGGACGCCCCCATCAGTGAGAGCTTTGCAGATGACCCGGCTGCGCGGGACTGTCTGATTGTCGCCCGCCTGACCAGCGAAGCGGAATGCGTCGCGCTGCTCTGCCCTTACGACCGCCGCCCAACACTGGACGGGCTCGACCTCAAGTTCTCCGATGTCGAAGAGATGCAGATGCCGGAGTTCCCGGCCCTGACGGCATTCTTCGCGGGCGCCGGCAACTGGCGGGGCCGATGACGTTGTCCCTCAGGCACCCTCAGGACCACATCCGAGGTTCCGGGCCTCCCCGGCAATGGGAAACCACGGCAGGCAGCCAGAAGGTGTGTTCCGGTTGCGGTCTGGACTTGGGTTCCCGGGACGGCGGCGGTCGCCCTTGATGTACGTCGAGATCTTCTGCCGCCGCGATGGCCGGTATGAGGAGGTGCTCCGGCTGTGGGAAGACGGTCGCCTCGAGGGCCAGCCGATGTGGATGAAGAGCGTAGCCACCTGCCGCCGGCCGGACCCCATCACCGGAGAGGTCGCCATGCGCGGTCCCGCGCTCGTGCGACGGATCACTGATTGCTTCAACTCGGGCTACATGTTCGCCAGGATCGGCGTGACGGAGGTGAAACGGCTGCCGGAAAAGCCGCTGGGACGCCGCCGAAGATGACGCGCTCCGCATGGCGGGCACGCCTCACGGGAGTGGTTCAGCAGGGGCTACTTCCCGGCCTTGCCGAGCCGGACTTTGATCGCTTTGCCGCCTGCATCGAGCAATCCCTGGCAGACCACGCGGCGATTCAGGCCGGGCAGAATCTTCCCAAGGCAATACGCGGGCCGGGGCCTCAGTTTGCGCCGTTCGCCGAGATCAAGGAGTTGGCGGCGAATGACTGGCGCGAGGCGGTGTGGCTCGCCGGGATCGCGACATTGATCGGCTGGGACAGGCCCGCGTCGATAGGGCAGCTGTACAACGGCATGTACCGGAGCAATGCCTGGACCTGGGCGCGAGTGGCGGCGGACGGCGGCCTGGCGATGGCCGAATGGATCGATGCCAACGCTGAGACGCTCCACACGGTCGCGAAGTTCGGCGATCATCGTGCGTACCAATCTCACAGGCCACATTCACCAACCGCCACGGGGCGCGCGGTGCGTTCGCTTGCGACGTGGCTGTCGGCGAACTCGCACGCGCTGCGCCCCGAGACTTCGGACTTCGACCGGCTGTATCAAGCTCTGGAACCGGTGGTCGCCTTCGGCCGAACGGCAAGATACGACTTCGCCCGACTCCTTGGCCTGCTCGGACTCGCGCCGCTGGAGCCGAAGAAGTGTTACTTCTTGGGAAGCAGCGGACCTCAGCGCGGGGCGCGACGGTTTTTCGGCATGCGGCACGCGACCTGCGACGAGTTGGAGGCTCGTGCCAGGGAAGTTGAGGCGGCGCTCGGGCTCACGCCCATGCTCCTCGAGGACGTGCTGTGCCAGGGGAGCAAGGCGTGAGTCTCGTCCGTACAGCTCAGTGCACGGCCCTGGCCTTCAGTGAGCGGACGGCCATGGCGTACGTCGAACCGGCCGGGATATCGAGTTCGTGGCACCACCCGCTTTCTAGGATGTCAGTGCAGTTCCAGAGTTGCCCGAGAATCTGGTCTCGGGTCAGCATCCGTTCTTCCTGATCTTCGAATTGCTCGGGCTGATCGGCTTCAAGCCAGCCGGTGAACCGTTCGCGAATATGGCCGGGAGCATGGCCGCCGCGATCTGGCGACCAGCGGCGCCGGTTCGGGATACGGGGGTTTGAGTTGTTCATCTTCTTTCTTCCTCGTGATAGGGCGCGCCGCCGGGCTGCGATCCTCACCGAAGCCCGGCGACGCTGGTGTGGAGTGGTTAGATGTCGAGCTCTTCAACTATCGGAGTGCGGTCGCCGGTAAGCGCGGCCAAAGCGAGGCGTGCCTGAAGTGCAGAATGGTCGTCGAGCCCGGCCTTGAACTCCGCGTCGTCGATGTCGTCGAACACCTCGAAGTAAGGGCCTGTTTCACCGTAGACGGCGATCGAACCTCCCGCGGTCAGCGCGACGCCGACCTGATAGCCATCGGGTTCGACCAGCCAGACACCCTGAAATGCCTTCGTGTAAGGGACGCCTTCGTCGCTTTCCGCCGTGACTTCAAGACGGCGGAACTGGATCGAGGACTGCGCTAGATCTTCCAATTGTTGAACCCTCCTGGGTTTCTGAATTCGGGGCGGCGATTTCCCTGGGCACAGTGGCCTAAGGACTCCTGCCACACCGAATCGAGCCTTACCCTATGAGGGCACTCAGTTCCACACCGTCGAGATGACTGCCCCTCGTAGAGGGCGCCCAGGAGCAGGCGGCGGAACGTATTCGAGAAGACCGTAGCACCAATCCGGGCAGTGAAGGCGTAAGAACTCTGTTAGAAGAAGAGGCGCGCCGTTCCCAAGCTCACGTTGGTGGACCAGGTTTCTTCCGGCACCCATTTCTCACAACGATCACCTCAGCGCCGGCGGCGGGCCGGCCGGGGTTTCCTCAGAGCTTTCCCCGGCGGCCGGCCCCGGTCGCGACAAAGCTCTGAGTGCAGCGTGTCCTTCGCGCCCACACAGAGACTCTCTACGGGGTGGCCGAAATGCCGGAAGAGGTCTCAAACAATCCCCAGTCAAACAGTCAGCGCAGCGGCTTCGTGATGATCCCGCGCGTAGTGATTCGCGAGCGGCGGCTGTCCCCGGTGGACTTTCTCGTCTATGTCCACGTCCGCGACGTTGCCGGCGAGAGCGGCGTCTGCTGGCAGTCGCTGGATAAGATCGGGCGCGTCCTGGGAAAGCACCGCCGTACGATCCAGAGGGCCGTGCGCGCGCTCGTGGGGTACGGCGATCTTGAGGAAGAGCAGCGGGAAGGCCGCACCACTTACCTTCGGGTTGCGGACATCTGGGCGGCGAACGCGGGGGCGATCCGCGGGGGCCAGGACACGGGTGTCCGGGGTACCCGTGACACGGCTGCCTGGGCCGGCCGGACATCCACGTCCACCGATCGAGAACCCCGCAACGAGACCCCGTCGAGAACAAGAACCCAGAGTCTGTCACGTGCTGGCGCACGTGCGGAGAAAATCGAAGAAGCCATTGCGCTTGCTCTACCGCTCTTCGCCGCCATCGATCCGTCCGCCTGTTCTCAGGGGATAGTGCGCGGCAAGCTGGCGGACTTCCTCATGGCCTCCCCACTGGACCCGGTCACCCTCATGACCGAGGTCCTCCTCCCGGAGTTCGAATGGGCTGCGCGAAAGAAGTCGGTGACGCGGCTCGATGGAAACCACCGGCAGCGGACTGAACCCATAGTCCGGCGCGCCGGTTACACGCTCGCTGTCTTGGATGGTACCCGCGTCCGTGACGTTGCGGGCGTGCCGCCTATCAAATGGAAGAAGGTCCCGGACGATGGAGCGGACATCGTCGACGGGACCCTCGTGATCGATAGTACCTTGCTGGCGCAGACGTGATCGTGCTTCACCGGGTTGCCGCAGGCAGAACCACGAAAATTCAGAGTCAGGGACAGTCCGCTCTGCGGCGGGCTGTCCAGAGTTGTGCTTCAGATCAGCCCGTGGCGTTTCAGGCGTCGACGTAACACAGCATCGTCGCCTCCGTACAGTTGGGTCGGATTCTTGAAGTTCCACTTGTGAATCGCGCTTACCAGACTCGACCCGGCGTTCACGTGCCGGGCGATCGTCTTCAGCATTGTGATGTCAACCGGATTCCGAACGCGCTGGCGGGCGGGCGGACCGAACGTCTCCCGCTGCAATCGTCGCACCTGGCGCCAAGCGTGCTTAACTTCTTCGAACGTTGTTTCTCGAGTGACGCTCAGTTTCAGCGCAGCAGGGGCGTCGCCAGTCGGGTCGTGGACCTCAACTCGAACGGAGCCAAGCGTTTGGATACACCCGAATTCCGTCGGAATCGGGTTGTTCATGACCTTCAGAAGTTCGTCCGTCCCCGGCGGGTGCCCGGACACCAGCCATTGGATGAAGAGTTGGGGGTAGGGGAATTGAAACTCGCGCGCGAGAGCGTCGGCGGCGCGCCGCACTGCCGCGTCGGCGGCGCTCAGTTGAGTCGGAGAGCTCCCGCCTACGACGAGTTCTCGCCGTACCACTTCAACACGTTCTCCCGGACCGATTTGAGCGGCGAGGAGTCGGGCGGCGTCGAATCTCACGCTCCACGGTGGATTTAGGCTCACGGCGTCGGCCTCTTGACGGATGTTTCCCCGGTCGGTCGACACCTCGACGGGTCTGCCTGCCGTCAAGAGTCGCTACCCGGTCACATGTGATCGTCGGAAGCCCGTCGAGATTCTGAACCGGATAAGCGTTCGCTTAAGCCGCCCCCGCTCGAGTTCAACGGGTGGCACATTGCCAAGCGAATCCGGCGAAAGCCGATGTGTCAGAGGGATGCGCCTGTGGATGTCTATGAATTCGAAGAGGTCGGTCTTGCCGGCCGTCAGGTGGCCGCGCGACTTCATGAGTCGGCATTGCTGACCTTGACCTCCGCGCGGGAGAACTTTCCCGCCTCGGCAGTCGTGGAGTCCGCAGCCCGCTGGGTCACTGCGGAGAAGCCATCCAGAAACCTGGTGGCGTTCATGCCGGTCGCGGCCTGCTTCGAGGAGAGAATCTGGAAGCTTGTGGCGAACCATCAACCAGACCACGCACTCGCAGTCATTGATGCCTTCTCTTTCGTGAGTGAGTGGCAGACAACGGAGGAACTTCGCTGGTCAACCTCTTTTGCGCGAGCGTTCGTTCATGCCCTCAGATGGGAGTGGCAGGCGTTGGCCGACTGCATCGCCGCGTTGGGTTGCTTCGCAACTTCCCCCACGGTGATGCAAGCATGCGAGATTGCTCGCTGCTCCACCCTTCACGTCGAGTTCGCGGTCATCAAGGCATCGCCCGATGGCCCCTTGGATGAAGCGTTGCTCGGCTTGCTGTCGGTGCTTGCGCAGACGAGAACCAAGGGCATAACCGGCCGAGAGACGGACAGGGCTCTGTTGCGGTTCCTTGGGGATCCAACGCTGCGGTCATGGATTGGCGCCCCGCGCGTGCCGTTACCGGAAGGCTTGCGCTACTGGTCTGAGGCCAGGGGCGGCGGCCGCCGCGATCGCCTGCGTCAGCTCCGGCTCGCCGTCCAAACCGGCCAAGATCAAATGGGAGCGACCGTTGGAATCTAGTCCGGACACCAAGTGGCAGACGAGCAAACTGGAGCACGGCGTGATGTTTTGGCTTCGCGGAGCTGACAACCCAAGCGCGGGCGAAGTCGAAGTCCGACAAGTTCCTGAGGACAAGGAGTTCGCTCGCCGCGGGTATACGCTGTCAGCGGAACGAGCCCTCCAGGGGCTTCCCCGAGACCTTGCCTCCGACTTTCGCAACAAGCGGCAACAGTACCCCGCGAACCAGCGCATCCTTGAACGAACGTGGAATGTCAGGCTTTTGCTGAGCCTCGCCACCACGGCACCGGGCTTCCAGCAGGCCATTGCGGCGACCAAACTGCGGGTCGGCCTGGCACGCGCGGAGCGAGAATTGTGTGCCCACTCAGGGGACGACTTCGAGCGTCGGTTTGACCTGTTACAGGAGTGGGCATTTGACGATCCCGCTGTCCGCGTGGCCGCCGAAGCTCTCACTGTGGACCTTGGCCTGCTCAACATGGACTTCGTGCTCAAGAGCATCCTTCGCGGAGAACCCGTCGCGCTGCAGTCCGTTTCGTGGGGAGGGATCATAGCCGAAGCGTTTCAGTCGTCGAAGTACGATTGGGACAGAGAGATCGGGCGAAAAGTGGTGGCGTGGGAGGCCCTCAATGCCCGGCGCGAATGGGAGCGCACATCCGAGCGCTTCCTCGCTGAGGCAGCTCGCTCTCTCGTGAAGTTGGTGATCGTGCCCCCGCCTCCGCCGCCCTTAACAGCGGCCCGGACCGCGTGGCAGGCGGCTCGGCTGTCGTCTGCCACCATTCATGTCGGCGCTGCCAACACTGAAATCGACTTGCGCGCGGTTTGGCCGGATGTCATGAACCTGAGGAAGCGGTTGCCGACCGTGGAGTCCTCCGATGACACCAACATCACGGACGAAGTGCTGAATCCGGTGTACCTACCTGACCAGCCCCGGCAGCCTGCCTACTTCGCTTTCGACCTCAATCGGGACATGACCTTCGCGTCTGCAAGCGTGCTCTTCCGACAGGCTGTGCGTCGCCGTCACGAACTCCGCGGAGGACATCTTCCCAAGCTTCGCAGTCCAAAGGACTGGGAGATTGTCGCGACGGCGGCACAGGAACAAGCACCGGACTTCAACGCGCTCGCGAAGGGCTCCGCTTACCGAAACGCGGAAACCCTTCGCAAGGCGGTTCTGCGAGCGATGAGTCGCTTCGAAATGGACGGAGTGGACGGTGCCACCGGGGACTAAACGTCCCCGGTCGGGTCGCCGCAGTCCAGGACGCTGGCAGCGCGCACGTGCCATACGGTGCGTTGTGCCCCCGCCAGCGTTCTACGGACAGTGAGTCGTTGCCGGCTGTTGTCACGCGAGATGAGGAGCCCGCGTTCGTCCAGTTGCCTGCCCAGCGTCGACTTGTCGATGCCCAGTTCGTGGCCCTCGCGGCGGGCCATGAGGGCAGCCTCGACGTAGGCCAGTTCCGGCAGGAGGAACAGGCTTTCGTGGTCGACCCACCCGATGCAGCGACGCCCCACCGGCCGCTCAAGAAAGTCGTCACCCGACCACCCCCACGCACGGCCGCCGTGTTTGGGCGAAGGCATCCCGCCGCGAGCCGAGGCGACATGGGAAGAGCCTCCCGCGACCGAGGCCGCAAGGAGCTGGAAGAATCGCTCCACGGGATCCTCGGTCTCCCGGTAGTGTTGTTGGTCCGCAGCCGCTGACTCCAAAGCGGTATCCATCCGCGCAAGCAGTTCTTGCTCGCGGCTGGCATCCACCGCCCCGCACTCACTGGCAAACCGGAACCAGGTGCGAAGGCTGTACTGAATGCTGGCGAACATGCCGGGTGTCCGGCGATGAACGTCACCCGAGGATTGCCGGCGGGCTGTCCGCACAAACGCTGCCGCTTCCGCTCGGACCTCGTTGAGCTGCGGGGCAAGCCATTGAATGAAGGCAACGG
>JADYYG010000006.1 GCA_020853755.1 Dehalococcoidia bacterium | reverse complement strand
GCTTCACCACTTCGCCGTCGAAGTGCTTGACCCCCAGCCGCTGGCTGTTGCTGTCGCGGCCGTTCTTGGAACTCGAAACGCCCTTCTTGTGAGCCATCTCGTCTTAACCCTTCGAAATCGACTCGACGACGAGCCGAGTGACCTGCTGGCGGTGCCCAAACTTGCGACGGTAGCGCACCTTGTTCTTGTACTTCATGAATACGAGCTTGGGCGCGCGCCCATGCTGCGTGATTCGCGCTTTGACCGAGGCGCCCGCCACGAGCGGGGCGCCGACGATGACGTCTGCACCGTCCAGTACCATCATGACATCGAAGTCAACCGTATCACCCGGCTGGCCATCGAGGCTGTTGATTTCGAATTCCTGCCCCTCAACGAGGCGCAATTGGCGCCCATCGGCGCGTACGATCGCTTCCACAAAGGTTCTCCAAACGACTATGCGAAACCACAGTGTAGCTTCGGCAGGTTCAACGGGTCAACGCGAAGGCCCCGGGCGGGAGTTGGGGCTGCGATGGCGAGGGAGACGTGCCCCGGCATCGCTCGCTCGTGAAATGAGGGCCAGCTGCTGGCCCTCTTTCTGATAGATTCCTACTGATTCCGGGCCGTTAGCTCACGTCCGTCCGGCTCTGGCTTCCGCCTTCCCAGGCCAGGCCTGACGGAGGCTTGGGCTCGTACGCCGGCCGTGGCGCTGCGGGCTCTGTCGGCGTCGGAGCCGGCGGTTCGCTTTGCTGCAGGTCGGACGGCGGCCACGGCTCGTTCGGGTCGCTGCTGAGGAGGCGCTTCAGCGTCTCGCCCTCCAGTGTTTCGACTTCCATCAGAACGGCGACGAGTTTCTCCAGGATCGGCCGGCGATCGCGCAACAGTTGACGTGCGCGCTCCTGCGCCTCTTCGATGAGACGCCGGACTTCGTCGTCGATCTCTTCGGCGATCTTCTCGCTGTAGTTGCGGGTTTCGGAGATTTCGCGGCCGAGGAAGACCATCTCATCGGTCTTGCCGAAAGTCCGCGGCCCGAGGCGGTCGCTCATGCCCCAGCGCGTAACCATTGCCCGGGCGATGCGCGTCACCTGTTCGATGTCGTTCGAGGGACCCGTGGAGGCTTCGCCGTAGATCATCTCCTCGGCTGCGTGACCACCCAGGGCGCTCACCAGCTGGTCCTTGAACATGCTCGGTGTGCGGTAATGCGTCTCTTCGTCCGGGAGGAAGCGGGTGTATCCGCCGGCCATGCCGCGGGAAACGATGGTGACCTTGTGCGGCGGGTCGTGGTGGTCGAGGAAGAAGGCGCAAACGGTGTGGCCGCCTTCGTGGTAGGCCGTGAGCTTCTTTTCGAACTCGCTCATCACCCGGCTCTTCCGCTCGGGCCCGGCGATCACGCGGTCGACCGCCTCCTCGAACTCCTTCATCGTGATGATCTTCTTGTTACGGCGAGCAGCGAGGATCGCGGCTTCGTTCACGAGGTTCGCGAGGTCGGCGCCGCTGAAGCCGGGAGTTGACTTGGCGATGGTGCCGGCGAGCACGTCGTCGGCGATCGGCTTGCCCTTCGAGTGGACGGCGAGGATGGCTTCGCGGCCCTTCACGTCGGGAGCGTCGAGGATCACCTTGCGGTCGAAGCGGCCCGGGCGCAGGAGCGCCGGGTCGAGGATGTCAGGCCGGTTGGTGGCCGCGATCACGATGACGTTCGTGCCGGTATCGAAGCCGTCCATTTCCACGAGGATCTGGTTGAGCGTCTGTTCGCGTTCGTCGTGACTGCCGCCGAGGCCGGCGCCGCGCTGGCGGCCGACTGCGTCGATTTCGTCCACGAAGACGATGCAGGGGGCGTTTTTCTTCGCCTGGTCAAAGAGGTCGCGGACGCGGCTCGCGCCGACACCGACGAACATTTCGACGAACTCCGAACCGGAGATGCTGAAGAACGGGACGCCCGCTTCGCCGGCGACTGCGCGCGAGAGGAGCGTCTTCCCGGTGCCGGGAGGGCCGACGAGCAGGACGCCCTTCGGGATGCGCGCGCCGAGGGCAGCGAACTTCTCCGGGTATTTAAGGAACTCGACGACTTCGGCCAGTTCTTCCTTCGCTTCATCGACACCGGCGACGTCGACGAACGTGACGGTGACCTTGCTGCCGGTGAAGAGGCGGGCGCGGCTCTTGCCGAAGCTCATCGCCTGGGAATTCGAACCCTGCGCCTGCCGCATGATGAGCAGCAGGAAGAGGCCGAAGAGGAGGAACGGGAGGACGTTGAGGAGCAGGCCGAGCCACGGCCCGAACCCGGATGAGTCCTTGTATTCGAGGTCGACGGCCGCGGGGTTCGCAGCTGTTGCCGAAGAGCGGCTGAGCGCGATGCCTTTGTCGGTCAGGACCTGTTCGACGTCCGTGTTCGGGCCGATCTTGGCGGTCTTGATTTCCGGCTTGCCGTTGGTGTCTTCCTTGGCATAGGTGACCGTGAGATCCCGGCCGTTCACTTCGATCTTCTGGATCATGCCGGTCTTGGCGTCTTCGAGGACCTGGCCGAAGGCGACCTTCGGATGGTCGGCTCCGCTATTAAAGAACGCGAAAACGATGGCGATGACCGCCACGAGGATGAGCAGGTAAATGAAACTGTTGCGTAGCCAGCGCGAATACAAAATGCAGCACTCCGGGGTCGCGGTCGGGGTGTCCCGCGCCAGTCGTTTTTCGAGTATAGCAGACCGGTAGGCCTCGCCTGCGGCCGCGTGGTAAGCGGGCCTTCACTGGCATCAAAGACGCCGAGGAGCGGCCAGGCCTCTCCCTGAATAACGTCCGCCGGGGCGGGTTGCCGCAGAGCGAGCATTCCGCGATGTCGTGATCCCCTCCCTGCCAGACACGCTTCCCGGGCAGCGCGTTGCATCGCTCAACGGGCGGTTCCCGCGTACGCTTGGCTGCTACACAACCGCTTTCGTGCAGGAGTTCGATTTGAAGCTTGCTTTCGTTGGAGGTACAGGCCCCGAGGGCCTCGGTCTCGCCATGCGTTTCGCCCGCGCCGGGCACGAAGTCGCCATCGGTTCTCGATCCGCTGAGCGGGGCGAAGAGGGCGCGGCCCGCGTCCGCGAGGTCGTTGCCGGCGCCGTCACCCGGGGTGGCGACAACGCCAGTGTTGTTGCCGATGCCGATGTCGTGCTCCTCACCTTCCCGTATAGCGGTCAGCAGGCCACGCTCGAGGCGCTGGGCCCGGCGCTCGAAGGCAAGGTCGTCTGCAATGTGGTCGCACCGCTCGAGTTCCAACAGGGCGTGGGCGCTGTGGCCCTCAACGTTCCCGGGAACAGCGCCCTCCAGGAGGCGATCGCCCAGTTGCCCAACAGCCGCGTGGTCTCGGCCTTCCAGAACATGAGCGCCGAGGAACTCCAGCACGTTGACCACCCGATCGAAGCTGACGTCCTTGTCTGCGGGCGCGATGCCGAAGCGAAGCAGATTGTCATCGGCCTTGCGAACCAGATCGAAGGGGTGCGCGGGATCGATGCGGGCGGGCCGTCGCAGTCTCGCTACGTCGAGATGCTGACCTCACTCCTTATCAACCTGAACCGGAAGCACAAGACGCAGTCTTCCGTCCGCATCGCCGGGCTGTAGGCGGCTCGCCAAAGGAGAACGCGCAGTGGCTGGACTCTCTATCTTCGGTATCCAGGGGCTCCCCGAAATCGAGCCGGGCACGGACCTGGCGGCTGCCATTTATGCGGCCGCGAACGAAACCGGCACGCCGCTCGCCTCAGGCGACGTACTTGTCATCACTTCGAAGATCGTTTCGAAAGCTGAGAACCGCATCGTCATGCTCGAAGACGTGCAGGTGTCACCCTTCGCGCGCCAGTACGGGGAACGCTGGGAAAAGGATCCAGCGATCGTCGAGTTGGTGCTGCAGGAATCGAAGCGCGTCGTCCGGCAGGTGGGCCCCATCTTTATTACGGAAACGCGCCACGGGTTTATCTGCGCGAACGCCGGTATCGACCAGTCGAGTTCCGGCGGTCACGGAAGGGCGCTGCTGCTCCCGGTCGACCCGGATGCTTCCTGCGCGCGGATCCGCACCTCGCTGAAGGAGCGCGGCCTCGATGTCGCCGTCATCATGTCCGATACCTTCGGACGGCCGTGGCGAGAAGCCCAGACGGATATTGCCATCGGCATCGCCGGGATGCAGCCGGTCACGAGCTATATCGGGCAGGTTGACCCACACGGCCACGAGTTCCGCGTCCAGGCGCTTTGCACCGCCGACGAAATCGCGGGCGCTGCCGAACTCGTGAAGGGGAACCTGTCGCGCGTGCCAGCCGCGGTGGTGCGCGGGTTGACGTGGGAACGGGACGAGACCGGGACGATGCAGTCCATCATCCGGGACAGCGAACGGGACGTGTTCCGCTAGGCAGGAGCGCGTATATCCGGCGCTACACGCGCGGGCGCACCGTCTCCACGACCGAACTGCCGCGCTGGAGTTGGCGCGGGTTCAGCGTGACCAGCCGGTCCCCAAGGGTTTCGGCGACCGCGAAGTAGAGGGCGTCGGCGCCGCGGACCTGATGTTCGGCTGCGATGGTGGCGGCGCGTTCGGCGAGTGGCATCGCCACGGGAAGGAACTCGAAGAGCGGCGAAAGGCGGATGTGCGCCTCGACATCGCGGGCCAACTGCTTATCCCCGGTACCGCCGGCGATGGCCGCCGAGACTTCTGCAAGTGCGGTCACGGGTGCGCGCAGCGGTTCGCCGTCGGCGATTGCCTCACGGAACCATGCGAGGGTCTGGGCGTGCTGGCGGTCGTGGCCATTAAAAAGGGAGATGAGGACGCTGGAGTCGAGGGTGGCCATGTCAGTCCGCCCTGCGACGGCGGGAGGGCGCCTCAGGTTCGGCATCAAACAGGGGCGCCTCGGCCCAGGCGTCGCCCACCGCGCCTGCGAGCCGTTCGATGGCCTGCAGTTCGGAGGTGGCATTGGCGCGCTCCATGCCGGCGATGTCCCGGTCCGAGTAGGGGCGCAAGGTCGCGACCGGCTGGCCATTGACGGTGATCACGTAGAGCGCATTCTGTTCCTTGACAGTGCGGACGATCTGGGTGGCTTCGTTCTTGAGTTGACGTACACCGATGGTCTTCATCGAGTTACCCGGGGCGTGGTGGCTACATTGTGGCTACTTTGTCATAACTGTCAACCCGAACGCGTAGCGGCCAACCTCGCTACGCTTTGACCATGCCGCAGACCATCAGGGTGCAGTTGCTCCGCGAGGGCGCCAGGGTTCCCGTAAGGGCGACCGAACTCGCCTCCGGGTTCGACATCTACGCCTGCCTTGAGGATGGCCCGGTCACGGTTGGCCAGCGTCCGGTCGTGATCCCAACAGGGATCGCCATGGAGGTTCCATGGGGCCTCGATGCGCAGTTCCGGCCGCGCAGCGGGCTCGCCCGGCAGGGGGTGCTCGCCACCTTCGGCACCCTCGACGCGGACTACCGCGGCGAGGTGATGATCACGCTGTACACGGTGGCCCCGGACATCACCCACACGGTGAACCATGGCGACCGCATCGCCCAGCTGGTGGTCGGCCAACTCTCCGACGCCGGGTTCGAAGAGGCGGTGACGCTTTCGGAGACCGCTCGCGGCGCCGGCGGGCACGGCAGCACCGGCCGGTGAGCTCCCGGGCAGTGGAACGTAAACGTCGATCAGGTATCGTGTGAAAGTTACGCCCAAAGAGGTTTTTCAGTATGGCTTACGAACTCGACGCGCTGACTGCGACTGAGCAGCGCACCGATGTCCCTGATTTTGGCAGCGGCGACACCGTCCGCGTCCATGCAAAGGTCGTCGAAGGCGACAAGGAACGCATCCAGGTGTTCGAAGGTGTCGTCATCCGGAAGCGGATGAAGGGCCTCGTTTCGAACTTCACGGTCCGCAAGATCGCGAGCGGGGTTGGCGTGGAACGCACCTTCCCGGTCAACAGCCCGCGCGTCGACCGGGTGGAAGTGATCCGCCGGGGCAAGGTTCGCCGCAAGAACCTGTACTACCTGCGCGGGCTCACCGGCAAGGCGGCCCGCATCAAGGAAAAGCGCTTCTAATCCGGGGTCTCCCGACCACGACCACAAAAAAAGAAAGCCCCGGTCTCGACCGGGGCTTTTCGTCTGCCGGTTAGTGGCTGAATCCGCCGGGCGCCGTTTCTGGGACTGGTCCGCCGGCGCCGGCGTCAGATGAGCCGGCGGTGGCCGGTCCCCCCGCCACGGTTTTCCGCAGGGGGAGTTCTTTCATCATCAGGGCAAAGGCGGCGCAGAGGACTGCCGCCGCGACAGCGCCCCAATAGATGTGCCGCACGCCGATGACGACGCTTTCGCCCTGGGCATACTCGGCGCGGGCGAGGATGGCTTCGCCGTCAGGCAGGGCGAGGACGTGCTGCTTGATGAGCGCGTATTCGCCTGCATTGAGTTTCACCGTCGGATCATTCAGTTGCTCGCAGATGGTGCTGCCAACGGCCGCGCAGTCTTCGGCGCCGAACCGCTGGGCGAACTCGTCGTGGTAGGTGTTTGCCAGGATGGAACCGAAGATGGCGATGCCGAGGACGCTGCCGATCTGGCGGAAGAACTGGCTCGACGAGGTGGCCACGCCGATGTACTGGTAGTGCACGGCGTTCTGGACGATGAGCGACATCGTCGGCAGGACAAGGCCAAAGCCAAGCCCGAGGACCACCATCCAGGCGCTGATCCACCAGAGCTTGGTTTCCAGGCCGAGCTGCGTGAGGGCGCCGAGGGCGATGAGGATGAGGAACGCGCCAACCACGGTCAGCCACTTGTAGCGGCCCGTCCGGGTGATGAGCCGGCCCCCCATCACGCTGGTGAAGAGCACGCCCAGGCTCTGCGGCGTTGTGATGACGCCCGACGCGGTGGCCGAGGCATTGAGCGCAGTCTGGACATAAATGCCGAGGAACTGGAACGCCCCGAACACCCCCATCCCGAATGTGAAGACGATGAGGTTCGAGATCAGGAAGACCCGGTTCTTGAAGAGGTGCAGCGGGAGCAACGGCTCCGGGTGGCGCTTCTCCTGGAGGATGAAGGCGGCGGTCATTAAAACAGCGCCGCCAAGCAGGCCGACGATTTCGGTGGATGTCCAGGCGTACTTGTCGCCGGCCCAGACGAGGGCGAGGAGGGCCGCTACCGACGCCCCGGAGAGCAGCGCAGCGCCGAGGAAGTCGAGCTTCGGCTTCAGGTTGTGCGGGCGCGAAGGCATGTTGAACCAGATGGCTGGCATCGCGACGAGGCTGATGGGCACGTTGATGTAGAACACCCAGCGCCAACTGAGGTGGTCTGTCAGCCAGCCGCCGACGGTTGGGCCGGCGATGCTGGCCAGGCTGAACATGCCGGTGAAGAGGCCGATGTACTTGCCGCGTTCGGCTGGCGCGAAGAGGTCTCCCATGGTGGCGAACACCGAGGCGAAAATAGCGCCGCCGCCGATGCCCTGGATCGCTCGCACCCAGATGAGCATGGGCATGCTCGTGGCTGCGCCGCAGGCTGCGGAGGAGACCATGAACAGAGCCACGCCCCCGATGGTGAACAGCTTCCTGCCGTAAATGTCACCGAGCTTGCCGATGAGCGGGATAATGACCGTCGAACTCAGCATGTAGCTCGTGAACAGCCACGAAAGCAGGGTGAACCCGCCGAGGTCCGCGAGGATCTTCGGGGTGGCTGTGGAGACGACGGTCTGGTCCAGCGCGCCGACGAAAAGGGCGAGCATGAGGCTGCCAAGAAGCAGCCATTTCTGACGGTTATCGAGGGTTTCGCTCAGTGGTGTGACCTGCGCCGGAGGCTGCATCGATACCCCTTGTGAACCCGTACGTTTTCGTCAGGGTTAGCTATGAAGCGTACATAGTGCGTCCGGCGCAAACAATCCGGTCAGACCCTCGAAACTGGCGGCCTCCCGAAACGGGCTGGTCAGAATTCGAGGATGGCGCGGCCCGCGATCTGCCCGCTCTCGAGGGCGTGCACCGCTTCGTTGATTTCGTCGATCTTGAATCGCCGGGTGACCATGGCGTCGAGGTCGAGGTCACCTTCGGCGTACCAGCGGAGAAGCATCGCGAAGTCCCGGTCCGGCCGGCAACTGCCGCCAATGCTGCCGATGTACTTCTTCTCGTTGATGAGGAGGTCGCGCGGATCCAGTTCGACAGTTGTCGTTGGGACGCCGACGAGGACGGCTGTGCCGCCTGCTTTCGCGCCGAGGAGCCCGTTGCGGACGGCTGGGAGAATCTGCTCCATCGTCTTGCGAACGCCGATGCAGTCGAAGGCGAAATCGGCGCCGAAGGTCTCCCAGCCACGCGCGTCCTTTGTTCGAGTGAGGTCGCGGATGGCTGCCACGGGGTCGACTTCGGAGGCGTTGATGGTATGTGTGGCGCCGAACTTGCGCGCGAACTCAAGCTTCGCGTCATCGAGGTCAACGGCGATGATCGGGTCGGCTTCGACCACGCGCGCCGCAGTGATTGCGGACAGGCCAACGCCGCCCACGCCGAAGATGGCGACACTCTGACCCTTCTGGACCCCCGCCGTGTAGTAGACCGCGCCCGCGCCCGTCATGACCGCGCAACCGATGATGGCGGTGATGTCCTTCGGATGGTTTCCGGGGGTGCGAACCACATATTGCTCGTCGGCGATGGTGACGTCGGCCCAGGTGAAGGAGCTCGTAGTCTTCGCGACGTCGCCGTTCGGGAGAGCGAGGTCGATACCGGCCGGGAGGCGCGTCGCGTGTTCACCATCGCGCGGGACCCAGGTGACCATCACGTCGTCGCCTTCCTTGACGTGCGTCACCTCGCGACCGCGGGCTACGACGACGCCGGTCGATTCGTGGCCGAGGATGACCGGCCCTGTGCGGGGGCGATGAATCTGGTGGATCTGCGAGTGGCAGACGCCGGATGCGTACTGCTTGACCACCACCTCGTGCGGCCCCGGGTCGGGGAGCGAAACGTCCTGGACGGTGAGCGGCGCGCCGCTTTCGGTGGGTACGACGACAACCCGGGCGGGAGTGGGCATATGGCGCTTCCAACGGGAGATTGGCGGGATTCTACGCGGACTGTTCCGGGTGCGGGGAAGACGTCCATGCAAGCTCCACGGCGTCGCCGTCGAACCAGGCGATGGCGGCCTGGCCGAACTCGCGGGCGAGCGCGAGGCCCGCTTCCCGGCTGATACCGAAGACCGCGAACGACGGCTCCACGTGGGCGCCGTCGGGGCTGCGTCCGTCTGCTGCCACGAATCGAAGACTCAGGGCCGTCAGCCGGTAACGAAGGCGGGCGTTCGCAGCCGCGTTTTCGACGTCGCCCGGGCGTGCGTGGCCGGGGTTCCAGGCGGTGATCAGCGCGAACGGCTCGACATCCGGCAGGCGCTCGCCGATGCGGAACGTGACCGTCCCACCGGGCAACTCCACCGAGTAGAGCGCCTCGCGATAAGCGCGTTCGAGCGCGGCACGGTCTGGATTCGGCGCCGGCTCGCCGTGGTTGGTCATCGCGGCCGAGTATCGCACTCCCGCCTTCGAAAAGGGCATGAGCGTAAGATTCGCGGCATGGACAGTCCCATCCACTTCGAATCACGCGGACCCATCGGCGTGCTCACGCTCAACCGGCCCGAACGGCTCAACGCCATCGACTTCGCGATGCTCCGCGGGCTTCGCGCCTTCTTCGATGACCGCCAGCGCGACTTCGCGACCCGCGTCATCGTGATTACCGGCGCTGGCCGGGGGTTTTGCGCCGGGCTCGACCTCAAGGCCTCGGGCAACGAAGGGCAGTGGCAGCCTGACACCGGTCCGGTCCAGAACCTGCTCACCTTCCAGGAGGATATCGCCGAGCTGACAATGAAAATGCGGAACTGCCCGCAGCCGATCATCGCGGCGGTGAATGGCCCGGCGACCGGCGGCGGACTCAGCATCGCCATTGCCTCGGACATGCGTATCGGCACCGAGAACGCGCGGTTCGCCTGTTCGTACCTGAACCTCGGCCTCGGCGGTGCCGATGTCGGCTCCTCCTACTTCCTGCCGAAGATTGTCGGCTCGGCCTATGCCGCTGAGATGCTCTACTCCGGGCGCATTATCGACGCCGCCGAGGCGAAGGAGATGGCGCTGATCACGCGCATTGTCTCGCAGGAGGACCTTGTGCCTGCAGCCGTCGCCATCGCCGAAGGGATTGTCCGGAAGGCCAGCCCGCTGGGCCTGCGCCTGACCAAGCAGGTGCTGAACGAGACCATAAACGGCATCCCGCTCGACACGGCGCTGAAGCTGGAAAACCGGAGCCAGGCGCTCGCCAGCCAGACCGCGGACGCGGCAGAAGCCCGGAGCGCGTGGTTCGAAAAGCGCGACCCGCAGTGGCGCGATAGCTGACCCGCCCCTTCGGGCAGTTGATGCGCCAGCAGCGAGGCGGATTCGCATACACTGCCGGGGCGTGTTTCGCGCCGGGGAGGTTCGATATGAAAGTTGTGCGAAACGGCGAAACCCCCGAGGCGGCCGCGAATAGCCCGCTCTTCGTGGGCGTCGCGCATGCCAGTCGCCTGGTCACCGCCGAAGACAGCGCGCAGGTGACGGTCTCGCTCGTGCGGTTCACGAGCGGCGGCCGGAACCGCTTCCACGTCCACGGCGCGGACCAGGTGCTGTACATCACCGAAGGCCGCGGGATCGTCGCCGATAGCGAGCACGAACACCACGTGACTGCCGGCGATATCGTCCACGTCCCGGCGGGCGAACGGCACTGGCACGGCGCGGAAGAGGGCCACGATATGGCCCACCTCTCAATACTGCCGCCGTGCGAAACAAAGGTTGCCGAGTGACTGCCGGGCTCATCCCGGACGAAACCCGGGCGATGATCGGGCAACTGCTCAGTGAGCCAGTGACCGGTGTTGTCACAGCCGCCGCGGCGCAACGCTTCGCCCTCGCAGCTGATGACCGCAACCCGCTCTACTTCGACGAGGCGGCGGCGCAGTCTGCGGGCTACCGCACGACGCTCATCCCGCCGGTCTTCCTCGCATGGTCATTGAACCCGCCGCGGCCGCTTGCTGATGTGCGGACAGACGGCCTCTACCGCGGCGAGGGCAAGCGCGTGACGCTGAACGTGAAGCGCGTGATGTTCGGCGGCGAGGACTGGGAGTTCCTCGCGCCGCTCTACGCAGGCGACACCTACACCTCGGAGACGCGGCTCAAGTCACTCGAAGAGAAGACCGGCGGCTCCGGGGACTTTGTCCTCCAGATGACGGAGACCACGTACACGAACCAGGACGGTATCGTCGTCGCCCGGGCCACCGGGCGGAGCATCGCACGATGACCGGCCAGCGATGCCTGGAAGACGTCGCGGTTGGCGATGCGCTGGAGCCGATGACGAAGACGGCCAGTCGCGCCCAGCTGTTCCTCTTCAGCGCGGCGACGAACAACCCGCACCGCATCCACTACGACCGCGAGTACGCTGCCGTCGAAGGGCACCCGGATGTGCTCGTCCACGGGCCTCTGCAGGGCGCGTGGCTTTCGCAATACGTGGCCGATTGGGCGGGCCCGCGCGGCCGGGTTTTGGCGCTTTCGTGGCAGAACCGGGCGCGCGCCTTCCCCGAGCGGGAGCTGACGTTCTCCGGATCGGTCACAGCCATCGAGGGCGACATCGTTTCGCTGGAGATCCGGGAGACGGATGACACCGGCGCGGTCCTGATGCCAGCGACCGCGCGCGTCCAACTCCCCCACCGGGCTGGAGGGAAGCCATGACATATCCGGAGACTGGTCTGCAAATCCGTTCAGAAGTGCGGGGCGATGGCACGCTCGCCCTATCGCTGGTAGACGAACCGACCCCCGCGCCGGGCCCGAGCCAGGTGGTGGTGCGGATCGAAGCCGCGCCGATCAACCCTTCGGACCTGGGACTGCTCTTTGGCGGCGCTGATATGGCGACCGCGAAGGCCACCGGCGTCACTGGACGGCCTGCCGTGACGGCGACCTTGCCGCCCGCGGCCCTGCGGATGATGGCCGGGCGCGTCGGCCAGTCACTGCCGGTGGGCAACGAAGGCGCCGGCGTGGTGGTCGCGGCAGGCAGTTCGGAAGCCGCCCAGGCGCTGCTCGGCCAGACGGTTGCCGTGCTTGGCGGCGCGATGTATTCGCAGTACCGCACGCTGCACATCGGCCAGTGCCTGCGGTTGCCGGCAGGGGTTGCGCCGAAGCAGGGGGCTTCTTGCTTCGTGAACCCGCTGACCGCCCTCGGCATGACCGAGACCATGCGGCTGGAAGGCCACAAGGCGATCGTCCACACGGCGGCTGCGTCGAACCTCGGCCAGATGCTCGTGAAACTCTGCAAGGCGGATGGCATCGGCCTTGTGAACGTCGTCCGGCGGCCAGAACAGGCCGAGTTGCTCCGGTCGATCGGGGCAACGTACGTCTGCGATTCGAGTTCGCCGACGTTCATGGATGACCTGACCGATGCGGTTGAAGCCACCGGCGCGACCATCGGCTTCGATGCCATCGGCGGCGGCCGCCAGGGCGGGCAGATCCTGGCCGCGATGGAGGCGGCGGCGGTCCGCAACGCTGCCGAGTACAGCCGCTACGGTTCCACCGTCCACAAGCAGCTGTACATCTACGGCGGCCTCGACCGCGGCCCGACCGAGTTCAACCGCGCCTTCGGCATGGCATGGAGCATGGGCGGCTGGCTGCTCACGCCGTTCCTCGAACGCATCGGGCCGGCTGCGGCGCAGGCGCTGCGGGAGCGGGTCGCGCGGGAAGTCACAACGACGTTCGCCAGCAGCTACACCGCTGAGGTTTCGCTCCCGGAGGCGCTGAGCCTCGAAGCCATTGCCGTGTACGGCAAGCAGGCCACCGGCGAGAAGTACCTGGTCACACCGCACAAGGGGGCTTGACCGCTACCCGGACGCAGCGGATTCGCCTGCAGTCCCGCTGCGGAGCCACGCGCCGATGGCCTGCCAGTCCGCCAATTGCTGCGCCCACGAGCGGTGCACCTGGGCGCGTGCACCCGGATGGTAGACGGCGGCCAGCCGCCGTCCGAACCAGGGCAACGGTTCGCTGCCTGCGTCCCGGACGGCCAGGGTGTGCGCCTCGATCCTGTGGACCGCTGTGAGCGCGACGCTTCCCATTGCCACGACGAGGCCGGGGTTGACGGCCTCGATGGTCGCGCGTAGCCAGGGGCGGCAGTTCGCCTGTTCGCTCGCCGTCGGCCTGCGGTTGTTCCCGCTGGCGCTCAGGGGAAGGCAGAGGACCGCGTTGGTGATGAACACGCCCTCGCGCGCGAGTCCCGCCGCGGCGAGCAGGCTCTCGAAACGCCGCCCCGAGGTGTCGCCGTCGAACGGCCGCCCGGTGAGAGCCGCGCCAAGCCGCCCGGGCGCTTCGCCGACGAAGAGCACCCGCGCGCTGCCCGGGCCGTTCGCGTTCGAGAGGATGGGGGTTGAACCCATACCCCGGCACCGCCGGCAGGCGGAGACAGTTTCCAGCAGCGTGGACAGTTCGCGTACCATCGGCGCACCCAATTCGAGGTGATTTCCCCTGAACTTCCGTGTTGTTGCGTCTGGCCTGCGCTTCCCCGAAGGGCCGCTCGAACTTCCCAACGGCGACATCCTGCTGGTCGAGATCGCCGCTGGCTGCCTGACGCGCGTCACACCTTCGGGTGAAAAGTCGCTGTTCGCGCAGACCGGCGGCGGTCCGAACGGCCTGGCGCTTGGCCCCGATGGCGCAGTCTATGTCTGCCAGAACGGCGGGTTCCAGTGGTCGCAGCGGCCGCTGCCCGACGGCTCGACGGGCCTCTTCCCGGGGGAACAGCCGGACGACTACATCGGCGGGCAAATCCAGCGGGTCAGCGCGGACGGCGCCGAAGTTACCACGCTCTACGACAACTGCGACGGCGAGCGGCTCAAGGGACCGAACGACCTCGTCTTCGATGCAGAGGGCAACTTCTACTTCACCGACCACGGGAAGGCGCGCCCACGGGAGCGTGACCGAACTGGCGTGTTCTACGCCTCTCCGGACGGAAAGATGATCAAGGAGGTCATCTTCCCGATGGAGGCCCCGAACGGCGTCGGCCTGAGCCCCGACGGCAAGACGCTCTACGTCGCGGAGACGCCGACCGGACGGCTGTACGCGTTCGAGCTGAACGGACCCGGGCAGGTGGGACGCCGCCGCGTCGTCGGGACGGTCCCGGGCGCGCCGCCGTTCGGGTACGCTCTGTGTGATTCGCTCGTGGTCGACGGCGAGGGGAACGTCATCGTGGCGACGATCCTGAACGGCGGGCTGACCTCGTTCAGCCCCGATGGCACGGTGACCCACTACCCGTGCCCGGACCTGCTCACTACAAACGCGTGCTTCGCCGGGCCGGGGCTGCGGACTCTCTACGCCACCCTGAGCACGTCGGGCCGCCTTATCGCGTTCGATAACTGGCCAACCGCCGGGCTGAAGTTGAACTTCTGACCAGCGGGGTCAGGCGAGCGCGGCGAGCTTCGCCGGCGCGATAGCCCGGTAGGCCTCGCGGATGACGGTCTCCACCTCGGCCCAGTCTTCGCGAGGCAGGTCGAGCCGGACGCCGAGCCAGCCGCGGTGGCCAACATACGGGGGCCGGAAGTAGCGTTCGGGGTCAGAGGCTATGAGCGCGTCCTGCGCTCCGAACGGCGCCGCCGCCCAGAACGCGAGCGGGCCGCCGTGGTGGTTCGTCGAGAACATGACGAAGAGTTTCTTGTCGCGAACGAACCAGGCTGGCTCGCCGTGGCTCACGCGTTCCGTGGTTTCTGGGAGGGCCAGGCAGATTTCGCGGCAGCGCCTCACCAGTTCGTCGACTGAACGGTCACTCATGGTTTACCCCCGAATTTGCCGGTTCCGGCGCCCCGCAGCCTGACCGGCGGCCCTTCCGTTGCCGTCATTACCTGTGGGCGAGTCTGCCCAGGGGAGGCGCAGGTGGCGGTTCCGGTTGCACTCGAAGGCTTCGGGCCCGGCCTTGCCGGCGGCATCGTCGCAGAATGGTACGTCGCGGACGGTACGCCTGTGGATACCGGCGATGCGGTCTGTCGCGTCGAGAGCGGGTTTATCGCGATTGAAGTCGAAGCGGGCGGCCCCGGTGTCCTTCGCCACCATGTGGCGGAAGGCGGGACCGGCGGCGAAGGCCTGCTCGGCCTGATCGTCGCACCCGGCGAGCAGACACAGCCGGAATCTCCGGCCCCCCGAGTCGAACCAGACCCCGGGACCAGCGGTCCCGTCGAGTCCGAAAGAGAGGCAGCGGCCGCGCCGCCTCACCCGGAGTTCGAAGAGGCGCTCGTTGAGGCCGTGGTTGTGCCGTTCCCGAAGAAGTTCTCGGGCGCGCCCGGCCGGGCCTGGGACCCGGTCCCCGGTGACGCCGTGGAGTTCGACAGTTCACTGTTCGGCGAGAGTCCGCACGACCGGACGGCGGCCCTGAAGGAGCCTGGCGGCTCGATTCCCGGGCTGCCGCTGTGGGAGCAGGAGCAGGATCCGCCCGTGGAGATGGAGACCACGTTCACGCGCATTCAGCAAGAAGCGCGCGCCACGGCCCAGGTCCTCACGATGACGATGGTCGTCAACCTCGGAGAAGCGGAACGGATGCGCGGCGCCTTCGAGCGAGAGTGGGGCGAACAGGGCCCCGCACCAATGCTCGAGGATGTCGTCTTCCGCGCCATCGCGTGGGCGCTCGAAGACACGCCGTTTGCCGGCGGCACCGGGGCGATGCTCGTGGCAACCACGGAGTGTGACCTCGCATTCGCGGTGCGCGAACCGGCCGCCCGCAGTTTCCGCGATGGCGTGACGGCACGGGCGGCAGTCGGCGACGAAGCGTTCGAATCGGCCGCATGGTTGTTCGTCTCCCTCGCGTCGCTGGGTGTTTCGTCCGCGACGCCGCGGCTCGAACCGGGGCGGCACATGTCGTTCGCGCTCGGCGCACGGGATGACGCGGGCCGCGCTTCGCTCAAGATCGCCTATGACAGCGCGCTCTGGAGCGAAGGCTCGGCAGCCCGCCTGCTGGCGCGGGTGCGCGACATCCTCGACCTCCCGTATGCGATGCTGACATGAGGAAGGGGAATCGCCGGATGGAGCAACACCGCCGCGATATTGCGGTCTACGACCTCGGGACGACCTCGTACGGCGAGGTTCACGAGCTGCAGAAGCGGCTGCAGGAGCAGCGGCGCGAAGGCGGCGGCCAGGACACCCTGCTCCTGACCGAGCATCGGCCGGTCTTCACCCTCGGGCGCAGCCACCCAACGCCGAACCTGCGCGCCAGCGCCGAGACGATCCGCCAGTACGGCATCGAGATCGTGCAGACAGAGCGCGGCGGCGACATCACCTACCACGGCCCGGGACAACTCGTCGCCTACGGGATCATCGACCTGAAGGCGTGGGAACTCGGCGTTGTGGACTATGCCCATGCCCTCGAGGACGTGGTCATCGGGGTGCTCGCGGACTGGGGGCTGCGTGGCGAACGGAACGAGGCGGGCCGCGGCGTCTGGGTCGATGGCCGGAAGATCGCCTCGCTTGGGCTGAACGTGCGGCGCTGGATCACGATGCACGGCATCGCCCTGAACATCGACCCGGACATGAGCCACTGGGACCTGATTAACGCCTGTGGGATGCCGGACGTGGAAATTACGAGCATGGCGACAGAAGTCGGCCGGCAGGTGGCGTTCGAAGAGGTGCAGGCGTCGTTCGTCTTTCACTTTGGCCGCGTGCTCGAAGCGCACCCGCAGAAAGCGGCGGTCCCCGGCAGGGACGCCGGCCGAGGGTGATGCGCTTCACAGACGGCGGCTCACCTGGTTCGCAACACTGAATGGTGACACGGCAGGGAGAGGCAGCGAGGCGCCGGAACCCCCTCCCGGGCAGCCCTCGGCCCTCCCGCCGTCTCCTAACGCCGCACCCTGCCGCGCCCTTCCTGGGGTATGCTCAGAGCAGGAGACGTGCCATGGCGATGACCTTCGAACTCTGGCGATTGGTGGCGGTGAAAGACGCCGCCCGGAGCACGTGGGAACTGGTGGGAACCTTCCCGAACGTAAAGCGCGCACGCATGCGTATCTACGAACTCGCCGGCAGTGCCATTGTCAGCCCGGAAGAGACCAACTACTGGTTCGAAGATGAAGACGGGAACGTCCAGACGTTCCGGATCGAAGCTGCTTCCGGGCCCGCTCCTGAGCCGAACCCTGCCGGCTGAGCGTCAGCCCGCGTAGCTCTCGATGGCCTCGTCGCTGAACTCGGCGTTCGAGTAGACGCGCTGGACGTCTTCGAGGTCTTCGAGCGCCTCGATCAGCCGCAGGACCTGGTGGGCTGCCTTCTCTTCCAGCTCCACGGTCATCTTCGGGACCAGCGCGAAGTCGGCGTTCTCGATTTCGAGTCCGCTGGATTCGAGCGCCTTGCGGACCGGTTCGAGGCTCGACGGCTCAGTCTTCACTTCGACCTGGCCGTCCTGGACGTCGACGTCCTCGGCGCCCGCGTCGATAGCCAGCATCGCGAGGTCGTCAGGGTCCTTGCCGTTCACCGGGATGGTGATGAGGCCCTTGGCTTCGAACTGCCACGAGACCGAGCCGTTCTCACCGAGGTTGCCGCCGCCGCGGGAGAAGCGGTGCCGGATTTCGGCGACGGTGCGGTTCCGGTTATCGGTCAGGGCAGCCACGATGATCGCCGTTCCGCCGGGCCCGTAGCCTTCGTACTGGATTTCGTCCAGCTGTTCGCCTTCACCGCCGCCGCTGCCCTTCGCAATTGCGCGATCGATGTTGTCGTTGGGCATGTTCTGGGCCTTTGCCCGCTGGATGGCGAGGCGCAGTTTGAAGTTCATACCGGGATCGCTCCCGCCCTGCTTGGCAGCCTGGATGATCTCCCGGCTGAGCTTGGTGAAGATTGCGCCGCGGCGAGCGTCGTTCGCGCCCTTCTGGCGCTTGATGGTGGACCATTTGGAGTGGCCGGACATGGGTCTCTCCTAACGTGTGAATCAGAGTTCGTGCGTCTTAGGAGTGTACGGGCCACTGTCCAGATGGCGAAACTCAGCCTGCGCTCGGGTGCACCGCCGGGGTGTATCCGGCGGCGAATGCGAAGGCGAACGAAGGCGGCGTGAGCAGCGTCACCGCCTCATCGGAAGGTGCTGGTTCCGGTGCGCCATAGCCTTCGAACGACCATGGCAACAGCTTGCCGTCACGCAGGAGGCGCGGCGTCTCCGGGTCCGCTGGCAGCGTGACAAACACGCCGTCAGGGAGCGTCGACAGCCGGGTGGACGTGGTTCTCTGGCGGCGCGTCAGCGGATCGATGCGTTCGCGGTGGGCGACCTGGTCGATGTGAGAAATGGTCTTCAACTTCTCGCCGGGCGGAAGGTGAGCGCGCGTCCAGGCGTCGATGAAGCGCCGGGCGTCGTCACGCCGGCATTCCATGCAGGGCCGGTGCCCTGCGGCGAAAGCGGTCGCTTCATCGAGGAAGAAGAGCTCGGTGTAGCGCCCTTCGGACATGACCTGCCGCCAGCGGCCCCTGAATTCGAGGACGCAGCAGATCCAGCGTTCGTTCGTCCAGGGCCTGCCCACGAGCTTCTGGTCGCGATGCATGCACCCGCCACGGTTGCCGAACATGGTCCCCCGCGAGGGGACGGCGTGGATGGCGCCGAACGGGTCGACGCGGTTTGGCAGTGGCATCAGATAGCCCTCACTCCATCGACGATGAGCCCGGCAGCGACGGCCACGAGCGCGGCGCCGGTCACCCGGGCAACGCCGTCGCAGGCCGCCTGGTAACGGCCCGCTCGAAGGATGAGCAGGAGCCCGGCAACGGCGACCACCACTGCGGCCGCCGCAGCCACCCGGCCAGCGCCGTCATCAGCGCCGTAACTGATGGCCGCCGCGAGGGCCGCCGGACTGGCGATCACCGGCAGCGCGAGCGGGAAGATGGCGCCGCCGCGACCGTCCCACGGCCCGCGATGGGCTGCGCCGCCCTGCCAGACGGTGAGTGCGCCGCTGACGAGCAGCACGACGCCTGCGCCGACCCGGAACGTCTCCGGTTCGACGCCGAGCGCATCGAGGATCGTCCCCGAACAGGCCGCGGCGATAGCGATGAGCGCGAACCCAGCAGCAGCTCCGAGGGCGACCGTGGACCGCAGCAGCGCTCTGTGCGGTGGCGGAGGCGCTGCGGCGACGGCGGCCGGATTGATAGCGGCGAAGAGGTAGAGCGCGAGTTGGAGGAAATCAGTCACGGCTTGTCCCGGTGTTCAAGGGTGGGCGCCGCGTTGAGCAGCGCGGAGAGGGCGTGTTGCTGGTCGTCCATGCGGGTCACGTCGTTCGTGAACCACGCGCCCGATGTGCGTTGCGGGTTCGGTCCGCGTGCGGCCTGTTGCGGCGACACCTGGCGGGCGGCGAGCATCCCCGCGCCGCATTCGATGCGCTCCGCCATCTTCGGGGCCATGTCGGCCATTCGCGGGTCGGTGGTCGCGAGGGTGTAGAGCGAATTGAGGCCCTCGACCCAGGTGCCCATGCCTGCGGCCCGCGCCTGGCGGCCGTGGAGCAGCTTCGAAAACCAGTTGTCGCGGCGCTGCGATTCGACGCGGACGAGGAAGCCGAACCGCTCGGTGAGTGTCCGGGCGTAGGCGATATTCGTGTCCGAAGGGGGCCAGGTTGCCATCTCACCGAGGCCATAGGCTGCCCACTGGTCGGCCCATGGCGGGAACTTCTGTTCCTCGTACCGGTCGCGTTCGAACGAGAGGTAGTCGGCGGTCTTGCGTGCGTAGACGTCCCAGCCCTCGTCGGGGAAGAACCGATGCATCAGGGTCAGGCCCCAGAACGCTTCGCCCGTCGCGTACTTGGAGCGCTCACCGGGCACGGGCCGGCCGTTGACGGCGTCCCAGAAGTTCAGGAACGAGCCATCGGGTTGCTGGAGGGCGAGCAGGCCACGCGCGACTTCACGCGAAAGGCTGTCGTAGCGGGTATCGCCGGTTGCGATCCGGCGCTGCATAAGGCCGTCGAGCATGAGCGCGCTGGCCCCGAGTTGGACATTCCCCATCGGCACGGAGAAGGCAGCCCAGTCGTCGTGCCTGTAGAGGTTGTCGATCATGTACTGCATCCCGCGGTCGGCAACGGGCAGCAGCGAGTGGTCGCCTGCCGCGGCGAGCTGGTAAAGCGACATGGTGACACCCGCATGCCGGACGATGTTGTAGCCGCCGGGCTCGGTGTCTGTGGCGCGGTTGTACTCGTAGACGTAGGTGCCTTCAGGCTCCTGTGCGGCTGCTATCCAGGCCGCGGCCTGCTGCGCGCCGAGCAGGGCGCTCGCCGGGTCGACCGCGGGGCACTGGTGCGGCATGAGCAACGTCGCTCGCAGAACAACGGCGCCGACCATCCAGGCTGAGAGCGTGAAGAGAACCCCGCGGCGCATGGCAGCGAACGATACGGGAGCGCCGCGGCAACCGGAACCTCAGGGAGTCGGGAGCGAGCCCGCGCTGCCGCCCTTGTCCGCAGGCTTGGCGCCTGCCGGCGGTGAGTACTGCAGGTTGGCTGTGGCGGGAATGTTCCAATCGAGGCGTGTGACCTCGACCGTGAATCGCTGAGCGCCGGAGTCCGTCTCCTGTTTCATGACCACCATCCGCTCTTCATCGAGCCAGAAGCGGGATGTACCGCTTCGTGTCGTGTTGCCGGACGAGCCGGCGGATGTGGCGATGCCCGTCTGTTCGACGACGGTTACGGGCCTCCCGAGGATCGTGTCCTGCCCGGCCACGCGGACGTCGGTGGTGTTGTTCGAGAGGGTCTTCAGTTCTGTTGCGAACGCCTCGGCAGTGGTGGCTGCGCCGTACCAGGGGCCAATAAAGACGCCGAAGCTCCACGGCCTCACGCGAAGCGACACCCCTGCCGGGACAGGCATCAGCGGCGACCGGGTGTACGTATTGTCCTCGTGCCGGTAGTACCACTGCGAGGTGCCGTCCCAGGCGAGCGTGTCGGTCCCTGCGTCCGCGGCGGGCTCGAAGGTCTCGATGTCGATGCGGGCCAGATCCCTGCTCTGCCAGCGCCAGCGAACCTGGCTGCTCCGATGCACGGTGGCGAACGGCTTCGAACTCCCAGCGGGCTGCGTGCCAATCGATGCCGAGGCGTCGTCCATCTGGATCGAGGCTTCGAGGTAGAACGGCTGAAGCTCTCCTGCCGGCGCCCCTTGTGGCTCGCCCGAGTCGACCATGCGGGCCGCGATCGCCACCGCAACGATGACCATCGCCGGCACCGCCAACCACGTCAGGGGGCTGGACGCCAGGCGCTGCGCATTCACCACCGCAGTCTAACCGCGAGGCGCTGGTATGACGGGGCGCTCGCGCACACGTTTTACGTCCGGGAAACGGTGGCGTTGCCACCGGTGGTGCGGGGCTTTACAGACGGCGGGTAGCTTTGGACGTATGACGGTGTTGCAGCAACCGAGGCGCGCTGCGGGCGTCGGGCTTCAAGTCCGGACGCCCAAGGACTTTGGGCTCGGCGTTGCCGTTTCCGCCGCGCTGGCGGCAATCGTTGGGTTGGTGCTGCTCGCTGCGGCGGCGATGGCAGGCGCGGGCCCGCGCGGCGAAGGGCATGCACCGTTCGACCAGCCGGCTGTCAGCGGATTCGAATCCGTTGCGCCGGCGCCGCCGCTGCTGCCGCAGCGCTGAGGGAGCTCGGGCCGGGCGCCTCAGTCCTGGTCAGATGGCTGGTCGCTGCTGCCGTCGCTGCCGATGAGGAGGCGCGCCAGCGGAAAGCCGACCACGAAGGCGAGCACTCCGATGCCCGCGAGAATCACCATCTCCCGGTTGCCGGTGAACCACCCGATGACCGCGAGCAGCGCGGCACAGAGCGCCAGCACCCAGGGCGCGGCACTGCCCAGGGGAAGGATTGGGCGGCGCATCATTCGCCGGGAACGACCAGGTCCTTCTCTTCGATCACGTCCCAGTCCTGGGCGCGGAGCGGCTGCATCTCGCCCTTGCGGTAGGAATCATAGATGCGGAAGAGGACGTCCTTGTGGGGGCGAATGCGGCCGATCGGGCAGGCGGCCCAGTCTTTCTCGCTTTCGTCGCAGTAACCGAGCCGGTGTTCGCCACATTTTGGCTGGAGGTAGCAGCCCAGTTCCGGGGTGACCTTCATTACCTCGGCGCGCATGAGCGCGGCAACCTTCCGGAACTCCCACTGGGCGCGCGTGCAGAGGCGCAGGTCGCAGATGTGGAGGAGGCTCTGGAAGTTCACCGTGATCTTGAAGTTCGTGTTGGTGGCGTTCGGTAGCAGGAAGCGGGCGTCCTCGGCGGGCACGCCAGCGGCCACCATCTCCTCGTACAGTTCGCCCACGCGGTCGAAGAGTTCGTCCATCTGGTCCTGCATGCCCGCCTTGCGAACGGTTTCGGGCACGGTGTAGGGGAATTCGCCGGACTTGTAGGTCACGTAGCGCTGGCTCTGCTGTTCGAACGAGATGCCGACGCGGTGGCGGACGAACTGGTGGCTGAAGGCGCGCGAGACGCCGGAGATGCCGAACTCGTAGTGAACCTGCTCCAGCGGGCTGGCGTGGCCAGTCTTCAGGCGCTCTTCAATGAAGCTGGTCATCTCCTCCCGCGTGATGCTGTCTTCTTCGATCTTCTTCGCCACTCGCTGAGGCGTGAGCTGGCTGTAACAGGTGCGGAAGGCCATGTAGAGCGACCGCAGAGGGTCCTCGGTGTGAGAGAGGAGGGTGACCTGGATTGCCATGACGTGCCCGTCCTGGAGGGTTCTCGCGCCTGCGCGGACTCCCATTGTGACACAACTAATTGCTCACCTGCTTTAGCGGTTGCGGCGATCTGAACCGAAGGACGTCGCTATGTCTTGGACTCCTCTCCGGGCGCGGGGACGGCGGCGCAACAGAGCGCGTCGAGCGCCGGGAAGAACTGCTGGCCTGCTTCTGACAGCCGGTAGATCGGTGCCGGCGGGTAGCCCGCTTCGATCGTGCGTTCGATGAGGCCGGCGGCATCGAGGTCCTTGAGGGCGAGGGCGAGGGCACGGGCGGTGACGCCGGGAAGCGCCGCCTTGGCTTCGTTGTAGCGGGTTGCGCCCCGCCCGAGGGCGGTGAGGACGAGCATCGGCCACTTTTTCAGCGCGAGGTGCAGGGCTCCGGCGCTGGAGACGACCTGGGCCATTGGCAGTGCATTCGCCCCCACCCGCTCGCCGCGCGGGGTGAGCGCGAAGACGGTTCGGCGGCCGAGTGGCTGGCGCTCGATGACACCGTTGGCTTCGAGGTTCGCGAGGGTGTCTGCTAACGTGTCCCGGCTCGCTTTCATGCGCTGGCTGAGGGCGGCGAAGGTGAGAGGGCCGCTCTGGTACAGGGTGGCGAGAATCGGCACCGACCAGCGATGGTGAAAAAGGCGGATAGCCGGTTCGAGAGAGATGACAGCTACCCCTTGACGACCGAATACAGCAAGTATACTTTTCCAGCTGACCTGCCGCGACCCCGCGTATCGTCGCCTCCCGGCGGCGGTACGGCAACTGAAGGAATCGGCCCGGCGCGAGGTGTGTGAGCAAGTGCGCACCGCTCCGCGCGAGGCCACTGGCATGAGTTCTGCCGGGCACTCCCGGCCCTCGGAGGCAAATCAATGGCACAAAAAGTGATGCTCCTCATCGGCACCAAGAAGGGACTCTTCCTCGCCGAATCCACGCCGTCACGAGATGACTGGAACATCCGCGGCCCGTTCTGCGATGCGTGGCCGATCAACCACGCGGCGTACGACCCGGCCACCGGGGCTATCCTCGCGGCGGGCGGGAACGCCTGGTTCGGCCCGGCGGTCTGGAAGAGCACCGATTTGGGCCAGACCTGGACGCACTCCAGCGAAGGATTGAACTACGCGGAAGGCGTGGATCCCATCGTCTCAGCCTGGCTCGTGAAGCCCGCGGGCGACGTGATCTATGCCGGGGTCGAACCGGCGGGGCTGTTCAAGTCCACCGATGGCGGCGAGACGTGGACGCATGTCGAGGGGCTGACGAACCATCCCTCGCGCCCGTACTGGCAGGAGGGCGGCATCGGCCTCGTATTGCATACCATCGAAGTCGACCCAAGAGACGGCAACCACCTGTACGTCGGGGTCTCGACCGGAGGCGTATTCGAATCGGAAGACGGGGGCGAGACGTGGGAGCCGCGAAACAATGGGATTGAGGCGGACTTCCCAATGGAGTTTGAGGGGATCGCGAACTGCGCCCACCACTTCGAACTCGACCGGAAGAACCCGGACGTGCTCTTCCAGCAGAGCCACCAGGGGATGTATCTCTCGCGCGACAGGGGAGCGACCTGGGAGCGTGTGGAGTCGGGGCTGCCGTCGAGCTTCGGCTTCCCGGCGGTGGCGCACCCGCACCGTGCAGGGACGTATTACATCGCGCCGCTGAACGGCGATTCCGTCGGGCGCTTCATGCCCGATGCAGCCGCCGCCGTGTATCGCACCGATGACTACGGCGCCTCGTGGCGGCCGCTGCGCAACGGGTTGCCGCAGGAAGGGGCGTACTTCGGCATCCTCCGCCAGGCCATGACCTCGGACGCGCTGACGCCGGCCGGCCTCTATGCGGGGACCAGCACTGGCCACCTCTTCGCCAGCGCCGACGAAGGGGAGTCATGGTCCGAAGTGGCGAGCTACTTCCCGCTCATCTCGTCCGTCGAGGCGGCGGTGGTCGAGGCCTGATGCCGCGCGTCATCCTGCCCGATTCGCTTGTCCGGCTTTTCCCCGGGGCCGAACGGAACCTCCAGATTGAAGCCGATACCGTTGGGGCGACGCTCAGCCGCCTCAACGATCGCTGGCCCGGGATGTGGGACCGCCTGATCGACGGCTACCCGTCGATCCGGAAGCACATCGTCATCTTCGTCAACGGGGAACGCGCGAACCTCGATACTGGCGTGGTCGAAACGGACGAGGTGTACGTGATGCCCGCCATGTCCGGCGGCTGACCGGCGGTCACTCGACCAACTGGCGCAGCAGGTCGCGGATGCGCGGTGTCGCCCGGATGGCCTCGCGCAATGCCGCGATGTCCGTGTCGTTCAGGAGCAGCGGTTCGCGCATGAACGCGCCCCGGTGGCTGTACGAACAGAAGCGCAGCAGCACCGAACCGGCGGCATCTCCTTCGGTGAACTCGAGCAATTGGATCGTCGGTTCGTGGAACTCGCCGGGGTAGGTAGCCTCTTCAGCGACGACTCCGCTGCCGAAGTGCAGCGAGAACTTGCGCGGGACCTTGCGGGCCATAGGTGCCTCCGTGGCGTCGGACCGAGCTAATCGAGCGCCCCGGTGAGCACGAGTTCGGCGATCTCGTCGTCGGTCATACCGAGGATTTCCCGGAGTACGAGGTCATTATGCTGCCCGAGCGTCGGCGCGGGGCTCATTCCCGCGGCTGTGTCCCGCGAGAGCCGGAAGCGCGGCCCCTCAACGGTGACCGGTCCCACCACCGGGTGGTCCACCGTGACAAAGTGCCCGCGGGCGGCGAGTTGCGGGTCGGCGAGAACATCCTCGCAGGTGCTGACCCGGTGGGCCGGGACTCCGGCAGCCTGCAAGATCGCTTCGGCTTGCTCGCTGGTGCGCTCACAGGTCCAGCCTTCGATCAGCGCGGCGAGTTCTTCGCGGCGGGCGTATCTGCGCGAGAAGAGCGAGAAGCGGTCATCACTGGCCCATTCAGGGTGGCCGACGGCGTCGCAGAGCGCGCGCCACTGCAGCTCGGTCTCGCCGGCGATAGCGACCCAGGCGTCGTCGCCGGCGCAGCGGAAGACCCCATGCGGCGCTGCTTCTTCGCTGCTGTTTCCCATCCGTGAGCGGAGCCGCTGGTTCACGGCGTAGTCGAGCAGCGCCGGCGCGAGGAAGTGGAGCGAGGCTTCGGCCTGGGACAGGTCGATGAACTGCCCCTGCCCTGTGCGCGCGCGGTGGTCGACGGCGGCGAGGATGCTCGCGGCGATGAATCGCGGCGACACGTAGTCGGTGTAGGCGAGGAACGGACCCGCTGGCGGACGGTCCGGCCAGCCGGTCAGGTCGTGGAAGCCCGAGAGCGCGGCGCCCATCGTGCCGTACCCGGCCAGCGCAGCCTGCGGACCGGTGCCGCCGTTCAAGCAGGTGCTGACCATGATCAGGCCCGGGTTGCGCGCTCGCAGGGTCTCATAGTCCAGCCCCCAGTTTTGCATCGCCTTGGGCGAGAAGTTCTCGACGACCACGTCGGCCCAGCTGGCCAGCCGGATGGCAACCTCGCGGCCCTCCGGCTTCGAAAGATCGAGCGTGAGGCCGAGCTTGCCGGTGTTCGCATTGCAGAAGTTCGCAGAGCGCTCGGCGCCGACCACGCCGTCCTTGTACGGCTGCCCGGTGCGAAGGGCGTCGAGGTACTTCGTGCTCTCGACCTTCACGACCGTTGCGCCCCAGTCGGCGAGGGACCGCGTGGCAGCCGGAGCGGCGTACACCCAGGAGAAATCGCAGACGCGGAGTCCCTCAAGGGGGAGCCGCGCTGCAGCGGTCGCCCCTGGCGGTCGCGGCTTCGGCGGCAACTCCTCGGCGAGAACCTCGGCTGTATGTTCGCCGGTGAGGGGCGGGCGCCTCCGGTACTGGATCGGCGTGGCGCTAAACCTGGCGAACGCGCCGGGGAACGTGGCCAGTTCGTTCGCCACGGGGTGGGCCAGGCGCTCCCAGTACTCGCGCGCCTGTAACTGTGGCGAAGCCAGGATATCCGCTGTCGTGCTCACGGGGACGATGAGGACGCGGCGGTCGAAAGTGCCCTGGAACAGTTCGGCCTTGGTGTGGGAGCGCGTGAACTGCTCGATGGCGGCCATGACCCGGAGGAACTCGGAGATCGGTTCGCGGCCGCTCGTCAGCAGTTCGACGTAGGCTACCCAGTCCTTGTCGCGCGTCGCTTCGTCGACGAAGCCCTCTTCGTGCATCCATTCGAAGAGGCGGCGGGTGAACTGGCCGATGACGTTGCCGAAGAGCAGCGTGATGTTCACATAACCGTCGATACACGGGTAGACGAAGCGGAGGAAGAGCGGCCCGAACTTCAGGCCTCCGCCCACACGGCCGAGCGGAAGGTCGCCCCATGCGGGCGAGAGGATGACCGACTGAGTCGCCATCATCGAGGCCGCCTGGGCCGAAACATCGACGTGCTGGCCGTGGCCGGTTTCGCGCCGGGCGCTGAGCGCGACAAGCGTCGCGACCGTGGCTTCGGCGCCTGCGTGGAGAAACGCCTGCGGCACCGACGGCGCCACCGGAGCGCGGTCGTTGTCGCCGGTCAGGAAATGAGAGCCAGAGGATGCCCAGGCGGTGAGGTCGCTGGCGGCCCAATTCGCCTTCGGCCCCGTGCTCCCGAAGGGCGTCACCGACGTGACGATCAACGCAGGATTGGCAGCGGAAAGCTCGGCATATCCGAGGCCGAGGCCGTCCAGGTAGCCGGGTACAAAGGACTCGACCAGGATGTCGGCACCGCGAACGAGTTCGAGGAAGGATTCCCTCCCCGCGGGAGAGGTCAGGTCGAGTTCGATGCTGCGCTTGTTGCGGGAGTACGCCCACCAGGTCAGCGAATGCTCGCCGTCAGGGATGTCGTGGCGGAACGGCCCGGCGTGGCGCAGTGGCGAACCGCCCGGAGGCTCGATGGCGATGACATCCGCACCCAGGTCGGCGAGCATGGCGCCGCACAGCGCCGAGGTGTTGGTCGTGAGGTCGAGCACCCGATAGGGTGAGAGCATGCTCCGCATCCGCCGAATATTGGCGGAGTGTAACAATTCGTGCCCCGCTTGTGGCGAATGCTGTAAGAAGGTTGGGTTACAGGATGCCGGCGGCCTACTTGAGGAGGCCGCGTTCCTGGAGGGCGCGCTCCATTCAGGTGCGGGCCAAGAGGGCGTGGAACTCGGCACGGCTCTCTGCCGCATGTCTCGCCCCCACCAGATACCACCGGAACCACAACGCCTTTCGCACTGATTGGCACCCGGGAAGCCATAGCGGCAGCGCGCTCACGAGCGACGCAGCCCGCCTCGGTACCGGCAAAATCGTCGCGAGTTCAGCAAGGTGCCGGGTCAGCCAGTTGTGCCGCCTCCCGGTGTTCGCGTCCCGCCGGAGGAACTCCGGTTCGCTCCGGAACACCAGGATGGTCGTCCTTCCGGTTGTCACCGCATCTGCCAGGATCTCGTCGGTGGACTTTGCATAGTGTTGGGTGCCCACCGCTCCGCGACAGTAACGGATGGCCACGCCCGCCTTGTCCAGGCGAAATCCAAGTTCCAGGTCTTCCATCCGGCGGAGCGTGGCGTTGAACCCGCCGGCCTCGTGGAACACCGATCGCGGAACAAGGAGATTCCCGCTGTAGCACCATGTGATCGGAATCCGCTGGAGATCCTCGAGCCGGTCCAGCTGTGACCAGAGCGAGTGGCTCAAAGGCTCCAGGTTCCGCGTCTGCCAAACCGTGTTCAGGTGCCCCACGAACGCGCTGCGTTCGCACCTTCGCGCCGCCTGGAGATGGCTCTCAAGGGCTCTTGGCGCAAGCACAACGTCGTCGTCGACGAACAGAAGGAACTCACCCCCAGCGAGCGCGGCGCCGGCGTTTCGCGCCGCTCCGGCGCCCGCGTTCGCTTGTTCAATCACCTGCAGCGCGAACGGCCAGTCACGCCCGTGCACCGCCGCCGCCGAATCGTCGCTGGATCCGTCCAGCACCACGAACACCTCGAACTCGGCCGCGGGCAATGTCTGCTCAGCCAACGAGTCCAGCAGCCGCACGAGCGGGTTCCGCCGGTTGTACGAAGGGATGATCACCGAGACCTGCGCGGACATGTCCTGCGCACGCTATGTCAGAGAGATATCGAACTTCAATCCCGCCGGGCCTACTTCAGCAGGCCGCGTTCCTGGAGGGCGCGCTTCATCGTGCTGCCGATATCGGCCGGTGAATCAGAGACCCACGCGCCGGCGGCAGCCAGCGCAGCCTTCTTATTCGCGGCCTTGCCGTCTTCGCCGGAGATAATGGCGCCGGCGTGGCCCATGCGGCGGCCTGGAGGCGCCGTCGCCCCGGCGATGAAGGCGACCACAGGCTTCTTCACGTTCGCCTTGATGTACTCCGCGGCTTCCTGTTCGGCCGAGCCGCCGATTTCGCCGACCATCACGATAGCGTCCGTGTCCGGGTCTTCGTTCAGCATGCGGATGGCTTCGACCTGGCGGGTGCCGATGATCGGGTCGCCGCCGACGCCGATGCAGGTGCTCTGGCCGATGCCCTCGTTCGTGAGCTGGGCGACTACTTCGTAGACGAGCGTCCCCGAGCGGCTGACGACGCCCACGCGGCCGGGCAGGAAGACGTCGCCGGGCATGATGCCGACGCGCGTCTTGGTGGCCGGGGTGATGACGCCGGGGCAGTTCGGGCCGATGAGGATGCTGGACGAACCCTGGAGGGCCGCCTTCACTTTCACCATGTCCATCACCGGGATGCCCTCGGTGATGCAGACGATGAGCGGGACCTTCGCAGCGGCCGCTTCGAGGATGGCATCGGCGGCGAAAGGCGCGGGCACGAAGATGATGCTGACGTTCGCCTGCGCCTCGCGGACGGCCTGGTCGACGGTGGTGAAGATGGGCACGCCGTCCTGCTGTTCGCCGCCCCGCTTGGGGTGAATCGCGGCGACAACGTTGGTTCCATAGGCAAGCGACCGGCGCATGTGGTTGGCGCCTTCGGTCCCAATGCCCTGGACCATCAGTCGGGTGTTTGCATCAACGAGCACGGCCATGTGGCGAGATCCGTAGGAGGGATTTCCGGTTTCCAGTGCGGCGAGCGGCCGTGGGAGGGGTGCGGATGCCCGACAAAAGAGGATACAGGCCCGCTCGTTTAGTGTCTGGCCGAACGGGCCGGGTCTCAGACCTGCGGGAAAGGCCGCGGCGGCGCCGGCGGGAGTGGCGCGGGCCGCTGGTTCTCCATCGACCGGTGCAGCCGCTTCCACTCGTCCCCCGCGAGTGGGCGGTAGACCTGGGGGAACTTCGCGCGCAGGTCGATGGCGTCTAGCCGGTAGCGTTCGCTGATGGAACCCATGGCCATGAGCGTCTGCGGCCCGAGCCGCTTGCCCGATGAGTCCGCCACCTCCTGGAGGAGGTCGATGGCGACGTAGGCGTCCTGGTGCAGTCCGAGCACGTCCTGCAGGGCCGTCACTCGCGCGCTGAAGTCGAGCGCCTGCTTCCCGTAGATGCCGTTGCCCACGAACTCGAGGGCGTAGCGCAGCTTCTTGGCGTCGATACGGAGGGTGTGGTAGGCCTCGGGCGGGGACGACTTCGTAATTGCGTCGCCCGCCTTGCGGACGCGCTTGTAGCGCTTCTCCACCATGTCGGGTGCGGCCGCGAGCACGGCTGTCCGGCCCGGGGCGAATGACTTCGGCGGGCCGAAGCGGAGGACCCCCGCGAAGCTTTCGCAGAGCCGTTCGTAACGGCGTGAATCGAGGACGGCGAGCATGCGCCGCCGGGCCACCCTGCGCCGGGACTCGAGGAGGGCCTCGACCGATTCGAGGGCTGCCGCCCGCTCCGGCGGGAAGTTCGCGCGCCATTCGTGCATGCGTTCGAGCTGGACGTCGAGGTCGCGGACTTCGCCCAGGGCCGCGGCGACCCAGCCGAACTGGTCGCGGTAGTGGAGCGCTCTCGGAGTGAGGAACGGCCGGAAGGCGGCCATCGCGGCACGAAGACGGCGCGTGGCGACGCGCATGTCGTGCAGCGCCTCGATATCTTCGCCGAGGCGGGTGCCGGGCTCGTTCGCGCGCATCGCTGCGAACTGCTTCCGGAGCACGGCGAAGGCGACTTCGCCTGCGCTCAGCTCAGCACTCACGGCGGTCGAACCGAACTCGGAGCGCACCTCGGGCACAACCTGGCCGGTGGCGATCAGTGCGGCTTCGAACTTGGAGGAACCGGCTTCCGTCAGGCGGTTCGCCGTAACGAGCGTAGCCACGAAGCGGCGGGCGCGCTCAACGGCGTCCGGGTGAACCTCGACCTCGATGCGAGAGAGGCGCACCGGGCGGTCTTCGCCGACCGGGATGGTGGTCTCATCGACCGCGACTTCGCCGAGCGGTCCGCCGTCATCGAAGAGGTTGAACACCTCCCGGCGGGTGTGGAGCCGGAAGATCTCCCGGACCTCGGCCCGGCCGGTGGCGGCTCGCAGCAGTTCGCCGCATGGGCCGCTGGCAGCCAACGGAGAAGGCGCCCCCGGCGGCAGCGGCTCGGTCAGCTCACGGCGCGAGCGCAGGCCTTCCGATGCCTCGGCCATGGACTTGAGGGTCAGTTCAGACTGCTCGCCCTTGTGACGAACCCGGCAGGTGTACCCGGCGCGGTTGATGTGGAACTCGGGGGTGTCGAAGTAGGTGTCGTTCAGTTCCTTGACGCCGGCTGGCTCCACTCGAAAGCCGGCCGGGAGGACGCCGTTGAGCCAGCGAACCACCGGCCGCGTATCGAGCGCGGCGTACTGCCATTCCACTTCGAGTTGATCGGTGGCCATCAGGCCATTCTACCCGACGCACTGTCTCCCGCCCGGCAAGGTGCGGCTGGCTACGCCCGCCGGATGGTGAGCCCGCCATCGACCGGGACGGCGACGCCGGTGAGGAATGACGCCGCCGGGAGTGCAAAGCTGAGCGTCATCTGGGCCACCTCTTCTGGCGAGCCGTAGCGGCGTAGGGCTGTGCGCTGGCGGGCGTACTTCTCCTTCATCTCTTCGGGAATCGGCGCAGTCATCCCGGTGCGAATCGGCCCGGGGCAGATGCAGTTCACGGTGATGCCCTCCTTGCCGAACTCGAGCGCAAGGGAGCGCGTGAGGCCGACAACGCCGTGCTTCGCGGCCGTGTAGGGGCTGTTGCCCGCGGTTGCGCCCAGGCCCTCCGTGCTGGCGATGTTGATGATGCGCGGGCTCGCGGACTTCCGCAGGTAGGGCAGGGCCGCGCGGATGGTGTGGGTCATCCCGGTCAGGTTGACGGCGAGGACGCGCGCCCACGCCGCATCGAAGGTCTCCGCCTCGAAGGGCGTGGCGGAGGAGATACCGGCGTTGTTGACGAGGATGTCGATGCCGCCGAACGCGCTGGCTGCGTCTTCGACCATGCGGTTCACTGCGGCCCGGTCGGAGACGTCGCACGCCCAGGCTCGGGCTTTCCCGCCCGCGTCGGTAATTTCGGCTGCGACCCTTTCAACTGGTCCCCGGTTCTGGTCGATAGCGGCGACGCTGGCGCCTTCATCGGCGAACAGGTGGGCGGTCGCGCGGCCCATGCCGCTGCCGGCGCCGGTGACGATGACGACTTTGCCCGCGACGGAGCGACTGAGTTCGGTGAGACGGGGCATTTGGTAGTTCCTCCGCGACGCCCTGAGATGGGTTTGGGCCGGATTATGGCCCGTTCGCCGGTTGCGTGACCGGGTGCGCGCGGCCATGCTACGGCCACAGAGCCACACTCGCTTTCAGGAGTTCCCGCACCATGGTTATGGCGCTCGATGGAATCAAAGTCCTCGATCTCTCCCGGCTCGCGCCGGGGCCTCATTGCTCGATGCTGCTCGCCGACTTCGGCGCCGATGTGACACTGGTCGAAGCCGTGCCCGGCGCATCAGCGAAGCTCGGGGGCGCCAACGCCCTACGCCGCAGCGAAGGCGCGGACCGCGCGGCCGCTTACAACGCCCTCGGCCGTGGCAAAAAGTCCATCGCCCTCAACCTCAAAGAAGAGGCCGCCCGCGAGATCTTCTACTCGATGGTAAAAGGCGCAGACGTCGTCATCGAGGGCTTCCGCCCGGGTGTCGTGAAGCGCCTCGGCGTGGACTACGACGCTCTCGCGAAGATCAACCCGCGGATCATCTGCTGCTCTATCTCCGGCTTCGGTCAGACGGGCCCGTATAGCAACCTCGTTGGCCACGACATCAACTACATCTCGGTTGGCGGAGCGCTTGGCGTTACGGGCCGGCCCGGCCAGGCGCCGGCCATTCCCGTGAACCTTGTCGCCGACTTCGCGGGTGGCGGGTTGACCGCGGCATTCGCGATCTGCCTCGCGATCATCGCCCGGGAGAAGACGGGCCGCGGCCAGAACGTCGACATCGGAATGAGCGACGGCGTGCTTTCGCTGATGACGAGCGCGTTCTCGGGCTTCTTCGGCAACGGCGCCACGATCCGCCGGGGCGAAATGCTGCTCAATGGCGCAGCGCCCTTCTACAACACGTACGAGTGCTCCGACGGGCGCTGGTTCTCCATTGGGAGCATCGAGAGCCACTTCTGGGAGGCGCTCTGCCGCGTGATCGGCACCGAAGACCTGCTGCCCAAGCAGTTCGCCCAGGGCGAATGGCCAGAGATGACCGAGCGCTTCAAGGGCATCTTCAAGACGAAAACTGCCGACGAGTGGATGGCCATCATGTCGCAGTACGACATCTGCGCCGCGACCGTTCTCGAGATGGAGAACGTGGTCACCAACGAGCACAACATCGCGCGCAACATGATTGTCGAGGTTGACTCGCCGATCGGGCCGGTGAAGCAGATCGGTGTTGGGCCGAAGCTTTCGGACACGCCGGGCAAGCCACGCTACAGCGCTCCGCTCATCGGCCAGCACACGGACGAAATCCTCGCGGGCCTCGGCTACGACAGCGCGAAGATCGCCACCCTGCGGGAGGCCGGCGCCGTCGGTTAGCGAAGCGGCTTACCAGTTGGCGCCGGCGACGGAATCGCCGAAGCGTTGGAGCCGCCAGCTCTGGATCACGCCGCGGCTGGTAGTGATCCGTTCGCCGGCGGCGTCGAGCGGCAGCAGGTAAAGCGGCTGGTCGAGGTGCATGCCCTCGCGGCCGCTCGTGCGAAAGTGGTGTTCGCCGTCCCAGAGGAGCCAACCGAGCCGCTCGTAGTACCCGGCCAGCCCGGTTGCGAGGCCAAGCAGGCTCAGGCCGAGGTCGCGGGCCTGCCGTTCGGCCTCGCGCATGCCGCGGACCGAAAGGTCTTCGCCGAGGTGGAGCGGGTCCGTCGCCACGTCTTCGATGTAGCCGCCTTGCACCTGTGCGCCCGCGAGGTCGAAGAACTGCGGCCAGAGCGACACGTGTGAAGCGACGTAGCCTTCGGCTTCCGCTATGAAGTGGAGCGCCTGCCGCCGCTCCGCGGCCGGCTTCCGGGCGTTTCGCAGCGTGGGGAACTGGGAGAGGTACTCCGCGGGCATCAATTCTCCCCGGTCTGGCGGGGCTGCGTGGACGCGTTCGATGTCCGGGGTGAGTCGCGCGAGCAGGTCTGGAGGGTAGGCTTTCAGGTGGCGTTCGTCGGTGTAGGCGCGCCCGAGCAGCACACCCAGTTGAAGGGTGAGCGCTTCATCGAGGGCGGGCGCCGCGACGGTCCGAAACTGCACGCGCGCATCATGCCCGGAACCGGCGCCGTGGTCACCAATGCCCCTCGTGGGCCTGCGCTCCCGCTTCGTGGGTGTCGAAGCTTGATCCATGAGGATCCGTCGCTTCGCCCTGGTCGGTCTCTTCGCCGTGCTCGTTCTGCCCTTCATGGACGGAGGCACGCCAGCCGCGCAGGCGCAGCAATCGTTTGCCAAGCCCTACCTGGTAGCTTCGGAGACGTACTACACGCTCGATACGCCGAATGGCATGATGAGTGTTCGCTACCACGGCGAGTATCAGAACAACCAGACCAAGGACCTGCTCGCCCTCCCGTTCTTCATCATGCCTGGCGCCCAGAACCTCTCGGTGACTGCCGAAGGCAGTTCGCTCGAAGTGGCAGTTGTCGAAGGGAATGAAGCGCTCGCGGCCCCCGGTGTCGGGGTTGTGAAGCTGCCGCGAAACCTGAAGCCGAAGGCGCGGATTACCGTCGAGGCGTCGTACAGCATTCCGTCTCGCTCGGGCAAGCTGATGACGCTCGAGCCCGGGATCATCGAGACACCGTTCATCGGCCAGGGGCCAGGGTCGTTCGTGCTCGTCGATGTGCCGAGCGAGGGCGACACCTACCTTGATCCAGGCTGCCTGCGGGCAACCGCGCAGCCGAACGAGGTGAAGGATGCCGGCCGGGTGCGCTGGGTTTGCGGCGAAGTCACCATCATCGCGCTCAACGGCGACGACCCGGACGTGCTCAAGCGCTGCGCAGCCATGGACGACAAGTGCCGCCAGCGCGCGCTCCCGGAGACCTTCTCCGCCTACGTCCAGTCCATCACCGATCTCAGCAAGGTCAGCAAGCTCGAAGGCGACGTTGCGATGCCCGACGGCCGCAACGTCCACATGGCGCTCCGGTACTTCCAGCGGGACCAGGCCTGGGCGCAGAAGCAGTGGGCGCTCGCCCAGAAGGCGTTCCCGATGCTGGAAACCCTCTTCGGCTTCCCATACAAGGGCGACACCGTCACGATGCGCCAGTCGCACCATATCGATCGGATTGGCGCGGCAGGGGTCGCGCTGAACGGCCAGGTCCTCCTCGCGACGGATACAGGCTTCGACGAGGAAGTGACCGTCCACGAACTCGCGCACATGTGGGCTTCGAGCAATCTCGATACGAAGTGGCTGTGGGAAGGCCTGGCCGAGTACGGCGCTTCCTCGCTGGCCCCGGAGCTCGGCTTCACCCCGGTTGACCGCGGCTGGAGCGCGATGCCCTACAAGGACCCGCTCGCAACCTGGTACAACGGTTCCGACGTCTACAACCCGGACTACTGGTACGGGAAGGCGGGCGCCTTCTTCCGGGCGTTCGAACAGGCCGTGGGCGGGCGCGAAGCGATGACCGCCGTCCTCAGCCGCATGGACGACGAACCGGCACTGCTCCCCCTCGATGCCGGCTGGTTCATGGACCAGGGCGAATGGGTGAGCGGCAAGAACCTGGACCAACTGTTCCTTGACTGGGTGTACCAGCCGCTGACGGCTAAGCCGCTTCTGTCGCAACGGCGCGAAGCCCACGACTCGGTCACGGCGCTGCAGGCGCGAGCTCAGACGCTGGGACTCTCGGGCATGCCTTCAGACATCTATGACAACCTGCTCGCCTGGGTCTTCGAACCTATCGCCGAACAGGTGGCGAAGGCGAACAAGGTGCTCGACGCCTACAGTGAGGTTGTCGCCCTGAGCGAGCAGAACGGCCTGGGCCGCCCTGAAGGCGTGAACCAGTTCTGGGGAAAGAAGCGAGTCGCAGACACACTGGTCGTTGTGGAAAACCAGCGCCAGGCGATCACGACGATCGTTTCGAGCGCGAAGGCGATCGAGAACAAGCCGGCCGATAACCCCGCCTGGGCCAAGATGGCCGAGGCCAGGGAGAAGTACGCCGCCGGCGACTTCAGCGGGGCCAAGGCAGCAGCAGCCGGCGCCGTAACGACCGCCTACAACGAGGTCGCGGCGGGCAAGATGATCGAGATTGCGAAGGAGAAGCAGGCGTCGTTCAGCGCCGGGTTCTTCGGGCGCATCGGCCTGATGTTCGCCAACCCGGACGATGACCTGAAGAAGGCGGAAGCCGCCCAGGCCGCGGGTGACGGCGAAACAGCGTTGAAGCTCGCGAAGAGCGCGTACACCGCATGGGACGGCGCAACACAGCGCGGTATCCAGCGCCTCGCGATGCTGGCGGCGGTCATGTGCGCCCTCACCTTCGGCGTGTGGTTCATCCTGCGCAGGCTCGAAGGTCCCGTCACCGTGAAGAAGTCCGGGCAGGGCCATGTCCTGGAGGTCGACCCGTCGCGCCGGGCAAGCTGGAAGGACTGGGAGAACTCGAAGGAGTAGCTCCTGCTAGCCCTGGATCGCCTTGATCGCCAGCCGGACGCCGACGAGCGTCAGCCCGATGGCGAGCGCCTGGATGATGTGACGATCATGGACCCGCCGTGAGAAGTATGCGCCGATCTGCGCGCCCGGGACGGCTCCAAGGGCGAGCATGCCAGCCTGGAAGAACGACCGGTCCCATGCCAGGTCTCCCGTCGCGAAGTGGACGCCGGTGCCTTCGAGGGCCATGAAGGCGAGAACGAAGTGCGAGGTTGCGGCGGCGATGTGGACGGGGAAGTGGAGCACTGTCGCCATCACCGGGACATGGATGACGCCTCCGCCGATACCGAGCAGGCTGCTCATGAAGCCGACGCCGGTGCTGATGACCACGCCCTTCCACATCTGGAACGAGTAGGAATACGTGTGCCCGGCGCGGTCCGTGATGTTGCGGCGGACCGTGCTCCAGCCGGTGACCGGCGGCTGGATGGCATTGGACGCCCTGCGCAAGAAGAGGACGAGGCCAAGGACGATGAGCACGGTCGCGAACATGGCATCGAAGGTACGGCGAGGGATGTAGCCAACAATGATCGCGCCGGCCACGGCGCCCGGCAGCGTTGAGATGGCGAACCACGCGCCGCTGCGGTAATCGATGCGCTTCTGCGCGCCGTAGGCGAGGGAGCCGGAAGTCGCATTCGCCCAGACCACGAAGAGCGAGATAGCGGTGATGGTTTCGGGCTTCTTTTCGGGATAGAGGAGGAGCAGGATGGGGACGAGGATGAAGCCGCCCCCGGCGCCGACCAGGGTGCCGAACGCGCCAACGGAGATGCCCAACGGGATCAGGAGCAGGTCAGCGGCGTGCAGTGGCTCTCCCCCTCAGTCACTCCCGGAAGTCTGGCCTGCTACGGTGCTGGCGTCCACTGTCGAACGCTAAACGGCGATGTCGCTTTCGTCCCCGCCGAACTCGTAACGGCGGCGCATGGACGAGCGGTCGCGCATCCGGTCCATCCAGCCTCCGAGGCGGTCCGTGAAGTGCGCCAGGCGCCGTTCGAGACGGCCGCGCAGCCAGCTCCGGGTCGATCCGATGCTGCGATAGCGCGTGTACCGCTGTTCGAGGCGGCGCTTGCTGCGGACCCGCTGCGTCCGGGCCAGTTCTCGCAGGATCGCGCGGCGAAGGATGAGGGCGGTCTCGGCGTGGTCCGTGTGCGCGCCCTCCCCGGGTTCGGCGACGGTCTGGTCGATGATGCCGAGACGGAGGCAGTCGTGCGAGGTAAGCCGCAGCCGCTCGGCGGCCTCACCCGCGGATGAAGCGCCGCCGTAGAGGATCATCGCGGCGTCCTCGGGCCGGATCACTTCGTAGACCGCGTTGTCGAGCATGAGCACACGGTCGGCGACGGCCATCGCCATCGCCCCTTCTGAGTTCGCTTCGCCGATGATGACGGCGACCGTCGGCACAGGCAGTTCGAGCATGGCGGCGGTGCACTGGGCAACGGCATAACCGAGGCCGGCCTCTTCGTTCGCGAGCGACGGATCCGCGCCGTCGGTGTCGATGAAGGTGATGAGCGGGAGGTCGAACTTCTTCGCGAGGTGCATGGCGCGGCGGGCCTTGCGGAAGCCCGCGGTGCTGATGCGGCCATGTTCACCGGCGCTGCGCACCTGGGCGGCGAACATCACGGCTTCGCCGGCGAGGGTGCCAAGCCCGGCCATGATTGCGGGGTCATCGCTGCCGCTGCGATCCCCGTGGAGGGCCACGAACGAGCTGGTCATGCGGCTGACAAGGTCCGCCCCGGTTGGCCGGTCGGCGTGGCGGGAGAGCTGGACCTGTTGCCAGGCGTTGCGCAGCGAGTGCTGGGTGTGGCCTTCGCGCCGGTCCTTGTTCGCCTGCAGCCGGTAGTCGTTCATGAGGAGGTCGAGCAACTGGGCGAGCGAATCGCGCAGTTGCGAACGCGGCACCACGGCATCGATGAGCCCGTGCTGGAGGTGGGCCTCGGATGTGTGCGCGCCCTCGGGCAGTTCGGCTCCGGCCGCCTCTTCGAGGGCTCGCAACGCGGCGTAGCCCACCAGCGCGTTCGGCTCGCTCAGGATCATGTCGGCGAGGTTGACAAAGCCGGTGTAGGCGGAGCCGGTTGTCGGGTCGCTGAGGACGGCGATGTAGGGCAGGCCGGCGCGGTCGTGGCGCTGCACCGCGGCGGCGATGCGCGGCCCCTGCATGAGGGCGAGGAGGCCCTCCTGCATCCGTGTCCCGCTGGTGGAGCAGACCACGACGACAGGAACACGGCGCGAGATGGCCTTTTCGAACGCGCGTGCCAGCCGCTCTCCTGCTGCCACGCCAATCGAGCCGCCGAGGAACGCGAAGTCGATGACCGCGATGACGATATCGCGGCCGTAGATGGTGCCGGTGCCGGTCAACGCGGACTCGGTGAGGCCGGTCCGGCGCTGGGCGTTAATCACGCGTGAGCGGTAGGACTGCTTATCCCGGAACGAGAGCGGGTCGATGCTGGTCACGCCGCGGTCGTCTTCGTGGAAGCTGCCAACGTCCATGAGCGTGGCGATCCGTTCACGGGCGGTCAGGTGGAAGTGGAAGCCGCAGGAGTGGCAGACGCGGAAGCGCTCGTACGATTTCGAGCCCTCAAGGCTCGCCCCGCACGACAGGCACTGCTCCACCTGGCGAGGTTCAGCGACGACCTCGTCGGGCGCTTCGCCCCTGGTAAGCAGCGACTTGAAGTTCTTCATAAGCGTCAGTGTATCAAGCGAGTCCGTCAGGCGTTCCCACGAGGACGCGGCGGGATTCGCCCTCCTCGCGCGGCCCGACGAGACCCTCTTCCTCGAGGATTTCGATGATCTTGTTCGCCTTCAGCGCGCCTACCTTGAGCCTCCTCTGGAAGAGCGACGGCGAGACGCGCTGGTGCTGGATGGTGAGCTCGCGCGCCCTGTCTACGACCGGGTCGTCGAAATCGACCTCGATGTTCGCGTCGCCGCCGTTTGCATCGGCCAGGGCCTGTTCGAGCAGGTCGTCCGCGTTGTCCGGGGTCAGTTCGCTGAAGCGCTCGTCCTTCCAGAACTCGACCAGCCGTTCGACTTCCGTGTCCGAGAGGTAGACGCCCTGGATGCGGATCGGCTTGGCGGCATCGGTCGGCATGAAGAGCATGTCACCGCGGCCGAGGAGCTTTTCAGCGCCGCCCATGTCGAGGATGGTGCGTGAGTCGGTCATCGAGGTGACCGCGAAGGCAATGCGGGTCGGGAAGTTGGCCTTGATGAGGCCAGTGACGACGTCGACCGATGGGCGCTGGGTGGCGACAACAAGGTGGATGCCCGTCGCGCGGGCCAGCTGGGCGAGGCGGCAGATAAGCTTCTCGACTTCGAACGGCGCCGCCATCATCAGGTCGGCAAGCTCATCGATGATAACCACCCAGTAGGGAAGTTTCTTCAGGATGCGCGGGTGCTTGTTGTAGGACTCGATGTTGCGGACGGCGACGTTCGCGAACTTCTTGTAGCGCGCATCCATCTCGCCGACGACCGCCTGGAGCACGCCGACGACTTTGTCCATGTCGACGATGACTTCGCTGAAAGCCATGTGCGGGATGCCGGAGTAGGCGCTCAGTTCAACGCGCTTGGGGTCCACCATCACGAACCGCACATCGTCGGGTGAGGCGTTCATCATGATGCCGGAGATGATGGCGTTCATGCAGACACTCTTGCCGGAGCCAGTCGCGCCCGCGATCAGGAGGTGCGGCATCTTGCCGAGGTCAGCAACCACCGGCACGCCGGAGACGCCCTTCCCCAGCGGGACGCTGAGCTTGCTCTTGCGGAGCATGTCCTGGAACTCCTTGGTTTCCATAACGGCTCGCATGGTCACGACCGAGGCAGAGTCGTTCGGGACTTCGATGCCGACGATGGCGCGGCCAGGCACGGGCGCTTCGATGCGCAGGCTGGGCGCGGCCAGGGCGAGCGCGAGGTCATTCTGGAGCGCCGTGATCTTGTTCACGCGGACGCGGGTGCGGGCCGTCTCGACGCGCTCGGTGCGAGGGCGGCCCTCGCTCGAGTAGAGCTGCTTCCCGGTTTCGTCGCGCAGCGGGACGTCCTTGTACTTCACTTCCCAGCCGGGTTCGACGCCGAACTGGGTGACCGTCGGTCCTTCGTTGATTTCGACCACGGTGGCATCGACGCCGAAGCTCGCGAGCGTATCGACGATGAGCTGGGCGCGGGCAGCGTTGTCGTGTTTGCGATGCACGCTCGGGATCGGCGCGTTCAGCATCTCGATAGCTGGCAGCTGCCAGCCGCTTCGGCCGGCCAGTTCCAGGCCGAGTTGCTGCGGTTCAGCAGGTTCTTCGTCTTCTTCCATGAGGGCGGCCGCCGGTTCCTCGATGGCTTCTTCGAACTCGGCTTCTACTGCGGGGTCATCGCGCACCGGAGCAGCAAACGACGCCGCGGCGCCTGCGCCAACAGTCGAACTGGGCGAGGCCGGGTCGACGGAGGGGCGGAAGACGACCGGGGTCCCTTCCATGCCACCCGCCGGGACGGGTTCAAGCGGACGGAATCCGCCGAGCCCGATGACGACCTCATCCTTTTCGCCGTCCGGCCGCCTGAGTGCGAAGCTGAACCAGCGGCCGAGGGCGTCGGCGGTACGGTGCGGGTAGCGCCGCCGCCACGCTTCCTGCGCCCCGTAGGGCAGGTTGACGGCAACCCAGCGGCTGGCCGTCGGCGCGAGCAGACCAGCGGCGAGCACGCCCGCGCCAAGCCACGCAATCTTCCCGAGGACACCGGCCACAAATGCCTGGCCGATTTCGCCGCCCAGGCTCGTGTCTTTCAGGCGCACTGAGCCTGTGCTCCAGTCGGCGTTGTTGAGTGCGAAGAGGCCCCAGATGAAGAGGCCAAGCGCGGCGACGCCCGCTGCCTTGCGCCAGAAGTAGCCGCCTCGTTCGTACCAGCCCTGCCAGAGCGCTGCCGCTCCCAGCAGGACCCAGGTGAGGACTACGAAGATACCGACGCCGAAGGTCTCAAGGATCCAATCGCGCGTGTTCGCGACGGCTGATTGAACGTCGACCAGGAAGAGGATGGCGATGAGCGCTGCGACTGCCGCGAGCACACCGAAAACTTCGGGTTGGTTGACCCTGCTGAGCGAGAACTGGCTCTTCCGCTTTCGCGAGCGCGAAACGCGGGGCCGCGTGCCGGAACGTGCCGCCATGGCTTTCCTCGTCCACCCGCTGTGGGCCCCCCGCGTGCCCGCAACGGCTGCTGCCCACTCACGCGCTGACTAGACCTCGACAGTCACCGTCAGCACCATGGGCCGCCTGCGGGTCTCATCATAGAGGAACTTGCTTACCGCGTCGCGGATTCTGTTGTTCACGTCACTGAACTCGGCATAGTGCGAAACGCCCGCAAGTGACTTCTCGCAGACCTCGCGGCAGCGTTCGATCAGGTCCTCACGCTCGTCGGCGTCGATGAACCCGCGGGTGAGCACCTCGGCAGGGCGTTCCAGTTTCCCGGTCTGCTTATCCACCGAAACCATCACAACCACCACGCCGTCGGTTGCGAGATGGGCGCGGTCGCGAAGGAAGTGCTGGTCCACATCGCCGATGCCGAGGCCGTCGACGTACACGTAGCTGGCCGAGACGCGTTCGCCGGTGTAGGCGTTCTCCTCGTCGATTTCGAGGACGTCGCCATCGGTGAGGACGAATGCGTTCCCGGCGGGCACGCCAACCGTTTCGGCAAGCTTCGCGTGGACCACGAGGTGGCGGTATTCCCCGTGGATGGGGACGAAGTATTCGGGCTGGAGCAGCGCCTGGACGATCTTGAGTTCTTCCCGGCTGGCGTGTCCGCGTACGTGGATGTTCGAAATGCGGTTGTAGAGGACGTCGGCGCCGAGCCGGAACAGGTTGTCGACATTGCGGTAGACCGCGGTCTCGTTGCCCGGGACGGGGCTGGAGGAGAGCACGACCGTGTCGCCCTTGCTGATGGTGACGTGGCGATGGTCGCCGTTTGCCATGCGGGTGAGCGCGCTCGTCGGTTCGCCCTGGCTCCCGGTGGTGATGATGATCAGGCGCGAAGGCGGCGTGTTCCGCATCTCTTCGACACCGATGATGACGCCGTCCGGGGCGTTGATGTAGCCCAGTTGCCGGGCCATCGCCACGTTGTCGATCATCGAGCGTCCGGTGACGAACACCTTCCGGCCGGTGAACACTGCCGCATCGACGACAAGCTGGACTCGGGAGATGAGCGAGGCGAAGGTGGCAACGATGACGCGGCCCTGGGCGTTCACGATGATGCTGCGGAGCGCATCGCCAACGAGTTGTTCGCTCGGGGTGTACCCCTCCTGTTCGGCGTAGGTGGAGTCGGCCATCAGGAGAAGGCAGCCTTCGGCGCCAATTTGTCCCAGCCGGATGAGGTCCGTGTGCTGGTCCATCACCGGTGTGTGGTCGAGCTTGAAGTCACCGGTGTGCACCACCGGCCCGAGGGGCGTCCGGATGATGAGCCCGCAGGCGTCCGGGATGCTGTGGGCGACGGTGAAGAACTCGACGGAGAATGCCCCGGCCTCGACGACTTCCCCGGGCGCGACAACGTTGGTTGCCACTTCCTGGAGGAGCCGGTGCTCCTGGAGCTTCACGCGGATCAACCCGTCGGTCAGGCGGGCGCTGTAGATGGGCGCGTTGAATTCGCGCAGGAAGTAGGGCAGAGCGCCAACGTGGTCTTCGTGCCCGTGGGTGAGGAAAATGCCGCGCAGGTTCTCTTTGCGGTCTCGCAGGTAGCTGAAGTCGGGGATGACGAGGTCAACCCCGAGCATCTCTTCTTCGGGGAACATGAGGCCAACGTCGATGACGATGATGTCGTCACCGTATTCAAGGAGCATCATGTTGCGGCCAATTTCGCCCAGGCCGCCGAGCGGGATAACGCGTAGCGTGTCTTTTGCCATCAGGTCCTTAGTCAAAGAGTCGGATTTGTTCTGTTTCAGGCGGTCGCGGGCCTGCCGGTTGGACCGGGGGCTGCGCTGGCGCCGGTATTGCTTCTGGCGGCGCCCCGGGCGGCGAAGAGGCTACCGGGACGTCTTCGTCCATCATCGCGGATTCCGGTTCCCCGCGAAAATCGATGGCGGCCGGAGCCGGCGGCGCGACTGCTGGTTCCGGGTTCCCGCGGCTCATCGCGCGGGCGCGTTCGAGGATATCCGGCAGGCGGGCGAAGTCGTCGAGGAGCACCTGGCGGAGGTTCCCCTGGTGCAGTGCCGCCGCCGGGTGATACATCGGCACGATCAGGCGGCCGTCGGCTTCCTTCACACTGCCATGGATGCGCGAGATGGCCTGCTGCGGGAACCACTTCGCCATCGAGAAGCGGCCAAGCGTGACGACGACCAGTGGCTCTACGAGGTCGAGTTGGAGGTCGAGGTACTCGGAGCAGGCTTCGATCTCGCCGGGCAGCGGGTCGCGGTTCCCCGGCGGGCGGCACTTGAGCACGTTGCAGATGTAGACCTGTTCGCGCGAGAGCCCGGCGGCCGCAAGCAACTCGCTGAGGAAATTCCCGGCGGCGCCCACGAACGGCCGGCCTTGGCGGTCTTCGTTCACCCCGGGCGCTTCGCCGATGCACATGATTTCGGCATTCAGCGGGCCTTCGCCGGGAACGGCGTTGGTTCGCGTTTCGGCGAGGGCGCAAAGCCTGCAGGCACGCACCACGTCATACAGTTCGGCGGCGCGCTCTTCGACCGTGATCATGCGGACTCCACTGCGAGGCTGGCCGCGTCACGACGTTGCTGTCGAAGCCGCCGCCGGGCCGTCAGGAGCATCTGTATGCCGATGACCGTAAGGACGGCGGCGAAGACCACCTGGAGCGCCCGGCCGCTCATGAAGGCGGCGGCCGCCACTCCGGCGACGGCGCCGGGCAGCGCCGGCGGCGCAATCCAGCGAGCGGCATCCACGTCCACCGCGCCGAGACGCAGGTAGCTCCATGCTCCGGAAACCGATGCGGCGACCACGACCCAGAGGGAGATGCCCTGGGCTTCGTGCTGGCCTGTGCCGAGGAGGAGGACGAGCGCGGGCACGAAAATCGAGCCGCCTCCGGCCCCGAGCGCGCCGGAGCAGAGGCCGCCGGCCAGGCCGATGACGCCCGCCACAGCCTCTTCGTGCCAACCGGGAAGGACGAGCAGGGGGTCAGCGGGCCGCCAGAACAGGATGCGCAGCGAGATAGCGATCAGGAAGATGCCGAACACCTGCCGAAGCTGTAGTGCAGGCAATTTCGCAGCGCCACGGGCGCCGCCGAACGCGCCAATCACGGCGCCTGCGGCCAGCGCCGCGACGAGCGGGGCGCTGATCGGTTCACTGAACGAGTAGAGCGCTGCCGCGAGTGCGGCTGTCCCGGTGATGACCACGAGCGAGGTTCCGTGGGCAACGTGCTGGGTCATCCGCAGAGGGCCGGTCATGAGCGGGATCATGATCGAGCCGCCGCCTCCGCCGAGCAGGCCGCTGATGAAACCCGCCCCGAGTCCGGCGGTCACCGCTGCTGGCCTGCTCAGGCGCCGGGGTTCCCTCGCTTCCATCAGCTTTCCTGGGACGCCGCCGGGGGAGCCTTCTTCTTCGGCTGGAGGATCAGGGCGAAGAAGATGCCGACGAAGTAGAGGAAGAAGAGCGGACCCGCCACCAACGACTGGTTGTAAGGGTCGGGGGTGGGCGTGATGACCGCGGCAATGATGAAGATGATGATCACGGCGTACCGCCAGAAGCCGAGCAACTGGCGCGCACGGACGAGGCCAAGCCGGGCTGCGAGGCCGAGCACCACCGGCAATTCGAAGGCGACCCCGACCCAGAAGATGATCCGGGTGGCGAAGCTCAGGTACTCCTGGCCTCGTATGAGCGGGGTGATTTCGTCTCCGCCGAAGTCGAGCAGGAAGCCGAGCGAGCGCGGCAGGATGATCCAATAGGCGAAGGCCATCCCGAGCAGGAGGAAGCCGACGACGGCGAACATCCCGGGGAAGAGGACCCGTTTCTCCTTCCCGGTGAGGCCCGGGACGATGAATGCGAGCAACTCGAAGATGATGATTGGCGAAGCGAACGTCAGTCCGCCGTAGAGACCGATCTTGATGGCGATGCCGATCGACTCTGTCGGCGAGTTCGCAATGAGCGTGAAGTCCGGGTGGTCTGCGCGGGCCGGCGCGATGAGCCAGCCGAGGATGTCCTGCCAGAACACGAACGATGCGATGGTGCCGAGGAGAATGGCTGCCGCACAGACCATGACGCGGTTGCGGAGCTCCTTGAGGTGCTCCAGGAGGGTCATTTCCGCGCCGCCGTGATACTCGCCGCCTGCGGGATGCACGGCCATCGGGTCGTGGAGGGTTTCGGCGGCCATCTAGAACACCATCGGCGGCGGCGCAGGGGCCGCAGGAGTCGCTGACGGCGCTTCGGCCGAGGACTCGGAGGGGACCGGCGCCGGGGTTGACGCCTCGGGGAGAGCCGGGAGCAGCGGTTCCGACGGGAGCAGGCCGCCGGCGCCGCCGGTGGAGGCGTTCAGTTCGCTGTTCAGCTTCGTCTGCTCTTCGCGGACGGCCTTCTGGGCTTCGTCAACCTGGCCCTTGATGGTGCGGTACTGCTCGTCGATGTAGTCGATTTCGTCGCGAAACTCATCACGGACGGCGCGGGCATAGCCCTGCATCTGGCGCACAGCACGGCCGATCTGGTACGCCATGGAAGGCAGCCGTTCGGGGCCGACGACCACGAGCAGGAGTACCAGCACGAGCAACAGTTCCTGGTAGCCGATGCCCAGGAATTCCAAACGCTACCTCCGGGCGGACAGCAGGCGCGCCCGCGGCTGCCTACTTGTCCTCGATGCCGTGGTCTTTCAGATAGTCTACGG
>JADYYG010000005.1 GCA_020853755.1 Dehalococcoidia bacterium | reverse complement strand
GGCCCGGTCGCTTGCGGATACACTGACTCGTCCTCTCTTCATGGAGAAAGCCTACAACTAAAGAAACATGTGAGACACTACACTAGAATACGGGCATGAACGAGCCGCAGCCGGCCGTGCCTTCCACCTCCCTCGGCGAATTGGAGAGCTTCGTTCTCTCTTCCCTTTGGGAAAAGGGAGAACTCTCGACCCCCGAAGTCTTTAACGACGTTGGCGTCCCGCGTGGGCTCGCCTACACGACCATCCTGACGGTCCTCCAGCGGCTCCACCGCAAGGGCCTCGTGAATCGAAAGGCATCCGGCAAGTCGCATCTGTACTCGCCGGCGCTGACTCGCGAACAGTTTTCGGAGCGCCGCGGCGAGGTACTCGCGGCGGCCATGGTGAAGCTTGGGAGCGCCGGTCTCTCGGCGTTCCTCTCCGAAGCAGATCGCCTCGACCCGAAATTCATGGCTCAGTTGCGCGCTCAGCTCAAGGAACTCGGAACATGAGCCGCGGCAGCCGGCTGGCGCTGGCAACCCTGGTGCTTGCGCTTGTCCTCGCGCCACTTTTGACTTTTCATCCGGCCGTTGCCCACTTGTACGAGGCCGGCCTCGGTGGATTGCGCAGAGAGGCGTCCCACCCGCAGGTCGTTGCCTTCAGCGCTTTGACCGTGATTTCCGTCCTTCCTGCCGCGGCCTTCCTGATCTTCCTGATTAGGGCGGCCCGCTGCCAGGATGAACTGCGACTGCTACTCAATTCGAGTCGGCCGACCAGGCTGGGCGACATTCACTACAGGGCGTTTCCATCGCAATCGATCACCGTGTTCACGGCCGGTGTGTTCCGGCCGGTGGTGTTTGTGAGTGCCGAAGCGGAACGCGCTCTCAGTACGGCAGAGCTTCGTGCCGCTCTCCTTCACGAGCTCGCTCACCAACGCAACCACGATGTGCTCTGGGGTCTCGTCCTCCGCGCCGTGGGCAGGGCGTTTGCATTCCTGCCGCATGCCGACGCACTCGTTCAACGAGCATCGCTCCACGCGGAGTGTCAGGCGGACGAATTTGCGCTTCGGGGCGGAGCGCGGCGTACTGAGCTGTTCGAAGCGATCGCCGCATCGTCCGCGGCGCCCGCACGCCTGGCCTCAGCAGGTATCGCTGATGCCGCTGTCGAACTCCGGCTCGTGCGGCTGGTCCACCCGGAGACGCCGATTCCCGCGCAGCCGACGCGAGGCTTCGTCGCCCTCACCGCGGCAATGGCGCTACCAGCGATTCTCGCCCACGTGATTGCGGTCGTTGCTGCGGCCTGCACACTGAACCTCGTCTAGGCCTGCTTTAAGGAGTAGATGGATCGGCCGGATCAGGAAGCGAACAAGCCTGCTGCGCCACGCGACGAGTTGGGTTTCGTCGTGTTCCGGGCAGACGACGGCGGCCGGCACCAAGTGCCGGCCGCCTCGATGTCCGCCTCCGATTCGCTACGCTTGCCGGGGAGAGCGAATCAAAGCCAGGGCCGCGACGCCGCCCGCCACCGCGACCACCGCCGCTCCGTAGAACGCCGCGTGGAAGCCGTCGTTGAATTCCGCGAGGCCGGTCCCCTCCGTGTACGACTGTGCGACCGCCGTCATCGCCGCGAGTCCGAGGGCCGAACCCACCTGGTAGGTCGTGCTCACGAGCCCGGAGGCGAGACCGGAGTCCTCAGCCGGGGCGCTGGCTGTCGAGGCGATCATCGCAGGGATGTAGGCGAGCGACATGCCGACCGCGGCCAGCAGCGAGGCCGGCAGCAAGTGGAGCAGGAACTCGCCGTCGGTCGGCGTTTGGGCCAGCAGCAGCAGTGCGGCCACGAGGAACACCATGCCCGCCGCGATGTTCAGCTTGATCCCGAAGATGGCCGTCAGACGTCCGGTGGCGGCCACCATGAGGAGCATGATCGCGCCGGTCATCGGCAGGAGTGCGAGGCCGCTTTCGAAGGCGCCGTAGCCGAGGACCTGTTGGAGGTAGAGGTTCAAGAAGAACCACAGGGGAATCCACGCGGCGCCAAGCAGTGCCATGGCGATGTTGCCGGCAGACAGGTTCGGTGCCCGAAAGATACCGAGCCGCACGAGCGGCTCCTTCTGCACCCCTTCGATGACAACGAAGGCGGCGAGCAGCCCAGCAGCGCCACCGAGGAGCGAGATCGTCTGGGTCGAGCCCCAGCCCGTATCGGGCGCCGTGACGACCCCGTAGACACCGATGACCATGGCGGCGGTCACGACGAGGGCGCCGATGATGTCGAGGCGTCCGCCACGCCGGATGCCGGCTGGCAAGAGCGAGGAAGTGACCGCGGGCACGAGCAGACCCACGGGAATGTTGATGAGGAAGGTCCAGCGCCAGTCCATCCACTCGGTGATGACACCACCCAGGAAGACGCCAGCTGTGCCTCCGGCGGGCGCGGCGGCACCGAAGAACGCGAGTGCCTTACCCAACTCGTGCGGTCTTGAACCGAAGATGCCGAATAGCATGGACAGAGCCGATGGCGCAATCAAAGCCGCTCCGAGGCCCATTGCGCCACGAGCGGCGAAAAGGGCCTCACCCGACTGCGCCAGTCCAGCGGCCAGGGATGCTCCGGTCAGGATCGCGAACCCGGTCAGGAAGACGCGTCGTTGCCCGTAGATGTCGGCCAGCTTCCCACCGAGGAGGAGTAGCCCGGCCAGCACGACGACGTAGGCATTGAATACCCACTGCAGGTTGCTGGACGAGATGCTGAGGTCGCTCTGAATCGCCGGAAGTGCGATCGCGACGATCGAGGTATCGACGATGACGATGAACTGCGCCGCGCAGAGCACCAGGAGAGCCCACCAGCGGCGGCCCTCCAGGACTTCTGCGGCGCTGCGCTGTTGGGCGATCGGTCTAGCCGGACTGGTGGTTGCCATTGTTCTGCTTCTCCGGAAACGGATTCGGGCCAAGTCCGCGATTAGCGCTTTGCCCTTCGTTTCGGGGAGACGCAGAAGCCGCCGCATGGTTACAGCCGTCGGCGGCGTCCGCGCCCCGGGCATTCGGACTGATTCACAGAGAGCCGGCCGGGAACCGCTTGACCTTCGAGTCGCTCGAAGGTCCATGCTTGGGGAATGAACACTTACCGCATCGGGGAAGCAGCGATGGCCACCGGCCTCAGCGCGCACACCATCCGCTTCTATGAGGGGCGTGGGCTCCTTCAGCCGGCCGCACGGTCGGAGTCCGGCTATCGTCGCTACGATGACGCGGATCTCCGCCGCCTGCGCCTGATCCAAAACGCCCGTACGCTCGGCATTTCGCTCGACGAAGTTCAGGTGCTCCTGGACGACATCCACGCCAGTACCTGCGGGTCCTACGCGGGCAAGGTACTGGCGCTCGTTGATCGGCAGCGCCAGGAGATCGAGCAGCGAATAGCACAGTTGCAGCGCATCCGGGCGGACCTCGACCTTCTGGCAGAGGATGCGACTGCGGCGTCCAACAGCACCCAGCTTGTCGCCGATTGCCCCTGCTGCCTGTTAATGGATGACGGCACCAGCCGCCCCAGCTACTGCTCGCCTGCCGCATCGTCTGCGGACCGATTCAGTGAGGACGTGCTCGAAGTCCTGCAGTGCGACATCGGCGCCCGACCGGCCGCGCCCGCCCCCGACGACCTCGCCCCGTACCTGCAATCGTTGGCGATCGAGGGCGAGCACCTGGTGGTCCGCTTCGAACGCTCTGCAATCGACGCCGTGCGGCAGTTCGCCGCGGCCGAGTGCGTCTGCTGCGGAGGAATCGGCTGGGAAGTCAGCGAAACGGCGAACTCCGTGGTGCTGACCGTCTCGGGCACGCCTGCGCAACTCGAAGTGATTGCGACTGCCTGGCCCGTGCCTGAGGCGGCGCGGTGAGCCGCCTGCCGCGTTTGCGCAGGATCCACTTGCTCGCCCTGGCGGCCTGCATTCCCTGCTGTTTGCCGCTCCTGTTACCCGCTACAGCGGCGGTGGCCGGCGGTCTTTCGGCCTGGTCCCTCGGCTCGGCCTGGTATGCGGCGTTGGCCGTCGCGGCAGCAGCGTTCAGTGCGGCATTTGTCGTGCTTCGTCGACGAACCCATCATCGTCCACAGGCGTCTGGTCCGGTACCTCTGCCGCTCGTGGACGAGTGGGAACGCCCGTAATCGCCTTCAGGAGATGCGATGTTGCGCGCCGTCCTTCTGTTCGCCCTCGCCGGGCTGGCCGAGATCGGCGGCGGGTACCTCGTCTGGAGGTGGTTGCGCGAGGACGCCGTGCTCTGGGTGGGCCTGGTTGGCGCCCTCATCCTGGTGCTCTATGGCGTCATTCCGACATGGCAGGACGAAGATCGCTTCGGTCGGGTTTATGCGGCCTACGGCGGGGTATTCGTCGTGCTCTCGCTCCTTTGGGGCTGGTGGCTCGATGGCACCCGGCCCGATCGCTTTGACGTGCTGGGTGCCGCCATCGTGAGCACGGGAGTGGGCGTCATCTTTTTCGCGCCAAGAAGCTGACTCCTTCCCGAAACAGCAGCAGTCGCGCTACCCGCCAATCGCCTGGAGATAGCTCTCCGGGTCGGCCATGAACTGTTTCTTGCAGGAGGGCGCGCAGAAGGCGAAGACGCGGCCCTGGAACTCGACCGTGTGCTTCGCAGTCGCCGGGTCCACGTCCATCAGGCAGACGGGGTCGAGGCGAGCCAGCCCGTCGTCGCCGTCCCGCTCAGACGGCACGAGCTCGAACCACTCCTCGGCGGGCGGAGGGCCATAGCGTTCGTATACGTGATCGACCAGCTCGGGCGGCGGTGGAAGCACCTTGCCCTCGTCGAGCATCCGCTCCGCGAAATCGAAAACAGCTGACACGAGGCCGGGGTCGTTCAGGTCTTTGAACCAGATGGAGCGCCCATGGAGCTGCAGGAGCGCGTTGTTTCCGGCTATGCAGGGACCAAGGCAACCCGTGAAGGTGAGGTGCAACCGGTTGCGTATCCGTCGGCGTTCCCACTCGTCCGACCACAGTTCGTTTGCGAACGGCATGCGGCCCTTCTCGTCCCAGCCGCAGCAGCAGCTGCCGTTCTCCCTTGAACAGATGAAAAGGTTCCCGCTCACGCGGACGACGCGGTAGTCCTCGCCGCGAGCAGTCACGCGGAAGGTGGACAGCGGCCGTCGGGTGTTGGTTTCAGTCACGCGTCTCTCCTCGAGTAATCATGAACGGCGATCCAGGGCCCGGGCCAGCACTCAACCTGTCGCGAAAGGGACGACCGCCGAATCCCGGCTCACAGGTAAGGCCCGCGTCGGACGGGACGCGGGCTGGATTTTCGGCCCGGATCGGCGCCGACCGGGGATACCGGAGGCGGCAGCTCACCGGGCTGCCGCCTCGCCTCGCTGCTCAAGCCGGGGCTTGCTCAAGCGGCCGCGGAGCCTGGGCTTCCATTTCGCGCTCCACGGCGTCCATGTGTTGGCCTTGGCGGCGCAGCAGCACGGCGTTCGTGGCAACGATTATCGAGGACACCGACATGAGGAGCGCCGCGATCTCGGGGCGGATCTGGAAACCAGTGCTGTTATAGATAATGCCGGCGGCGAGCGGGATCGCCAGCAAATTGTAGATTGATGCCCAGAAGAGGTTCTGCTTCATCTTCCGCATCGTCGCCTTGCTGAGGTCGATGGCCTTGAGGATGTCGACCGGGTCACTGCGCATGAGGACCACTGAGGCGGTCTCGATCGCCACGTCCGTCCCGGCGCCTATGGCGATGCCGACATCCGCGGCGGCAAGAGCCGGCGCATCGTTAACGCCGTCGCCCACCATCGCAACGACCTTGCCCTCGGCCTGGAGCTTGCGGACGTATTCGGCCTTGTCGGCGGGCTTCACGTTCGCGAACACGCGGTCGATGCCAACCTGGGCGGCCACGGCTTTGCCGGTGCCTTCGTTGTCACCCGTGAGGAGTGCGACCTCGATGCCCTCCGCCTTGAACGCGCGGATGGTGCCCACGGCCGATTCGCGGACGACGTCGGCGAGCGCAATAACGCCCGCCGCCTGCCCGCCAACCGCGACGGCCACTACGGTCCGGCCAGCGCTGGCGATCTCGTTCGCCCGCGCCTCGACGCCCGAAGCTTCCACGCCCTCCATCCGTAGGAGGTCGAGGCTGCCGACGAGCACCCGCTTGCCTTCGACGGCACCCTTTGCGCCGTAGCCAGGCACATTCTCTGCATCCTCGACCGGCGGCAGCTGGTGCAGGCCGCGTGGGTGCGTCGCGTTTACAACGGCTTCGGCAAGCGGGTGGGTGGACGATTGTTCGATGGCCGCAGCGAAGCGGAGCATTTCGCGCTCATCCCAGCCGGCCGCCGGAGCGATTTCGACCACCTGCGGTTTGCCTTCGGTGATTGTGCCGGTCTTGTCGAGCACGATGGCATTGACGGCCGACACGCGTTCGAGTGTGGCCGCGTCTTTGATCAAGATCTTGTGCTGGGCCCCGAGTCCGGTCGCGACCGCGACGGCTGTGGGCGTGGCGAGCCCCAGCGCGTCCGGGCAGGCGATGACCACGGCGGCAATCGCGAAGCGGAGGGCTGTCGTGCTGTCCCCGTCCAGGAGCATCCAGAGCGCGAATGTGAGGAGTCCGGAGCTCACCGCGACGACGACCAGGACTGCGGCCGCGCGGTCAGCGATCCGCTGTGCCGGCGCCTTCGACGCCTGCGCGTTCTGGACGAGCTCGATAATCCGCCCCAGCACCGTTTCACTGCCCGTCCCCACGGCCTCGATGAGCAGCGAGCCGTCGCCGTTGACGGAACCGGCGACGACCTGATCGCCCTCGAGCCGCTCTACCGGGAGGGACTCGCCGGTGACAAGCGATTCATCGATCGAGCTACGCCCCTCGAGCACCCTGCCGTCCACAGGCACGCGCTGGCCGGGGCGGATGCGCACGCGGTCGCCGGGGACCACCTCGGCCGTGTCGACTTCGATCTCCTGGCCGTCGCGAACGACGAGGGCGCGCTCCGGGACGAGTGTGAGCAGGGCCCGAAGGGCGTCCGTGGTGCCGCGCCGGCTGCGCATCTCCATCCAGTGCCCGAACAGGACGAAGGTGATGAGCATCGCCGCGGCTTCGTAAAAGACCTCCCCTCCACCCGTGAAGGTCACGCCTACGGAGTAGAGGTACGCTGCGGCCACGCCGGTAAAGATGAGGACGGACATGTCGAGCCGGAGACTGCGCAGGGCGTCGTACGTCCCCATGATGAAGACCCAGCCGCCGTAGAGGACGACCGGTGTCGCCAGGATGAAGCCCATCCACTCCATCCCTAGCCCGAACGGCGCCGGAGGCATGTCCCCGAAGATTGTCTCGCCCAGTTCGGAGTAGAGGATGACGGGGATCGTCAGGAGGAACGACACGAAAAAGCGGTTGCGCATGTCCCGCTCCATCGCCGCAGCCATGCGGGGATCGGACATCATGGCAGCGTGGTCATGCCCTCCGCTGTGACCCTTGTTGTGGCCCTTGTGTTCTTCCAACTTTGCGTCCGCGGCGTGCTGGGCGTGCTCACCATGACCCACCCGAGCGGCCGGCGGCTGAGTTTGCATTCCATGCCCAGCATGATTGCTGTGAACGGCGCCTGGGGCGGCGGCCGTCGGACGGCGTACCTGATCGCCGTGGCCGGCATGCGCGTCATGCGGGTCCGCCGATAGCGCGCGCCGAGGCTCCGGGGCGGAGTGCTGGGAGTGATCGTGGTGCTGGCTGTGGTCCTGTTCAGGCATTGTCGTCCTCGTTTCGGGTCAGCCCGCAGACGTTACTAATGTCGTCGGGCCGGTTCTGCTTTCACATCAAGAGACGTGGAAGCCGGCTTTCGGTTACAGCGGCGCAGGGCCGTTGACGCGTTCTCGAAGGTTCCTGACTGGCGTGTCGCCTGCGCCCGGATGCCCCTTTCGGCTGGACGAATCGGGATTTCACGTGAGCCTCCTGATGACGCGCTTGCGTCCCCGTGACTCTGCCAGCGCGGCTTGCCGACGAAATCGGCAAGTCGGAGAGTCTTCGCGGGCGCTTCGGAGGATCCCCGATCCTCCGTTAGAAGGAGGGCAGCCCGCACGAACCAGATTGGCGTCGAAGCACCAGCTTTCCTCGCGCCTTCGACGTTGCCACGGTCAATCCCAGCCTGACCGGCCGGTCAGCGTTGACGCGTTCTTTCCACAGGCACCTCGCTGGTTCATCGCCTTGGCCCGGATGGTCCGCTCGGCTGGGCCGATCGGTCCTTGGAGCAGGTACCGCGGCGGACGATTCTGTAATTATCCTACGACAAGGGATAGTAGAAATGGCACAGCGACAGGAAGGGGGCCACGGCCACGGTACCCATAACAACACCGGGGCGATGCTCAGCATGGCCGTTCTCATGATGGCCATGTGTGTGGGGATGGTTCTTGCGATTTCTGTTGCGAGCGCCATCGGCGGCCCAATCGCCTGGACCCTGGCGGTCCTGGTCATCGTGGGGCTGGCAGCCGCCCACCTGAAGTTCATGAATCACGGAGGCCATTGAATGCTGCGAGTCTCGCAACGTCGCCTCCGGATCTTCGGCTTTGAACCGG
>JADYYG010000004.1 GCA_020853755.1 Dehalococcoidia bacterium | reverse complement strand
GTCGAGTCGATTTCGAAGGGTTAAGACGAGATGGCTCACAAGAAGGGCGTTTCGAGTTCCAAGAACGGCCGCGACAGCAACAGCCAGCGGCTGGGGGTCAAGCACTTCGACGGCGAAGTGGTGAAGCCCGGCTCTATCATCATGCGCCAGCACGGCACCCGCTTCCATCCGGGTGAAAACGTGGGCCTTGGCCGGGATTACACCATCTACTCGCTCATCGATGGCAAGGTGAAGTTCGAGCCCTTCGCAAAGGGCCGGCGCAAGAAGATCAGCGTCTACGCGGCCGAAGGCCAGGAGTAACCAGGACCATGAAGGCGGGAATCCATCCCAACTACCAGGAAGCCACCATCCATTGCTCATGCGGCAATGAGATCAAGACGCGTTCCACCAAGACGGCCATGCACCTCGACGTCTGCAATGTCTGCCACCCGTTCTTCACGGGCGAGCAGCGCATCGTCGACACCGCGGGCCGCGTGGAGCGCTTCAACCGCCGCTTCAACCGCAGCTAAGCACGACACCAGGCAACCAACGAAAGGCGCCTTCTCCGGAATGGCGCCTTTTTCGTGTCCGCCGGCCCCGCACTTGGAGCGCAATCCGCCCAGCGGCGACAATGCGTGGACCACAGGATCCATGAGCCGCTGCGGCGCGCTCATCTCCCCAAGGCGGTGTCATGGCGGCCGATAATTCAGCAGCCTCCCCGGCGAACGTGTACTACGGCGGCCAGGCCGTGATCGAAGGCGTGATGATCCGCGGCCCCGAGCATATGGCCGTGGCCGTCCGCCACCCAAAGGGTCACATCGTCACCCACTCGGAGAAGCTCGGCGGGATCTACACCGGCCGCCTGCGGCGGCTCCCACTCATCCGCGGGGTCGTCGTTCTCTGGGAAACCATGGCCCTCGGTATGCGCGCGCTCAACTACTCGTCGCGCATCGCCTTCGAGGAAGAGGGCGACGAAGAAGGGCAGGCCGAGTTCCCGGAGAAGGTGTTCTTCGGCACCATGGCGCTGGCGCTGCTCTTTGTGGTGGGCATCTTCTTCGCCGGGCCGATCCTGCTGGCGAACCTCCTCGAAGCATTCGACGTCCACCGCTTCTGGATCGTGCTCGTCGAAGGCATCCTCCGGCTCGTCCTCTTCGTGGGCTACATCTGGCTCATCGGCCTTGTGCCCGACATCCGGCGGGTCTTCCAGTACCACGGCGCCGAACACATGACCATCCACGCCTACGAAGCCAACCGCCCATTGACGGTGGCCCAGGTGCGCCCCTACCCGAAGGAGCACACCCGCTGCGGCACGAGCTTCCTGCTCGTCGTGGTCTTCGTCGCCCTCATCACGTTCTTCGTCTTCGACCTCGCCGTGGATAAGGGGGTCCTTGTCCGAACCGCCTCGCGGATCGTCTTCATGCCGCTGGTCGCGGGCATCAGCTACGAAATCCTCCGCATTGGCGCACGCTGGGGCGGCAACGCGTTCGTCCACGCGATGTTCATCCCCAACATCGCCCTGCAGGCCCTCACGACGAAGGTTCCCGACGACTCGCAGATCGAAGTAGCGATCGCCTCATTCGAAGCCACCCTCGCCGCCGCGGGGCTCACCCGCGTACACGCCCAGCAGGAAGCCGGCGCCGTCTCCTGATCTGGGCCGCACACGCAGCGGGCGGTCATTCCAACGACCACGGGTTACCCGGTTTCACCCACCCGCTTACTTCGCTTGTCTGTAGGAGCGTCGTGCGCGGCTCGAACTTTGTGGGCGGCCAACACACGGGGTGACGGCGCCTCATCCTAGGTATCGAACACCTGTTCTATACTTCCTGATCCCATGGAAGTGGCTTGCCTCGTTGTCCCCAACTTCCTCGTCGCCCTGGCCCGGCGTGAACACCCGGAACTGGCTGGCCGGGCCGTCATTGTTGGCGGCGCGCCTGAGGAGCACGCCGTCGTCACCGCCTGCTCGCCCGAGGCCGCGGCTGCCGGTGTTGCCGCCGGGACAACCCTCCGGCGTGCGCTGGCGCTCTGCCCGAACGCCGTCTTCCTCCCCGTCCAGGAGCGGTTCGCCCGCACCGAAGCCCAGTTGCTGGCTGGCCTCGTGCGCGAACGCAGCCCGCTGGTCGAAGCCGTCGCCCCGGGCCACCTGCACTTCGAGGTTCGCGGCCTTGCCCGGCTCCACGGCCTGAGCGACGAGGAATACCTGGTCCAACTCCACGAGAGCATCTCGGCGGCTACGCGTTTGCCGGTGCAACTCGGAGCAGCGGCAAGCGTGTTCGTCGCCCACGTGGCAGCGCAGAACCACCAATCCAAAATCCAAAATCAAAAATCCAAAATCCATCTCGTTCCCGCCGGCGCCGAACGCGACTTCCTCGCCCGCGCGCCGATCGACGTCCTCCCGGTCGACCCCGTGATGCTCGTGCGGCTGCGGCTCTTCGGGCTCGAATGGCTCGGCCAGGTGGCCGAAATACCCGTCTCGGCGATGCAGGCGCAGTTCGGCCCCGACGGCGCACGTGCGCGCGCCCTGGCGCGTGGCGAAGACCACTCCCGCATCCTTCCCCAGCGCGAAGAGGTACAGGTGACCGAGGAACTCGACCTGCCCGCCCCGGCGGCATCGAGTGAGCCGCTGGTAGTTGGCACCGAAGCGCTGCTGAACCGCGCCCTCGCCCACGAAGACGTCCGCGGCCAGACCGTCCGCAAGGTCGATTGGTGGCTGGGCCTCGAAAGCGGCGAACAGGTCTCGCGGCGAGTCGTCTTCCGTGAACCAACGAGCGACGCCAGCCGTATGCTCTTCGTCCTCCGCGGGAAAATCGAACGGCTCGAACTCGATGCCGCGGCTGTAGGCGTTGGCGTCACGCTCTCCGGGCTCTGCAGCGAATACGCCCACCAGGCCAACCTCTGGCAGATTGGCCCGCGCCGCCAGCGCGAACTCGAACAGTCCATCGAACAACTCAACGCCCGCGCCGGCGAAGCGCAGGTTTACCGCATCGTGGAGGTGCAGCCATGGTCGAGGATCCCCGAGCGGCAGGTGGCCCTCGTGGCCTACGGCTCCTGAACCAGCCCCGGCCAGCCGTCGTCGAGGCAACCGTCACGGGCGAACCGGCCGCCATCGTGGTCCAGGGCCGGTTCGTGAACATCCGCACCATCCACGGCCACTGGCGCATCGACGACGAGTGGTGGCGCGACGAAATCTCCCGCCGCTACTTCGCTGTCGAACTCGAAAACGGCCGGCGCATCACCCTCTACCACGACCTCATCGGGGGCGGCTGGTTCGTCCAGGGATACGACGGCCCGCACCAGGGCCGGACCATCGTCAAAGGCGGTCGCCGGACGTAACCGCAGCGTCTGCGGCAACCCCAAGCTATGCTGCATGGCATGGATTACGAAACGCTCCTCGCCACGCGCACCCATCTCATGCAGGCCAGCGCCATCCGCGAAATCCTCAAGGTCGCCTCGTCGCCCGGGATGATCTCGCTGGCCGGCGGGCTGCCCGCGGCGGAGAGTTTTCCCCTCGAGATCATGGAAGAACTGCTGGGCTCGGTGCTCGGCAAGTACGGCTCGAAAGCGCTTCAGTACGATGCGAGCGAAGGCTGGGAGCCGCTGCGCCAGGCGCTGGTCCCGCATCTCGCGGCCCGCGGCGTGCAAACCACCAGCGACGGCGTGCTCATCATGAGCGGCTCCCAGAGCCTGCTCGACGGCGTCGGCAAGATCCTCATCTCACCCGGTGATTGCATCGCGGTCGAAGCGCCGACTTACCTCGGGGCGCTCCAGGCGTTCAATCCCTACGAACCACGTTACGTCGAGATCGAAACGGACGAGGACGGCCTCATCCCCGAATCACTCGACGACGTGCTGTCACGCCAGCGCGTGAAGTTCGTTTATCTCGTGCCCACGTTCCAGAATCCCACGGGCCGCACCCTCCCGCTGGCACGCCGCAAGCGGGTCGCCGAGATCCTCCAGCGCCACGGCACGCTCCTCCTCGAAGACGACCCCTACAGCGACCTTCGCTACGCCGGAGAACGCGTGCCGCCAATCAAGTCCCTGGCGCCGGACAACGTGGTCTATTCGACGACGCTCTCGAAGACGTTCGCGCCCGGCCTGCGCATCGGCGTCTGTGTCGCGCCCGAGTTCATCCAGCGCTGGCTGGTGACGGGCCGCCAGGGCGTGGACCTGCATACGAACACGCTCGCTCAGGCCCTCGCCGCGGAATACCTCAGCGGCGGCTACCTCGACCGCCAGCTCCCGAAGATCATCGAGCTGTACGCACCCCGCCAACAGGCCATGCTCGAAGCCCTCGAACGGCACCTCCCGGAGGACTTCACCTGGTCACGGCCGGAGGGCGGCATGTTCGTCTGGATCGAAGGTCCGAAGGGGTTCGACGCGATCGAACTCCAGGCGCGCGTCGTTGAACGAGGGGTTGCCTTCGTGCCCGGCCGCTACTTTTACGTCAACGACGAAGTTGGCGCCGCCACCCTGCGGATGAACTTTACCGCCGCCGACCCGGCGACCATCGAACACGCGGTGAGCGTGATTGCCGACGCCATCGCGGAGATGCTCTGAGGCTGGGTACGCGGTCAGCCGAAGTTGTGCGACGGCACTTCCTCGATAAATCCCGGCAGCGGGCAGCGCCGAAATGAGTCGGCGATGATGTTCGGGAAGCCGCTCTGCTCGTTGTCCACGCGCCCCCGGACGATGACGAACGGCGCGCCTCGGACCAGTTCGCGCTGGCGCTCCTGCAACGGCGTGTAGACAACTACGTTGGCGAGCCCGAATTCGTCTTCGAGCAGCATGAACATCACCCCGCTGGCCGTCGAAGGCCGCTGGCGCGTGACCACCATGCCGGCCATCTCCACCACCATCCCCCCGGGCAGGCGGTTCGGGTTGTGCACCCCGCCAAGGTGGCGGCTCGTGATAAGCCCTTCGTGAAGGAGCGGCCTCACCAGTTGCATCGGGTGGCGCCCCGGGCTGAGGCCGAGCCGTTCCACGTCCCAGGCCAGCGTTTGCCATGGCGAAAGCCCCGGCAGCTCCGCCATGTCCTGCGCCGTCGGCAGGTCGAGCGCGAGTTGCAGCCGCCCGGGCACAGCTGCGGGCGCCGGCCGCGCTTCGGTCAGCAGCCCGAGTTGCCAGAGCAGTTCGCGGCGGGGCAGGCCAAAGCCCTCCATCGCGCCCGCCCGGATGAGCATCTCGGCCTGCTCCCGCGAAACCGGCGAGCGCACGAGAAAGTCCCGCACCGACCGGTACGGCCCGTTCGCCGCGCGCTCGGCGACGATTTGTGCCGGCAGCGTGGTATACCCCGGGATGCGATGGTGTTGGCGCACATCCTGCCAGCCGCCGCCCATACCCTTCACCTGCAGGAGTCCAAGCCGGACGTTGCCATCCTCCGGGTACGCCCCGGCGCGGCTCTGGTTAATCTCCGGCGGGAGCACCTCAATCCCGTGGCGGGCCGCATCCTGTGCGAGCACCTCGGGCGCGTAGAAACCCATCGGCTGGGCGTTGAGCAGCGCACTGTAGTAGGCCGCCGGATGGTGGTAGCGCAGCCATGCAGATTCGTAGGCGAGCAGCGCGAAGGCCACCGCGTGGCTCTTGGGGAAGCCGAAGGCCGCGAACGCCGCCATCTTGTCGAACGCGACCTTCGCCGCTTCCCGGCTGAGTCCCTCGCGGTCCGTCCCTTCGTAGAACTCGCTGGCGATCGCCTGCATCGCCTCGGACGAGCGCTTCCGGCTCATCGCCCGGCGCAGACGGTCAGCCTGGCCGGGGGTGAATCCCGCCACTGACGTCGCGATCTGGAGCACCTGGTCCTGGTAGAGCACGTGCCCAAGGGTTTCAGCGAGGCACCAGGCAAGCTTCGGCGCGAGTTCCGGGTGGCCGTAGTCCACCTCAATCTGCTCGCCGCGCGCGAGGGCCTCGCGGTAGAGCATGTACGGCCGGAACGCACCCGCCATGATCGGCCCCGGGCGGATAATCGCGACCTGCACGGCAAGGTCATCGAGGTTATTCGGCTGCGTCCGCGGCAGCGTCTGCACCTGGGCGCGGCTTTCGATCTGGAACACGCCCATCGTGTCCCCTTCCTGGATCGAGGCGTAGATCTCCGGGCTGTCGTGAGGGATTCGCCCGAGGTCCACGCGGATGCCCTTCACCTCTTCGATGATGTCGAGACACTCGTCGACGGCGGAGAGCATGCCAAGCGCGAGGAAGTCGATTTTCACGAAACGCGCATCGTCGACCGAATCCTTATCCCACTGGCAGACGAAGCGGCCGTCCATGCGCGCGGGTTCCACCGGGACCACCGAGGAGAGCGGTTCGGCCGAGATGACGACGCCCCCAACGTGCTGGCCGATGTGGCGCGGGAAGCCCGCCGCCTGCCCGGCCAACTCCACCATGTCGCGCCAGATCGGGGCCCCGGTGAGCTTGCGCAGCTCGGGGATGCGGCTCATCTCCTGGGCGATCTCCGTCGCGCTGGCGAAGTTCCCGCCGAGCTTGTTCAGCTTGGCGAGCACTGGCAGCGGCAGGCCAAGCGCCTTCCCGATATCGAGGACGGCGCTGCGGAACCGGTAGGTGGGGAAGGCCGCCACGATGGCTGCGTGCTCGGGACCGTAGCGGTCATAGATCTGCTGCAGCACCTGGTCGCGGATATCGCGCGGGAAGTCAAGGTCGATGTCCGGCAGGGAGTGCAACTCCTCGTTGAGGAAGCGCTCGAGGTAGAGGTTGTTCCGCACCGGGTCAATATGCGAGAGCCCGATGAGGTAGCAGACGATGGAACTGACCGAGGATCCGCGGCCGCGCCCAACCGGCCGTTCGTCCGGGGCAAGCCTCGGGTCGCGGCCGTGAATCTCCACCGCGACCTGGTTCACCAGTTCGAGGAGATCCCAGTAAATCAGGAAGAACCCGGCCAGGCGGTGCTTCTCGATGAGCGCCAGCTCCCGCTCAAGGCGGTCCTTGGCTTCGCCGTAGATCGCACCCTCGGAAGGGTGGTACTTCCGCCGGAACGCCCGCTCGCAGATGCCGCGCAGGTGCGTGTCGAGCGTCGTTCCCTCCGGCACCGGGTAGTCCGGCAGCGTGTAGGGCAGATCCGTGGTCAGGTCGAAGGAGCAGCGCTCGGCGATTCGCCCGGTGTTTGCGATGGCCTGCGGGTAGCGGGCGAACCGGCGCCGCATCTCCTCGCCGGACTTGAGGAAATACTCGGAATTGGCCCGGCGAACCTCGTGCGAGGTGTCCAGCGTGAGCCGGTGGCGCACCGCAACCAGCACATCGTTCAGCCGGTGGCGGGTGCGAACGTGGTAGTGGACGTTGTTCGTCGCCACCACTTCGATGCCCAACTCCTCGGCGAGGCCGGCGAGCGCGGCCATGCGTTCAGCGTCGCCGAAGACATCGTGGCTCTGCAGTTCGATGTAGTAGCGGTCACCGAACACCTCCCGGTAGCGCCGGGCGAGGGCTTTCGCGGCCAGCGGCTGGGCCAGCACCACTCGCGCAAGCGCCGACGCATCGCAGCCGGAGAGGACAACCAGGCCCGCGTTCAGTTCGAACAGCCAGTCCTCGTCGACGATCGGCGTGTCCTTCCCGTGGACGCGGTAGGCACGGCTGAGCAGGCGGCAGAGGTTCCGGTAGCCCTCGACATCGGCTGCGAGGACCGTGACGTGAGCCGGCTCTGGCAGCGCCGGGCCCAGTACGGTTAGTTCGGCGCCGGTGATGGGGCGCACGTTCCGCTCTTTCGCAGCCTTCGCGAACTCCATCGCCCCGTAGAGGTTGTCGTGGTCAGTGAGGGCGAGCGCGGGGTAGCCCAGTTGCACCGCGCGGTCGATCAGTTCGTCGGTCGTGCTCGCCCCTTCGCGCAGCGACCAGCAGGAGTGGACGTGGAGTTCGACGTACACCGGCACGAGTTCGTCATCGAGCGGCCGCGCCGACAGTTGCTGAGCCATTTGGTGAGTATAGAACATTTGTTCTGTGACAGGACAGCTACTCGCGTGCCCGCCGCTCCGTTACGCTATCCGCACGAGAGGGGCACAGGCACGGAGGAAACATGTCTGAAAGCCCTGGCGCACGGCTCGGAAGCGGCCGCGCCGCTGAAGTGTTCGAATACGGCCCCGGCCGCATCATCAAGCTCATGCGGGACCCTGCTCACCGCCCGGACCGCGAGGTCGCCGGCCAGCAGGCAGCCCGGGCGGCCGGTATCCCCACCCCGGCGGTCTTTGGGACAACGATCATCGAGGGCCGGGCGGGCATCATCATGGAGCGAATCAAAGGCCTCGACGGGCTTACCGCCGCGAGCCGCAAACCATGGCGCGTCTGGGCGGTTGGGCGCGCGACGGGCCGGGTACACCGCCAACTCTCGGGCGTGCCTGCCCCTGACGGCCTTCGTGACCTGCGGGCGCTGGTCGAAGAGCGCATCGGCACATCGGACACCATCCCCGAAGCGGCGCGCGAGCGGCTCAAAGCAATTCTCGCGCTCGCCCCGGACGGCGACCGTCTCTGCCACCTGGACCTGCACCCCGGGAACATCATCGAATCGCCCGCCGGGCCGGTCGTCATCGACTTTTCGAACGCGGCCAGCGGCCACCCTATGGCCGACCACGCGCGTTCACTCCTCACCTTCGACGCCGGCGAGCCGCCCGACGACACGCCACGGCACGAGCAATTGCTCATCGCCGCCGGGCGCAGCACTGCCCGGCGCGGCTACCAGTCCGGCTACGGCCCGGTTGACCGCGAGGCGTTGGCGCTCTGGATGCCGCTGATGGTCGCCTTGCGGCTCGGCGAGCGCATCCCGCAGGAGCGAACCCGCCTCCTACGGATGCTCAGCCGGTCGTTGCGCACCGCCGGCGCGCTGGTCTAACTGCGCGGCCGCGCCCAGCGGCTGGCATCGTCTTCCGGCTCTTCGGCCGGGTTGCCGTCGCTCGGCGAACCATCATCCGGCCCTGATGGCGGCTGGTGCTCGCGCAGCCTCGGGTCGCCGAAACGCAGGTTCGGCTGCTGCTCGGCGCGCGGCTCGGGGTGCGGCTCCGCAGCCACATGCACTACGCGCTCCGATGCCGGCTTGAACTGCGAAAGGTCCGCGCCGATCAGCGAGGACAGCCCACCACCTTCTTCGATCCCTTCGGCAGCGGGCAGCGCCGCCGCGAAGGGGCTCCGTTCCCGCTGCTGGATGCGGTCCCACACTTCGCGCCGCTCGCCAGTCACGAGCCGCCCATCGGCGAGTTCTTCCACGCGGCTGGCGAGTTCCATGACCAGCCGGTCGTGCGTGCAGGTGACGATGGTGATGCCCTGCGTGCGCGCGAGTTCGCGCAGCAACCCGAAGACCGCCGTCGCCGTCGCCGAGTCCAGTTCTCCGGTCGGTTCGTCGGCCAGGATGAGAGACGGCTCCGTGGCCAGCGCCCGGGCAATGGCCACACGCTGCTGCTCACCGCCCGAAAGTTCGTATGGCCGGTGGTGCGCCCGCCGGCCGAGGCCCACAAAGTCGAGCGCGCGCTGCACTTTCTCCTGCCGTGCCGAATAGCCGACCCCGGCGATGCGCAGCGGCAACTCCACGTTTTCGCGCGCGGAAAGCAACGGCAGCAGCCCGAACGACTGGAAGACGAAGCCCAGCTTGTGCCGCCGCAGCCGGTCCAACTGGCCCTCCGACATCGTGTCCACCCGTTCGCCGTCGATGCTGATTTCGCCTTCAGTCGGCCGGTCGAGCCCGGCCATCAGGTTCAGCAGGGTTGTCTTGCCCGAACCGGAACGGCCGATGAGCGCGATGAACTCGCCGCTCGCCACAGAGAGGTTGATGTCGTGGACGGCCCAGACCTCTTCGCTGCCCACCTTGAAGCGGCGCGAAACACCGCGGACGTCGATGGTGCTGCCGGCCACTAGCCGTCCCTCCGCGAAACACGCGGCGTACCGTCTGGCAGCACTTCAATGCGCCCTTCGCCGAGCAGCACCCGCGCACGTTCGTGGATGTTCAGGCGGTCGAGGAATTCGCGCGGAACCTGGAGCCGCCCGGCGCCGTCGACGAGCACGTATTCGTCGTGGGTGACCTCGGTTTTGTTGCCTTCGAAGCGCACCCGCCGGAACACCTCGGTGCTGGTGCGGCCGTCACGAATCGCCACCACCCGGTCGACACGTGCGGCGATGTCCGGGTCGTGGGTGACGATCACGATGGTCGTTCCGAGGTCGCGGTTGAGCGTGCGAAACACCTCGTAGACCGTATCGGCGCCAACCGAGTCGAGTTCACCGGTGGGTTCGTCGGCGAGGAGCAGCGGCGGACGGTTGGCGAGGGCCACGGCAATCGACACCCGCTGTTGTTCGCCGCCAGAGAGTTGCTCGGGCCTGTGATTGAGCCGGTGGCCCATGAGCACCAGTTCGAGCAGTTCGGTCGCGCGCTTGCGGGCTTCGCCGGCCGGTACGCCGTCGAGCACGAGCGGCACTTCTACGTTCTGGACCGCGTCGAGGTAGGGCACGAGGTTTCGCCCGGTCTGTTGCCAGACGAACCCCACCTTCTTCCGCCGGTACCGCACCATGTCGCCCGAGGACATCGTCAGCAGGTCTTCGCCGCCAACGAAGCAGCGCCCTGCGGACGGAGTGTCGAGTCCAGCGAGGATGTTCAGCAGCGTGCTCTTCCCCGAACCGGAAGCGCCCACGATGGCCATGAACTCCCCGCTTGCTACCTTCAGGTCGAGGCCGCGGAGGGCCACCACCTCGAGGTTCGCGGTCTTGTAGATCTTGAAGAGGTCTTCGCAGCGGATGTAGAGGTCGTCGGTCATGGGCGGAGTCGCTTCGCACAGGATGGCGGGACAGAGGGTGCAATCACGATCATAGCTCCCCGATTCTCAGCGCGCGGTGGACGGCCAATCGCGAGTACACCGCGGCCAGCGAAACGATGGTGGCCGCGAACACGATCCCGAGGAGGCCGTACACCGTGAGCACGGCGCTCCAGCTCACCTGCGAGATCAGCGGCGGGACCGGGTCGACGCCCGATTCGGTCACGCCAAGGTAGCCGATCATCAGGCGCCCCAGCGGGAATCCGAGCACGGTCCCGGCAACGACCCCTGCCACGATCACGAAGAGTTGTTCGAAGCTCACCAGCGAGAGCACCTGCCGGCTCGTGTAGCCCATGGTCCGGAGGATGGCGAACTCCAGTGACCGCGATTGAGCGGCCAGCGTGGCGTACACAGCGAATCCGAGGCCGGTTAGCAGCAGCACCGCAGCGAACGACAGGAAAAGGATGCCCTCCCAGCTGGCGGCCACAAGAGGATCGGCGTCCTGGGCGGCGCGTACGTCCCGCCGGTCGAGGATCTTGTCTGCCTGGACGCCCTTCGCCTGAAGCTGTTCGCGGGTCATCACGCCGGGGGCCGCCGCCGTCATCCACGCTTCGTTCGCGTACAGGCCATCGGCGGCCGACGGGACCGTGGCAGCCAGTTCCCGTGCCGCCGCAAGGTCGGCGACCATCAGCATCTCCGGGCGTGCCGGGTCGAACCCGGGGAAGTACTTGAAGGTGCCCACCAGCTTCACCGTAACGTACTGGCGGTTCATGAACACCGTGAACTCGTCGCCAACGTCCTTCCCGGAGACCTTTTTGAATTCCTCCTCGGCGATGACCGGGAGTGGGCCATCGGTTCGCACACCCCGGAGCCCGACGATGGACGAGAGTCCGCGCTGGCGTGTGAACGAAACGCGCGCAGCGTCACCCCCTCCGTGCCCCTGCTTCGGCGCCGCCGAGATCGCTCCCGGGTCGCCGAGAGAGACCCCGGTAATCAGGGCGTAGGGACTCATGTCATCAAAACCCTCGATGACCGTGCCATCGGCGAAGCCCGTCGCGGGTACGGCGAGCGTTGCGCCGATGCCCGGGACCGTCCCCAGTGCGGCCGGTGAGACCTGGATGTCATCGATGAGGATGGTGACCCGCTCCGGGACTTGCGGCGGCGCGCCGGTGATCCGGATGTAGACCGCGTCGAGCCGCTTCTCGGTGTCCATCGAATAGGCCAGTTGCGGGTTGAAGCGAAGTTGTGCCGGGCGTGTGAGGTCGGCAGCGAAGAAGCGCCACTCACCGGGGCGGGCCGCCGTGCTGGTCGTCAGCGTGTACTCCCAGTAGAGCCCGTTTGGGTCCTGGGTGCGGATACCGATGGTCGCCACGTTCGGGTTGTAGGGGAACTGTGCCCAGAGCCCGATGGTTCGCGCGCCTGCTGGAACCATCTTCGCGCCCGGGTTGCTCCCCGGCGTGATCTTGAGCCGGTCCAACAGCGAATGGAGCGACGCTCCCGCAAAGTCATCGCGCCAGTAGGCGACGTTCGCGAAGGTCGCCGTGTCGATGGCGTCCACCACGAGGCCGACCGAACTGTACTGCGACAGGTTGTAGGACCCGATACCGCGCGCCCCCAGCGAGGCCGCGCTGGCGCCCGTCGCGTTGAGCACGGTCGTCTGCAGCGTCTCGTCGGAGACGTTCACCGGCTGGCGGATGTTTTCGAGCCGGGATTCGGCCCCGGCGGTGTAGGCCGCACGGTCGTCGTACCCGCGTTCGAGGGTGGCCCGGTAGCCCGCGGCGAACATGCCAACAGCCGTCGCCAGCAGAAGCAGCAGGATGAGCCGGCTGTACTGCATCGGCGCCCGCGTCATGCGCGAAAGGCCGAGCGCCACCGTCGGGCTTTCGAGCCGGTGTGTGGCCCACGCCGCCAGCCTCAACGCAAGCGGGAACAGGCGCAGGAACACGAGCGCCACCATCAGCATGAACAGCGTCGGCGAGGCCAGCAGAAGCGGGTCGGCGGAGAGGCCGCCGAACAGCTTCTCGGTCACCAGCGAGCCCTTCTCGCGCAACTGGTAGAAGAGGAACGCCCCCACACCGACCAGCACGAGGTCCATGTAGTACCGCAGGAAGAGGGGCTGCGTCTGCGGTCGCGCGAGGGCATGCTTGTAGTCGATCGTGCTCTGGCGGGCGGCCCGCCACGCGGGGAAGAGCAGCGCCGCGAACGCGAGCACCGTGCCCCCGGCTGCCGCCGCGAATGCCAGCCGGGAGATGGGCACCGAAAGGGCAGCGTTCCCGCTCAGGTTCTCGAACGGAGGCGTGTAGCCCAGCACCGAGATACCTGCCGCCGCGAGGTACGGGCCCGCCAGCGCGGCAACCCCGCAGACCACCAGCCCTTCGATCACGTAGATCATCACGACCTGGCGGCTGCTCGCACCCCGCGAACGTAACAGCGCGATCTCCCCCGCCTGCCGCTCCACCAGCATCGTTGACACCATTACCAGGTAGTACAGCGCGATCCCGACCACCTGGAGCATCAGCGCGAACAGCGGGAGCCGGGTGAAGAACAGCTTCGTGCGATAGCTCGAAACGATGTCGGCTAGCTTGGACTCTGAGGTCGCGCCACTCACCTGCTCGCGCATCGCCGGGTCGAGTGACCGCACGCCGTCTTCGATGCTCTTCGCGTTCCGCGCGTTGATGTGGCTAATAGCCACGAGGCCGTACGTTTCGACGCTGCTGTCCATGTCCGGCAGGTACTTCGCCAGCACCTGGTTCACGGTCGCTTCATCCACCCAGAAGGGATACGTGTCCCAGTTCTGAGTGTCCGAAACGAAGCGGTCCGTCTTGCCGAACCAGTACGGGTCCGAAAGGTCGCGCGGTTCGATGAGGCCGACCAGCGTCACGCGTACCGGCGCCTTGTCCGTCCGCCAGAACGGGAAGAGGTCGAAGGACTGGCCAGGGCTCACGCCCAGCTTGTCGGCCGCTTCCTTGCCCAGCATGACCTCCACCTGCGGCGGGCTTTCGGCGCCCGGCGGTGAAGGCTTGCGGCCATCTACGAGGCGGACCTCGCTATCCAGGCGGTCGGCGAACTGGAAGTGCGCCCGCGGACGGCTCTCCTCCACCGGGAACGGCTGCCCCGGCGCTGCCAGGTAGAACGTGGCCGACCGGCCGTAGTGCACGGTTTCGCCGAGTGCCGGCCCAAGGTGGGAACGCAACGTGCTGTCGACGGTCGCCCGCTTCGGGGCGTAGTCACTGCCGCCGGGCCGCCCGGAGATGATGATGCGGACGTTGCGGTCGAGGGGATTGGCCGTGCGCAGGGCATAGCGCAGGCCAAGATCCCGGATCGAATCGGAATACAGGACGACGCTCGACATCAGCGCGGCCGACATGACCACCCCGACGATGACGGTGGCCAGGAGCCTGCGGTTGGCAAGACTGCGGCGAACAACCATCCGCAGGATGGTTCCAACGGTGTGCATGCGGATTCTGCGGGAGACTAGCAGGAGCGGGACACCTGCGCCAAAAGCCGGGCCCGCAGGTAAACACGCAGCGCCTGAGTTCGGAACCTTGTGTACAGTTCGTGGCCATGCGAAGCACGCTCCAGGTCTGGCGTCTCTTCTCGCGCCGAAGCGGGCGCAACTGGCGGCTGCTCGCCGTCCTTGGCCTCGGCATGCTCATGGCCGCGTCACTCCTGGCAGCAGCGCCGGTCTACGCCCGCACCATGGCCGACCTCGGCCTCACCTTCACCGTCCGCGACCAGTTGAACGACAACCCCGGCAACCAGGTGACCTTCCCGGCAATCCCGCTGAACACCGAGGAAGGCCGCAACCTCAAGGAGTCCGTCTCCCGGCGCATCGATGAGCGCATCGGCTGGTTCAAGGCTTCCGAATCACGCTACCTGCGGGTCGGGCGGTTCTTCATCGGCCCGGACGGCGCCGATCCTGCGCCAACGGGCGCCCCGCTGGGCCAGTTGCAATCGCTCACCGGCTACGAAGAGCACGTCCGCCTTGTCGACGGCACGTTCCCGAGGACCGCGGCCCACGGCGAGCCGATGGAAGTGGCCATCAGCGAACGTTCCGCGAAAGCCTCCGGACTGAAGGTCGGCCAGACGCTCAAGCTCGTGGAAGACTTCGACACCTGCTTCCGCGAGATCCCCTCGGAGGACAAGCCCCCGCCGCCGCCATGCACCCCGGTCGCCGGAATCACCTACAGCTTCACCGCCAGGATCACGGCACTCGTCGAACCGCGTTCCGATGCCGACGCCTTCTGGGTAACCATCACCGACAAGTACTTCGCGCCCTTCCGCATGCTCCCGGATATGGGCCCGGTGATGCCGATGTTCACGACCGAGGAGACGCTGCTCGGCAGCTTCGCCGTTGACCACCCCGGTTACGTCGCCGAGACCGCCTGGCACACCTACGCCGACCCGAAGCGCCTCTCCCGTTCGAACTTCGAGCGGGCGCGCGATGACCTGAAGGCGCTCTACCTCGAATTCCAGCCCCTCGGCGGCGCATCCTACAGCCCGCTCACGAACGTCCTCGATAACTACCGCACGAGCGCGAATTACCAGCAGGCGCCGCTCACCATCCTCCTCCTCGAAGTCTCGGCGGTGGCGCTCTTCTACGTGATCCTCATCGCCATGGTCATCGTCGAGCGCCAGGCAGACGAAATCGCGCTCCTTCGCAGCCGCGGCGCCACAACGGTGCAGGTCGGGGCCGTCTACCTGCTCGAAGGCGTTGTCCTCGGTATCCCTTGCATGCTCATCGCCCCGGCGCTGGCCGCGGCCGCCACCGCCGGGCTCGGCCTTACGCCCACGTTCCAGAAGGTGAACGACGGCAACCTCCTGCCCGCGACCATCCCGCTCTCGGCGTTCGGGTTCGCCGCGGTGGGCGTTGTCCTTTCGATCGCTGTCCTCCTCCTGCCTGCCCTCCTTGTCGCCCGCCGAAGCGCGGTCGTCCGCCGCCGCGAACAGGCCCGCCCCGGCGTTTCGTTCCTCCAGCGGTACTACCTCGATATCGCCCTCGCGGGCCTCGCCGGGCTGCTCCTCTTCGAACTCAAGGAACGCGGCACCGTCTTCGAACCATCCGCGACGGGCGGCCTCTCGTCCGACCCGCTCCTGCTCGCCTCGCCGGCCATCCTGATGCTGGCCGCTGCCGCGCTCATCCTCCGCTTCTACCCGATGGTTCTGCGTGCGGCCGCAAAGCTCATCGCCCACCGCGCGAGCCCGGCAGTGTCGGTTGGGCTCTGGCAGGTGGCGCGCAGCCCCGGCAACTCGGCCCGCCTCGCGCTCCTCCTGATGATGGCGGTGGCCGTCGGCACCTTCGCTGCGAGCTACTCCGTCACCGCGAAGGACACCTTCGACCAGCGCGCGCTCTACGAAGCGGGCGTCCCCTGGCGCATGACCGGGGCCAGCACGGGCGACTTCGGGCTCAACGGGAAAGGATCCGATGCCGCCCTGCGCCAACTGCCCGGGGTATCCCAGGCGACCGGCGTCGTTCGCCAGAACGGCAGCCCGGCCATCGCTGGCACCACCGGCCGGACGTTCCAGGTGCTCGGTGTCGACCCCGACGTCGCGCCCTCACTGCTCTGGTCCCGCAGCGATTTCTCCAGCGTGAGCCTGCACCAACTCCTCGGCCGCCTCGGCGCGCCGGCGCCCCTGCGAGGCAAGAGCCTCCCGGCCGGGACCACAGGCATCTCGATCCAGGTCAACTCCTCCGACCAGCGCGCCGTCCAGACGCTCTGGGCCCGCATCGCCGACCGCGACCAGAACTACCAGATGGTCGAACTCGGAAAGCTCGAGGGTTCGGGCTGGCACGAACTCACCGGGCAGATCCGCCGCAACTTCGAAGGCGAACTCCCCGAGCCGCTGACGCTTATGTCGATCGTCATCACCGAACCTTCGAGCCGCTTCAACGCCCAGGACCTGACCTTCCTCTTCGATGACGTCTCCGCGATCACGCCCGCCGGGAAACAGCTGATCGAAGGCTTCGAAGGCGGCAACAACTGGCAACCGCTCCCATCGAAGCTTGTGAACAAAGACACCTTCGATGTCACGCGTGACGGCGTGCTGACCGGCAAGGGCGCCGGGAAGCTCTTCCGGACGGCCGGGCAGAGCACCGACACCTGGGGCATCTCGCTCGCCCAGGAGAACGTGCCCCTGCCGGTGGTCGCGAGCGAAGCCTTCTCCGCCGCGACCGGCATCCCGGAGGGCGGCACGGGCGTGGTCGTCGTTGCCGGCGATGTGCTTGTGCCAATCAAGCTCGTCGGCACGTTCAAGCTGATGGCCACCCTCGACACCTCACGCGGGCCGGCGGTCGTCTTCAACCGCGACCAGTTGCTTTCGTGGTTCGGGCTCGCCGACCTCAGCACTACGGCCGGGATGAACGAAGCGTGGTTCTCGCTCAAACCCGGCGCGGACACCGAAGCGCTCGAGGACGCGCTACGCGACCAGCCGTACCTCCTCGACACGGTCCACGACAGCAAGACGGTGCTCGCCTCACTCGAACGGAACCCGCTCATCGCCGCCGGCGGCGCAGGCATCCTCTACCTGGCGTTTGGCGCAGTGCTGCTGCTGGTCGCCGTGGCGCTCATTGTTTCTCTCTGGGTCTCGGTGCAGCGGCGGCGCAGCGAGTTCGCGGTCCTCCGCGCCATGGGCCTCTCCCGCGGCCAGGTCGTCCAGCTCCTCGCCTTCGAATACGCAGTCGTTGCGGTGCTCGGCCTGGCTGCTGGCTGCTACCTCGGGCGGCTCGTCGGCGAACGCATGCTCTCGTTCCTCAACGTCGATGAGAACGGGGAACGCGCCGAACCGGCGTTCCTGCTCCACACCGAGTGGCTCCTCGTCGCGGGCGGCGGGCTCATCGTCATCGGGGTCTTTGTCGCCGCGCTGGTCTTCGCCTCGCGCCTCATCACGCGAACCACTGATGCGGCCGCGCTTCGCACCGAATAGACCGGCTACTTCGCCGCTGGAAGCACCAGCACGCCCTTCGAAACGTCCGGCTGGCCGTCTGCGCCGCGGTGGAACGCGACGCGGTCGCCCGGCGAGATGTCCGTCGCGACGCCTTTGGCGATGACCCGGATCGGCGCCCCCGGATCGATGTACAGCGTGCCATCGCCGGTCGAGGTCTTCGTTTTGCCGTTACGGCCATCGAACGTCTCGAGGACGGCCGAGACCACAACCCGCTCGGCGGCATCGCGCGAGGTTTCGTAGCCAGCAAACCCGTCGGCCAGCGGGATAAACGGCCCGTCGAAGTCCACGGCCGCCGGAACTGGCGCGAACGCCAGCATGTGGATGGTGTAGTTCCGCACCTCATTCGGGATGGCAACGACGTTGACCACCATCGGCGGCTTCACCTCGGCGACGGTCGCCGGGCGGAGCAGCCACACGCGGTCGCTCGGACTGATGGTGACCGTCGTGGTCGCGCCGTCGGACCCCGAAGCGAGCGTGAGGACGCCGTTCGCCGCCTGCTGCACATCGAACGCGACGTAGTTCAGCGGCGGCGGTTGCTGGAACGCCCCGGCCGCTGGCGGCACATCCGGCTTCCCGGCCTCGCGCGCAAGCAGCACGATGCCGAGCAGCATGGCCAGCAGGAGCACGGCCAGCCCGGCAGGCATCACCCACCCGGGGAAACGCGAAGGCCGGGGGAGCGCAGCATCGGTCATACGGCGTGCATCGTAGACGAGGAACGGCCTCGCAGGCACCCCCGTCCTTCGCCCGCTAAGCTACGGCTTCACCCCATCGAAGGATGCGCCCATGTACCCACCGCTCAACCGTGAGTTCCCCCCCGTTCTTGACGGCCACGAAGACTTCATCACGGCGATCAAGCCGCGAGGCGGCGCCTTCGGCCCGCGCGGCGGCCGCGACTTCCTCTCCGACGCCGCGGCCGATGACTCGAAGAAGGCCGATGCAAAGGGGCACGTCGACCTCCCGCGAGCCATGCGCGGCGGCCTCGGCGGCTGTTTCACTTCCATCTACCTCACGAACGAGCGCGCCGAGTACAACCCGCTCGCCTACGCAATCGACGAGATGAACGACGTCTTCCGCATCGCCGACCGCAGCGAGGGGCACTTCCGCATCTGCCGGACAGTCGCAGACGTGCGTGCAGCCTGGGACAACAACGCCTTCGCATCGGTCTTCATGTTCGAAGGCGCCGACCCGATTTCGTGGAGTCTCAAGGAGTTGCGCGTCTTCTACGAGGCGGGCCTCCGCTGCCTCGCGCCGACGTGGAGCCGGTCGACCATCTTCGCCCACGGCGTGGCCTTCGGCGGCCACCTTCCCGAGACCGGCCTCACTGATCTCGGCCGCGAACTCGTCCACGAGTGCAACCGCATGGGGATCATCCTCGATGTGTCGCACATCAACCCGGCCGGGTTCTGGGACATGATCCGGGAGTCGTCGGCGCCGATCATCGCGACCCATTCGAGCGTGAAAGCCATCTCACCGCACGTCCGCAACCTCGACGACGCCCAGATGAAGGCGCTGGCCGAAAAGGGCGGCACGATGGGCATCAACTTCGCCAACATCTTCCTTCGCCCGGATATGCAGGCGAACCGGGACACCTCGCTCGACGTGGTCGTCAGCCACTTCGACTACGTGAAGAACCTCGTCGGCGAGGACCACATCTCTTTCGGCAGCGACTTCGACGGGACCGACATCCCCGAGTGCATCGGCGACGCCGAAGGTCTCGCGGTCATCCTCCGCGAACTGAAGCGCCGCGGCTGGAGCGACACGGCTATCGAGAAAGCGTGCAACGGGAACTTCCTCCGCGTGGCCGCTGCGGTCTGGTAGGCAATCCGTTCAGCACTCAGGGAACAGAAGAAAGCAGGGCAGGGAATGGGCGACTCACTCCAGGGTCAACGCGTCGTCGTTATCGGCGGAACCTCGGGCATCGGCTTCGGCGTGGCCTCGGCTGCGAAGGAGGCAGGCGCGTCTGTCGTTGTGGCCTCGAGCCGCAAGGAGAAGGTTGAGGCTGCGGTCGCACGGCTCGGACCGGGCGCACAGGGGGCCGTGATCGACACCGGCTCGGAAGACGATGTGGCGAGCGCTTTCGCTGAACTCGGGGCGTTCGACCACCTGGTCTACACGGCCGGAAACTGGGACGGCCGCCCAACGGACATGTGGGACCTCGAAGCCGGGCAGTGGATCTTTCGCATCCGCTTCTGGGGAGCGCTGCGTGCCATCAAGCACGCCCGCCAGAGCATCTCATCGTCAGGGTCGATCACACTGACCAGCGGGGTGGCAGCGCACAAGCCGCGCCCCGGCAACACCGTGACTTCCGCGGGCGCTGCCGCCATCGAAAACCTGGCCCGTGGCCTCGCCGTCGACCTCGCGCCGATCCGCGTGAACTGCGTGAGTCCCGGCTACATCCTCACCGAGGCGCTCGAAGGCCTGGAGGACGCGATTCGCCCGATGACCGCCCGCCAACCGGTCGCCCGGATGGGCGAACCCGGCGAAATCGCGCAGGCCTACCTGTACTTCATGCGCGGGACGTACACCACTGGCACCGTCGCAATCGTCGATGGCGGCCAGGTGCTTCGCTGAAACCGGGGCGGCGCAGACATCGGCCGCCCGGGGTGCGGGGACTGCTTAGCTTTCGGTGACCGTGATCGAGGTGATCGAGACCGGCTCAACCGGGCGGTCCTGGGCGCCGGTCCGTGCCGTCGCGATCTTGTCGACCACATCCTCGCCCGAGGTCAGCTTGCCGAAGATGGTGTAGTTCGGCGGCAGCGCGTAGTCGGCGTGCATGATGAAGAACTGGCTGCCGTTCGTGTTCGGGCCGGCATTCGCCATCGCGAGGGTGCCGCGGGAGTACGGCCGGGTCACCTTCTCGTCGTTGAAACGGTAGCCGGGGCCGCCGCGGCCGGTGCCAGTCGGGTCGCCACCCTGGATCATGAAGCCGCTGATCACGCGGTGGAAAATCACTTCGTTGTAGTACCCGTCCCGGGCAAGGAAGACGAAGTTGTTCACCGTGTTCGGCGCGTCCTGGGGGAAGAACTCGGCTTCCATGGTCCCTGCCGAAGTCTCGATGACTGCGGTGTACTTCTTCGAGGGGTCGATAGCCATCGCGGGCGCGCTCTTGTATTCCTTCGCCACGTGAATGCTCCTGAATGAGTCTTCTCTCCAGCCTACCGTGCCGCGCGGCTAGACGCGTTGTTCGCGCACGCCCTGCGGGATCATCGAGTCGCTGGTGCTCGCCAGCCACTCGGCGATCCACGGCTCCTCGCTGCGTGCCGGCAGCGCCCGCAGGATGTCGCGCGTATGCGTCGGTTCGTGGATGGCGATGCCCCAGAGCAAGCCGCCGAAGCGAACCTTCGACTTCGGCAGATTCAGCGTCTTCCGGTCGCCGCCGTAGTCGATGATGGCGTCGAGGTCGGCATCGCTGAACCGGGTGATCGCGGCGATGAGCCGCTCCCGGTGCCCATCAGACTCGGCCAGCAGGTCATCGATAGACACGTTCTCCCGCGAGCGAACGGCGGCCTCGTTCCAATCGTCGATGTCGAACGGGTTCGGGATCGGCGTGTCCGGCATGGGAGCCTGCGTCCCCACGCGGGCGGCGAACCCCGGCACGATCAGTCCATCGATGGTGCAGAGGTGCGCGATGTAGTCCCGCACGGTCCAGTGCGACCCGGGGATGGGCGTCACCAGTTCGACCGGGGTGAACGAATGGCAAAGCACGGTGAACTGGCGGCGGTGACGTGCGAACTCATCAATGACGAGTTGGATGCGAGGGTTCATGGCGGCCTCCTTGCCGCCCGGATGCTACACGAATCAGCGCACAGGCCAGCGGGGCAGTCAGGCCGGGGCTAGGAAATCGCGCAGCGGGTAGAACGCCAGCGGTTGGGCGCCGCAAGTCATCGCGACGACCTGTCCGCCGCGGTGGATGTCGACCCCCTTCGGGCCGCCCTCCTGCGGATTGACGTGCCCATGGATGAACGCTGCCCTGTCGATGACAACATGGCTGCGGACCGGTTGCTTGTCGCCCACCCAGCCGTCACCGCATTCGTACGTATGGATGTACGGCGCGCCCGCGTCGGCTACCAGGATCGCGCAATCATCGGGCGTGAACCGAAGCCCGTGCGCGAACTGTAGTCCGCCAAGCGTCCCAATCGGCAGGCGGTCCGGACCCGCGGGGTCGTCCATGCGGAACAGCTTCACGTCGTGGGTGTCGTGGTTGCTGATCGCCATCACTGTTCCGTCGTGGCTGATAGCGATGCCGTCGGGCACCTCGAGCCGCCACCGCGCCACCACCTCGTGGCCGCGTTCGGCGAACCCGGCGTCAGCATCGAGGTCGTAGCGCACCACGCGATGCACATAGTTGTTGCAGACCACGAGGCCGGTCAGCCCGCCCTCACCGGGAACAACCGCCACCGAGCCGGGCGACTGGACATGCGGCCCACGCAGGACGCGGAGTGGCTCAACCGTCACTTCGGCGCCGGGCAGCGCGCCCGGAGGAATCGGGACCAGCGCGACGCTGCCATCGCGGTTGGCCACCGCCATCGTTCGCTCATCGATGAAATCGATGCCATGGACGAGGCCGATGCCGGCGGAGCGGATCTCCACGAAGCCCGAAAGTTCGACTGCCAGCACCGGGGACTCCCGGACGGCAACTTCGATAACAAGGATGACGTGCCGCGAGAACCCGGCTATCGCGACCAGCGTGCCGTCCGGTGAAAAGCGCAGGTCTTCGCTCCGGCCAACGCGGGCAAGGGCCTCCATCACTTCCGCCGGGCAGTGTATCGGCAGTTGCGGGAGCGGCGCGGCATCGGTGAGCACGGGGCTTGCTTCGGGGTTCCACTTGCGGCGAAGGATGGTTCGAATCACAGGCGCGCCTCGCTTCGCATACCGGGAGGTGGTTGCCGCGTTTCGGCCAGTATGCGGGCTGCAGAGTGATTCTCGCCAGACCGGAGTTGCCGCCATGCAAGCGGGCCGCTGACAATGGGTGGCACGTGACGCTTCCAGGCCCCGCCGGCTCCGCCCATGCACCCCTCGTCCTTCGCGGGGCGAACGTGTTCGATAGCACCCGAAGGACGCTCCAGAGGGCGGACGTCAGCCTCGCAGCGGGCCGCATTGCTGGACTCGATGGCTCTCGCCCCGAGGGAGCAGCCATCTTGGACGCCACAGGGTGCTACATCATCCCCGGGCTGATCGACTGCCACGTGCACCTCACCAGCAGCGGCAACCCGCGCGAGCTCAACGGTGGGCGTGGCCAGCCTCTGCCCCAGCGGGCATGGAAAGCGGCTGGATACGCAAAGGCCACGCTCGAAGCCGGCATCACCACCGTGCGCGACCTCGGCGCAGCCGAACGGCTGAACGTGGAAATGGCCTCGGCCATCGCGAACGGCCTCATTCCCGGCCCACGTATGTTTGCCGCCGGCCTCGGCGTGACCATGACTGGCGGCCATGGGCACGGCTTCGTCGCCACCGAAGCCGACGGGCCCGATGGCGTCCGCCGCGCGGTGCGCGAACAACTCAGGGCCGGCGCCACCGCCATCAAGCTGTTCGCCAGCGGCGGTGTCATGACCCCGGGCGTCGACCCTCGTTCGCCCAGCTTCACCGAGGACGAACTCCGCGCAGGTGTCGAAGAAGCGCACAAAGCCTTCCGCGTCGTTGCCGCGCATGCGCAGGCGACTGACGGCATCAAGAACGCTCTCCGCGCCGGCGTCGACAGTGTCGAACACGGCATCTGGCTCGATGACGAAGCCATCCAGTTGATGCTCGACCAGGGGACCTACCTCGTCGCCACACTCACGGCGCCGTTCCAGATTCAGAATAACGGCCTCGAAGCCGGCATCCCGCAGTTCGTGGTCGACAAGGGGACGCGCGTCCTCGAAGACCACGAGGCGAGCTTCCGGGCGGCCGTCGCTGCCGGCGTGAATATCGCCATGGGCACCGACCAGGGCACGCCGGTGAACCGCCCCGGCGAAAACGCGCAGGAACTCGTGCGGATGGTCCAACTCGGCCTCAGCCCGGCCACCGCGCTGATGGCGTCGACCGCCTGGGCGGCAGACCTGCTCAAGGTCAGCAACGAAGTTGGCCGGGTCGAACCAGGTCTCGCCGCCGACCTCGTCATCCTCGACCGCGACCCGCTTGCGAGCATCGAGGCCCTCACCGATCAATCAGCTATCCGCACCGTCATCCAGGCTGGCGCGGTCGTTCGTTCCAGCCTTCCACGGACAGAGGAGTAACCCCCTTGAGCCAGCTTCAGAAGCGAATCCAGAAACTGCAACGCCGCGAAGGGCCCGGCATCGGCTTCGGCCGTGTAAGCCGCGAACAGCCGCGCGCCATGGCCCTCATCGCCACCGCTCGCAACGCTGCCGAGATCCAGGCTGCCCTCGATGTGGGCGCCGACGGGGTTCTGGTCGATGCGGGCGGAGCAACTGCGGCCGCCGCTGCCATGAACGGCATTGCTTCCGAAAAGCTGGCCGTTGGCTGCGGACTTGCTTCGCTCTCCGAAGCGGACGCCGAGGCCCTGAATGCAGCTCACTGCGACTTCGTCGTGAGCCCGCTCGACACCACAGATTCAGCCGCCGTCGACACCGAGAAGATGGGCCAGGTCGTCGTGGCCACGCTGGACATGGACGACAACACGCTGCGCGCCCTCGGGCCGCTCGGGCTCGATGGCCTTTTCGTGCAGCGTTCGACAGGCGCGATGACGCTGGCCCAGCAGCTCGGCCTCGTGCGGCTGGCATCGTTCGCTTCCACCGGGCTCATCGTGACGGTCGATGCGGCCGCGGCGGTTGGCGAACTGCGTGTCCTGCGCGATTCGGGCGCGCTCGCGGTCGTCGTCCCGGCGGGAACATCAGCCGAGGCCCTGGCTGCGCTCGGTGAAACCCTGCGCGCAGTCCCGGCGCCAAAGAAGGGGAAGCGCGAAGGCGGCGACATCGCCATCGTGCCCACGTCCACAGCCAGCACCCACGATGAAGAGGGCGGCGAAGAAGAGGACGACTAGCCTTGGCACAACTCTCAGTCGAACGCGACGGCCCGGTCGCGGTGGTCACCATCACGAATCCGCCCATGGGGTACATGGACACTGGCACCGTGGCCGAACTCGACGTGGTCACCAGGGAACTGGAGACCGACGATAGCGTGCGGGCAGTTGTGCTCACGGGTGGCATTCCGGGCGTCTTCATTCGCCACTACTCCGTAGTCGAGCTAGCAGCTGCCTCGCAGCGATTGCGAGAACAGGGCGTCACTGTCGACACCGAATCCCTGATACCCGAACGCACCATCGACCACGTCTTCCGCCGCCTCGAAACGATGCCCAAGCCGGTGATTGCGGCCATCAACGGGCTCGCGATGGGTGGCGGCTTCGAACTTACCCTCGCCTGTGACATCCGGGTTGCCGAAGAGGGCCCCTACGAAGTGGGGCTGCCGGAGATCAAGGTGGGCATCCTTCCCGGCGCGGGCGGCACCCAGCGCCTCGCGAGGCTGGTGGGCATGCCCCGTGCGCTCGAAATCGCCATGCGGGGCCGAACCGTCTCCCCAGCTGAAGCGTTCCGCCTCGGCATCCTCCAGGAACTCACCCCGGCGGGCCAAGCCGTCGCCCAGGCCAGGGCAATGGCACACGAAATGTCGCGACTCCCGCCACGGGCGGCCGGCCACATCAAGCGCCTCGTTCGCGGGACGCCGGAAACGCCGCTCGCCGACGGGCTCGCGCTGGAGCGAACACTCTTCCTGGACTTGATGACCACCGATGAGGCGTTCGAACGCATGACGCGCATGAACACGGAGGACCTCGATATCCGCCGGGTGTGACCCGGCCGCCGTGCGCCAGCCGCTCATGGACTGGTACCGGCAGAACGGCCGCCACACGCTTCCCTGGCGGCTGACCCGCGACCCCTACGCCATCCTTGTCTCCGAAGTCATGCTCCAGCAGACGCAGGTCGAACGCGTGCTGCCGTACTACCGCCAGTGGCTCGAACGCTGGCCCACCTTCACGAGCCTGGCAGCCGAATCCCCGGCCGAAGTCATCCGCGCCTGGCGAGGGCTCGGCTATAACCGGCGGGCCCTCAACCTCCACCGCCTCGCCGTCGAGGTCGCGCACCGGTATGGCGGCGAACTTCCGCGCGCGGAACGCGATCTCCGTTCACTGCCCGGCATCGGCGAATACACCGCTGCCGCCGTACGCTCGTTCGCGTTCGAACAACCGGTCGCCGTCGCCGACACGAACATTGCCCGGGTCGTTGCTCGCGCAGTCCTCGGGGCAGCAAGTCAGCGGGACCTGACAGCTGCGCAGATGACTGCCGCCCTCGCGGCACTCCTCCCGAACCGGGACGTTCGCGCCCACAACCTCGCGCTCATGGACCTGGGGGCGATGGTCTGTTCCGCCCGGCAACCGCGCTGCGAAGCGTGCCCGCTGGCGCAGAGGTGCGGCTGGCGGCAAGCAGGCATGCCCGCTGGCGCTGCACCGGGGGCCACCGCACCTCGCTTCGAAAGCACGGCACGCTTCGCCCGCGGCCGGATTATTGATGCACTCCGGGTTGCGCCCGCCACCGCGGCGGAACTCCAGGCCGCGCTGCCATCCGCGCACCACGGCCGCCTCGACAGCTACCTCCAGGGACTCCGCAAGGACGGTCTCATCAGCGAGCAGGACGGCCGCTGGCAACTGCCGTCCTGATGCTGACGTGCCTGGTGTGCCTTACTTTCCGGTCCAGTTCGGGGCGCGCTTCTCGGCGAACGCCCGCGGGCCTTCGATGGCATCGGCGCTGCGGCGGCGGGCCATCTCCCACTGGTATTCGGCAACGCCGGCCTGTTCGAGCGGCATTTGGAGTCCCTTGAGCGCCGCCTCCTTCGTCGCCCGCACCGAAAGCGGCGCGCACCGGACGATGTCGGCAATCCACGCGCCGACCGCGTCGTCGAGCTTCGCCAGCGGCACGACTTCGTTCACGAGACCGATTTCGTAGGCGCGCTGGGCCGACATGTGACGCCCGGTCAGCATGTACCCCATCGCCTGCTTCAGCGGCAGGTGGCGCGGCAGGCGGTGTACGCCCATGGCGCCCGCGATCAGCCCACGGCGAGGCTCAGGCAGTCCGACCTCGGCGTGGTCAGCCGCCACGATGATGTCGCACGCGAGCGCCAGTTCGAGCCCGCCGCCGAGCGCGAAGCCGTTGACCCGGGCGATGATGGGCTTGAAGAGGTCGTACCGGCTCGTCAGGCCGCCGAAGCCGCCCCGTGCGGCGCCGAGGTTCGGGCGCTGCTCGCGCGGGAGCCGCGACATCTCCGCGGTGTACTTCAGGTCGTTGCCCGCCGAGAACGCGCGGTCGCCCTCGCCCGTGAGCACGGCGAGCCAGCTGTCATCGTCCGCGGCAAAGTCGTCGAAGACCTGGCCAAGTTCGATGTTCGCGGGAGCGTGAAGCGCGTTCATCACCTCCGGGCGCGTGATCGTGATATACGCGACGTGGTCCTTCTTTTCGTACCGGCAGAAGTCCATCTCATCCTCCGATGGGGTTGTGCCGGGGATACTACGGGGAACCGCCCTGAGCGAACAGGCAGCTACGCCGGCGTCGCTGCACAGGCCTCAACCACCGCGTGAAGCAACTCTTCCTCACGGCTGCGCATGAAGCTACGAAGTTCAGCCGGGAGAGCGCCGGCGACACTGTGCTCTTCGGTCACGAGATCATCGATCCGCAGGAGGGCGGCCGCGCGCCGTGCGCCCATGTGTTTCGCCACGGCGAATGTGGCCGCGGTCTCCATGTCCACGCCGTGCCAGCCGTGGCGCGACCAGTCCGCGATGACCTCGCGCGATTCAGCCAGCAGCGCAGGGGTCGAAAAGATGGCGTGCTCGTTGACCGGGATGCCGCGCCCGCGTAACCCCTCGGCGATCGCACCTGCAAGTTCCGGGGTAGCGTCGGCCAGGATGCCCTTTGCGAGGTACCAGTCCGAAGCCCCATCCTGGCGTTCGGCGTGGCGCGGCACCACCACGTCGCCCAAGCTGGTGCCCGGTTGCAGCGCCCCGTACCAGCCCAGTTGGACCACGGTGCGCACGCCCGCGCCGCACCAGGTGTGCGCGAACGTCGCTGCCATCGGTCCGCCGAAGCAGGCGGAGAGCGCGACCCGCGTCCCTTTATGCGTGCCGAGGTAGTACGGCAGCCCGCTCATCGTCGTCTCCGAGCGGGAGAAGCGGGCGTCATCGAGGTACCGGGCGAACCGCTTCGCGCCCTCGTGCACATCGAAGATACCGAGGAGGAGGACCACTTCCGGGAGTTCATCGGCGCCCAGGCCGAGCATCCGCAGGTGGTCCTCCGGGCCAAGTTCTTTGTACATCGAACCGGGATCTTACTCGAGGACCACGTCCGAGTAGAGGTCCTCATACGACCCGTCACGGTACGTGCGCGTAATCACGATCCGGATCTTGTCACCGGCCTTCCGAGAGCGGAGGACATCGCAGAACGAGCCGACGGTCGGCACATTCACATCATCGACGGTGTAGATGAGGTCGGAGTAGCCGAGGCCAGCCTTCTGGGCGGGACTCCCAGTGTCGATGCCGGTGACGAGCAGGCCATCGGTGTAGGCGAGCTTGATGCCGAGTTCGCTCGCGAGGCCACGGTAGTTCGGCTCGATGCGGGCGCCGATCCAGTTCAGGTTCTTCCCGGCCTTCAGCTTATCTGCCACGAACTTCGCTTCGTTGATCGCGATGGCGTAGTTCTGGTCCTGCTTCGTCCGCGCCGACAACGTGTTGATGCCGATGACTTCACCGCGCGCGTTTACCAGCGGTCCGCCGCTATTGCCAGGGTTGATCGCGGCGTCGGTCTGGATCAGGTCGTTGTACCCGTCCACGGTGTCGCTGACTTTGCTGACAATGCCGCGCGTGACGGTGAGCTTGTCGGAACTCTGGTCAGTGACGGTGCCCGGGAAGCCGAGGGCGACGACAGCTTCGCCGGCCGCCAGCTTGCCGCTGTCGCCGATCTTCGCCGGGGTGAAGTTCCCTCGTTCTACCTCGAGCAGCGCCACATCATCACACGGACTCTGCGCCACGACTTTCGCGCTGATCTGCCTGCCATCCTTCGGGTCGATGACCTTGATCGAACCCGCGCCGGTGACCACGTGGGCGTTCGTCAGGATGTGGGTGGCGTCTTCCCAAACGATGCCGCTGCCACCGCCGGTCCCCTCAGGATAGGTGGCCTTGATGTGCACCACCGACTGATTCATCTGGGCCACGATTTCCTGTGGCGTCAGGTCCTTCACCGCGGTGGCAGTGGCCTCTACGGTCGGCGTCGGATCGTCGTCATCATCGTCACTGCTGCTGCCACCACAGGCAGCAAAAACGGTCATCCCGCTCAGGACCAACCCGAAAAACGTGAGCCGAGCCAGCATCCGGTCTCCCCCCAACGAACTGGTCAGCGTGGGAGCCTGCGGGCCCCCACCTGGAACGATCGCCCGGCACGGCTCCGTCGCCATCCGTTTCCGGCGTGAACCCGAATCGCGCTACTTCTTCGGTGCGGCAGTCTTTGCAGCAGCCTTGTGGTCAGCCTTCTGCTTATTGGTTTTCGCGGTGTTTTTCGGACTCTTGTCGCCCATGGGTACAGCCTCCTCTATAGCTGGAATGAGCCACGCGCATAGTACGCAGTCCGGACCAGCGCTTGCAACGAATTTCGCACCGTTATTCGGGCAGCAGGAGCATCGCGTCGCCGAAGCTGAAGAACCGGTATCGCTCGCGCACGGCCTCCCGGTACGCCTCCATCACGAACTCCTGCCCCGCGAAGGCGCATACCAGCATGAGCAACGTCGACTTCGGCAGATGGAAGTTCGTCAGCAACGCATTGACCACCTGGAACCGGTCGCCGGGAAGGATCCGCAGGCCGGTCCAGCCGTCATACGCCTCGACTGCGCCCCGTTCCCGGCTGACGTGCTCCAATGTCCGAACGACGGTCGTCCCCACCGCGACAATTCGCCGCTGCTCACGCCTTGCCCGGGTCACGGCCGTCGCGGCATCAGCCGGGACCGTTACGTGCTCGCTGTGAAGGATGTGGTCGTGCGGGTTATCGACCGAGACCGGCCGGAAGGTCCCCGGCCCGACTTCGAGCGTGACTTCGGCGCGGTCGATGCCGCCAGCCCGAAGCTGCTCCAGGAGGCCTGGTGTGAAGTGAAGCCCGGCCGTTGGCGCCGCCGCACTCGCGGCGTCGCGCGAGTACACGGTCTGGTACCGCTCCGGATCGCCGTGAAAGCCCTTGATGTAGGGCGGCAGCGGCATCTCGCCGACCGTTGCGGGGTCGAAAGCGCGCTCGAACTCCAGCACCACCGGCCCGTCGTCACGGCCGAGCACCGTCGCCGCCAGCGCGCCTTCGTGCGTTTCGAACACGACCCGGCGGCCAGGGCGGGCCTGCCGCGCTGGCTTGAACAGCACTTCCCACGTCGTGTCCGTGAATGGCCGGACGAGTAACGCCTCGACTTTTCCACCGGTATCCGGCCGCTTCCCGAAGAGACGCGCAGCCATCACGCGGGTGTTGTTCACCACAACCAGGTCGCCCCGGCGGAGCAACTCGGGCAGGTCACGAACACTCCGGTGCTCCACAGATTGCGACTTGAAGCGCAGCACCATGAGCCGCGCCGAATCCCGCGGCTCGGCCGGTTCCTGGGCGATCAGCTCTGGCGGCAGGTCGAAGACGAACTCGTCTGTTCGCACGCACTGAGCATTGCGTCTTCGTGGCCCCCGGTCTACGTTGGCCGCAGGAGCACCGATTGGGACAGCGCAACGGGACGGCCGCCGGCTATGGCAACGAAACCGTCGATGACATCTCCGCGACCACGCACCTCGCCATCGACCGCAGCGTCGTGCGCAAGCTCGAAGCCGACGAAATCGACGTTACGAAGAGCTTCGTGGGAGTCGCGCGATTCGAAACCGGCACAGTCCGCCAGAGTTCGGCCGCCGTCATCGCGGGCCGCTCGGTAGCCGTCGACGAGGTACGCACGGGCATCCTTTTCGCCCCGGTCGTTCGCGGCGATGTTCACACGCTGCTCGACATGCGCTCGGCAGTGGCTATTGGTGTTGGGATGGTGCTGGGGAAGGCTGCGCTTGCCGCGGTCCGCGCCTTGGCGCGACGGGCAACGCACTGATTTCGTCCGGCGCGATGATCGCGTTCCCTTCGTCCGTTCGAAGCTGACCGCAGGCCGCCGAGATCTCCGAACCCTTTTCGACGCGCACGGTGCAGTTGATGCCCGCCTCGCGAAGCACTGCTTCGAAGGCGAGGACGTTCGCCCGCGATGGCCGCTGGAAGCCTCCGGCCGTCGGGTTCACCGGGATCAGGTTCACATGCGTCGGCGTGCCGCGGAGCAAGCTCGCGAGTGGGCGGGCCGTCTCCGGTGAATCGTTCTCGCCGCCGACAAGCGCGTATTCGAACGAGACCCGCCGCCCGGTGGCCTTGAAGAACCGTTTCGCCGCCGTCAGCAGTTCTTGCACTGAATGCGGGCTCGCAGTCGGCACCAGCCGCTGCCGCAGCGCCTCGTCTGGCGAGTGCAACGAAATCGCCAGCCCAACCTGGAGGCCCTCTTCCGCGAGGCGTTCGATGCCGCGAATCACACCAACCGTCGAGATCGTGATGTGCCGCTGTCCGAGCCCGAAGCAACGCGGGTCCGTGAGGATGCGCACCGCCCGCACCGTCTCCGTGTAGTTCGCCAGCGGTTCGCCCATGCCCATGAAGACGATGTTCGTGACGTGCTCGCCGCGAGACTTGAGGAACTTCGCCACATGGATGACCTGGGAGACGATTTCCCCAGCCGTGAGGTTGCGCTCGAAGCCCATCTGGCCGGTGGCGCAGAAGACGCAGCCCATCGCGCAGCCCGCCTGGGTGGAGACGCAGACCGTTGAGCGCGGGCGCCTGGAGGCCGGGTTGCGCGGCTCATCGTCCGGTTCGCCCGGGAGCCCGGGGTGAGCCTGCCCGTCCGGGTACTGCATGAGCACCGTTTCGATGAGCGTGCCGTCGGCCATGCGAAGCAGGAGCTTCGTCGTGTTCCCGTCGTCGCTGGTCACCCGGCGCACCTCGGTGGCCGAAGCCAGCGGACAGCGGGCTGTGACGGCGGCACGGGCCTCAGCAGGCAACTGGCGAAGCTCTTCCGGTGAAGCCGGAAATTCGTGGTAGAGGGCCTGCAGCAGCTGGTTCGCGCGGAACTTCGGAAGGCCAAGTTCGGCCACCAGCGCATCCACGTCACCGGGGAGCAGGTCATAGAGCGACCGAGGAACCGCGGGGCCGCTCATGCCAGGTCCACCGCCGGGCCGAACGCCCCGCGCTCCCCAGCGAGGAACTGCTGCGCCGTCAGCCGCTTACCCCCGGGTCTCTGGACCACCTCGAGCTTGAGCCAGCCATCGTCGAACGCGACCGCGGGGGCGCGTTCCATGACTCGTGCGGTCCCGGGGGCCGCTGCCTCCGCGAGTACGATACTCGCTTGCCAGATGGCGAGACGCAGCCCGCCGTAGCCAACCGAGGCGCCCGGCCACGGGTTATAGGCGCGCACAGCCCGCTCTGCCTCTGCAACCCTCATGCTCGCCCGGAGCCAGCCGGCGTCCTTGGTCATGAGGTGGCAGTATGTCGCCGCCACTTCGTCCTGCTCCTTCGGAGTGACCGCCCCTGCAAGCCACGAGGGAAGCACGCGAACGAGTTCCTGCGCGCCCGCCTCCGCCAGTCGCGCTTCGAGGGCTCCCGCTGTGTCACTGGGCTCGATTGGCATCTCGACCGTCGAAAGCACTGGCCCGGCGTCCATTTTTCGCACGAGCGACATGATGCTCACGCCGGTCACCGTATCGCCTGCCAGGACGGCCGCGACGATGGGGCTGGGGCCGCGCCACCTGGGCAGCAAAGAGGCGTGTACGTTCAGGCAGCCATGCCTCGGCAGGTCGAGCACGGCCTGCGGGAGGATCTTCCCGTAGGCCGCGATGACAAAGACATCCGCGTCCGCGGCGGCGAGCTTCGCCTGCACTGCTTCGTCGCGCAGCCGCTCGGGCTGGAAGACTTCGATGCCAAGCGCCTCTGCAGCCACCTTCACCGGCGGCGCCTGCAGCCGTCCGCCGCGGCCCGCCGGCTTGTCGGGCTGGCAAACGGCGAGGGTCACCACGTGGCCGGCTTCAACCAGCGCGCGAAGGCTGGGGACCGCGAACTCCGGAGACCCCATGAACACCACGCGGGCGCTCATTGCCGCCACTCCTGCACGTCTTCGAACCGGTCGGCGCCCGAAAACAGCACGCCCTGCATGAGATTCTTCAGCCCGTCGGGATGCGCGTAAATCGCGTGTGGGTAGGCGATGACGATGCCTGGCGCGAGGTCTTGCCAGATTTCCTGGAACTGGCGGTAGCTGTCCTTCCGTACTTCGATGTCGGTGGAGGTGCGCCCCTTGGCGATCAACTCGTCGGTCACGGGGTCTTCGAAGTTCGCCAGGTTCAGCCCCGCCGTCCCCATCTGCGAACTGTGCCAGCCGAAATACGGGTCAGGGTCCGGCCCCTGCTCCCAGGCTGCAACGGCCGCGGCGTACCGTCGCGGGACCAGGTAGTCGAGGTTCAGCACGGTGAACGTCGTGCTGGCCACCGTCGCCCGGATGCCGAGGTCCCCGAGTTGCGTCGCGATGTCCGTGGCGATGGCGACGCGCACCGGATCGTTGTCCACGCGGATGACGAAGCGGAACTCCTGGCCCGCGCGAGTCAGGATCCCCGTCGTCGCCGACGGCTCCCAGCCGGCCTTTTTCAGCAGCGCGCGCGCCTTTTCGAGGTCCCGGTTCACAAAGTCGTACTCGGCCACATAGGCCCACGTTCGCGGCGCAATCGGCGACGACGACACCGTCGCAGCGCCGGCAAACTCCTTGTCAACGATGGCCCGCCGGTCGACCCCGAGCGAAATGGCCTGGCGCACAAGCTGGTCGCGGAAGAGCGCATTCGTCGTGTTCAGGTAGAGCAGCACCTGAGTCGAGCGCTCCAACTGGTCCACCCGCGTGTCTTTGACCTTGCGAAGGTCCGTTAGTTGCCCCTGTGCCGCCGTCTCGCGGAGCAACAGCCCGCGCACGTCCCCGGACTGCAGCGCGCGGATGGCGCTCGCATCGTCGGTGTAGAACTTGAGCACGAGACGGTCGACGCCAGGCTTCCCGAGGTGGTAGGCCGGGTTCGCGACCAGCCGGGCCTCGCGTGAGTCCATGGACTCGACCTTGTACGGGCCGCTGCCGACCGGGGCCGCATTGAAGGGCGTGTCTTCGAGTTGGGTCACTGCCACGCTTCCCAGCAAGTGCTCGGGCAGGATCCCGATCGTGGCGGTGCGGGCGAGGAACGGCGCAGACGGCTGGCGCAGTCTGACCACGAACGTCAGGTCATCCGGCACATCGATGTCGGCGCCGCGCCAGCCCTCGGCCAGCGCCTGGTCGCCGCTAAAGTCGCTGCTCGTGACCGTTCGCACGGTGAACGCGACATCGCGGCTGGTGAGCGGCTGGCCGTCGTGCCAGGTCAACCCCTTGCGCAGTGTGAAGGTGTAGGTCCGGCCTTCGTCCGTGATCTGCGGCAGGTCCGCAAGGTCAGGCTCGACCTGCCCATCGGGCCCGATACGGACAAGACCGGAGAAGACGAGTTCGGAGAGGTCGGCGTCAACTTCGTTCGCGCTGGCGAACAGCGGGTTCACGCGTTGCCAGGTGCCGGAAACGCCTTCGACGTACGTGGACGTACCGGTTAGCACCACACCTTCGTTGCCGGACAACCGCAGGGCCAGCGCAAGTGCCGCAGCGAGCGCGGCAACGACAATCGCCCCAACCAGGAGGGTGGTCCGCCGTGATCTGCCGGGAGTGCGATGCTCGAGCAAGGGCTACTTCTGCTGCAGCACGCTCAGGAACGAAATCAGGATGAACGCGATCACGAGCAGGATGGTGGCCTGGAAGAGCGTGCGCTCGAGGCCGCGCTTGGTGCGGTAGACGCCGCCGCCGGACATGCCGCCGAGAGCCGCGCCGAAGCCGGAACCCTTGACCTGGAGGAGAACCACCACGATGAGGATGGTCGAAACCAGAATCTGAAGGACGTTGAGAAACAAATCCATGAATGCTTACCGTGTTGCGGCCAGCGAGGCTTCGCGCGCGGCGGGCCTCGTTTCGGGCGAGTAGATGTCCCGGTTATCGTACAGTCGCATAACCGTACCGGCGAGCTTCGCCGGGTCGTGCCGGTAACGGTTCTCTTCGGCGACGACGTCGGCCTGCACCAGCCGCACGCCCTCGAACGCCCGTAGTGCGTCCTGCGTTATCGAAACCGCTTTCGACTGCCAGGCCTCCGGCAGGTCGTTGGCGATGTTGTTGTTCGCCAGCACCACGTTGAGGACGCCCTTGCCGGCGTGGCGTTCGAGCGTCTCGATGTGGTCCGCCACGCTAAAGCCGTCCGTTTCCCCATGCTGGGTGGCCACATTGCAGATGAACAGCTTCATCGCGCTCGTCTGGTGGAGTGCCTTCTGGATCTCCGGCACCAGCAGGTTCGGAAGGACGCTCGTGTAGAGGCTCCCGGGGCCGATGACGACGAGGTCGGCGTCGAGGATGGCGCGGACCGCCTCCGGGTGCGCGGCCGCGTTCGGCGGATTGAGGTACAGGTCGCGAATGCGAGCACCGTGCTCGGTGATGTTGTGCTCGCCATGGACGAGCTCGTCTTCGTGCGTGCGTGCGCTGAGGGTCACGTCCTCCAGCGTCGAAGGGAGGATGCTGCCCCGCACGTTCAGCACACGAGAGGCCTCATGGAGGGCCGTTTCGAAGTTCCCGGTCACCTCGGCCATGGCCACGATAAACAGGTTGCCGAAGCTGTGGCCTTCGAGGCCCGTGCCTTCTGTGAAGCGGTACTGGAACAGCTTCGACATGAGGGGCTCAGCCTCGGCCAGCGCGGCGATGCACTGGCGAAGGTCACCCGGGGCAACCACACCGAACTCCTGGCGGAGCCGTCCGGTGCTGCCGCCATCGTCCGCTACGGTGACGATGGCCGTGAGGTTGCTGGTGTGGTCCTTTATCCCCCGGAGGAGCGTCGACAGGCCCGTGCCCCCGCCAATGGCGACCACATGCGGGCCGCGGCTGAGGAACCGCTTGTTGTAGATCGCCTCAGCCAACCCGGGGCCCTGCTCACGCGTCTCCGGCCGTACGAAGGCGAACAGCAGCGATTCGTTGAGCTTCCACACCGAGATGCCCACCGTCGTGAGCGAAAGTGCCATGAAGAGCAGGCCACGGCCCCAGCGCGGGATGAACTGCAGGGTCAGGTAGTAGAAAGCGCCCGGGAGTTCGACCTGGAGGTAGGCTTCTTTCAGGACGTAGGCGATGCCCAGTCCCATGAGCGAGATGCCGAAGAGGAGCAGCGCAAGCCAGCGCTTGATGTGCATCCCCGGGTACAGCCATTTGAGGGCCGAGTGTTCGCGGATGGTACGAAGCGTCATCGGGCGGAAGTGTACCACCGGTTCTCGATATCGCTCGGCAGCCTAAACATTTAGCTCCTTCTCCAGCAGCGCCTGCACCACGCCCGCATTCGCGCGACCCCGTGTCTCCCGCATCACCTGCCCCACGAGGAACATGATGGTGCTGGTCTTGCCGCCGCGATAGTCCGCGACGGCCTTCGGGTTCGCCGCAATCGCCCCGCGCACAGCGGTGAGCAGTTCGTCCTCGCCGCTGATCTGTGCGAGACCAGCCGACTCGATGATCTCCGCGGCGCTGCGGCCACTCTCAACCATCTGTTCGAACACTTCCTTACCGACGTTCGAGGTCACTTTCCCCTCATCAACAAGACGTGCGAGGCCCGCGAGTTGTTCCGCCGGAAGCGGGAAGGTCTCGATCTCCCGGCCGTGCGCGTTCAACCAGCGGCCCACCTCTCCAAGGACCCAGTTCGCCGCCAGCCGGGCATCCTTGCGCGGTTCGAGGTTGATGGCCTTCGCCACCGCCTCGAAGTAGTCGGCGCGCTCCCGCGCTTCCGTCAGGGCTTCCGCGTCGTGGGCCGAAATCCCGAGGGCGACGAAGCGCTGGAAGCGTGACTGCGGCAATTCCGGCAGCTTCGCCCGCACCCGGGCGACGTACTGCTCGCCCAACTTCAGGGGCGGCAGGTCCGGCTCGGGGAAGTAGCGATAGTCATTCGCATGCTCTTTTGTGCGCTGGCTCACGGTCTCGTTCCGTTCGTCCACCCAGCCACGCGTCTCCTGGATGATGCGCTCGCCCCGGTCGAGCATCGCGGCCTGGCGCACTTCTTCGAACGCGATGGCGTCGTGCACCGCCCGGAAGCTGTTCATGTTCTTGATTTCGACCTTGGTGCCGAACGATGTCGACCCAACCGGGCGGAGCGATACGTTGGCATCGCAGCGGAAGTTGCCTTCCTCCATGTTCGCTTCGCTCACGCCGATGTAGCGCAGGATCTGGCGCAGCCGGACGAGGTAGTCGCGCGCCTCGGCCGGAGAGCGCATGTCGGGCTCGCTCACGATCTCCATCAGCGGCGTGCCCGAACGGTTGATATCCACGAGCGTGTAGCTCTCGCCGGTCACCGGGTCGGTGCGATGGAGAAGGCGTGCGGTGTCCTCTTCCATGTGCACGCGGGTGATGCCCACGCGCCGCGGGTCCTGCCCCTCGGGGGCGATTTCGAGCCACCCGTCCTGGCAGACCGGGAGGTCGTACTGCGAAATCTGGTAGCCCTTCATCAGGTCCGGGTACGGGTAGTTCTTGCGGTCGAACTTCGAGAACGGGGCGATGCTGCAATTGAGCGCCAGCCCGGTCATCGTGATGTACTCGATAGCCTGCTCGTTGATCACCGGCAGGACGCCCGGCATGCCCATGCACACCGGGCAGACGTGCGTGTTCGGCTCGGAGCCGGAGTAGTCCGCGCTGCAGCCGCAGAACATCTTGCTCTTCGTAATCAGCTGGCAGTGCACTTCGAGGCCGATGACGGTTTCGTACCTGGTGGCGACGGAGGTCATAGACCCAGTATCCCGCCCGGAAGGGGAAGGCAAAAGGTGGCCCCCGGAGCCCGTTGGTGGCCGATAGGACATCCGCCTCTACACTCCGTTGTTGCGTGAACGTCGAAGCACTGCCGTACACCCTCTATCTCATCCTTGCCGAATTGAGCATCGGCAGCCTCTGGATAACCCTCGGCAGCGACCTTCGCGGCGGGGTTACCCGCGGCTTTGTCATGACCATGGCGCTCTGTGTCGCCGTCGCTGCCGGGCTCGCCTACTGGACCGGCGCCACCATCGACCTGAAGCCGGCAGTCGATGGCTATCGCATCGACACGGGGCCGTTCGACGACGTCCAGCGCGCGGTCATGGTGGTCATCGTTACCAGTGCCATCTACATGTTCTGCGTCTTCATGGGCTGGGACCCGATCGGCCGCCTCTTCGGCATCGCCGGGTCGATCGCGGGCGTGCTTGCTGTTGGCCTCCTGGCGGCGATGCTCGCGCCGCCAACGTGGGGCTACCCGGGCGCGCTCATCGCCCTCATCGGCGGCACGCTCGCGCTCGGCGCGGTGTCCGTTTCGATGGTCTGGGGGCACTGGTACCTGACCGAAGGCGCCCTCCCGGCCTGGCCGTTGCGCGACCTCGACTATGTGCTGCTTGCGGCGCTGGGGTTCCAGGTGGTCGTCCTCGTCATCAACGTGGCGGTGCCCGTACGTGAGGTTCCCACGCCGGCGAACCCGGTCGACGTCGGCATCTTCGGCAACCCGGCGTTCTACCTCCGTATCGCCGTCGGCCTCGTCTTCCCGATCATCCTCGGCATCCTCTCCCTCAAGACCACCCAGATGAAGGCGATGCAGAGCGCCACCGGCCTCCTCTACATCGCCATGGGCGCGGTCTTCGTCGGCGAAGTCCTCGCCAAGGGCCTCATGTTCCTCACCGCGCGACCAATCTGACGATTTTGGATTTTGGATTGTGGATTTTGGATTGGCCCCACCCGTGCCATTTTGGATTTCGGATTTCGGATTGGGGATTCCCCGCTACTGCCGCCCCGCTCGGTCATGGCGGGTTGGATTGTGGAGTCTCGTCAGCCCAGAGGTGATGGGCCGGGCCAATCCAAAATCCGAAATCCACAATCCAAAATCCAAAATGGCGCGGTTTGCTACCATTCGGGGCGCCCGGAGCCATGCTTCGGAGAGGAGGACAGGGTGCATCGCGAAGACGCCTGGAACATCCTCGTGGAATACTCCCAGGAGGAGCGGACGCGGAAGCACGGCATCGCCGTCGAAGCGGTGATGCAGGCCTACGCGCGCCTGCTCCACGAGGACGAGGAGAAGTGGGGGATCACGGGGCTGCTGCACGACTTCGACTGGGAGATTCACCCGACTGAAGACCTCCACCCGAAAGCCGGCTCAGTCCTCCTCGAAGCGCGCGGCGTGCCCGCCGACATCCGCTATGCGATTCTCTGCCACGCGCCGTTCCTTGGAATGGAATACACCTCCAAAATGGACCGCGCGATTTACGCCTGCGACGAGCTCTCCGGGTTCGTCACGGCCTGCGCACTGGTCAAACCCGACAAATCCCTTTCCTCAATCGAACCTGCATCGGTGCGGAAAAAGATGAAAGACAAGGCCTTCGCCCGGAGCGTCCGCCGCGAAGATCTCGTTAACGGCGCCGCTGACCTCGGCGTCGAACTCGACGAACACATCCGGTTTGTGGCCGAAGCGCTCAAGCCGGTGGCACACCACCTCGGAGTGAACCCGTGAGGAACGAACGCGTCCCCGACCGAAATATCGCCATGGAACTGGTCCGCGTGACCGAAGCGGCCGCTGTCGCCGCCGCCCGCTGGATGGGCCGCGGCGACAAGATTGGCGCAGACCAGGCCGCCGTCGATGCCATGCGCATGATGCTCGACACCGTTGATATGGACGGCGTCATCGTGATCGGCGAGGGCGAAAAGGACGAGGCGCCCATGCTCTACAACGGCGAGCGCGTCGGCAACGGCCACGGCCCCCAGGTCGACGTCGCCGTGGACCCGCTCGAAGGCACCCGCCTGACGGCGCTCGGCCGCCCGGGCGCAGTCAGCGTTATCGCCTGTGCGCCGCGGGGCACCCTCTACAACCCGCAGGACATGTTCTACATGGAGAAGATCGCGGTCGGCTTCGAAGCTCGCGGCGTCATCGACCTCTCCGCGCCCGTCGACTGGAACATCCGCCGCGTCGCCATGGCCAAGGGCATGCCGGTCGAAGAAGTCACCGTCATCATCCTCGACCGCGACCGCAACACCGACATCGCCGACCAGGTGCGCGCAGCCGGCGCCCGCATCAAGTTCATCACCGACGGCGACGCCCCGGCGGCGGTTTCCGCCGGGATGGCGGGCTCCGGCGTCGACATGATGCTCGGCATCGGCGGCTCACCCGAAGGCGTCGTCGCCGCAGCCGCGCTCAAGTGCATCGGCGGCGACTTCCAGGGCCGGCTCTGGCCGCGCAACGACGATGACCGCAAGATGGCGGCCGAGCACGGCATGGACCTCACCCGCGTCCTCACCATCGACGACCTGGTACGGGGCGACGATGTGTTCTTCGCAGCCACCGGCGTCACCGGCGGCGACCTCCTCGAAGGCGTCGAATACACCTCCGGCGGCGCCGTCAGCGAATCGCTCGTCATGCGCTCCCGCTCGGGCACTGTCCGCCGGATCAAGACTGAGCACCACTGGCGGAAGCTCGAGGGCCTGAACACCGCCGGCAAGTAGGTGGCCATCACGTTCCTGGCGACCGGGCCCGCCACGGGGCCGCCGCTGATCCTCGCGCATGGGGCGGGCGCCCCGATGGACTCCGAGTTCATGAACGTGGTCGCAAGCGGACTCGCCAGCGAGGGCGTCCGCGTTCTCCGCTTCGAGTTCCCCTATATGGCGAAGCGCCGCATCGACGGGAAGCGCCGCCCGCCCGACCGGGAACCGGTCCTCCTCGAAACCTGGCGGCAGGCCGTGGCCGAATGCGACGCCGAACGGCCGTTCATCGGCGGCAAGTCGATGGGCGGACGCATGGCCAGCATGGTCGCCGATGACGTTGGCGCGGCCGGGCTCGTCTGCCTCGGCTACCCGTTCCACCCTCCCGGCAAACCCGAACGCCTGCGCACAGCCCACCTCGAACACCTCGCAACGCCGGCGCTGATTGTCCAGGGTGCGAATGACCCCTTCGGCACGCGAGCAGATGCCGCCGCGTACGCACTCAGCCCGGCCATCCACATCGACTGGCTCGAAGGCGGCAACCACGACCTTCGCGCCCCAGGCCTGACAAAGGCGGCAAGCTGGGGCTGGGTCATCGAGCACGTCGCAGGATTCCTCCGCCGCGGCTGAGCCCTTTCCCGCCGCTGGCCGCCGAGCGCCGCCCCGTGGGAGACTGGCATAGTGAATGGCACAAAGCTTGTTCTGATTATGGTGAGTGGTGCGCTGGCCCTCGTTTTGGTCTTTCAAGCACTGAACCAATTGAAGTAAAGTCCGTAATCAGGATGGCAAAAGTTACAGACCGTTTACAGAGCGGTTGGCAGCGAGCGCGCGACGTTCGTTGACCCTACTCTTGTGCGGTTCCTACACTGCCGGTTGATGAGGAGATACATCATGGAGCGAACTCGAATTCGGCGACTGGCGCTTGCAACCGTGCTCGGAGCCCTGGCCCTTATCCCGGCATTGTCCGCAAACGCGGGCAGCGTCCCGGGCAACCGTCAGGAGATGGTGACCGGACGAGGCTTTGACCACGTCGCTGTCCTCCCCGCCTTGCTGCCAAACAGCAAGGAGAACACCAGCTCCATCGCCCAGAACAACGGCAGCGCCCCCGCCACCATTGTGATGGACATCTACACCCCACAGGGTGTCCAGGTTCCGTCGGCCACGGTCGTCTTCACGAACGTCCCGCCCGGCGGCACGCGCGTCTTCGCCCAGGCCCTCAACACCGGCCTGACCCCGGGCTTCCGTGGTGTCGGCGTCATCAGCAGCGACCAGCCGATCAACGCCCTGCTCGTACGCGACATCGAGTCCTCTTCCTTCCAGAAGTCGTACTCGATCCACAACGCGTACCCGACGGGCGGCTCGAAGGTCACCCTGCCGTACGTGGCGAACGCCCTCGACAACACCTATAACACCCGCTTCGCCATCGCCAACACCGGCGCCGTCGAAGCCTGCATCAGCATCCTCTACACCTTCCCCGGCGGCGCGAAGGCCCCGGTGACGGACTCCGGCAGCGGCGGCAGCACCTGCACCGGCGGCGGTTACAAGATCCCCGTCGGCGGCCAGATCAGCTTCGCCCCGACAGCCATCGATGGCGCCATTCCGATGCCGGCGAGCACAGCCAACTCGATTATGGCGGCGACCATCACGGCTTCCGCCTCGACGGTGACCGTCGGCGTCGATGCCTACCTCTCGGGCGGCCTCCGCAAGCTCGCTTCGTACGATGGCTTCGTCGTAGGCGGCGCCGGTGACACCACCGACGATGTCGGCACCACCATCGCCATCCCGCTGGCCATCAAGCTCGACGGCTACTACACCCAGATCCTGCTTTCGAACGCCAACGCGGCCGCAGCGACGGCGACCATCACGTACTCGGGCAACACCGGCACCTACACCGTCCCGCTGAGCATCCCGGCCAACGGCACCGCCAGCCACTCGGTCTACGAAGCAACCGGCGGTATCCCCGAAGGTTTCGTCGGCGCCGCCACGGTGACTTCGGACCAGCCGCTCGCGGCAGTACTCTTCCGCTCGAAGATGACCTCCCCGGGTAGCTTCGTCGATGAGGACCTCTACACCGCGGTCAACGGCGTGCCGACCGACCGCGCGACCACCAGTGCGAAGCTCCCGCTCATCTTCCGCCGCGCCTACGCCTCGGGCGGAGCCGGTGGCTACAACACCTGGGTGAGCGTGAGCGTCGCCAATGGCGGCACGGCCAACCTGACCATCACCGCCATCAACGACACCTCGAACTCGGCGCCGGGCTGCAACGCCGCGGGCACCTACACCGCCACGAAGACCATCACCGGGTCGTTCATCTTCTACCAGGGCCTGACCACGGACAGCGGGATCGGGGCAACCCCTCCCGGCTGCTTCTGGGGTGGCATGACCATCACCAGCGACGTGCCGATCATCGCCATCGCCGATGCCACCAACGACCTGAACGTTGGCGACAACGACGGTCTCTACAACGCCTTCAGCAACTAGCTGAAAGCCCCGCGCAACCAGCCGAAAGGCGCCTTCCCACGGGAGGGCGCCTTTCTTTTTGGGTTTGGCCGCCAGCCGCCCGTGGCCGTAGCATGGCCGGGAGTATGTCCATCGCCTTCGGCGGCATCGTCGCGTTTTTCTTCCGGGGAGTGAACCTTGTCGTCGCTCTCGGCACGGTGCTCTTCTGCACCCACCAGATGACCCGGGAGCACTACGGAAGCTTCGTCCTGGGGCTCACCATCATCGGCGTGGTGAACGCGGCCAGTGGGGGCCTGACGGCGGCCACGGCCTACCAGGTGGCCAATCAACGCCGTGCGCCTGCCCTCGCGATGTTTAACGGCGGCGTGCTCAGCATCAGCCTCGGCGCGGTGGCGGTGCTCACCGGCCTGTTCATCAGCTCCGTCCTCACCGGTGAAGCCCACCGCGAGTCCCTCGCAATCGGGGCTGCCTGCGCCGCCATCATCAGCAACAGCGTCGTGGCCGGCACGTTTCTCGGCCGCGATTCCCTCGTCCGCTACAACTTCGCGCTTGTCTGTCCCCCGGCGTTCTCACTCGTAGCGATAGTTATCGCCTTCCTCGTCAACAGCGGCCCGAACACTCCCAGCCTCGCCCTCGAGATGTACGCCGTCGGGCAGTGGCTCGCCGTCGCGGTGATGGCGCTCAGCGGGGGCGTGCTCCTTCGCGGGTCTTCCATCGACTCGGGGATCATCAAGGCAGTCGCGCGCTTCGCGGCACTCGCCGGCGTGGCGAGCGGTATTTCGTACCTGAACTACCGCGCCGACGTGTTCGTCGTGAAGCACTTCGAAGGCGAATCCGGTGTGGCCGTTTATTCCCTCGCGGTCTACCTCGCCGAATCCGTGTGGCAGGTGAGCGGGAGCCTCGCCCTTGCCGCCTATGCCCGTCTTGGGTCGCTCTCCCGCCCGGAGGCGGCCCACCTGACCACCCGCGTCATGCGCCACACGGTGGTGCTCCTCGGGTGCATCTGTGTTGCCCTCTGCGTGGTCGCCGGCGGCCTCCAGGACTACCTGTTCGGCGCCGAATACGACGGCATGGCGTCGGCCCTGCGCTTCCTGCTTCCCGGCGTGCTGCTGTACGGCCTGGCCCAGTCGTTTTCGGGCTTTTACACCTACCAGCGCGGCATGCCGTGGGTTTCGTCAGTGGTCGCGGGCGCCGGTCTCGTGATCGACATCTCGCTCGCCTTCGTGCTCATCCCGCGCATGGGGGTGAACGGCGCGGCCCTCGCCAGTGCGGTTGCCTACAGTACGGCCATCACCGCGGGACTCATCGTGTTCGCCCGGAGCGAACACCTGTCGCCATCGCAACTGTTCCGGTTCGGGAAACAGGACATACAGGACTACCGCGCGCTCATCACCCGCCTGAGGGCCCTCCACGGCTGACCCAACGAGTCATGCCTGGGGACGGCGAGCACCCGGGCAGAGCTCCGGGTCAGGCCGAGGCAGCGGGATCGGCAAACCGGTCTCCGGGTCCGGCATCACCATCATCGCAACGCCGAAGACGCGCTCCAGGCCCACTGGTTCGAGTACCTCCGCCGGCGGCCCGTCGAATTCGACCCGGCCCCGGCTGACTGCGATGACACGGTCGCTAAAGCGCCCGGCGAGCACGAGGTCATGCAGCACGCTCACCACCGTCATTCCTTCGCGGTTCAGGCGGCGAAGGAGGTGCATGACCTCAACCTGGTGGGCGATGTCGAGGAAGCTCGTCGGCTCGTCGAGCAGCAGGACTTTCGGCTGCTGAGCCAGCGCGAGCGCGATCCATGCCCGCTGACGTTCGCCCCCGGAGAGGCTCCCGATTGGCCGGTCCGCGAGTCCATCGACATCGGCGGCGTCCATCGCCCAGTGCACCGCCTCGATGTCGGCCGGGCCGATGCGCTGCAGGATCCCCTGGTGCGGGAAGCGCCCGCGGAACACGAGTTCTCGCACTGTCAGGTCGGCTCCGCCATCCGGCGACTGGGGAAGGATGGCCAACGTCCGGGCGACGGCTCGTGCGCTGATGTCGCGAATGTCCGTCTCCCCGAGCAGCACACGCCCCGCCGAGGGCTTCTGCAGCCGCGACATCCCGCGCAACAGCGTGCTCTTCCCGCTCCCATTCGGCCCGACGATCGAGACCATCTCCCCGGAGTCGACGGTGAACGAGACATCTTCGACGACCCGCCTGCTCCCGTAACGGAGCGAGAGATTCTCGACCGTGAGCTTCATCCCCGGAACCTCACGAGGTAGAGCAGGAACGGGGCCCCGACCCCGGCCGTGATGATGCCCATCGGCAGTTCGCTCGGGCTGATAAGCAACTTGGCGATGAGGTCCGCCGAACTGACCAGGAGCGCCCCGTAGAGCGCCGAGACGGGGATGAGCACCCGGTTGTCGCCTCCAACGGTGTAGCGAGCGAGGTGCGGGCACACGAGTCCCACGAAGCTCACGAGGCCGGCCGTCGCGACAGCCGCAGCCGTGAGGATGCCAACGACCGCCAGGATGGCGAGCCGCGTGCGGTCCGTCATGACGCCGAGGCCCGCCGCCACGTCGTCGCCGAGGGCGAGGACGTTGAGCCGCCCGGAAACGAGGACGGCGCCGAGGAATCCCGGCACCAAGTACGGAAGCATCGCCCGGAGATCGCGCCACTCGGAGCCGTAGAGGCCGCCGGCAAGGAACCCGAGGCTCGTCTGGAGGAAGGTACGCGAACTCGAAAGCAGGCCGACGATCGCCGCTCCGAAGAGCGCCGAGAGTGCGACGCCGGCCAGCGCCAGGCGCACCGGCGAGACGTCGCCGCGGTAGGCGACCACGTACAGGATCGCGGCCCCGCAGATTCCCCCGGCCATGCAGGCCATCGCGATGCCCCACTGCGGCACCTGCGGGTTCGCGACGATGACGATGGCACTCGCCAGCCCCGCTGCTGCGGTGACTCCGAGGATCGTGGGGTCGGCGAGGGGGTTTCGTGTCACGCCCTGGAGCAGCGCCCCGGAGACGGCAAGCGCCGCGCCGATCAGCATGCCGTCGAGGAGCCGTGGGAAGCGGATCTGCCAGACGATGTTCCGCGCGAGCGGGTCGCTATCTGTCGTCAGGCCCTTGAACACTTCGTCCCAGCCCAGTGAAACCGAGCCGAGCTTCAGCGTCAGCGCACCGACCACCACAAGCGCGAGGAACCCGGCAGCGACGATCGCTGCAGGCCGCGCAGACCGGGGAAGGGCGCGCTCCGCCAGCGCGCCCTCGGAAGTACTTGTGGATGCTGCCATCCCTGCCATCGTACGCGGCGGCGGGCTACGGCGCGGCGTTCACAGCGGCCGCGACGGCCTTGAACGCTTCCGCCACGCGCGGGCCGGGGGCCTGCAGGAACAGTTCGAGGTTCGTGTCCACGACCTTCTTGTTCGTCACGGCCTTAAGACCCTTGAACGGCGGAATCTGCGGGATCAGCGTTGCCAGGCGCGGAGCCGGTGGCGGCGCGGGCGTGATGGCGAAGATGTACTCCGGGTCGAACTGCACCATTTTCTCAGGGGGCAGCGTGGTGTACCCGGGGAACGGGCCCGAGTCCGGCTGGCTGGCCGCCGGGTTCGTGATGCCAAGCTGGGCGAGGATGTCGCCGGCATAGCTCGAAGGCTTCGCCGCGTAAAGCGTCTGGTCGCGGTCCATGATCAGGGCCACGGCGGAGATATTTTTCCCGGCCAGTGCCTTCTTCGCGTCTTCCTTCGCGGTGTTGATGTTTGCGATGACCTTGTCCGTCGTCGCCTTGCTGTCGAGCACCTGGCCCATCAAGGTCAGGCCATCGATGACCTTCTGGACGCTGTCGGCCCCGGTGAAAATGACCGGGACGGGCAGATCTTCGAACGGCTTGCGGAGCGTGGGCTGCGCCTGGATGACGGCGTCGGCCACCACGAGGTCAGGCTTGAGCGCGAGGATTTCCTCGAAGTTCGGCTGGTAGGCCGTGCCCACCTCCTTCGCCGCCTTGGCAGCCTCCGGGAAATCGACCGAGGCGCTGCGGCCGGCGACGGTGCCGCCCGCGGCGTAGACCATTTCGACGGCGGTCGGGCTGACCGCAACGATGACCTTCGGCTTGGCCTTGATCTCGACGCTGCGGCCAAGCTGGTCGGTCACCTTGACCGGGTATGCGGCTGGCGCGGTGCTCGCGTTGGCGCTGGCACTGGCCGCAGGAGACGCTGCTCCCTGTGTGGCAGTGGCTGGCGTGTCGTCGTCATCACCGCCGCAAGCCGCTGCGAAGATCGCAACGGCAGCAAGGGCAACGCTCAGGACACTGATGGTTGAGAATCGGCGGTAGAAACTTATCATTCTTACCAAGTTTTCTCTTTCTCTTCGTGAAAGCTCAAGATTACCGGAGTATAGCACTGCCTCCCGTGCTGTCACGGCGGCGCCGGTATGCTTCGAACACAAGCCGTGGCACGCCCGATTGCGATCGCGTGCCAACCAGTTCATGACCGCCAACGTGGCAAACTGCCAGCGCGGCCCGTGGCAACATAGGCGGCAATCAACCACAGGATGCTCACCGTGACCCATCCCGAACTCCCCAACCTGCCCGGCTCGCCCCTCGAACTCTCCGGTGTCGAAAAGGCGCTGCTCGCCCTCAGCTACGGCGTCCACGTGATCGGGTCACGCGCCGCCGATGGGGCGCTCAACGCGATGCTCGCCGACTGGGTGATGCAGGTCTCCTTCAAACCGCGCCTGCTCGCGGTCTCCATCGAGAACGACGCCCGTACGCTCCGCTTCATCAAGGAGACGCGGGCGTTCACGGTGAACCTGCTCCACGAAAAGGACGGCATCGAGATCGCCCGCAAGGTGGTGATGCCTTCGGAAGCCAGCAAGATTCGCGGGCGCTCCGAAGAAGCGGCGGCAAAGGTCATCGACAAGCTGGCCACTATCCCTCACGGCCTGCACGACAACGGCTGTCCGGTGCTCGACGAGGCGCTCGGTTGGATCGCCTGCGAGGCTGTCTCGTTCCATGAAACGGGCGACCACACGATCGTCGTCGGGACCTGCCTCGACGGTGAACGCGTCCGCCCCGGCGAAATGCTCATCGAACGCGAACTGGGCTGGGAGTACGGCGGCTGACCCCGGGTCAGTTCAGCTTCAGCGCATATCCGCGGGTACGTACACCGCCGAGAGAAACCACAGCGGCCGGAAGCCGCAGCGCAGGGCGTTGTTCATGGAGCGAACGTTGGTGAACCCGTAGGTGTAGATCGGCCATCGGCCCTGCTGGCGAATCCAGTGGACGGCGTGGATCGTCAGAACCGAAGCAAGGCCGCTGCCACGGTGCTCCCTCGCCACATCCAGGCCAATCTCATCGATGCCAGGATACTGGTCCCAGACACCGCACACCGCGGCCGTGCTTCCATCGGACGCTGTTACAGCAAACGCTGTCCGCGACCGGGCAATCCGACGCTGTTCGTCTGCCTCACCAAGCGCATTGTCGAAGCGACCATCCTCACGGAGCGCCGCCGCCGCTTCGAGCGACAGCTCCCGCACCGTGAACCCGGCAGGCAGCGGCTGCGCCGGGAGTTCCTCGGCAAGCACGCATCCGCCGCTCGCGCTGTGCGACTTCGCGCCTTCGAACCCCAATTCTCGCGCGAAACCGGCCATCCCTTCGAGGAACGACGGGAGGAAGATCTGCTGGTTGCGGTTGACAGGAGGAGCGTGCTCCTGAGCCCAGGGAATGAGCCGCGCATCGCGCACCGAAACGACCGACCCGGCACCCATCGTCGTAACAAGCGCGAGATGCGGCTCTCGGGAATCTACCGGGCGCTCAACCACTGTGACCTGGTGTGACTGGTAGTCGCCGGGACTGCAGCCCATCTGCTGCGCCAGCGCATCGCGCAGCACGGCGCTCGATTCGCGGTAGAGCGGCGTGGTCACTGCCGGCCGGCCGCCAGTTGGACGTGCCGGCGCGTCATTCGGCGAAGAGCTGTTCGAGCGGCAGGCTAAAGCCATCAACCTCGAACGCGGCGTCGGCGCTGGTCAGCACATCGTTCCCCGTGTAGGTGTGCGAGTCGCCGCCGGGGCGGTGCACCGTCACCGTCTTGTTCGTCGGTCGAACGATCCAGACTCGTTCAGACCCGGCGTCGAGATACTCTTCCACCTTCGCAGCCACATCATTCTCCCGGTCATCAGGGGACATGATCTCCACTGCGAGCCGAGGTGGCTCGTCGACATACCTCACACCCATCGACGAACCGGCAGGCCGGGGCAGGAACGAGACATCGGGGGCACGAACCGTGTCCGGGTTTTGAGAAAGGCGATGGCCGAGCTCGACGTAGACCCGGCCCAACCCGCGTGCCTTCACAAAGGCAAGCAGCATGGCTGCTAACTCGACGGCAATCGCAGCGTGACGCTCTCCAACTGGCATCTCCGTCACCGCCCTCCCTGCGACGAGTTCCATGCGCCCGCCATGCTCCGGTTCAGGCAGTTCCCAGAACTCGTCGGCGGTCAGCAGCCGTTCGGTTGAGAGAGGGCTCGTGCTCATACTGCCATTCTACCAGCGCGGACCTAGTCCCTCGGCAGGCCGAGGCCGCGCGTGGCGAGGATGTTGCGCTGGATCTCGCTCGAACCGCTGTAGATCTGCGGCGAAACGTTCACCAGGTGGCCCTTCTCCATGTTGCCGTCCATCACGGCGTACTTTGAGTCAGGTTCGAGCGCGCCCGCCGGGCCAAGCTGGTTGACGCCGAAGTTCGTGATCTTCGCCGCCAACTCGGTCGCGAACACCTTGATCACCGAGGCTTCGTAGTTCGCCATCCGGCCCGCTTCCTGCATCCAGGCGGTGCGGTAGCTCAGCAGGCGGCCAGTCTCGTTCGAAAGCCACATGTCGGCGAGGCGGTGGCGCAGGATGTCGCGATAGACGCCGCCGGGCTTGCGCGCCTGCATATCGGCGATGAGCAGCTCGAGCTGGCGCTGGTTCGCGGCAATCGAGGCCACGTTCGACCGTTCGAAGTCGAGCAGCGTCATGGCGACGTACCAGCCGTTGTTCTCTTCGCCCACACGGTTCCGCGCCGGGACGCGGACGTCTTCGAAGAACACTTCGTTGAACTCGTGGAACCCGGCCATGTTGACGATCGGCCGGACCTGGATGCCCGGCGACTGCATATCGACGAGGAGGAACGAGATGCCCTTGTGTTTCGGCGCATCAGGGTCGGTGCGCACGAGGAGGAAGCACCAGTCGGCATGGTGCGCCCCGGTGGTCCAGATCTTCTGTCCATTGACCACGTAGTCGTCACCGTCGCGGACGGCACGGGTCTGGAGGCTCGCAAGGTCGCTCCCGGCGCCTGGCTCGCTGTAGCCCTGGCACCAGATGACCTCGGCGTTGGTGATGCGCGGCAGGTGCTCGCGCTTCTGCTCTTCGTTTCCGTGGACGATGAGCGTCGGGCCGATCATGCCGACGTTGAAGACGCGTCCGGCATCCGGCGCGCCGGCGTAGGAGAGTTCCTCGCTGAAGATCATCTGCATGATGTGGGACCATGCCTGCCCGCCATACTCCTTCGGCCAGGCCGGGGCTACCCAGCCCTTCGCCGCGAGCTTCCTCGCGAAGTCGATCTGCTCGGGCCAGTTTTCCTGGCTGGTCGGCCGCACGGGGCCGGCGCCCATGTCCGAGGGAAGCGCCTCGGCAAGGAATGCGCGCACTTCACTGCGAAGCGCGTTATGTTCTGCGTTGAACTTGAACTCCATGCGTCGAACCTGCCATTTCGGGACGTTCTGCCCGTGAGTTTACCGCATGGTAGGGGCCCGCGCCGTAACAATCGCCGCCCACCCGACCATTCCCGGTGGTATAGCTTGCCCTTTCCTCAAGGGGTACAGTGCGTTCGCCATAACTCGATTCTCAGGAAGGCCCAGACATGACTGCCCCACACGCACATGGAACCGACCGCAAGCTGACTGACGCAGAGGTTCTCGACCTCCGCGAGAAGGTGAAAGCCTTCATGGAGTCAGACGTTTACCCGAACGAACCCTTCTTCCACCACAACAGCCCGCGCCGCAGCGAAGCCGGCGTGAAGAAGATGAAAGAACTCCAGGCCAAGACCAAGGCCATGGGCATGTGGGCGCCGCACCTGCCGTCCGAAGCCGGCGGCATGGGCATCGGCTTCATGCCCTACGTCTACATGAACGAAATCCTCGGCCGCAGCCCCATCGCCCCGATGGCCTTCGGCTCCCAGGCGCCCGACTCCGGCAACGCCGAAATCCTCTGGCAATTCGGATCGAGGGACCTCCAGGACAAGTACATGAAGCCGCTCGTCAACGGCGACATTTATTCCTGCTACTCGATGACCGAGCCGGAAGTCTCCGGCGCCGACCCGACGAACCTCCAGACCACAGCCCGCCGCGACGGCGACGAGTGGGTGATTAACGGCCACAAGTGGTTCAGCAGCCAGGGCGAAGGCTCCACCTTCGCCATCGTTATGTGCGCGAGCGAACTTGACCAGCCGCCCCATCGCCGGATGAGCCAGATCGTCGTCCCGACCAACACGCCCGGCTTCGAAATCGTCCGTCCGGTACCCGTGATGGGCGAAACCGACGGCTCCCACGCCGAAATCCGCTACACCGACGTCCGCGTCCCGATCACCAACATCCTCGGCGAACCCGGCGGCGGCTTCCGCATCGCCCAGAAGCGCCTCGGGCCGGGGCGCATCCACCACTGCATGCGCTGGCTCGGCCAGATGCAGCGCGCCTTCGAACTCATGGTCGAATACTCGCTCACCCGCGAGGTCTACGGCTCGACACTCTCCGAGAAGCAGACCGTCCAGAACTGGATCGCCGACTCCTACGTCGAAATCCAGGCGGCCCGCGCCCTCACCCTCAGCGCCGCCAAGAAGATCGACACGGGCGACGAAGCCCGGGTCGAGATCTCGGCCATCAAGTTCTTCGGCGCGAAGATCCTCCACGACGTCATCGACCGCGCGATCCAGGTGCATGGCGCCCGCGGCGTCTCGGGCGATACCCCGCTCGAGGGCATGTACCGTGCCGCCCGCGGCGCTCGCATTTATGACGGCCCGGACGAGACGCACCGCATGGTGGTCTCCCGCCGCATCCTCCAGAGCTTCAAGGCCGGCAACAAGTGGGACTTCGGCATCCAGTAACAACCAATAGCTGACCGATCGCGAGGCGGCGGGCATCCACCCGCCGCCTCGTTCCCATTCTGGAGGTAGGAATGGAGCTCGACGAACTCTCGGCGCGCCTCGAACGGTTCGCCCGGGTGAAGCTTGATGACCCCGGCGCAACCGTTCGCGGCGTCCAGCCCGGCCCGGGCCACGCCGGCTTCTCGTACTTCTTCGACATTGTTTCGCATGGCCTCGAAGCTAGCTACTTCTTGCGCCTGCCCCCGCCGGGCGTGAAGCACGAAGGCACAGGCGACGTCATGCGCCAGGTGGCCGCAATCCGCGCCATGGTGGATACGGCCGTTCCCCACGCGCCGATCCTCTGGGCAAGCGCCGAGGAAGACTGGTTCGGCGACCCCTACTTCATCCAGCCGCGCCTCAACGGCGATACCCTCAAAGACGAGTGGCCGCTCCAGTTCAGCGAAGCGCAGCTCCGGGAGATGGCCCGTGATGCGATGACCGCGCTGGCGTCGATTCACAAGGTGGACCCGGCGAAAGCGCCCTACCTCGGCGAGTACTGGGGCTACGAGTTCGACGTGGCCCGCTGGGACCGCTTCTACGAACGCGCGGCCGAACAGCAGTTGCTTGCCCTCCAGCCGCGCGTCCGCCAACTGCTGCTCGACAAGATCCCGCATGACGCCCGCATCGGCATCTATCACGGCGACTTTCAGTGGTCGAACCTGCTCTACTCCGCCGAGGCCAAGTTGCTCGCCGTCATCGACTGGGAACTCTGCGGCATCGGCCCCACTCTGAACGACGTCGGTTGGATCTGCGCCTTCAGCGACCCGGAGGCCTGGGCCCATGACATGGCCGGCCGCATGCCCCACGGGGACGAACTCGAAGCCTTCTACCGTGACGCCTACGGACCCGTCGAGGGCAACCTCAACTGGTTCAAGGCGCTCGCCATGTACAAGTTCGCCATCATCAGCGGCCTCAACCTCTCGTTGCACCGCCGGGGCAAGCGGCACGACCCGCACTGGGAGGACATCAAGCCTTCGATGAAGACGAACATGGAGTACGCGCTAAGAATGCTGACGGAATAGCCCGCCGTCCCGTAGCATTCACTCCCTTCGGGGGTATCAGCTTATGGCGTCCAGGGGTGGCGGCAGCCTTCAGTTCTTGAGCCCAACGCGGCAGGCGCTCCTTGCCGCCATGAAGGATCGCGGCGAAATAACCATCGACCGGCTCTCCGAGGAGACGTTCCTCTCCCCCGGCGCCGTGCGCCAGCACCTGCTCGCGCTCGAAGCCCAGGGCCTCGTCAGTTACATCCGGGTCCGCGAAGGGCCGGGCCGCCCGCGTCACGTGTTTCGCCTCACCACACAGGGCGAGGACCTCTTCCCCCAGCAGTACGCCTTCGTCGCAAACGAGGTCCTGCGCGCCCTCGCCGGCGAAGGAGAAGAACTGTTCGACCGCGTCTTCAACAAGATCTCGAAAGCGCAGGACGAGCTCGTCGGAGACCGGGTCAACGCACCGGACCGGGAGAACCGCCTCGAACAACTGGTTGAACTGCTCGACCAGTCTGGGTACTTCCCACTCCTTGAAGTGACCGGCGACGGCCCTGCGACCATCACCCTGCGCCATTGCCCGGTATTGCGCGTCGCAACGGAGTTCCCGCGGATCTGCGAAGTGGAGTCAAGCGCCATTCGCACGGCTTTCCCGGGCGCCGTGACACGGACGAAGCACCGCCCGGATGGCGACGCCGTCTGCGAGTATTGCATCGGCTGAGCGCGCGCCCGAACCGACTTAGCCCGCTTGGTCCCGCTTTCGTGTCCTAAAGGACCTCGGAACGCCTGCCCGCCCCAATTAGCTTCCAAGGAACTGCCGTTCGGGGGATCTGGGTGAAGTTCCACTGGTTCAATCTCATGCCGTACCCATACTTGCCGGAGGACTTCCGGCAGACGCATCGCAGCGTCTGGGTTGATGTTGACTCCCGTCTCTATGACCCGGTGAAGGGTCACGCCATCTACAACGACTACCTCGACCTGCTCGAATTCGCCGCCGACCTCGGGTTCGATGGCATCGGCGTCAATGAGCACCACGCGAACGCCTACGGCCTGATGCCGTCCCCGGCGCTGATGGCGGCCACCCTCGCGCGCCGCACTCGCGACGTCAGCATCATCCTTCTCGGCCAGTCCATCGCCCTCTACAACCCGCCCACGCGTGTTGCCGAAGAGATGGCGATGCTCGACGTCATCTCTGGTGGGCGGCTCATCGCCGGCTTCCCGGTCGGCACCTCGATGGACACGAACTACGCCTTCGGAGCGAACCCGGCGACCCTCCGTGAGCGCTACCAGGAGAACCACGACCTCATCATTCGCGCCTGGACCGACCCGGACGTCTTCCCGTGGAACGGCAAGTTCAACCGTCTGCGCTATGTGAACGTCTGGCCGCGTCCCATCCAGAAGCCCCACCCGCCGATCTGGATCCCCGGCGGCGGCTCCGTCGAGACCTGGGACTTCTGCGCCGAAAACAACTACAACTACAGCTACCTGAGCTTCAGCGGCTTCAAGCGTGGCGCCCAGCTCATGAACGGGTTCCATGACCGCGTGCGCGAACTCGGCCACGAATTCAACCCCTACCAGGCATCCTTCGCCCAGCAAATCATCGTCGCGGACAGCGAGGCCGAGGCGAAGGACAGCTACTTCGACCATGCGCGCTACTTCTTCGAGCGCTGCCTCCACGTCTATCCCGGCTTCGCGGATGCCCCCGGCTACCGCACGGAAGCCACCATCCGCGCGGGCCTGAAGTCCCAGGTCGGCGGCGTGAGCTCCGGCGGCGCAGTCGGCAAGTCATTCGAACAGTGCGTGGACGAGGGGTTCCTCATCGCCGGCAACCCGGACCAGGTAACCGAGCAGATGGAACACATGATTAAGTCGCTCAGCGTCGGCCATGTGTTCTGCCTGATGCACATCGGCGACATGCCGCGGGACAAGTGCGAAAAGAGCACCACGCTATTCGCCGAGCAGGTGATGCCGCGCCTCCGCCACCTCTGGGCCGAATACGAAGACCACTGGTCGCCGAAGCCCCTCAGTGAAACGGCCGAACCGCGCGCGATTCGCCAGCAGGCCGCGACGGGGGTGCGGGCATGAGCATGCAGCAACTCACCGCAGTCGTCCGAGAGGGCACAGCGCCGGTCCACTACTTCCGCGGCGGCGCCGGAGAGTCCGTCCTCTACCTCCATCACATCGCCGGCATGCAGGGCTGGGAACCGGCCCTCTCCGAACTGGCGACCAAGTTCGACATCATCGCTCCGTATCACCCCGGCTTCGGGCCATCGGAAGGCCTCGACGACGTCGATAACGGCCTCGACCTGGTGCTCCACTACGTGGACTTCCTCGATTACCTCGGGCTCCAGTCGGTGCGAGTGGTTGGGCACAGCTTCGGCGCATGGATCGCCGCCGAACTGGCCGCGCTCTACCCGGACCGCGTCTCCCGTCTGGTGCTCGCCAACCCCGTCGGCATCTGGGACGAAGAGATTGGCGGCGAGGACGTGTTCGCCCAGAACCCCGGCAAGCCAACCGAGGTGCTCTTCGCCGAACCCCAGATGCGCGAAAACCTCATCCTTCGCGACGGCACGGTCGACCCGGTCGAGATTTATGTACAGGAGATGAAGGACCTCAAGGCGGCGGCCAAGTTCCTCTGGCCTATCCCGGACACGGGCGTCGCCCGGCGGCTCGGCCGCATTACCGCGCCAACGCTCATCGTCGGTTCAACGGCGGACAAGTTCATCCCGTCCGCCTACGCGGGGGTGTGGAAGCGCCACATCCCGAACTCAGACATAAAGACCATTGTCCACGGAGGACACCTGGTCAATCTCGAACAGCCCAGCCGCTTTGCCACGGTGGCTGGAAGCTGGCTGATTCAGCCCTAGCGGCGGGCATGGCGGCCGCGTGGGACGTGGGGCGCAGGCAACTGCGCCCCATCCTATTCGCCCCCTGCGCGGCGATTCCTCTACCCTTTGCCCATGCCACGCTCCGAGCCGATGCGCCAGGCCATCGCGGCCGCCCTTTCAGCGCGCGGCCGCACCAGCCCGAACCCCTGGGTCGGCGCCGTCCTTGTCCGTGACGGCGAGGTCATCGCAACGGGCGCCACAGCGCCCCCCGGCGGTCCGCACGCTGAAGCAGCAGCCCTCGCCAACATCGATGCGACTGGCGCGACCCTCTACACCACGCTCGAACCGTGCATGCCGTTCCCGGGCAAACGGACGCGCCCCTGCGCCGAGGTCATCGCCGAAGCCGGCGTCGCGAAAGTGGTCATTGGCCTCGAAGACCCCCACGAACCGGTCGCCGGTCAGGGGGCAGCCTACCTCCGCAGCCACGGCATCGACGTCGAGACAGGAGACGGCGCGGATGAGGTGCGCGCGCTCCTGCGGCCCTACCTCAAGCACGTCCAGACACGCCTGCCGTACGTCATCGCGAAGTTCGCCGTCAGCCTCGACGGCAAGGCTGGCGCGCCGGCCCACGGTGTCCGTTGGCTCACCTCCGAACCCGCCCGTGCACGCGCCCACGCCGACCGCGCATGGGTCGACGCCATCGCCGTTGGCAGCGGCACCGTCCTCGCCGATGACCCGGCGCTCACCGCCCGCCCGGGCGGCCAGCTTTCGAGCCACCAGCCAGTGCGTGTCATCCTCGACGCCCGTGGCCGAATCAGCACTCGCGCGATGGCGCTCGGACCCGGCGCCATCGTCGCCACCGCCTCCTCCGACCGCGCATGGGCGGCCTCGATCACCGCAACGGGCGCAATGGTCATCCAGGTCGAACCGTCCGGGCAGGGCCTGAACCTCGACCAGTTACTCACCATTCTCGGCGAACGTTCGGTGCTCTCGCTCATCCTCGAAGGCGGCCCCACGCTGCTCGCCTCCGCCTTCGCCGCGGGCGTCATCGACGAGGTGCACGCCTACATCGCACCGATGGTCCTCGGACCCGACGGCCTGCCGCTGTTCGCTGGCGACGCCGCCTTCGCACCGGAAGCGCTCCAGGACGTGGAAATCGAACTGCTCCACCCGGACGTCCTGGTTCGCGGCTACACTGCGAACTGGACGCCGTGAAGCACGGCCAAGGGGGCACAGCCATGGCAGAAAACTGGATCGTCGTCGGAGGACCCGAGATCTTCGGCAAAACGCGGGAAATGGGGTTCACGCGCCACGGCTTCAAGAGCACGCGGCGCAACATGGCCAACAGCATCCAGCCCGGTGACCTGCTCGCTTTCTACGTCACCGGGCGGAAGCAGTTCGCCGCCATTGCCCGTGTGACCACGCCGGTCGTCGAAGAGCACACGCGCATCTGGCAATCGGACAAGAAGCCGAACGAGATGTACCCGTTCCGGGCCGGGATCGAGACGGTCATCGCCCTCGACGAAGCGCAATGGCTCGACGCCGAGCCCTACCACGAGCGCTTCAGCTGGACGCAGAAATGGCCTCGCGCGAACTGGACGCTCGCTTACCAGGGGAACCTCCATAAGATCCCGCAGGAGGATATGGACATCCTCATGAAGGACATGAAAGCGGCCGCGGCCGTCAGGGCCTGAGCCCGGCCTCTCCGGTTCACACGGCAGGGCGGCGTGTTCCCATGGGCAGCAGGTTTGTAACCGCGCGACGGCCAGATCATTGCCTCTGTGTAAACTCTTGTCGTAATATCGCCGCCCATACTGGGGAGGGCGTTGGGATGTATCAATTTCCAAAGTGCCGCAAATGCGAAGATGGCGACCTGGTTCCGTTCAGCGATTTCGGGAGCCAGGGGGCGCCAATCCACTTCAAGGCCTGGGTCTGCACGAACCCGGACTGTGGTTACAACATCAAGATCCGTAACGGCGACATCTTTCTCGAAGAGCCCATTAACGACGGGCAAGTGCATTTCAGCCGGAGCCGGTAAGCTATCGCCTCGAGGGCCGGGGCCGCTTGGCATCGTGCCCACCTGATTGTGATAGACTGCACGAACCATGCCCCAGGCGAACAAGATCTACGAACCGCTCCCCCTGCTCGACACCAACATCGAGGAGGAAGTTCAGCAGAACATCCTCGTCACCAGCGTCGACCAGGTGCTCAACTGGGCCCGGCGGTCTTCCCTCTGGCCGTGCATGTTCGGCCTCGCCTGCTGCGCCATGGAGATGATCGCGACGGTGACGCCGCGGTATGACATGGCTCGCTTCGGCGCGGAGATCTTCCGCGCATCGCCGCGCCAGGCCGACCTGTTGCTCGTCCCGGGCACCGTCACCTGGAAGATGGCCCCGGCCGTCCGCCGCATCTGGCTCCAGATGCCGGAACCGAAGTGGGCCCTCGCTATGGGCGGGTGCGCCACCATGGGCGGCCCATTCGCGTATGCCTATAGCGTCACCCCGGGCGTTAACACCCTGCTCCCGGTTGACGTCTACGTGCCGGGTTGCCCGCCGCGGCCGGAATCCCTGCTCACGGGCCTCATGCTCCTGCAGGACAAGATCAAGCACGACACGATCGGCAAGGGCTGGGTGCGGCGCGATGTTGAACCGCAGTTCCAGCGCTACCTGCCGGACGGCGACCCGATTCGCCAGGAACTCGAAACCCTCTGGCCCCCGTACATCGACTACGGCAAGCCGCTCAAGGGCCCCGTCTTCCCGAAGTAACGACAAACACCAACGGCACAGGCGGCGCTCCGCGGCGGCCGTCCCCCACTGGAGGTCTGGCATGGCTGCAAACTGGAGCGACATCGAAAGCCTCGTCGCGCACCTGTTCGAACAGGGCCTTCAGCCTGATCGCCAGGAACTGGTCGACCTCGCCTTCGCTGAGAACGCGAACGACGACGTCATCGACGCGCTGGACTCGCTGAACGGTAAGCCTGTCCCCTCGCTCGAAGTACTCAAGCAGCAGCTCGAAGCAAACCGGCAGATCTAGTCCAGGCCGCGGCGATCCGCCGCTCACGCGCCCTGTTCGAGCCGCGCGCAGTGGGCCTGGATTTCGTCGTACACGCGCCACATCACCCGATCCCGGTCCAGCGGCAGCATCGGTTCTGGCACAAGCGACCCGGTGAACGCGTGGATGATCTCGACATGGTCATCGATGACGTAATCAGGCTGGACGGTGACACCGAGTTCGGCCATCCGCGCATGGTGATTGTGCAGCGGCTTCCAGAAGCAGTCGGCGATGTGGGCGTGGAGGTCGAAGCGCTTGACCACCTCCCAGCGCGGCCCCATGCCGCTCCAGAGGTAGATGGTGTGCCCATCCTCCCGCAGCCGTGTGAAGATCTCCTCCACGCCGGGCCGGAGCTTCACGTCCCAGGTGATGATGGTGTTGTCGACGTCGAAAAAGATGTTCATGCCCGCTTGTGCGCCAGCCCCCCCGGCGCTCATCTCCTGTGACCCCAATCCTACCGTGAACTGACGTTGCAGGGTTCAGCCCTCGAGTTGCTCGCCGGCGTGGTAGTGGTGGGCGTGGTGGTGGCCGTGCCGCCGCGCCAGGTACGAGCTCACGAGTCCGTGATTCGGCGCGAACACCAGGCACGCCAGGAACACTGCCGTGGCCGTCAGCACCACCGTCGCGCTCGCGGCCGTCGCCGCATGGAACGAGATGTACAGCCCGCCAACACCGCTGCCAACGGCAATGGCCGTGCTCGCCGCCATCATCCGGCCGAGGTGGTCCGTTAGCAGCCGGGCCGATGCGGCCGGCGTGACCACGAGGGCGAGGATGAGGATATTCCCCACCGTCTGCAGGCTGACCACGATGGTCGCCGCGACGAGCAGCAGGAGCAGGAGGTCGAGCGCGAACACCGGGTAGCCCGCCGACCGCGCCATCGTCGGGTCGAAAGCGGCGAGGGTGAACTCCTTCAGCAACGCGACGAGCACCCCGACAACCACCACCGCGACGGCGAACGTCACCCACACATCCGTTGCGCTGACCCCCAGGATGTTGCCGAACAGCAGCGACCCGAGGTCACGCCGGAAACCGGTCTGGCGGCTGAGGATGACCACGCCGAGCGCGAAGAACGCGGCGAAGATGACCCCGATCGCTGAATCCTCACTCACTCGGCGCGAGCGCGAGAGCACGCCCACGGCCAGCGCCGTCAGGATCCCGAAGAAGAACGCGCCGAAGAGGATGCTCTTCCCAGCGATGTACGACAGCACAACCCCCGGGAATACAGCATGCGCGAGCGCATCACCGATGAACGCAAGCCCGCGGAGGACAACGAAGCAGCCGATGAGTCCGCAAAGCACGCCGATAATCGCCATCTCGAGCAGGGCGCGCTGCATGAACGGGTACTGGAGCGGTTCGGTCACCCAGTTCATTGGGCCACCTCGAACACGGCCACCTGGCCGCCGAACGTGGCCCGCAGGTTCGCGGCCGTGTACGTGGAGGCAGTTGGCCCGAAGGCGACCATGCGCCGGTTCAGGCACATCACCATGTCCGTCGTCGCCTGCACTTCGCCGAGGTCGTGGGTGGCGATGAGCACAGTGATACCGCGCTTCCCGAACTCCCGGATCGCCTCGTGGAAGACGCCGCGGTTCTGGACGTCGACCCCGGTGAATGGCTCATCGAGGAGGACGACGCGCGGATCCTGGACCATGGCGCGGGCGAGGAACACGCGCTGCTGCTGCCCTCCGGAGAACTGGCTGATGTGGCGGTGGCCAAGCCCTCCCAGCCCGAGCCGCTCGAGGGCGGCATCGGCAGCGGCGCGGTCCTCTTTGCCGGGCCGGCGCAGCCAACCCACCGTCCGGTAGCGACCCATCAACACCACATCGCGCGCCGAGACCGGGAAGTCCCAGTTCACCTCTTCGCGCTGGGGCACAAAGGCAACCTGTGATGCCCGTTCGCGAATGGACGCGCCATCGAGCGTGATGCTCCCGGTCGCGGCGCGGACCACGCCCGCGACGGTCTTCAGGAGCGTGCTCTTGCCGCTGCCGTTGGGGCCGATAAGGCCCACAACGGCGCCAGCCGGGACGGCCGCGTTCACGTCCGTGAGGGCAAGGTTCGCGCCGTAGCGAACGGAAAGGTCGTGAATCTCCAGCCGGGGCGCGCCATTCGGATCGCTCATTTCAGCGCCTCGCTGATCTTCCTCGCGTTGGCGAGGAGCATCCCGTCGATGGTCGCGGCCTCGCTCCCGGGCGGACCGAGGGAGTCGGCGTACAGGCCAGTCACGATACGAACCCCGGTGTCGTTCGCCAACTCGCGCGCGACCCTCGGGTCAACCTCTTCCTCCGCGAAAACCGCCTTGACTCCCTCCGCCTTGATGAGGTTCGAAAGCGCCGCCAGTTGCCTCGCTGAAGCCTGGCTCCCTGCAGAACCCACGGGAAACACGGCGCCGACGAATTCGAGGCCGTACCGCGCCATGAAGTACCCGAAAGCGTCGTGGTTGGTCACCATCTTCCGGTTCTGCGGCGGGATCTCTTCGATGAGGGCACGAATCTCGGCATCCACCGCCACGAGCCGGGCGTCGTAGGCGGCCGCGCCGGCAGCGAAAACGCTGGCGTGAGCCGGGTCTGCCTCCGTCAGCGCTGCTGCGATGTTCCGGACCATCACGCGCACGTTCTCGGGGTCCTGCCAGACATGCGGGTCGTCTTCACCAGCCTCGTCGCCGGCGGCCGACGTGAGGATCTGCACCCCTTCGGTGACCACGAGGATGCGTGCGCCACCCCCGGCGTTTTCCACCGTGCCCAAAATCCAGTCATCGAGCCCGATGCCGTTCTTGAGTACGAGCCGGGCATGGTGGACGCGTTTCACAGCCTGCGGGTCGGGTTCGAAGTCGTGCGCTTCGGCCCCCGGCGGGATGAGCACCGTGAGGCGAACCTCGTCGCCTGCAACGGCCCTGACAAGCGCCCCGATCTGGGTGGTCGTCGCGACGACGCCGATCCCGCTGCCCGTTGCCGGCGTCGAAGGGACACAGGCAGTGGCAAGGAGACTCACGGCCAAAGCCAGGGAACAGACGCCGACGACCCGCTTAATGAGACTTAGTATCACTTACGGCAGATGATATCTGGTCTCAGTAGCGCCCGGCAACTACCCCTCCTGCGTGCCTCCGGCTGGATCTGTCTCGAACATGGCGAATGCCCCCTGTGGCGCAGCCGGCCGGGAGACGCTGGCTGCGGCCGCGCGAGGCTTCACAGGTGGCACGGTCTCAAGTTCCTCGTCCGCGGCGGGCCCTATTCGTTCAGAGCACTGCCCGCCGGGCAGCCGGATAACTCGCGCCGGACTGACCGAAGCGAATCGCTCGGGCGAGCAGGTGAAGAGCAGGACCTGGTTCGTTCCCGCCGCTTCCGCCAGCACCGGGCCGATGGCGGCGAGCCGTCCGGGGTCAGCCCAACCGAGGACGTCGTCGAGAACCAGCGGCACGCCCCCGTCATGGCTTGCAATGCCCGCGAACGCCAGGCGCGTCAGGACGGCGAGCTGTTCCCGGCCGCCGACGCTGACCTGCGACAACTCCAGCTTCACACCGTTCAGGCTGCGCCCCGTCACGCTGAGGTCTTCCGAAAGGTCAACCTCGAACGTTCCGTTATAAACGCGGCGGCCGAGCGCCTCGATCCGCTCCTTCAGGGGCCTGGAGTAACCCTCGCGTGCCTCGTCATGGGTCCGTTCGAGCGTCTCGAAGAGCAACCTGGCGCCAGCCGCACGGCGGCTGGCGGCGGCGCATTCCCCGCTCGCTTCGTCAAGTTGCTGCCGCGCCGCGACCAACTGGCCATGCAAGCCGTCGGCCCCCGCTGCTTCGAGGACTGCGTGGATTCCCGCTTCTTCGCGGCTGGCCGAACCCTGCGCCTGGCGGAGGCCTTCTCGTTCTATGTTTGCCTCGCGCAGTGCTGCAGTGACATCGTCAAGGCCGCCGAGTTCCTGTAACGCCCCCGAAAGCGCTGCTTCGGCGGCCGTCCGGGCCTCGGCGGCAGCCGTCAGCGCCGCGGCGAGTTCTTCGTCCGGCTGCCGCTCAGTCAGGCGCGACAGGTCTTGCTCGGCTCGATCGAGTTCGTGCCGCAGGGATTCGAGCCGCGCCGCGTTCGCACTGGCCTGGCGCTGGCCGTCTTCATGCACCGTCCGCGCCGATTCGCGGGCCTGTTCCGCGGCAACGCGCAGGGTTTCGCTGGCAGCGAGATCAGCCTGCAGGCGCACGCTGCGCGCCTTCGCCTCATCGACCGTCGGGGCGTCCTGGAGACCAGCGTTCCGCAGGATCTCTTCGATCGCCGCGCGCTCGCGGTCGAGTTTCGCCGCCAGTTCATCAGCAGAGCCGAGGTCGCGGAGATCTGCCGTGCGCTGGGCCGTGAACTGGGTGAGCCGCTCGTCCATCACGGTGCGTTCCTGGAGCGTCGAACGCGCGGCAGCGAGATCGGTCGCGCCAGCCGCTTCGAGCCTGGTGGTCAGCAGTTCGCGCTTCTTCCGCAGGTCCGCTTCCACGTCGCGCGCGGACGACCCGGTGCGAAGGGTGACGGTGATGCCTCCGGGGAACGTCATCACGGTCTCGCCACGGACCTTGCCGCTGCGCACCTGGCCTGCGGTCAGCGGCACGACGGTCCCCATGATGGTGATTTCGGCATCCCGCTCGGCGGTGATTTCGACCGTCGCGGCTTCGGCCTTCAGGCGCACCTCGAGGTCATTGACCTGGCGCTCCAGCGTCTCGAGTTCTGCCAGAACCTTCCCGTTGACCCGGCAATCTGCCAGCCAACGCTCCAGTTCCGCAATCTCCGGCTCGCGCTTCCTCAGGCGGTCGAGGCGCTCGGCCATCTGTTCCGCCTGGAGTTGCCGCCCCGAGAGGGTGACGAGGTCATCGGCGAAGGCCGCCTGCTGCTGGATGGACACCTTCGCCGTCGCGGCCTGGTCCGCGGCCAGCGAGGCCTCCGCAAATGCCTGCCTGAGAGCTTCCAGTTGCGGCGCCTGGGCGGCGGCTTTCGCTTCTTCGGCTGCCAGTTCAGCCCTGCGCGGCTCGATGCCTTCGAGCGCCTTCTTGCGATAGTCCGCATCAGCCGCCAGCTTCCGCGCCTCGGCCTCCCGGGCCTGCAAGTCCGCGCGGAGCTTCTCCGCCCGGCTCGAAACCTCGCTGCGCGCCCGGTCCTGGGCGGCCAACCCGGCGTAGCGCTCCTCCGCGAGAAGCAGCGCCGCAGCGGTCTCGACAAGCACCTTCTCGAGTTCCGCGCCACGTTGCGCCTTCGCTTCGAGTTCTTCCATGCGGGCCGTGATCCGGGAAACCTCCGCACCCGCAGCCTCCTCAGCCGAGCGCAGGCGGGGGAGGTTCACGGCGTCTCCGCCCGTTCGCTCTCGACCCTGCTGGGTGTAGTAGCGAAGGAACTCCGCCTCCGCCGCCTTCAACACCGCCATCTCCCGTTCGCCGAACGCGCCTGCTAGCGACGGGTGTTCGCCTGCTGCAGGTGGTTCGAGGCTGTCTTCAACGCCCTGCTGCGAACGCAGCGCCTTCCAGAGGGCCACATCGATGGTCTCGTCGAGCATCGCCCTGGCGCGGTTGTGCGCCTCGCGCCCGGTGAGCGTCTCCCGTTCCGGCGCCAGGACCGTCAGTTCGGTCCGGTGCTGCTTGTGGAATCGCTTGGAGTACCGGAACCGGTACGGTCCCGTGGAAACATCGACTTCGATCTCCGTGCCCGTATCCTGCCCGATGGGCTGGAGACTCTTCACGAGCTGGCTGCTCGAGTCGTCGTGTTGTTCGAACACCAGCCAGAGCGCTTCGGCGATGCTGGATTTGCCGGCCTCGTTTTCACCTTCGATAACGGTGACACCGGACTCCCGCGGTTCGAACTCGCAATGGCGGATGCCCCGGTAGTCGGTCAGCCGGATGCGGTGGAACTTCACGGGACGCTCCCGGCCAGGCGGTGGAGCAAGCGCAGCGCCTCACGCGCATCGTCAGCCGCCGGGCCTTCTCCTGCTACGGAAGCACCGATCTCCTGGGCCGCACTGAGCGCGAACCCATCGAGACGGAGGCTGCTGAGGTCGGACTCCGCCGGGATAACCACCAGGTTCGAATCGCCCGGCCGCCGCTCAATAGCCGCGAACATCGACCGGTAGTGGTCGAGCGCCTCCTCGAGGTGGGCTTCGAGGGCCATGGTGATAGTTCCGGTGAACCCGAGGTTCAGGATCGTCCGCTCCTTCGCCGGCAGCCCGTCCAGCCAGGTCCGGACACGCGCAAGGTCGGCGTTTGTGTCGAGCGTGATTCCCGTGCTCTCGGTGAACCGCCAGGCGGCTACTTTCACCGGTGTCACCTCGCAGCGGCCATCTTCAAGCTGAACGTCGAGCACAAGGCCGGGGTCGAGTTCGCGGTACTCGGTCGGTTCCGGCGCTCCGGAGTACCAGATGCGCCCGGTGGTCCCGAGCGGGGTGCGCGAATGGCGATCGCCAAGGGCGATGTACTGGACGGCGCCGGAGTTTATGGCTGCCTCAGCGTTGGCCGTGTCCACAAGCGCGGCGTATTCGACTTCGGGCGTGAACTCCCGGTTCCCGCCGTGGGCGACTACGATCTTCGTTCCAGCAAGCATGGCCGCCTGTTCGAGGGCGGCTGCCGCCGTGTCGCCCGGCCACTTCTTCGCCCGCCACGGCGCCGGAACCAGCCAAACACCCGCCTCTGCTTCGAGCGGGTCACCATCGAGCACCGTCACGTTCGGCGGACGGTTGTCTTCGAACACCTTCGAGCGGAAGACCGAGCTCGCATCGAGCGGATCATGGTTCCCTGGCAGCAGGTAGAAGGGGACGGCAGCCTCGCGGAGCGCTTCGAGCGCGCGAAGGACCAACTGGCGGTCCACCAGGTTCGATTCGAACACGTCTCCTGCCACCACCACGAAAGCTGCGCCTCGTTCGCGGGCGACACTGCCGATGTTGCGGATGGCGTCGACCCGGGCGGCGGTGAAGCGCGCCTGGGCATCCGCCGAAAGGAAGCGCCGCGTCATCCCAAGCTGCCAGTCGGACGTGTGGATGAACCTGACCATGTGCGTGAGCAGATTAGCAGAACATGCGTGCGGCGGCACCGTTTGAGGGCGTATCCTGAGAACTCGACGGTACGTGTCGCGCAAATGACGCACGATCGCGCCAACAGCCCCTCTGAGCTGGTGAGGAGACGCCCGCGGAATGATCGACCTTGTGCCTTTCGGCCCCCCCGCCGCGGACGCGCTCCTGCATCGCATCGCCGCCTGCAAGCAGGGCGACCCGCTCGCGCCGGTGACCGTCATTGTCCCTTCGAACTACGCCGGGCTCTCCATCCGGCGCTCCCTGGCGGCACGTCAGCCGCTGGTCAACGTCCGCTTCCAGGTGCTCGCCCGTCTCGCCGAGCTCCTTGGCGGCCCAGAGCTGGTGGCCGCGGGCAGAGGCCCGCTTACGCCGTGGATCAGGGTGATGGGCGTACGAGCCGCGCTGGCCGAAAACCCGGGAGTGTTCGCCGAAGTCGCGAATCATCCGTCGACCTTCCGCGAGCTTCAGCGGACGTTCCTCGAACTGCGCGAGGTCTCGCCGGCCGCGCTGGACCGGGTGGCGCGAAGCGGGCCGCGGGCGCGTGATGTTGTGACCCTCTACCGCCGCTATCGCGAACTCACCGCCGGCTACTTCGACGAGTTCGACCTGCTCGAATCCGCGACCGCCAGCTATGCCGCTGGCTCCGAAGCAGCGAAGGAAGCGGGCGCGTTGATCTTCTTCCTCCCGCGAAGGCCACCGGGCGCTGCGATCCGCCTGTTCGCTGCCGCAGCGCCCACCGGAGCGCACGCTGTCCTCGGGCTCACCGGCGACCCGGACGTTGATGATGAGACGCGCGCGCTGGCCAGCCACTTGCCGGGCGATGTAACCGAAGCACAGGCGGGTGTGCCTCCGGTAACGCGCATCATCTCCGCCACCGACCCCGAGGAAGAGGTGCGCGAGGCGATCCGCCAGGTGATGGCTCTGCTCGCCGAAGGGATGCCGCTCCATAGAATTGCCATTACCTACGCCACCCGCGAGAGCTACGAAGGCCTGCTCGACGACGCCCTGACGTCCGCCGGGATCCCGCATAACGGCCCGCCGAACCGGAAGCTCCAGCAGTCGCTCGCCGGACAGGTGGTGCTGGGTCTGCCGAAGCTCGCCGGCAGCACAGGGCCAGGCGACCCCGGCTTCTCCCGCGACACCGTCATGGACTGGCTCACCTCGGCCCCGATTCACCACGAGGGGCGCGAGGCGCCCGCGCACCGCTGGGACGAGATCAGCCGTGATGCGGGCGTGGTCAAAGGCGCCGGCCAGTGGCAGAGCCGCCTCGAGCTATATGCACGGAACCAGGCGGCGGCCGCAGCCGACCGCCCGGAAGGGGAACGGGAGCATTTCGAGCGGCGCGCACGCTGGACGCGCAGCCTGCAGGCCTTCATTCGCAGCCTCGCCGAAAAGGTGGGGCAGGATGTCCAGAAACCGGCCAGCGAACACGCCGCTGAGACCCTCAAGTGGCTGAAGGACTACCTCCCGGACCATGCGGTGACGAACGACACGCAGTCGGAGTCATGGGAAGCGGTCCACGACACCCTGCAAGAGATCGCCAACGGAGGAGGAGTGCTGCCGACAGCGCTGAACCCCGCCCTCGACCACCGGGCGTTCTCCATCGCCCTCGAAGACGCCCTCGATCAGCCGGCCGGCAGGCTTGGGAAACTCGGCAGCGGCGCCTTCATCGGGCCAGTCAGCCTCGCCGCCGAAATGTCGTTCGACGCGGTCTTCATCCTCGGCATGGTCGAGGGCTCGTATCCGTCGAGGTTCGCCGAGGACCCCGTGCTTTCGAGCGAGGACCGGGCGCAGGCCGGCGGCGAACTGGCGATGCCGTCCGTGCGCCTGCGCGAACAGCGCCGGGCCTTCCTCGGCGCGCTCCACGCGTCAGGGCAGCGCTTCCTCAGCACGCCTCGGGGTGACCTTCGCGCCCAGCGGCCAGTGCACCCGTCACGCTGGCTGCTTGCCGCGGCTTCGTCGCTCCATGGCGCGCCTTTGTACACCACCGATGTCGAAGCGATGCTCGAAGCACCGCCGGAATGGTTCCGCGTGGTCCGTTCATTCGAGGCGGCCCTGCGCGAACCCGGCGAACCTGCTTCGGCGCAGGAATGGGACCTCGGCAGCCTCCTCCGGGCCGGCAGCAGGCTGCCGTACCACTTCCTCCTGCGGACGAACGGGACAACCAACCCCCTCGCGCGCGGCGTCGAAGCGCGCAGGTCGCGGGCGCGGATCGGCCCCTCTCCGCTCGACCGCTGGCGCGGCAAGGTGAACCCCGCGAACACCCCCGTCCCCGATGCCGCCCGCCCCATCTCGCCTACCGCGCTCGAGCAGTACGCCGGCTGTCCGTTCCGCTACTTCCTCGGGCATGTCCTCCGCGTGGGCGAAGTTGAACGCCCCGAAGAAACCGTCACCATCGAGCCGGCGACCATCGGCAGCATCGTCCATGCCATCCTCCAGAAGTTCTTCGAAGGGACCGCGGACCGGCTCGATCCGGCTGCGCCGTGGGACGCGGAGGAGCGCGCGAAGCTCCACGCCTTCACCGAGGAGGTCTGCCGGGACTTCGAAGCGCGAGGCCAGACCGGCAAGTCGCTCACCTGGCGCGCCGAACAGGCCCGCATCCGCCGCGACCTTGAGCTGTTGCTCGACCGGGAACTCGAGGAGCGCCGGGCCGGCGGCTTCCGCTTCCTCCGCGCTGAGGCCGCCTTCGGCGTCGCGCCTTCGCCCGAACGGCCGGACCCGTTGCCGCCCGCCGTGCTCTCGCTCCCGAACGGCCGCTCGGTCGCCTTCCGTGGTTATGTAGACCGAGTGGACACCGACAGCGCCCGGAACCTCGCCGTAATCGACTACAAGACCGGAAGCCCGCGCAGCTACGCCGCCATGAATGAGGCGAACCCGCTGGGCGGCGGGAAGTACCTGCAACTTCCGGTCTACGCCCTCGCTTTCCGAGGGATGAGCAGCGGCCCCGTGAGCGCTCGCTACTGGTTCATCAGCGAGCAGGCGGGCTTCGAAAGCAAGCAGGTCCAGCTCGATGATGCAACGCTCGACCGGTTCGCGGGCGTAGTCGAAACGCTGCTCGACACCATGGGGGAGGGGTACTTCCCTGCCGTGCCCGGCGGCGAAACCTGGATTAACGGCGACCAGTGGGACCACTGCCGCTACTGTCCGTACGACCTCATCTGCCCGGCCGCGGGCCGCAGTGAGACCTGGATGGCGGACCAGAAAGACCCCGGCCTGGCCGGCTTCGTCGCCCTCAGCGACATCGGCGGTGGGTCATGACCACGCCCCAGCTCACGGATACGGAAGCCCGGCGGATCATCCAGGAGGCGACCGGCGAGACCATCTTTGTCGAAGCCGGCGCAGGCACGGGCAAGACCACGCAACTCGTCGGACGCATCCTCGCGCTCGTCGAGAGTGGCATCCCGATTTCGCAGATCGCGGCCATCACCTTCACGGAAAAGGCCGCCGCCGAACTCGCCGAGCGGGTCCGCCACCGGTTGGAAGACGTCAGCCGGGACGGAGATTACCCCGAGCGCGCTGAACGCTGCAGCGCCGCCCTCCGCGACCTCGACCAGGCCGCCATCCAGACGCTGCACAGCTTCGCCATGCGCATCCTCAGCCTCTTCCCGCTCGAGGCCGGGCTGCCGCCGCGCATCACCCTGCGCGACGATGTGGCTGCCTCCCTCGTCTTCGATGACCGCTGGCGGCGCTTCTGCGACAAGTTGCTCGACGACCCGGGGCTGGAACGTGCGCTCATCCGTGGCCTCACCCTCGGCCTGCGCCTGAATGACCTCAAACTCATCGCCGAAGACTTCAACGACAACTGGGACCGCCTCGCAAACCTCGCCCTGCCCGCCGCGCCCGAACCGGCCATGGACCTGGCTGCGATTATTGGGCCGATCGAAGAAGTCCAACACGCGCGCCGGCCTGGCAACTCCGACTCGCTTACAAAGAAACTGGACGAGTGCGAACCATTTGTGAATGGCCTGCGGGGCCTGGTGACGGACCTCGCGAACGCGTCCGCTGAGACTCGCGATGCTATCGAGTTGGATGCGCTGCGCCTCATCGGGAAGATGAAGGAGTTGACCAATCAACTGGGTGAAAAACTGCCATCCCTTGGCAATAAAGACTTCTGGACCGATATCCGTGCGGTCCGCGAACTCATCCAGGAGGCGGAGATTGCCCGCCGGGAGGTCCTCATCGGCACCCGCAGATGGGTACTCTGCGCCCTGCTGCCGTCGCTCGTGACCTTCGTGCTCGAGGGCGCCCAGGAACGCCGTCGCGAGGGTGCGCTCGACTACCAGGACCTCCTCGTCTTCTCGCGGGATCTCTTGCAGAAGGACCCGGCCATCCGCCAGCGGCTGCACGAGCGGTTCCCGCGCATCCTCATCGATGAGTTCCAGGACACTGACCCGCTGCAGGTCGAACTGGCCGCGCTCATCGCTCACGAGGGTCCGGGGGAGCCGGCGCACTGGCAAAGCGCCAACGTCGAACCCGGCCGTCTCTTCATGGTGGGCGACCCGAAACAGTCCATCTACCGGTTCCGCCGCGCCGATATCGAGTTGTTCAAGCGGGTTCGCGGCGCATTCACCGCTCGGCACGTGCCGCTCAGCCGGAACTTCCGCTGCCGGCCCGGCATCATCGAGTGGGTGAACCGGGTCTGTGAGCGCCTCTTCACCGGGTTCGGCGCGGGCGCAGACGCTCGCCAGGCGGACTGGATCCCGTTGCTTGCCGGGCGCGATGCCGTCGAGGGGCCGATTGTCCACGCCATTGGCGGGCCCGGAGCGCCCGGGGATCCCGCTCCCGTCCTTCGCCGCCAGGAAGCCGAAGCGGTCGCCGCCGCCGTGCTCGCCGCCCAGCGCGATGACTGGCTCAAGGACACGGGCCTCGGCAGGCCGACGCGGTACTCGGATATCGCCATCCTCCTGCCTACCCGCACCAATTCGCCCGCGATCGAAAAAGCCCTCGCCGAGGTCGACGTGCCGACCCGCGTCGAAAGCCGCTCGCTGCTCTTCGCCGCGCAGGAGGTCCGCGACCTGACGAACATCCTCGCGGCGATCGATGACCCCACCGACGATGTCGCCGTCGTCGCCGCGCTCCGCAGCCCGGCGTTTGCGGTCAGCGACGATGATCTGCTGAACCACACCCTCGCCGGGGGCCGTTGGGACTACACCCGGGCAGTTCCAGAAGCCTCGCCGGAGCCAATGCGCGAAGCGATGGCCGCGCTGGCGGTCTTCCACGAGCAGCGCTGGGTGCTGAGCATCGGCGCGCTCGTCGAAAACGTCATCGCGACCCGGCGCATGCTCGAACTCGGCGTCACCAGCCGGCGTCCGCGGGAAACGTGGCGGCGGCTCCGCTTCGTCTCCGAACAGGCGCGGTCGCTGGGCGACTCCGGTGTCGTGACCTCGTTGCGGCAGTTCGTGCAGTGGCTGCGAACGCAGGCCCAGGAGCGCGCCCTCATCGCTGAAGCAGTCGCCAACGAACCCGACGACGACGCAGTGCGCATCCTCACGGTCCACGCCGCCAAAGGACTCGAGTTCCCCATCGTCATTCTCGCCGGCCTGGGGGTCGAATCGAAGCAGGGAGGGTCACGCGTCATCTGGAGGCACGACAACGGCACTGAACAGGCCGCAATCCGCGCCGGCCGGTCCAAGGCGTACTTCGAAACCCCGGGCTATGACGGCCCCGAAAATGACGAAAAGCAGCACCAGGTGCTGGAGCGTCATCGCCTGTTCTATGTCGCGGCGACACGTGCCCGGGAGCGGCTGGTCGTGAGCCTCTTCCACAAGCCGCTGAAGGATGACGCCCACGAGGAGCGGCACCCGGCGGGGAAGTGCGCGCTGGCCGAATGCCTCCACGCCATCCAACTCGAAGAAGGCGGCTGGCCTCAGTTGTACTCCGGCATGCCCTTCGGCAGCGGCATACCGGGCGGCGCCGCAACGGACGACACCCCGGAGATGCGCGAGGCATGGCTTGCCGCCCGGCAGCAACGGATCGCGGCCGGTGGCGAAGCCCGGGTCAGAGCAGTCACTGCCATCGCCCACGCTGACGACGAGAAGGCTGAGCCCGAAGCCGAAGGACAACCGTGGAAGAAGGGCCGCGCGGGCACATCCGTCGGCCGGGCCGTCCACGCGGTCATGCAGACAGTCGACCTGCGCACCGGGGAAGGCCTGCAGGCCATCGCGGAATCGCAGGCGCTCGCCGAGGGCATCGCCGGCGAAGCGCACCGGATCGCCCGGCTCGCCGAAAGCGCACGCACATCGCAGGCCGTCCAGGCGGCGGTCGCCTCTGGCAAGTACTGGCGCGAACTCTACGTCGGCGTCGAAATCGCCGGCACGCTCGTCGAAGGCTTCATCGACCTCCTCTACGAGACCCCGGAGGGACTCGTGGTCGTCGACTACAAGACCGACTCGGTGCGCGACGAGGCCGACATCGACACGGCCATGGAGCGCTACCGCCTGCAGGGCGCCGGCTACGCGCTCGCCCTCGAACGGGCGCTCGGACGGCGCGTGGTACGCGCCACGTTCGTGTTCACCGAACCACGCGCCGAACGGGACGTGGCAGACCTCGGAGCCGTGAAAGCCGAAATCGAAGCGAAGCTCGCCGCGTGGGAGCCCGCTACTCCGGCGGGAGGATAACCCCGGGATTGAGCAGACCCGCGGGGTCGAGCGCGCGCTTGATCGCGCGCATCGCAGCGATGTCCTCCCGCGAGCGCGTGAGCGGCAGCCAGGCGCGCTTGGCGATACCAATCCCGTGCTCGGCGCTGATGCTTCCGCCGAGTTCGGCGACAAGGTGGAAGACCGCATCATCGGCGCGCTCATCGTCCGTTTCGAGACCGAGGATGTTGACGTGGAGGTTGCCATCGCCGGCGTGCCCGAACAGCACGGGACGAGCGCCCGGCACGGCATCAGCGATAACCTGCCGCACGCGCTGTTCGAACTCCGCCAGGCGGTCGAGGGGGAGTGTCACGTCGAGCTTGTGCGGCACCCCTTCGGCGTTGATGGACTCGGTGTGGCGTTCGCGGTAGGCCCACAGTCGCGCACGGTCCGGCGCATCCACCGCCAGCGCCGAATCCACGATGCCGGGCTGAGCCGCCAGTACCTCGGCTAGCTCACCCGTCTCATCGCGCTGCGCGGCGCATTCCACGAGCACGAAGCACCCCGGGCGGGTAGCGAACGGTGCAGGCAGCCCGGTGTGCTTTATCACGAGGTCAACGCCCTCCGGGAAGAACGCCTCGGCCGCTTCGAGCGAGGGCATGGCCGACCGCACTGCAGCGACCACCTGGAGGCCCTCACGCAGATCCGGGACCGCCAGCAGGGCGACCACCCGGCGGGTCTGAGCGGGCACGAGCTTGAGCCGCACGGCTGTGACCACGCCCAGCGTCCCTTCGGCGCCGCAGAGCAGCTGCCCAAGGTCGTAGCCGGTGTTGTCTTTGACCAGGCCAGGCAGCCGCCTGACCACGCTCCCGTCCGCCAGCACTGCTTCGAACCCGAGCAGCTGGCGGCGCATCCCGCCGTAGCGGATGACCCGGACACCCCCCGCGTTCGTCGAGACCATGCCGCCGATGGTGGCGCTGTCCCGGGACGCAAGGTCGACCCCGAAGGCCCAGCCAGCCTCGCGTGCGGCCTGGTGCAGCGCGGCCAGCGTAACCCCCGCGCCGCAGGTCACTTCGCCGGCAATCGCATCAACCGGCCCGATGTTGTCGAGCCGCCGGAGCGAAAGGACGACCTCGCCGCCGCGCGGGACAGACCCGCCCACCAGCCCGGTATTGCCGCCCTGCGGCACGATGGCCGCGCCGGCCTTTCCGCAAGCCCGCACGACCGCGCCCACCTGCTGCGTGTCAGCTGGCCGGACCACGAGGCGGGCTTCACCGTGGTAGCGCCGTGTCCAGTCGGATTCATAGCCGGCGCGAAGGTCGGCCTCGGTCAGGACGTGGTCGTCCCCAACGATGCCCCTGAGAGTCTCCACGAGCGCGTCTGGCATCCCCGGAGTCTAGCAATCCGCCGGGTTAGTCGTCGCCGTCCCTGGCGTCGCCACCGCTCGAACCCACGAGGGTCGTACGCGCCGGGATCTCCTTCGCAACGGCGCGCAGCGTGTCAACCACCTTGTTCTCGACGGCGTCGCGAGCCGCACGGATGGCGCTGAAGACCGCCCGGGCGTTCGAACGGCCGTGGCCGATGATGACGATGCCGTCCACGCCGACGAGCTGGGCTCCGCCGTATTCGGCGTAGTCGAGCCGCCGCTTCACTTTCCGTAGTTCGGACATCAGGATGAGTCCGGCGGCGCGGTTCCAGGGCGTGAGTTCCACCGCCTTGCGAATCTCGCCGAGCAGCAGTTCGGCCATGCCTTCGGCGGTCTTGAGCACGACGTTGCCAGTGAAGCCGTCCATCACCGCGACGTCGCAGACGCCCCTGGTCAGGTCCTTGCCCTCGACGTTGCCGATGAAGTTGAGCCTGCTCGCCCGGAGCGCCTGGTTCACGTCGATCGTGAGCTGGTTGCCCTTCGTGTCCTCTTCGCCGATGGAAAGGAGGCCGACCTTCGGGCTCTGCACCTTGAACATCCGCTCCATGTAGGCCGCGCCCATGAAGCCGAACTGCAGCAGGTGGATGGGACGGCAGTCGGCGTTCGCTCCAACGTCGAGGAGCATCGTGAGGTGGCCCTCACCGGTCGGGAAGATGGTCGCGAGCGCGGGTCGCCCAATGCCCTTGATGCGGCCGAGCGTGAGCAGCGCAGCCGCCATCGTGGCGCCGGTGTTGCCCGCGGTGATGAACGCGTCGGCCTTGCCATCCTTCACCATCCGCAGGCCCACGCTGATCGAACTGTTCGGCTTGTTCTTCGCCGCCTCGGCCGGGTGCTCGTCCATAGCGATCACGTCGGGCGCGTCGATGATCTTGATGTTGCTGGCCTTCGCGCCTTCGAGTTCAGCCTCGATCGCGGCCTTCTGCCCCACCAGCAGCAGTTCGACCCCGAGGCCTCCCGCCGCCATCAGCGCGCCGGCAACGACCTCGCCGGGCGCGTTGTCGCCGCCCATGGCATCGACCACGATTCGAGCTGTCATCCGTTCCTCCTGCGCGCGATCGCGATCATCCGCTCACTCTCGTTGGTCAGCGGGCCGAGGTCATAGTCACCGTAGATGTCCGAGAGCGCGAGCCCGGCCGCATCGAGCAGGTATTCCAGTTCGAACCGGTAGACGTAGCGCAACTGGTGTTCACTGACGCGCCGCCGGATGAGTCCGTCCTCCGTGCGCGTCTGGTAGCTGACGCGCAGGTAGCGGGTCTGCATGGCGAGGTCGTCCTCGTGCAGGTGCAGGCAGTCGAAAGGCTCGCCGTCCGCGGTCTCGCCGGAAAACACGACCCGCTCTACGCCGCTCGATTCGGGGTCGAGCGAGGCCGCGGGGCCCGGCAGGTCAATCGCGACGATACCGTTGAAAACCAGCGCCTCGGCCAGCCGCGAAAGCACCTCGCGCTGCTCTTCACCGTGTTCGCAGTAAAGGAACACGTCGAGCGGGAGCAGGATGAGCCCGTAGTGCTCCGGTTCGAGCACGAGGTCCTGCACGCGGCCTTCGATGAACGTGACGTCGAGGGCGTCATCTTCGGCCTTCCGCCGCGCCTCGGCCAGCATCGCCACCGAAGGGTCGATCCCGGTGACGGCATACCCCTGGCGGGCGAGTTCGAGAGCGATGCGCCCGGTGCCGCAGCCTACTTCAAGCACCGGCCGGTCGGTGCGCCCGGCGAAGGACGCCCAGAGGCCGGTGTCCTCGCGGAACTCCCCATGGATAGCGTCGTAAAACGCCGCGTCGACAGCGTACGGATCGGTGGACATCCGCAGGATGCTAGGGCAGGGGCTGTGGAATGCGCTACCGCCGCCGATTACTGCAGTGTGAAGCAACTGGTTTTCGGTATGGCCCTCATTCTGGCCTACTTCGTCCTCCCCGGCTGCACCGGCATCGGCTAACGCCCATCACCCCGGGTAGGTGCGAGGCACTGTCCTCGCACACGCACTGTCCTCGCACACGCACTGTCCTCGCACACGCACTGTCCTCGCACACGCACTGCCCTCGCACACGCATTGTCCTCGCACGACCGTCAGCCCTCCGCGGGCAGCGGGACCAGGTATGACTCCACGCGCTTGATAAACGCACCCTCGAACGTGAACGCATCGCAGTAGGCGAAACGGAACCGGTCGCCGCTCTTCATCTGCCCTGCGCCCTCTCCGATCGCTACCACCGTCTGGCCTTCCTCGATGAGCCGGTCGATGACAAGCGTGGGCTGGCCGCTGAAGTCCGGGTTCTCGATTTCGCCGTCGAACGCTTCTTTCCCACGCAGGTGGCGGAACCCGGGCAGGTCCCAGGCCACGTCCTCGGTGAGCAACGCAAGGATCATCGCGTGGTCGCTCCGGCGGAAGCCTTCGAAGTAGCGCTCGACAGTCTCTTTCTGATGGCTCAAGAACGGTTCCTGTCCTGGGTCAGCAGCCGCGCCAGCATCAGGTAGTCGCGGTCGGCGTGGGTGACGTTCGCCGGGACCATGGACTCGGCGAGGGCATTGCAGGTTGACTTGGTCAGCGCCAGGGAGACCGGGTCCTTCTCCAGCAGCTTCTGGGCGAGGGAGCGCGCCGCCGGCAACAGCTCCGCGTCCGGCACGCGGTAGTTCAGGAAGCCCCAGCGCAGGGCGTCCTCGCTGCTGAAGCGGTCACAGGTCATGACCAGTTCCTTGGTTCGCGCCGGGCCAAGTTCGCGCATCAGCCGCGGCAGCGCATTCCAGGTCAGGGGGATATCGAGCGCAACCTCCGGGATGGAGAACCAGGCCGACTCCGCGGCGATGCGAATATCAAGGCAGGCGAGGAAGACGACGGCGCCGCCGATGGCGAGTCCGTTGACTGTGCCGATGGTGACCTGGTCGAGCCCTTCGAGGGCCGCCGATGTCCGATTCCCGCTGCTCGAACGGACGCGCTCCAGCAGGGGTGAGGGGGCGGCGTTCGCGGCGGCGAGCGGGGCTGCTTCCACGCCCGGCCCGCGCCTGCCAAGGTCGGCCCCCGCAGAGAAGGCGCGGCCTTCACCTGTGACGATGACCACCCGCGCCTCGGCGTCGTCTGCAAGCTGCCGGCACGCCTCCTGCAGGTCCGCGTGCATCCGCTGGTTAATGGCGTTCAGCTTGTCAGGGCGGTTGAGCGTGATGGTGACGAGCCCCGGCAGTTCGGCATCCCGGTCGATACGGAGCGTTTCCATTGGCATCTCCACGAAAAAAGTTGGGCAGGCCCGTGGCCTTTCGCAACTGGATGAACGGGCAGCGCTCGATTCAGAACGGGCGAACCTCGCGGACGAAGTCTCGGCCGCCACGGATCGTGACCCGCATGACCGAGCCGAAGCGCGAATCATCCTCGATGAGCTCGATGACCCCGGCCGCGATGTCTTCCGGTTCGAGGATGCCGCCGACGAGCCGGCCGACTTCCTGCATGCGCTCCTCGCCCGAGCGGCGAACCAGCGGCGTATCGACGAACGACGGGCAGATGGCGTTGACTCGGATATTCGAATCAGCAGCGAGGTACCCCAGCGAGCGGCTGAAATTGACCACGCCGGCCTTCGCCGCGGCGTAGACGGGCGAATCTGGCATCGGCAGGAGGCCGCCCATCGAGGCGGTGTTGATGATGACGCCAGGCTTGCCCCCTCGCCGCATTTCTCGCACGGCGATCCGCGTGGCGTCGATGACCGCCGTGAGGTCGATGTTGACGATGCGCTGCCAGTCCCCGGCTTCGTCGCTGAAGATGTCTTCGCCGCCGATACCCGCATTGTTGAAGGCGACATCGAAGCGCCCAAACTCTGCGGTCGCTGCGGTGAACGCTGCCGCGAGGTCCTCGCTGCGGGTCACGTCGCAGCGGCGGGCAGCGGCCTTCCCGCCCCTGCTTGCCGCCATCCGCACGGTCTCTTCGGCGCCTGCGATGTCGATATCCGCGACCACGACGCTGGCGCCACGTTCGATGAGCGCGAGCGCCGTCGCCCGGCCGATTCCCGATCCTCCGCCACTGACGACGGCCACCTTACCGGTTAGTTCCATGCTGTGAACTCCTTTCGGGCCAGCCATCCACGGGCTGGAAATCTTCGAACGTCGCACTCGCCCGGCCGATCGCCATGATTTCTGCGATCAGCGGGCCCTTCCCGTCGATGTATGCATCGATGTCGTGCGGGTGAAGCGCGGCCATCTCCCGCTTCACGGCCGCGTACCGATCCCGCAGGTCGGCGCGCGCCCGCAGTGTATCCCGAAGCAGCAGGTGGTCGTGCAGGTTCGGCGTGTCCACCGAGCAAACGTAGAGGTGGTGCGGGAAGGTGTCTTCCGGGCGCTGGAATGACTCGCGGCCGGGGATCTCCAGGTTGCCGCGGTGCGCATACCCCAGTTCGGTCAGCCGGTCGCGAACCTCGGGGAAGCGCATCCGGGATGAAATGATGACGTCGAGGTCGATGATCGGCTTCGCCCAGAGGCCCGGCACAGCAGTGCTGCCGACATGTTCGATCCCCACGCAAAGTCCGCCGAGTGCGGCTGCAACGCGTTCGCGGATCTCGGCGAAGCGCTCCGGCCAGCTGGCGTCGTACGGAACCACCTCGATCATCTTGAGCATGCCGCTGATCCTAGCCGCCCGGCTTCGCCCGCTCGAATCGACACCGCCACGTGTGCGGCTGACAATCGGCGTCATGCCGATCTTCGCCATCGGGGACAAGGTCCCTCGCGTTCACCCGTCCGCCTTTATCGCCCCAACCGCCACCATCGCCGGCGATGTGACCATCCACGAGAATGCCTCAGTCTGGTACGGCGCAGTCGTTCGCGGCGACACCAGCTACGCCGTCGTCCACCGCGGCGCGAACGTCCAGGACGGTGCAGTCGTCCACGGCCGTGCAGACCTCCCGTCGATTATCGAAGAGGACGCCTCGATCGCACACAACTGCGTCATTCACGGGGCGGTCATCGGCAAGCGCGCGCTCATCGGCAACGGCGCGCTCGTGCTCGACGGCGCGACTGTCGGCGAAGGCTCGCTTATCGCCGCTGGTTCGGTTGTTCTCGGTGACACGGTGATCCCGCCGGGAGTGCTCGCCGCGGGGACACCCGCGGTGGTCAAGCGCCCTATCGCCGGGACGCCTTCGGAGGAGTGGGTGACGGGGAACCCCGGCCGCTACGCACGGCTGGCCGTGCTTCATCGCGACGGCATTCGGGAACTTTCCCGGGACGAAGTCCAAGCGCCCTGACCGGCCGCGAAGTCAGCCCATCACCTGCGCTGCGATGACCCACCCGGTGACCGCCAGCGCGAACACCACAGCGAAGAAGAGCGTCGCCCGCTGGTTCATGGTCAGCCCGCCCTCGGGTTCTTCATCGATGACGTTCTGACCCTCGTTGTTGTTGCGAAGGTGCTGGCGCGCCGCAGCCGCGCTCGTGGCGGGCACCATGATCGCCCACGAACCCGCGAGGGCGAGCGTCACGGTGCGATAGGGCGAAAGCGAGCCCACGAGCCGCGTGCGGATTCCCTCCGCCTCCAGCCGGCCTGCGACGATGCTCGCAATCGTCTCGGATTCGCCGTTCCAGACCTGCTCCCAGTCCTCGCTCGAGCCGGGTTCCTCGCCTCGACGGCGGCGGTGGCGTCTAGGCCGAGACGAGCGCATCGAGCCGGTGCCTGCGCAGTTCTGCCATGACCTTCTGGCCGACCGCCTCGTCCGGCTCAACGACCGGGAGCCGCGGCATGCCGATTTCGAACCCGAGTTGCCGAAGCACGTAGCGAATCGTGCTCGGGCTGCCGTTGAGGAAGCATGCGTCGGTCACCCGGCAGAGGGGCCGGTGGATCGCTGCCGCCTCCGCGACCTTCCCTTCGAGCACCAGCTCCAGCATCTTCTTCTGCTGCGATGCCACGATGTGCGACGTCACGCTGACCGCGCCCCATGCCCCCAGGCACCAGAGTGGGAAGTTGTCGTTGTCGTTGCCGCTCCAGATCTTGAAATCGGGGCGTGCCTCGATGATCGCGGCGGAATGGGCGAGGTCTCCGTTGGCCTCTTTGTCGCCGACGATGTTCGGAATTTCGGCGCAACGCAGGACGGTGTCCACGGTCATGTTCGTGCCCGTGCGGCCGGGCACGTTGTAGAGGATGACCGGCAGCCGCGTGCTCTCGGCAATCGCCCTGAAGTGCTGGTAGATGCCCTCCTGGGGCGGCTTCAGGTAGTACGGGACGACTGCGAGGATAGCGTCGGCGCCTGCCCGCTCCGCCTCATGCGTCAGGTGGATGGAGTGCCGCGTGTCGTTCGTGCCCGAACCGGCGACAACGGTCTTGTCGCCCAGTTCCTGCTTGATTTCGGCCCAGAGGCGGTACTTCTCTTCGTCGGTCAGCAGGGGCGATTCGCCGGTCGTACCGACGACCACCACGCCATCGTTGCCGCAGCGAACGAGGTGGGCGGCGAGCCGGCGGGCGTGGGCGTAGTCCACTTCGCCGTCCGGCGTGTACGGCGTGACCATTGCAGTCAGCAGGCGTCCGAGTTCAGGCATGTTGGTCTCCTCGCGGCGATGGGGCAGTTATTGTCGATTGCGGCGCGGCGTTTTGTCGATGGCGCTGGCGATTCGGGAAAGGGGAGAGCCCCGGCACAGGTGCCGGGGCTCTGATAGGTCGCCAGGGAGGGAGATGGCGTCCGGTTTAGTTGCCCTGCCCGCCTTCGTGCGTCCAGCTGCGGGTCATGAACTTCTGGATGGCCTGGGCCGCACGCTCCTTCGCAGCCTGCTCCTTGTCCGCCGGGAGCGTGCCATCGGCCACGGCATTCTCGATCGCGGTGTTCGCGTCGGTGACCAGGGCTTCGACAACCGCTTGAGACTGCGGGCCAGCCACTTCCTGGATGGTCTTGCCGTCCCGGAGCTGGCCGAGCAGGTCGGCCGGGCTGATGCTGAGGACGTTCGCCACTGTCTCGAGCGAGTGCTTCGTGATGGTGCGAATGCGCGGGTGTCCGTCGCCATCGTGGTGGCTGCCCGGCACCGCGTTCAGGAGGCGGTCCACGGCGCCCGGGGCGGCAGCTTCGATGCGGTCGGCCTGCTCCTGCGTTAGCTGGCCGTTCGCCACTGCGTCGTCGAGCTGGTTGCTAAGCGCCTGGAGGGCGTTCGCCTTCGCCTGCTCGGCCGAGATGTCGCCGTACTGGTCGATGATCTGGCCAAGCGTCAGGCCGGCCTCGCCGCCCTGCTTCAGCTCTTCGCGGGTGACCCCGGCATTGTCGATCAGGTGGACAATGCCAATCCGGATCTTCGGGTGATTAGCGACCGGGTGGCGCTCGGTGGGGGTTCCGCCGTCGCCGGTCTGGGCCATTGCCACGCCGCCAACGCCGAGCACCCCGACGGCCAGCGCACCGGCCAGCCCGACCGAGACCAGCCTGCTGTTGAGGATTGAGAGTTTCATGTGGGTTCTGGATTCTCCTCCAGGGTGTACCGGCCGCGGATCCACCGGCCAGTCACGAGAGGAATGGCGCCGCCCGCCCCGGAGGTGACGCGCCGACAAGCCGCCTTTACAGGTGCTTTTCGATCCACCGCCCTCGGAACAGCAGGAGGTCACCCGAGCCCACGCGCACCGTCGCCGGGGAGCGCGCGATCTCGTTGTGGACGCCGCGCGGCCCGAACGGCAACGTGAAGTCCTCGAGTTCCCAGCGCAGGCCGTCCGTGGTCACACCGCGGCACTCGCCGATCGCCACGAGCGAGATAACCGTGCCAGCCGGCCCTTCGACCGACGCCTCACCTTCGACAAGCGAAATAGCGAACAGTTCGTCATGCATGACGAGGCGGGCAACGCCACGGTAGAGCGCGAGCACACTCAGGTTCGCCAGCGCATGGTCCGAGCGTCCGCCGCCGGCGCCCACGATGTCGATCGTGTTGATGCCTTGCCGGACCGCGAACGAAATCGCCTTTTCGAGGTCCGTCGTGTCGAGCCGTGCGTCGCGATGGAAGTGGCTGGCCGGGACCGCCGCACGGATTGCCTCACCGGCCGAGTCGAGGTCCCCGACGACGGCATCCGGCACACGTCCGAACGCAAGCGCATGGCGCGCCCCGCCGTCTGCGGCGATCACCAGCGGGTCGCCGGCCAGGAGTTCTTCGAACAGCTCCCGTGACGGCGACTCCCCGTTCGCGATGACCAGCGCGCGCATGCGAGAAGTAAACGCCACCGCGCGCCCAACCGCGAGGGCCATTCGGGTGGATCCCGGCCGCGGGCCAGTTCTACGAGCCGCAGGCGTCGCGTAGCATCCGCCCGGTGAACGTGCTCCTCTTCGGTGCGAACGGCCAACTCGGCTCGGATATCGTGCGCCTCTGGAATGACCCCGCCGTGACCCTCACCGGCGTCACTCGCAGCCACTGCGACGTGACCGATACCGAAGCCGTCGAGCGCGTCATCGCCGCATCTCACCCAGACGCCGTCGTCAACACCACCGCGTTCCACAACCTTCCCCTGTGCGAAACCGACCCGGAAACCTGCTTCCTTGTGAACGTCGCCGGCGGCAGGAACATCGCCGCGGCGGCCGCCCGCTATGGCGCGTCCATCGTCCAGTTCAGCACGGACTACGTCTTCGACGGCGAAAAGCGCACTCCCTACCTGGAGTCTGACGCCCGGCACTCCCTCAACGTCTACGGCGCCATGAAGATCGCCACCGAAGACGTCGTGCGCCAGGCGAACCCGGATGCCCTCATCGTCCGCGTCTCGGGCCTCTACGGCCTCGCGGGGTCAGCCGGCAAGGGCGGCAACTTCGTCGAGACCATGCTCCGTCTTGCCCGCGAAGGCGGCCCCGTCCGCGTCGTCGCCGACCAGGTGACCGCACCGACGAACACCGCCGAGATCGCCGAGGCGCTTCTCCCGGTCGTAAAGCACGGCGCGCGCGGGGTGATTCATCTCGCCGCCGCCGAAGGCACGAACTGGCACGACTTCGCTGCAGCCATCTTCTCGATCGCAGGACTCCAGCCTGATCTCCAACCGGTCACGACCGCGGATTTCGGCGGGCCCGTGCAGCGGCCCCTGTACAGCGTCCTCGGGTCGACTGCTGTGCCGCCGCTACGCCACTGGCGGGCCGGCCTCGAACGGTATATGGCCGAAAAGCACGGTTTCGGCACGTAGGAAATATTTAGTACCACTCGAACTATGCGCGCCAGCCCGCACCCGTTAGGATCCGCCGCAATCCTGAACTGAGGCTGGGGGTAGCCTGCATGAGGGTCCTGGTTACGGGCGGCGCCGGCTATATCGGCAGCATCCTTGTCCCGCGCCTTCTCGAGCGCGGCCATCAGGTGCGCGTCGTGGACCGGATGTTCTGGGGTCTGCCCCACTACGAAGGCGAAGCCGGCGTCGAGTTGGTCAACGCCGACGTCCGCCGCCTCCCCGAAGGCGTTTTCGACGGCATCGACGCAGTCGACCACCTCGCCGGATTTTCGAACGACCCCACGGCCGAGTTCAGCCCGGAAGCCAACTGGCAGATGAACGCGGTCGCAACCGATACCATCGCCGAGCTCTGCCGCGCCGCGGGTGTCCGCCGCCTGGTCTTCGGCAGCTCCTGCTCGCTCTACGACGGCGCGGACGACAGCGAAGAAGTGCTCGATGAGTCTTCCCCACTCGCGCCGCGCGGCGCCTACGCAACCTCGAAGCACTACTCCGAGCAGGCGCTCCTCCGTCACGCCGGGCCCGATTTCGAACCCGTGATCCTGCGCCAGGCCACCGTGTTCGGCCTCAGCCCGCGCATGCGCTTCGATCTCGTCGTGAACGCATTCGTGAAGGACGCCCTTGTCCGCCAGCGGCTCGTCCTCCACGGCGGCGGGCGCATGTGGCGGCCGCTCATCAGCGTCGAAGACCTCGCCGACGCGCACATCGCCTGCCTCGAAGCGCCCGCCGAACTGGTCGCCGGGGAGACCTTCAACGCGGTCGGTTCGAACTACCAGGTGCGCCAACTCGCCGAACTGGTGGCGGCCGCCCTGGTCAAGCTGGGCAAGCCCGTCGCGCTCGAAGATGGGCCGCTCCCGAAGATCGTGCGCAACTACAGGTGCTCCGGCGAGAAGCTCCGGGGCCGGCTCAACCTCACGCTTCCTACCACGCCGGCGATGGCCGTGGCCCGGCTCGTCGAAGACTTCGGCCGCGACCCGGCTGAGTCGCTTGGACACCCGAAGTACTACAACATCGCGTGGATGGAACTGCTCGAACGCGCGCGCCCGGCCTTCCAGGCGATGCAGAACATCTTCGAGCCCGTGGAGTAGCGTGGACATCACCGTCACCCCGACGAAGCTCGAAGACGTCGTCCTTATCGACACCGATTTCTTCCGCGATGAACGCGGCTTCTTCATCGAGGTCTGGCACGCGGAACGGTATCGCGAGCACGGCCTGCCGGACGCCTTCGTCCAGGACAACCACTCGCGCTCCGCGAAGAAGGTCCTGCGCGGACTCCACTACCAGGACATGACCGCCCCGATGGGCAAACTCGTCCGCTGCACCTCGGGCGCCATCCTCGATGTGGCCGTCGACCTGCGCGTTGGCTCGCCGACCTTCGGCCAGTGGGTCAGCGCCGAGCTCACCGCAGACACCATGCGCCAGATCTGGGTGCCCGGCGGCTTCGGGCACGGCTTCGTCACGCTCAGCGATTCGGCCGAGGTGCAATACAAGTGCACCGGCCTCTACACGCCCTCGTCAGAAGGCACCATCGCCTGGAACGACCCGGACATCGGCATCGAATGGCCCTTCAGCGACCCCGTGCTCTCGGCCCGGGACCAGAATGGGATGAGCCTTCGGCAGTACGTGGAGAAGCCGGCGTTCCAGCACACGAACGCTTGACCACCGCCCGCTACACTGGCCCGATGCGCCGTTTCCTGCTTGCCTGGTTTGCCGTCCTGCCGCTGCTTCTGCTCGCATCCTGTGGCGGTAAGAGCCCCGCGCCCGCTGCGCCAACCGAAGAGCCCGCCACAACCGCGGCGGCTTCTCCTGCTGCGACGGTCAGCAGCCCAACCGCAACCACTGCGGCGCCGTCGCCAGCGGCCCGGGGCAAGCTGGGCACCTCCTCGGGCGTCGCCACCACCATCATCCAGCCGAAGCTCGACCCCCTCCCTGGCGTCGAGACGACCATCACAACCGGCACACTCGATCGCTCCGCCTACATCATCGAAGTCCCGAAGACGTGGAACGGCGAACTCGTGCTCTACGCCCACGGCTTCGCCGGCTTCGGCACAGAGGTCTCGGTGCAGCCAATCCCGGACGAACTGAGGCGCTACCTTGCGACCGAGGGCTTCGCCTGGGCCGCGAGTTCGTACAGCGAAAACGGCTACGACCCTGGCATCGGCGCCGACGACACGCTCGCCCTGAAGAGATACTTCGCCCAGACCGTCGGCGCTCCGAAGCGGACTTACCTGGCCGGCGCGTCCATGGGCGGGAACGTCGCGGCGCTGGCCCTCGAACACCAGCCGGGCGAATACGATGGCGCACTCGCCCTCTGCGGGGCCCTCGGCGGCATCACCCAGATCGACTACCTGGTCTCCTGGGTAGCCGCCGCCGAATACACCTCGGGGCTGAAGTTCCCGATTGGCGTGCCCGGCGCGAACCTCGCGATCATCTTCCTCCAGGATGTACCCCGCACCCTCGGCACACCGGCCGCACCCACCGACCGTGGCAAGCAGTTCGCGTCGATCATCCGGAATCTGACCGGCGGTCCGCGCCCGTTCTTCAGCGAAGGGTTCAAGGAGCAGTACGCCGCGAACTTCGGACTCGCGCTCCTCGACCCCGAGCGGAAGACCCTCGTCAACAAAGCAGCCACGAACAAGGACGCGGTCTACCACATCGACCCGGGCCTCGGCCTCACGGATGCGCAGGTCAACAGCGGCATCACCCGCTTCGCCAGTGACCCGGCGGCCCGTGACGCGGCCGCCCACCCGGACATGGTGCCGACAACCGGGAATATCTCCGCGCCGCTCCTCACGCTCCACGGCACCGGAGACCTGTTCGTCCCCATCTCGCAGGAGCAGTACTATCGCGCGAAGGTAGCCGCCGCCGGCAAATCGGACCTGCTGGTTCAGCGCGCGATCCGCTCGGCCGGGCACTGCAAGTTCAGCGACCAGGAGACCGTGACCGCCATCTCCGACCTCGTCGCCTGGGTGCGCGACGGCAAGAAACCCGCCGGTGACGACCTGTCCGGCGACCTCACGAACATCGGCATGCAATTCACGAACCCCCTCCGCCCGAACGACCCAGGCGGAACCCGGTAACCCACCCCCACCCGGTAGGTGCGAGGCACTGCCCTCGCACATTGGAACCATGCACTGCCCTCGCACACGTGGCCTCGGATGGGGGCCATCCCGCCTACCCGCAAATTCTGCGAGGACGGTGCCTCGCAGCTACCAATCGAAACGGGCCCGGATGGGCCGGGGCGGGTCGCACCACCCCCGGTAGCACATGCCAACCGCCCGAACAACGCCACACACCCGGTAGCCGGTAGGTGCGAGGCACCGCCCGCGCACAAGCCACCACCCTCGCACACGGTTCGCACACCAATCCCGTACGCGTCATCCACCACCGCCTGAATCGTGGCGGCGGATTTGGGCGGACCTGATCTGTGCGAGGACGGTGCCTCGCACCTACCGCTGGTACTTCTGCGCCCCCCTGATTTGTGCGAGGACAGTGCCTCGCACCTACCGGGCTACCACGGGCTGCCCCTCGTCCCGTGGGAGTTGTGCGAGGGCAGTGCCTCGCACCTACCGGAACGCCTACCATTCCACCCGATGCCCCGCAAACCCATCCGGCTCCCGGACGACGCCTACGCAAACACCGAGGCCGTGTTTCACGTCATCATCCATGCGGCCGCGGGCACTCGCCCGTTCGAGTCGCCCTCAGTCGCCGCGCCGCTTTGGACCATCCTCTGCAACGAACTCGAACGGCCGTCGGTCAGGCTCCTCTGCGCCGCCCTCATGCCCGACCACCTCCACCTCATCGTCTCCCCACGAAGGAAGCCGATTACCGATTGGGTGCGCGATTTCAAGGCGTTTACGACGAACTCCCTGCGGCCCCTTCATGGTCAGCAGTCCATCTGGCAGGCAAGGTTCTACGACCGCCGCCTCCGCTCCGAAAAAGAACTGGAGATTTGCGTCGACTACGTCTACCGGAACCCGGTCGACGCAGGGTTGGTCGACGAACCAGACCAGTGGCCATGGGTCGGAGCATGGTTGGACCACCCCGATCCGGGTTGACATCACCGGCACCCCGGTGAATCGGACCGGACGGGCCGGGGCGGGTCGCAACCCATCGAAACGGGCCCGGATGGGCCGGGGCGGATCGCACCACCCCCGGTAGGTGCGAGGCACTGCCCTCGCACATTGAAACCAGGCCCTGTCCTCGCACACATGCCCGGGATGGGCACCGTCGCGCCAAACCGCAATTTCTGCGAGGACGGTGCCTCGCAGCTACCAATCGAAGCGGATCCCCACGGGCCGGGCGGCTCGCACCACCCCCGGTAGGTGCGAGGCACTGCCCTCGCACATTGGAACCAGTCACTGCCCTCGCATGAACGGCCCGGGATCGGGGACCGTCGCGCCGAATCGCAAATTCTGCGAGGACGGTGCCTCGCAGCTACCAATCGAAACGGATCCCCACGGGCCGGGGCGGGTCGCACCACCCCCGGTAGGTGCGAGGCACCGCCCTCGCACATTGGAACCAGGCACTGCCCTCGCGCATTGGAACCAGGCACTGTCCTCGCATGAACGGCCCGGGATGGGGGACCGTCGCACCGAACCGCAAATTCTGCGAGGACGGTG
>JADYYG010000003.1 GCA_020853755.1 Dehalococcoidia bacterium | reverse complement strand
TGTTCCTCCACGGGGTCCACGTCCTTCCCCCGCATGACGGTCACCGCATCGCGAATGGTCTGCGGCACCGACCGCCAGGAGATCGCAAGCAACAGGATGCAGAGGGCCGTGTAGATGCTCGCGTAGATAACCCGGACGTGTTCGTTCGTGATGAAGAGTTGGGTGGCGAACAGCACGAAGAGTCCAAGCGCTTCCATGCGGCCCATCTTCAGGTTCACGAAGACGGCGATGGCGAACGCGGACTGTGCTGCGGTCAGGAAGATCTCGTCGCGCTGGCGAACATCAAGCGGCAGGCCGTGAGTGAAACCAAAGTCGCCCGACGACAGGAGAAACGCGATCGGCAGCGTCCCGATGAGCAGCGTCCACTGGTTCACTTTTGAAGAAATCAGGACGCCCATGCCGGCGGCAGCACGTCCGCGCCAGGCGAGCATGCAGGCAACCAGGACCTCCGGGGATTCGGACGCCAGCGGCGCCAGCCACTGGATGAGGAGGAACTCCGAGACGCCGAACTGTTCGCCGATATGGACCAGCGACTCGGCGAACGGTTCGGCCGAACAAAAGATGGTGACCGCACTGAAGACGAGCACGGTGATGACGAGCGTCCTCCGCGGCTTGTCCTGGAGCTGACCCATCGCCTTCGCCGGGCCCACTAATTCGACGTGTTCCGACTCCACGCGCGACGTGAAAAACATGTAGATGATGAACAGCGAAACGAGGACCATCGTGTCGATGATGGTCACGTGGCTGCGGAGCGGGATGAAGATGACGTACAGCGTGGCAATCGCCAGGAACGCGAGTTCGAGGCTTCGCTCACGGTTGACCACGAGTTCCTTGAGGCGGGTTCGGTAGACAAACAGGGCGAAAACGATCGGCCAGCCGACGCCAATGAGCAGCCGGTTCCCGCCGGTCATGTTGGCGATTGCGAGGCCGCGCTGCGCTTCGGCCGGGTCTGCTCCCGCCTTCCAGGCGAGGATGGCGTCCACCGCGTACTCGGGGAGCACCGCGATAATCGCGATAATGGCGAGCGCGAGCCCCTGCGAGATATCGAGTTCGGCAGTCTCCGCGCCCCAACTCAGGAGGAACGCCGCGGCCAGAATCGCGAGGCCGAAGATCGCGGCCGAAAGGACGGCTTCGGGGTGTATCCCTGCAAGCCGGAGAACGATACCGGGCAGGCAGAACAGCGCCATCAGACCAATGACGAGCCAACTGTTGCGGTGACTGGAACCTGCGGCAGAAGCGGCAACGTGGCTCACTGACCGGAGAACCTGTAGGGACGAACGCGGCGCGAGGATGGAAGCAAGAATCGAACTCCTTCGCTCGCGTGGCGAAGGTGCCCTTCGACCGGCGCGCAGCGTGTGTGCGGCTGGTCGAAAGTCTCGTCCCCCGGTGGCGTGTTACCGGGCCACGCCACCGCCCGGATGCAATTCCGGGGAGGTTGTCGATGACGTGCGTTCGGGACTACTCCCTCTCGATCAGTCCCGATCGTATGCGTGAGCCCGAGCAGCGTCCAGTGAAAAGGATGGCCTATTCGTAGAAGGCGATCGGTTCGGCCGTCTCGGCGAAATTGTTCAGGTTGCCTTCAGCCAGCCCGCGCCCGGGGAAGAACCGCCCGGCATGCATCAGCTTCAGCATGTGCTCGGTGTTCTCGATGTCCTCTTCGAACACCGCGGCAAAATAGCCAATCCCCTGCGTGGAATGAGCATCCGAACCGCCGGTGCCCGGTTTCCCGAGCTTCTTCGCCACCTGGAGCGCGAAGTAGTTCTCCCGCGGCGTGTTGCAGCCGTTCAGGACCTCGATCCCGTCGACGAGCTGGAAGACGGGGAGCTTCGCGGCGTCTTCGGGCTGCAGGTTGAACGGCTCCTTGCCCTCGCGCTTGAAATGCACCGGATCGAAGAAATGGCGGAAGGGGTGGGCGACGATGAGGAACGCGCCGTGCTCGTCCGCCACCTCGCGCAGCTTTTCAAGGCGGCGAATGCCGGGCGCGTAGCCCTTCAGGCCAACGGCGAGGATGTGCCCCATGTCGGTGGACACTTCCATGCCGTTCGAGACCCAGATGCCCTCGTGCTTCTTGCGAAACGGGCTGAGGTCCCAGGTTTCCCACATCCGGTCATGTTCTGTGATGTTGACCCCTGTCAGCCCCACCCGCCGCGCTTCGGCGATGAGGTCATCCGGGTCGAGCATGGAATCCGAAGCGCCCCTGGTGGTGTGCAGGTGCATGTCAATGATAGTGCCCGGCACGCCGCGCCTCCCGATGTTTTGTTCCGATTTTCACGAGCCGATGGAGTATATCATCGCTCGGCCAGCACGGGCATCAGCCATCCGAAGAGGCCAAGGAAGCAGAGCGACATCCCGATCCACATCCACCAGAACCGCCGGGAGAACAGGAAGAGGATCGGGAGCGGCAACCACGCGAGGGCGGCGACGAAGAGCAGGAAAACCCAGCTCGGCGCGCCCAGTGCCCCCCGCTTCTCATCGAATCCGCCGAGCTTGTAGAACGAACCAAGCAGCATCCCGGCCATCGTCCAGACCACGCCGGTTCCAATCGAGAACGGCACGGCCAGGAGCACTCCGGGCACGTCGAGGTACTTCTGGATGGCCTTCTGAGGGCCGGGCTGGATCGCGAGGTACGTCAACGCGATCGTCGAGAGTGTGGCCATCGCGTAGCCGGCCATCCACCCGCCGAGGATCGCGTTCATTCCCGGTTCACCGTCCGCGTCGGGATTACTTCGCACGCGGCGCCCTGGGCCAGCGCAGCGATCCGTGAGCCCTCACCCTGTTGCCCAATCCAGAACAGGCACGGCCCCGCGCCGCAGAGGTGGACCGGGGCCGAGATGCGGCGCTCAATGCCCTCCCAGAGGTCTGCAAGCCACGGGAAGAGGTCGAACGCGACGCGCTCGAACGCGTTGAAGACCATGGCACTCTCGAACCGCACCGGAGGGTTCTCCGCGAACGCTGCCGCCACGCGGCCGTCATCGAACGGCAATCGGCCCAGCGCTTCGAACATGCGCGCCGTCTTCCGTTCGATGGTCTGCGGTGGCACGAAGAGCACCACGTCGTGCGACGGGAGCGCCGGAAGTGGCGTCACGCGTTCGCCGCGTCCCTGTGCACGGCCCGTGCCGCCGGTCATGAAGAAGGCCTCATCGCTTCCGACCGCCTCCGCGACTGCCAGCTGCTGTCCGCGCGTCGCACCCGGCCACTGCGTCCCGAGCAGCTTCAGTACGGTCGCGGCGTTCGAGGCGCCCCCTCCGAGGCCTCCAGCAGCAGGGATCTGCTTTTCAAGGTGGATGCTCACCGGCGAACCGCCAACCCGAGCTGCGAGGAGCATGGCGGCTTTCAAGGCGAGGTTTGTTTCGTCCACCGGAACGCCGACGGCATGGGGTCCGCTTACCGTTACCGCCCACGATGTGGATGGCGTCACGGTGACTCTGTCGGCGAGCTCAAGCTCCTGGAGGATGGTGTCGATTTCGTGGTAGCGGTCGGGGCGCCTGCCACACACCTCAAGCGCGAGGTTCACCTTGGCCGGTGCCAGCCCCGAAACAGGCTCAGCCACGAGCGCGAACCTCCTCGCAGGTCTCCAGCAGCCGCACCCACTCCGGGATGACAAGGGTTTCGGGCCGGCGGGACGGTTCTATGCCTGCGAGGCGCAGCGCCTCACGCGCGCCTTCCGGAGGAAGCCAGACGCCACGGCTCAACCCGTTGTGGATCTGCTTCCGCGGGTTCCGGAAAACTTTCGAGACGAACTCGAAGAATGCCGGTATCCGCTCCTGCGGGACCTCCGGTTTCGCCCGCAAGGTCATCCGGACGACGCTGCTGACCACCGCCGGCGGCGGGTCGAAGGCCTCCGGCGGGACATCGAAGAGCAATTCGGTGGTGGCGTACATCTGGACCGAGATGGTTAGCAACGACCAATCTCCGGTCGGGGCCGCCAGTTCCCGTCCGACCTCGCGCTGGACCATCGCTATGAACTCGACCGGCTTGCGCGGCGATTCGAGGACGTGGCGGATGATGGGGTTCGCCGCGAAATAGGGCAGGTTGCCAACCGCGACGAAGGGCGCCGTTCCCGGCATCAATTCCTCGAGGGCAACGACCCGGGCGTCTCCGGGGACAATTCGCAGGTTTGGAGCATCGCGGAACCGGCGCTGGAGGTGGCCGATGAGGCGCTCTTCGACTTCGAGCGCAACCACGGGGTGGCCGAGCCGCAGAAGGTGTTCGGTTAATTGGCCGGTGCCGGCGCCGATCTCGAGGATGGATCCCCCTTCCGGGCAGCCGACGGCGTTCGCGATATCGAGCAGGACGCCGGTGTCACGCAGGAAGTGCTGGCCGAGGGCCTTGCGCGGGCGCGGACCCGGGACGCGGGAGGAAGGCATTGGGCACCGCTGGGATGCTCTCCCGCAACGGGAGGAGGTGTTTGGCCGTGCACCTGCTGTCGAACCTGAAACCGGGCTTGTCCGTTGCCAGCAAACTCAGACCCGGTGCGCCTGCGGCACCCGAAGCGGTCTCCTTATGGCTGCTTCCTTCCGGACCTGACCAGGTTCGAAGTGCCTCGCCGCGCAGGACCAGGTCGTCAACGTCATTTGGCAGGGACAGTCCCCAGCGCCTCGGCCCTCGAGCAGGAATTCAACCCCGCTGGAGCGGATTGCGGGTACAGGGCACCGCTAGTTCCCCGTCTAGCACAGCCACGCGTAACCGTACCCGAGCGCGTCGAATGAGGGCAAGCGCGAAGCCTACGCCTCGGGCGCGGGCGAAGCGTTCACAGCTACCAGCAACTGACCGGCCGTCACCCGTTCGCCCGCGGTCACCGGAACCTGTTCCACAACGCCCGCTGCCGGAGAGCGCAGTTCGTTGTTCATCTTCATCGACTCGATCACGAGGAGGACATCGCCGGGCTGGACGGTCTGTCCCGGGTGACAGCGAACTTCCACGATCGAACCCGTCATCGGCGCGGTGATTCTCCGCGGACCGCTGGCCTCTTTCCGGCTTGCAGGCCCCGCGGACCGTGGCCGCCAGCGCTCCACGTCGTAGTCGAACTGGTGGCGGCCGATCGTTGCCAGGGCGCCACCCCGCCGCCGCTGCAGGAACAGCTCCATCGGCTTGCTGTCGACCATCAGGAGGTAGAGGGGCGACTCGCCGATCTGCTGGAGTTCGACCTGCTTCCATTCATCGGATCCGGCCCGGCGCACGCGCACCACGCCGTCCTGCCGGTCGAGTTCGTACTCACCCTCGTTGTCGGCGTCGCGAATCAGATACTTCTCGGCCATCGTCCCATCGCTTTCGTGCTTTCGAGGCCAGCCATCCGCGACCGCCAACCCTTCGATGGCTGCCGCCCGTTCGCATGGGTCACGCCGTTGCTGTGCTCGGCGAAGTCGGTTTCGCCGCCCGTGACGAGCATGAGCGCGGCAATCTCCGCCATCTCCCGCTGTTCGGCCAGCGGTTCGGCGGCGAATACCTGGTGGCGGTCGAGGAAGCCGGTGTCGACCTCGCCCTGCACGAAGTCCGGGTGGTCCAGGATCTGCTGCAGGTAAGGGATGTTCGTCGCCACGCCGACCACGCGGAACTCGGCGAGTGCTCGCTTCATGCGCGACCGTGCACCTTCGCGGTTGCGGCCCCATGCGGTCACCTTCGCCAGCAGAGAGTCGTAGTACGGGGTCACTTCAATGCCGTCGTAGAGGGCGCTCTCCACGCGGATGCCGGGGCCGGCCGGTTCCCGCGCGAGTACGACCCTGCCAACCGACGGAAGGAAATTGTTAAAGGGGTCTTCGGCGACGATCCGGCACTCAATTGCCCAGCCTCGCGTGAGGAGGTCCGCTTCCTCGTACGGCAGTTCTTCGCCGGCCGCCACGAGGATCTGGTCCTTGACCAGGTCCGTGCCGGTCACAATTTCCGTCACGGGGTGTTCAACCTGCAGGCGGGTGTTCATCTCAAGGAAGTAGTACTCGCCGCTCTCGGTCAGGAGGAACTCAACGGTACCGACGTTATGGTAATTCGCCGCCCGGGCGATACGGACCGAAGCGCGGCTGAGGGAACGGCGCAACTCCGGGGAAACGGCGATGCTCGGGCACTCTTCGATGAGTTTCTGGTGGCGGCGCTGAATCGAGCATTCGCGCTCACCCACTGGCACAGCGTTCCCGAACTTGTCCGCAATGACCTGTACTTCGATGTGGCGGACGCGCTGGAGGTTCCGCTCCACGTAGATGGCAGGATTGCCGAAGGCAGCCTGCGCCTCCTGCATAGCTCGTGCCGCCGCGTCGGCGAACTCGCCCTCGGAGTGAATCAAGCGGATCCCCCGGCCACCGCCTCCAGCAGCCGCTTTCACCATGACCGGGTATCCGATCTGGTTCGCGAACGCGAGAGCCTGGTCAATCGAGGTGACCTCGCCGCTGCCGGGGAGCACCGGCACGTTGCACTGCTCAGCGATCCGGCGAGCCTGGATCTTGTCGCCGAGGAGCCGGATTGACTCTGGCGATGGGCCAACGAACGTGAGACCGGCGCTGATGCAGGCTTCGGCAAAATCAGCATTCTCGGCGAGGAAACCGTAGCCGGGATGGATTGCGTCAGCCCCACAGGCTTTCGCAACCTCGATGATCTTCTCGCCGTTGAGATAGCTCTCGCGCGCATCGGCCGGACCGATGGGGTGTGCTTCATCGGCGTAGCGGACGTGCTGGGAGAGGCTGTCCACCTCCGAGTAGACCGCCACCGATGTGATGTCGAGGTCTCGCAAACCGCGGACGATGCGCAGTGCAATCTCCCCGCGGTTGGCTACAAGTACCTTTGAAAACATTCAGAATGCCTGTACTTCTCTAGGGAAGGTCGATGGGAAAGGATACGGGCGAGGGGTTTCAGGCGCGAATTGCTGGTTCGCCTCCGGACTCCGTTCTACGCTTGATTCGTGGATGCCCATACCACCCGCGTGCTCGAATTCGGCAAGGTCTTAAGCCTGCTCGCGGATGAGGCTGCCTTCAGTGTGGGCCGTGAGTTCGTCCTCGCTACCCAGCCAGAGACAGACTACGCCGCCGCCTTCGAGTTGCAGGCCCAAACCGCCGAGATGCGGCTCCTCGACCAACTCGGGATCGATGTCCCGTTTTCCGGCGCGCATGACATCCGGCCGCACATCCACGCCGCGTCCATCGGCCAGGTGCTCGAACCGAGCGACCTGGTGGAAGCAGCTCAGACCCTGCGGACGGCCCGGCGCGCCCACAACGTTGTCGAGAAAGTGCGAGATCGCGTCCCGCGGCTCGGCATGATCGCCGATGGCTGTGGCGACTTCCTGAGGTTCAGCGACGAAGTCGACGCGGCAATCACCCCACGTGGCGATGTTGCCGATGGCGCGAGCGAGCAACTGGCAACCACGCGGCGCGAGCTTCGCACCGCCGAGGCCCGCCTGGAGCAACGCGCCCAGGCCGCGCTTGCCGACGCGGTGCGGAGGGGCGTGGTGCAGGACGGACTCCTCACCGAGCGGAACGGCCGGAAGGTGATCCCGGTGAAGGCCGACTACCGCGGCAGCGTCCATGGCATCGTGCATGACGTCTCCTCAAGCGGCGCAACCGTATTCGTCGAACCGATGGGTGTTGTCGAGGCAGGCAACCAGGTTCGCGAACTCCAACTCGCCGAACAGCGCGAGGTGCGGCGGGTGCTCCAGCGACTTTCGGCCATTCTCGGCGACACGGCGGAGGCGGCACAGCGCTCCGTCGAAGCCCTGGCAGAACTCGATGCCATCTCCGCGAAAGTCCGCCTGGGCCGGAAGTGGAAGGCCGGGCTGCCTCCGGCGGGAGAGGTGGCCAGCTGGTTCAAGCCGTCCGGCGCAACCCGCATCGTTCGCGGCCGGCATCCGCTCCTCAGGGGTGAGGTTGTGCCGACCAGCATTGAAGTCGGCGGAGACTACGCGGGCGTCGTCATCACCGGCCCGAATACCGGCGGGAAGACGGTTGCGCTGAAGACGCTCGGCCTGCTCACGCTCATGGCCCAGGCTGGCATCCCCGTGCCCTGCGACGAGTCCAGCCAGTTTGTCTGCTACCCGCGCATTTTCGCCGACATCGGCGATGAGCAGTCCATCGAACAATCGCTCTCGACGTTCTCGTCGCACATGCGGAACATCATCGACATCCTCGGGCGGGCAGAACCCGGGACGCTCGTCCTGCTCGACGAACTGGGCGCGGGCACAGACCCTGCGGAGGGCGCTGCGCTGGCCCGCGCCATCCTCGAGACCCTTCTCGAACGCGGCTGCACGCTCGTTGCGACCACACACCACGGCGAACTGAAGGTGTTCGCGCACAACGACCCCAGGCTCCGGAATGCCTCGGTCGAGTTCGATGTCGAGTCACTCAGCCCCACGTATCACCTGACCGTTGGCCTGCCGGGGCAGTCGAACGCACTTGCCATCGCCCGCCGCCTTGGCCTTTCTGAGGCCGTGCTCGAACGAGCGAGCGAAGAACTCACGCCCGAGCACTTCGAGTTCGAAAACCTCCTCGGAGAGATCCGTGCCGAGCGCTCGGCGGCGTCCGAAGCCAGGCAGCGAGAGGAAGCCGCCCGTCACGAAGCGGAGGAACTTCGCGTCCAACTTTCTCAGAGGCAGGACGCCATCGAAGGCGAGCGCGCGGGCATCCTGGCTGATGCGCGGCGCGAAGCCGAAGACGCACTCGCGCGAATGCGAAAGGAAGCCGACACACTGCGCCGCCGTGCGGCGGAGCGCGACTTCGACCCTCACGAGGCCGACCGCGTACTTCGCAGGATGGACGACGACCTCGGCAAGCTGACCGCAGCGGGCCGTCCGCGCCGGGTCAGCCCGCCGCCGCCCGTTACGCTCCGCCGGGAGGTACTTGCCGGCGACACCGTGCACGTTCGCGACATCCCGCAGCTCGGCGAGGCCTTGAGCGGCGTTGGAGACGATGGCCGGGTGGAAGTGCAGTTCGGCGGGCTGCGGATGAAGGTCTCAGTCGACCGCATCGATCGCATCGAGCAGGTCACCGAAACCGGCGACAAGGTCGCAGTGCCCACGGGGCCCGCCGTTTCGATGGAGTTGGACCTGCGCGGCCAGCGCGCCGAAGCCGCTCTCGAACAGTTCGAGACGTACCTCGACGGGGCGTTCCGGGCTGGCCTGCCCTTCGTCCGCATCATCCACGGCAAAGGCACCGGCGCTCTCCGTTCCGCAATCCGCGAGGCCCTCGCCGGTCACCCGCTTGTGCGGAGGTTCGAGTCGGCCTCGCCGCAGGATGGGGGCGAAGGTGTCACCATCGCGCTGCTCGCGGGGTAGACTCACGCGGTGAAAGCATCACAGCCCGGCCTCAGCTTCCCGGAGGAACCGGTCCCGGCCGACGCGCCGCTGGCTGCACGGATGCGGCCGCGGAGCCTCGATGAGTTCTTCGGCCAGGAGGCAGCCGTGGGACCGGGCTCCATGCTGCGCGGGTCGCTCGAGCGCGGCCGGCTGCCATCGTTCATCCTTTGGGGCCCTCCTGGATGCGGAAAGACCACGCTGGCGCGCATCCTCGCCGGCGGAGTGCGCGCGGAGTTCGTCACCGTATCAGCCGTCTCCTCGGGCGTCGCCGACCTTCGGAAGGTGGTCGCCGAAGCGCAGGGACGGCGAATGGGCGGCCAGCGCACCGTCCTCTTTATCGACGAAATCCACCGGTTCAACAAGGCCCAGCAGGACGTGATCCTGCCGTACGTCGAAGACGGAACGGTCACACTCATCGGCGCCACGACCGAGAACCCGTCGTTCGAAGTCATTGCGCCGCTTCTCAGCCGCGCCCGAGTCGTTCGCCTCCAACAACTGGATGTGGCGGCGCTGCAAAAGGTCGTCGAAGCCGCGCTTCGCGACCCGGAACGCGGCCTCGGCGCGCGTGACCTGGAGATTGATGAAGCTGCCATGGACGAGCTCGTCGATGGTGCAGCCGGCGATGGCCGAGCCGCCTTGACGGCGCTCGACATCGCTGCCGACCTCGCCGCGGCGTCAGGACGGCCGGTCATCAGCAAGGTTGACATCGCCCAGGCGCTCCAGGATCGCCGGCCCTACCACGACCGCCAGAGTGATTACCACTACGACATCATTTCGGCCTTCATCAAGACTCTCCGCGGAAGCGATCCGGATGCGGCGCTCTACTGGCTCGCACGGATGCTCGAAGCCGGAGAGGACCCGCTCTTCATCGTGCGCCGGATGGTGATTCTCGCAAGCGAAGACGTCGGGCTGGCCGACCCGCAGGCGCTGGTCGTCGCCACGGCCTGCCAGCAGGCGGTCCACTTCGTTGGCATGCCGGAAGGTTTCTACGCGATGGCGGAATGCGCCGTCTATCTCGCTATCGCCCCGAAAAGCAACAGCGCAGGCAGCGGCTATGGACGCGCGATGGCGGATGCCCAGCGCACGGCGCATCTCCCCGTGCCGATGCACCTCCGCAACGCGGCCACGGGGATGATGCGCCAATTCGGCTACGGCGACGGCTACCGCTACGCCCACGCCGAGCCGGGGCATGTCGCCCGGGGTGAGCGCTATTTGCCCGAAGAACTTGGGTCGCCACAGTATTACGTACCAGGCGAACTCGGCTTCGAAGGGCGTGCAGTGGCCCGCTGGGCAGCGCTCCGGGCCGAACCGCCATCCAATGCGAAAGAACGAGACCAGCAATGAAGATCGAATTCCTCTACTCGAAGGCGACTGGCCGAAGCGAAAAAGCCGAAGAGGCCATGCGCATGGCAATCGAGTCCATCGATCCCACGATCGAGGTGTTCTACACCGAAGTGTTTGATTCCGAAGACGCGCGAGCCAAGAAGTTTCTCGGCTCACCCTCGATTCGCGTGGACGGCATCGACGTCGAATACGGTGAGCGCGAGCCCGACGAGTACCAGGCAGGCACGCGGTACTACAACACCCCTGAGGGCTGGAAGCCGTACCCGCACGCCAAGCTCATCGCCAACACGATCCTCGAACGTCAGGCGAAGACGCAGAAGTAGCGCCCGCCGCTTAACCGCGGTCGGCGAGCGTCGAGAGGCCCTCGAGGTGGCACATGTCGTTGTGCCTCGCGAGCATCAGGCGCCCGCTGCGGTCGGTGATGACCTCGGTGAGTGAGCAGTTGCCTACCTGGAAGACACCCCGGCGGTGGAGGTCGAGACCGACCACGAGGTGGCAGATGGCCGACACCACGCCGCCGTGGGCCACCGCGACCGTCAGCCCGTCCATCTGCTGAAAGCGAGCGAGAGCGTCTGTCAGCCGCTGATGGAAGTGGTCGCGCCCCTCCTCACCCGGGAAGGCGAAGCGTTCGCCGTGCGGCCGGGGCTGGAGCAACTCGGGGAACCGTTCGCGCAACTCTGCCGGGGTGAGCCCGGCGCCTTCACCGATATCATATTCGGCGAGGGCTTCATCGAACTCGACGGGCAGTGCAGCGGCACTGGCCACGAAGTCCGCCGTTTCCGCGGCTCGCTTGAGCGGACTCGAAATGAGGCGAACCAGCGGCTCTGCCTGCAGCCGGTCGGCCGTGAGCTTCGCCTGCAAGAGTCCTCGCTCGCTCAGGCCGTAATCGAGGCGGCCCTGCAGAACCCCGGCGGCGTTGCCGACCGATTCACCATGGCGAACGAGGATGAGCCGCACGCTACTCCGTGAGCCTCCGGTAGAGCGTCGGCAGGCGGCTCGGCAACGCTTCGATGTCGGCCACCACTTCGTAGCCCATGTCCTCGCACATCGTCTTCAGGTAGTCGTGGCCCGCTCGGTCGACGGTCAATGCGAACGGCGTGATTCCCTCGCGTTTCGCCTCATTGAGCGCCTGCTTGGTGTCGTGGATGGCGTATTCCTTCTCCGTCCGGTCCCGGCCATAGCCGTGGTCCTGCGGGCGGCCATCGCTCAGGAGCACGAGGATCTTCACCTTCGCGTCGGTTTCCATCAGCTTGAAGGTGGCATGACGGATCGCCGGGCCCATCCGCGTGGAGCGGATCGGCGTCACCTTGTCGAGCCGGTTCTTGATCTTCTGGTCGAGGCTTTCGTCGAAGTCCTTGATAACGAAGAACTCAACGTTGTCTCGCCCATAGCCGCTGAAGCCGTAGATCCCGTACTGGTCCCCGATGGTCTCGAGGGCGGTCATCAGGAGGACGGTCGACTCTTTTTCGAGGTCAATGATCCGCTTCGGCGGGCTGGTCAGCTCCTGGCGGCGCTTCGAGACCCACCAGCTCAGGTACTTGCGCGGGTCGTCGTCGTAGTCATCGTCGTCGTACTTCTTCTCGCGCTTATTGATCTCCTCGTCCGTGCTGGCGGACATGTCAATCAGGAACGCCACAGCGACATCGCGCTCAATCTTGTTCCGGCGCCAGTAGATCTTCTCGTTCGGGTTAACGCCCGCGCGCTTCTCGATCATCCACTCGATGGCGGCGTCGAGGTCGAAGTCCTCGCCGTCCGGGAGTTTCTTGATCTTCCGGAACATCTCCGGCTTCATCAGTTCGAACTGCTTGCGCGTCTGGCTGACGAGTCCGGCGTGCTCGCGGAGCGCGTTCTCGTAGAAGTTCTCCTCGCCCTCCTCCAGCTTGGACTCCTTCACCGCACACCAGCGAGGCTTGTAGTCCTGGGCCCGGAAGTCCCACTCGTCGTAGTAGTAGACCGTGACGATAGGAATCAGGGGTTCTTCGCCTTCGCCCGAGCCTGTGCTGTTGTCGCTCGTCGGCTGACCCTGGTCTCCCTTCTCTGAGGAGGGGTTGCCGGCTTCCTTCATGAGGTTGCTCATGAACATGCCGGTCGAGGCATCGAGGTCGCCGTCGTACATCGCATCGAGGTCGATTTCGACACTCTTGGCGAGCAGGTCGGCCAGTTGTTCCGGCGTTAACTGCTGTGGCGACATTTCGCCGCCTTCGCCCATCTGGGCGTTCTCGCGCAGCTTCATCAGGAGGTCAACCAACTCCGGCTGGAAGTCGCCACGGAAGTCGATTTCCTGGGGGCTTTCGTAGTCAGCTTCGCCTTCGGCGCCATCAACGCCGCCCATCTGCATCTGCGAACCTTCGCCGCCGGATTCACCGCCCTGCATGGGCATCGCCTGCCCGGATTCCATGGGTTCGACGGAATCCCACTGATCGGGATCCATGTCCTCGTAGATGTTCGGGATGGCGACGGCGATTTCGTACAGGGCGAGCGTTGCTTCCGCGGCGTCTTCGACGAGCGACTCCTGGCTCTGGACGGCTTTGAGGATGCCGAGTGCGCGGGCCATGACCTCCGCACGATCCTTCGGCCAGCGCACCGCATCGACACCGTCGAGGCTCGCCCGCACAAGGTTTTCGACGAATCCGTTGCGCAACGGCAGTTGGCGCACGTCCGGCCGCTTCGGCAGTTCTTCCTGCTGCATCCGGACGAGCGGCCTGCGAATGCCGCCGTACTCCTTCTTGACCCGCCAGTCGATGCGCGAATCTTCAGCGATGGTGAACAGATCGCTCGCCAGTTGGCGCTCGGGGAAGAGGTCGAAATACTCCTCCATGTCGGTAGTCGCCGGGCGTTCGCGTTGGATGGCGAACTGGACCCGCCGCAGCGGGAAGACCGCCCCCGGGCGACTGAACTCGAAATCAAAGCTGCCGAACTCGATGTGGGCCGCCTGGTGGGTGGCGAACACCTTCATGGCCGCGAAGTTCTCGTCCTTCTCATGGAATCGTTCCATGAGTTCCGGCAGAAAGATCGTGCTGCCGTCTGTGCTGGCGCGGTGCTCGGCCACCCAGCCTATGCCCTTTTCAGCCAGCGACTCAGCGGTCTGGATGCTCACATTCCGGCCGGTCAGGGCCTTGCAGTAGAGCCGCATAATCTCGCCGACCTTGGACAGTTCCACCCGCGCCGACAGGTTTTCGAGGATGTCCTCGCCACGCGTGGACTGGAGACGGAAGTAGGCCTCACCGCCATCGTGGCTCGACTGGAGGATCTTCAGCCCGGCGTTGTGCCACGGCTCGAGTTCATCGATGCGGATGCGGTCGAGAACCTGGGGAACACTGGTCACGAAGTCCATTGCCGCGTACGCAGAGTAGGGAGCGAGTTGTTCGGCCAACTCGATAACCTTGTTGTGGTCATCGGGGTCGAGTTCGCCGAGGGCGTTCGAGGCGTCTTCGAAGTACTGGAAGGCCGAACGGTTGTGCCCCCGGGCGACCTGCGCTGACAGCACGAGGTAACGCTCGCGTACAGGTCCATGAACCTTCTGGATGAGCACAGAGCCGCGGTCAAAGTACAACCGCGAATCAGCCCAACTGGATTGCGCCAGCTCCACGGCGAAGCCGATGAACGGCAGCCGGTCGTCTTCGTCGAGCCGCTGCAGAACCGCGGGCGATGTGGAAAGGCAGGCCGAGGCGAGTTCGTAACTGTGGCGCGACAGTTCGTCGATAAAGAGCACGAGACGCGAGGCCTGGCCGATCCTGAGCACCCTGAACACTTCTGGCGCCAGGTCAAAGAACTGCGCCGCCAGCGAGGAGCTCTTCCAGTTGCCCTTGTAGAGGCGGCGGCCGAGGTCCGCCCACTGGCGAACGTGGGCCGGTCCAACGGATTCCATTGTTGGAGCGGAGGCGCGCAGAAAGCTCACTGCCAGCGGCGCCGACTCGCCGGCCATCTGCAGGGCTTCCCTGCCGAGAGTCTCGATGGCCTCCCATGTCGCGCTTTTCGGGAATGATGTGCCGGCGCGGAAATACTCCACCGCAGCTTCCCATGACCGCAGGCTGAGGGCCGTCAGTTCGACGCCCGTTTCGGCCCATGACTGGAGTTGGGACGGCGTGAGGCGGGGCGCGAGAGCGCGCAGACCAGCCTCATAGTGCTGTTCCAGAGGCGCAGGGAAGCCCGAGAGCCGCTCGTGGTGGCGCGCCAGCAGTTCACCGATAATCGTCATGCCGTGGTCTGCCTCCCTGAGTTCCCGCTCGAGTCCGCGCCGGCCCTCTCCACACGTCAGTCACAGGCGGCTCACAGCGCCCCTGAACTCTTCACGAAGTGGCGTGTCGGGTCTGGATAATCGTAAAACGTGACCTCGTCCGTTGTCGTGTCCCAGGTCGCGCATGAGAGCTGGAATTCGTTGCGATGATCCCGCGGATCGCCCGCAGAGCCGGGATTGATGACCAGGCAGCGGCCGAACTTCTGGGCCATCTTGTAATGCGTGTGCCCCACGATGACGGCATCGCACTCGAGTTCGGCAGCTCGCGCCCACACGGCCTCGTGCGGGTAGTGGTAGTCCTTCCACGGCTCCCAGGGCGACCCGTGGGTCATTATGACCACTCGCCCGCCAACCTCGCGCTGAACCCGGTACGGTTGCTCACGCATCCAGGCGACGAGGTCAGGGTTCACTTTGGGCGAAGACAGGGCACGTTCGCCGTCCCGCCCGAGAATCGTCTCTTCGTGGTTCCCCAGGACGACAACCGCATCGAGTTCGCGAAGCCGCGCGACCACGTCATTCGACCAGCGGAACTGGAATACCGAATCACCGGCGCACCACAGCTGGTCGAACGGGGCCATCAGTTCGAGCGCCCGTTCGAGTCCGGCTATGTTGCAGTGGATGTCGGAGACGATGCCGAGCTTCATTCGCCGGAAACCACGTTTCTGGTCAGCAGTTTCCGCTGGCGCCGGGACAAGCGGCCAGCCACTACTCGAAGATGCTCGTGACCACTTCTTCGATGCTTCGCTGCACTTCGGAGTCGTCAGTCAGCGCCCAGGTGATAGCGACCTGGCAGGCCCGGCGCGCCGGGACGCCCTCGGACATCAGCTTGCCCGCGTACACGAGGAGTCGCGTGCTGACGCCTTCGCCGAGGCCGTGCTCCTTCAGATTGCGCACTTTTTCGCCGAGGCGGGCGAGGTCCAGCGCGGACTCCCGGGAGCAACCCGCTTCGTGAGCAATGATCTCGGCCTCCTGCTCGCGCGGCGGGTAGTCGAACTCGATGGCGATGAACCGTTGGCGGGTCGAGTGCTTCAGGTCCTTGAGCGCGCTCTGGTAGCCAGGGTTGTAGGAGATCACGAGCAGGAAGCCATCGGCCGCCTCGATCACCTGGCCGAGTTTCTCGATCGGGAGCAGCCGCCGGTAGTCGGTCAGCGGGTGGATGAGGACGGTCGTGTCCTTCCGCGCTTCGACCACTTCGTCGAGGTAGCAAATGGCGCCAACCTTCACCGCGCGGGTGAGCGGGCCGTCGACCCACTTCGTGCCGTCGGTATCGAGCAGGTAGCGACCGACGAGGTCGCTCGCGGTGAGGTCTTCGTGGCAGGCGACGGTGATCAGCGGCATACGATGCTCCGCTTCCTCACCGGTGCGCGAGGAAACCTTCATCATCGGGCGGCCCAGTTTGTAGGCCATGTACTCCACAAAGCGCGTCTTGCCGGCGCCGGTCGGGCCTTTCAGCAGGACAGGGATGCGCTGACTGTAGGCGGTTTCGAACAGTTGCACTTCATCGGCAATGGGCAGGTAGTACGGCTCGTCGTGGACGGCGTATTCCTCCACGGCGTAGATGTTCGGGGCAGGGTGAGTGGCTGTTTCGGTCACGTTGATTACCTCTCCGCCGCGGTCTGCAAGCGTTCTTGAAGGGCGTTCCAGGCCTGCTGGATATTCGATTCGAGCTCGTCCAGCGTCCCATTGTTCGTTATGACGATGTCGGAACGCGCAATGCGCTCCGCGTTCGAAAGCTGGGAGTCGATCCGGGCGCGTGCCGCGGCTGCGTCGAGACCGTTGCGAGTCGCGAGCCGTTCGACGGCGAAGTTAGGCTCTACGACCACGACCCAGACCTCGTTGACGAGGTCCTCCCAGCCGGCTTCGAACATCACCGCCGCTTCGAGCACGACGAGCGTGTTGCCCGCTGCTTCGAACTCGGAAAGCGACTCGCTCGCGAGCTTTCGGATGCCGGGCCACACGATGTCGGTCAGGCGCTTCAGTTCTTCGGGCTTGCCGAAGACCTTGCCGCCAAGGACACGACGGTCGATAGAGCCGTCCGGTGCGACCAGATCCTGCCCGAAGGCGGCAACAACGGCGGCAAAGGTGTCGGTTCCGGGGTCATAGGTTCGATGACCGAGGATGTCCGCATCGATGACCGGTATTTCGCGGTCCTTGAAAAATCGGGTCACAGTGGATTTGCCGCTGGCGATCCCACCCGTCAGCCCAATCACATGCACAGGGAACTCCGCGAAGGGAAGTGGAAGGGTCAGTTTATCGCTGCCCGGTTCGGGGCGGCAAACGCAGGACGGCCGGCGAGGAAGGTGTCACACCTCATGGCGAAGGCTGTCGACGATCCGCACCCGCCGCCGCGGCGATCGGCGCGCGCACGTGGGGCAGTGATAGACCACCCGGATGCCGTGCCCGCATTCGCCATCCACCAGGGCGAGGTCGCTATCGGCGTACTGCTCTCCCCACGTGGCCATGGCGCCGACGACGACTCCGAGTGCGTGGCCCTTTGCGGTCAATTGATACGCGAAGCGCGGCGGCCGGTCCTGGTATTGGCGGCGCTGGACCACGCCTGCGGCTTCAAGGCTCTTGAGGCGGTTGGCGAGAATCGCCGGCGGGATGCCCTCCACGGTCTCACGCAACTCGGAAAACCGGCTCCGCCCGCGCAGCAGGTCCCGCACCACCAGCAGCGTCCAGCGGTCACCAACGAGGTCGAGCGTGCTGGCAACAGGACATTGGACTTTCCGGGTCATGGGCCTACCCACCAGAGGTTCGTTGCGATATGCTACGCACGCGAAGCACTGAGTTCAACTCTTGAACTGACCCCGCGCAGGGAGTCACCTCATGCTCGAAACAACCCACCCCGTGCTCGATGCGGCACTTGCCGGCCAACGGCCTTCACACGCTGATGCGCTCGCCCTCTCCGAAGAACACGACCTCCATCCACTGCTCTCCGCCGCCGCAGAACTGCGGGATCGTGGGCACCGGAATATCGTCTCCTATTCGAAGAAGGTCTTCATCCCCCTGACCCACCTCTGCCGGGACGTCTGCCACTACTGCACGTTCGCCAGGCCGCCGATTCCCGGCCAGCGCGCGTACATGACACCCGAGGAAGTGCTCGAAATCGCACGGGCGGGCGCCGCCCAGGGCTGTAAGGAAGCGCTCTTCACCCTGGGCGACAAGCCAGAACTGCGCTACAAGGTGGCTCGTCGCGAACTCGACGAGATGGGGTACGCGAGCACCATCGCCTACCTGACAGCGATGGCGAAGCTCGTATTCGAAGAAACAGGGCTGCTTCCTCACGCCAACCCCGGCGTGATGACGCGTGACGAAATCGCCGCCCTGCGAGAGGTAACCATCTCGCAGGGGATCATGCTCGAGAGCGTCACCGACCGGCTCCACCAGAAGGGCCAGGTTCATTACGGTTCGCCAGACAAGCACCCCGCGCCGCGCCTCAAGACGATGCGGGATGCGGGCGAACTCCAGGTCCCGTTCACCTCGGGCATCCTCATCGGGATCGGGGAGACCCGGCGCGAGCGCATCGAGTCCTTCCTCGCCCTTCGCGACCTCAACGACGAGTTCGGGCACATCCAGGAGATCATCGTCCAGAACTTCCGGGCGAAACCCGGCACGAAGATGGAGCACGCACCGGAACCTGACCTCGATGATCTGCTCTGGTCGATCGCGGTCGCGCGGGTGGTGTTCGGTCCAGAGATGAACATCCAGGCGCCGCCGAATCTCAGTTACGAGGACTACCCGAAGCTGGTACAGGCCGGCCTGAACGACTGGGGCGGCGTTTCGCCGGTAACGCCAGACCACGTGAACCCGGAAGCCCCGTGGCCGCACCTCGAGGAACTTCGCGAACACACAGCCGAGTGCGGCAAGGTGCTCACCGAACGGCTGGCGGTCTACCCGGAGTACGCGCTCGATTCTGCTCGTTGGCAGGCCCCGACGATGGCAACCGCCGTCATCCGGGCTGTCGACGGCGATGGTTTCGCCCGCACGGATTCGTGGTCCCCGGGCGACGCTGAGACGCCTCCGCCAGCGGCGGACATCCCGAAGAAGCTCGACCCCTCGCGGAGCATCAACACTTCGACCGCCGCCGTCCGCGACGTGCTATCGCGAGCCGAGGCGGGCGCTGACCTGTCCGAAGCGGACCTCATCCTGCTCTTCCAGGCGCGCGGCGATGACTACCACCTCGTGTGCGAAGCCGCGGACCGCATCCGCAAGCAGGTGAACGGCGACACCGTTTCGTACGTGGTCAACCGGAACATCAACTACACCAACATCTGCTACTTCCGCTGCCAGTTCTGCGCGTTCGCCAAGGGGAAGATGAGCGAGAGTCTGCGCGGCACGCCCTACGACCTCGGCCTCGATGAAATCCAGCGCAGGGCGGTTGAAGCGTGGGAGCGCGGCGCGACGGAAGTGTGCATGCAGGGCGGGATTCACCCCGAGTACACCGGGCAGACCTACATCAACATCGTCCGGGCTGTGAAGGATGTCCTTCCGGCGATGCACATTCACGCCTTCAGCCCGCTCGAAGTCTCGCAGGGGGCTGAGACGCTCGGCATCCCGGTGCCGGAGTTCCTCCGCCAGCTGAAGGAGGCCGGGCTGGGGACCCTGCCCGGCACGGCGGCAGAAATCCTCGACGATGAGGTGCGGACCACCCTCTGCCCGGACAAGCTCACGACGCAGGAGTGGCTTGATGTCGTTGAGGCGGCCCATAACGTGGGCTTCCGCACCACCTCAACGGTGATGTACGGCCACATCGACCGGGCTCGAAACTGGGCGCGCCACCTCATCCGCCTGCGCGAATTGCAGAAGCGGACGGGCGGCATCACCGAGTTCGTCCCGCTGCCCTTCGTCCATATGGAGGCGCCGATCTACCTCAAGGGGAAGGCGCGCCAGGGCCCAACGTTCCGCGAAGCCGTGCTGATGCACGCCGTCGCCCGGCTCGGCCTGCACCCGTACATCGGCAATGTCCAGGTTTCGTGGGTGAAGATGGGGGTCGAAGGTGTGAAGGCCTGCCTCTCGGCCGGCGTGAACGACCTCGGCGGCACGCTGATGAACGAAAGCATCTCCCGTGCGGCCGGCGCCGAGTTCGGACAGGAGCTGCCACCGGAGGAGATGGAGCGGACGATTCGCCTCATGAATCGCACCCCGCGCCAGCGCACAACGCAGTACGAGGCATCTCCAGAGGAGCGCCAGATCGCCTCCTTCAACGCCTTCGAACTGGCGCCGATTGTCCTCACGACAGTCAAGAAGTACGAGCGAAAGGCAACCCCAACCGGCGTCTGAACCCATTTGCCTCGCAGCGGGACTGGTGTACAGTCCCGCGACTACCTTGTGCGGGGGCGGCTCGCGAGCATGGCAACGGTGACCAACCGGCAGGGGGTCGTCAACCTCGTCGCCGGGCAGGCGATTTCGGTCTCGGGAGACCTGCTGCTCCTCACGGCGGCATCGATCGTCGTCTTCGATCGCACCGATTCGGCCACTGCCGTCAGCCTCCTCCTCGCCATCGCCGCGCTCCCGACGGTAGTGCTCGGACCGCTGGCCGGAACGCTGGCCGACTGGTTCCCTCGCCGCCGAATCCTGGTGGTCACGGACCTGTCATCTGCCGTTGCGTGCGGCGTCGCGCTCCTGCTGAGCCGCGCCCTCTCGGTCGAAGCCGCGGCATTCGTTTCGATCGCGGTGGTTTCGGCCCTCTCCGCGTTCTACCGCCCCGCAGCCCAGGCGTTGCTTCCAGTACTTGTCTCGGAGGAAGGCCTCGGCCGGGCGAACAGCGCAATCCGGCTCGCGAGCAGCCTGGCGGCAATCGCGGGGCCGGCGGCGGCAGCCTTCCTCACAAGCCGCGGCGGACTGGAACTCGTCCTTCTCGTCGACGCCGCTTCCTTCGTCGTGTCTGCAGGCCTCGCCCTGTTGATCCAGAACGTTCCCCCGGCGGCCGTAAGCACCCGCCGGAACGCGTTCCGCGACGCCTGGGCCGGGCTCGACTACGCACGAAAGAGCCGGAACATCCGTCTCATCACAACTGCCGTCGGGGTGGTCCTGCTCGCCGGAACGGTGGTCAACGCGGGCACGCTGCCATTGGTCGTACGAACCCTGGACCTCCCGGACAACCGCTACGGTGCACTCCTGGCGATCGAAGGGGCAGGGGCGCTGGCGCTGGCCGCGTTCATGCTCACAGTTGGTCCCGGGAAGCGGCTCCTCGTGACCGGGAGCTTCGCCCTCCTTGGGACTGGCGCGACGACCATCCTGCTCGGCGGCGCTCCGACCTTCGGCGTTGCCGCGGCAGCGCTGCTCCTCCAGGGGGCCAGTGTCGTCGCCTTCCAGGTGGCCTTCGCCAGCTACCTGCAGCACGAAGCGGAGGATGCCTACCGCGGCCGGGTGATGAGCCTCGTGGGGATGGTCGCGTCGCTCGCCCAACTCGCCGGGTTCGCAGTGGCAGGCCCGCTTATCGACGCTATCGGGACGCGAGCTGCGTTCCTCTGCGCGGGAATTGCCGTCTGCGCAGTGGCGGTCCCGGTGGTGTCACTGGCGTTCGTCTCCGCCCGGACAGCGCGCGAGGCAACCGCAGCCTGACAGGAGTCGCGCACCTGCGGTAGATTCGGCGGAGCCAGCCCTCGGAGCACCGATGAACGCACTGGAAGGACTCACCGTCCTCGATTTCACGAGCCATATCGCCGGGCCATTCTGCACACGGCTCCTCGCCGGTATGGGAGCGCGAGTCATCAAGGTCGAGCGGCAGGGTGGGGACACCTGTCGCTTCCTGCCGCCGTTCAAGGATGACCAACCCGGACCGGACCGGAGCGCCCTGTTTCACTATCTCAACGCTGACAAAGAGTCCGTCGTCGTCGACCTCCGCGCGAAAGCATCGCGTAACGTCGTCAGCCGGCTCCTCGCACTGGCCGATGTGGTGGTCACGGCAAGCTCGCCTGCCCAGGAGACGGCGCTCGGCATCGACTACGCAACCCTCTCGGCAGTGAAGGACGTCCCGGTCATCTCGCTGACGAACTTCGGCCACGAAGGCCCGTATCGCGACTACACGCTCTCAGACACGGTGCTCTACGCCATGGGCGCCGAGATGTATTCGCACGGACTGGAAGACCGGGAGCCGCTGAAACTCGGCGGCACGGCAGCGCTCCTCCAGTGCGGGGCGATGGCGGCCGTGGCAGCGATGGGCGCCATTACTGCCTACGAAATACAGGGCATCGGGCAGCTTGTGGACGTCCCGCTCTTTAACGCCCAGGTCAACAACACTGACCGGCGGAACTCGTCGATCATGGCGTGGCGATTCTCCGGTCGCATCCAGCGGCGAGCAGCGGGCGCCGGCGCCGGGCTGGCCGGCGGCATCTATCCGGTCGCCGACGGCTTCGTCGAAGTGACCGCCTCGGCCGGCAACTACTGGCGGCGGTTCGTCGAAATGGTCAACGACGACGCCCTTCGCGACCCGAAGTGGGAGAACCCGATGACTGCCATGAATCCTACAGCCAAGGAAGAAGCAGACGCGATCGTCTACCCCTGGATGCTGGCACACACCCGCGGCGAGGCATGGGAAGCAGCTCGCGAAGCGCGGGCGATGCTTGCGCCGCTCTACACGGGACTCGATATCTGGCAGGACGAAAACTTCCGCAGCCGCGGCTTCTGGACCGAAATCGAGCACCCGGAACTGGGAACACTGCCCATGCTGGACAGGCCGTTCATCCTGCCCGATTCTCCGTGGAGGGTTGACCGGCCGGCGCCTTCTCCCGGTCAGCACACCGACCAGGTGCTGGCCGATGCCGACTTCGATGACCGGCAGATTTCAGCACTGAAGGCGCAGGGGGTGGTCGCGTGAGCACGCTACCCCTCGAAGGCATTCGGGTTTGCGACTTCACCGCCGTGTGGGCGGGACAGACCGCCACGATGTACCTGGCCGACATGGGCGCCGAGTGCATCAAGGTCGAGAACCCGTACATCTGGAACCCGATGACGCGGGCCGCCTCCCCGCGGATGAACGCCGCATTGGCGCAAATGCTGCCCCCATGGATTGCGGGTCACCCGCCTGAGCCGGGGCCGCGCCCTTGGAACAACAGCCCGGCGTTCATGCACGTCTTGCGCAACAAGAAGTCGTTCACGGTCGATAGCCGTCGTCCCGAGGGCCTGGCCGTGGTCAAGCAACTCATCCGCATCAGCGATATCGTCGCGGAGAACCTCGCGCTCGGGACGCTGGACAAGCTCGGGTTGGATGACGGCACAATCCAGTCGATTCGGCCTGACGCGATCATCCTGCACATGCCGGCGTTCGGCCGGACGGGGGAGTACATCGAGGGCCGCGGCTACGGGTCGCACATCGACGGTGTCGCTGGCTCTACCGTCCTGCGCGGCTATCGAGACACCGCGCCGGTCGACAACGCCAACATCTTCGCGGGTGACTACTGGGGCGGGATGATGGGCGCGTTCGCGCTCATGGCGGCGCTGCGTCATCGCCGACGCACCGGGCGCGGACAGGTCATCGAGATGGCTCAGTCCGAATCCTCCGCGCATATGTTCCCGCAAGCGGCGCTCGATGCCGCGTGGAATGGGCGCGTCCACGGTTCACTCGGCAACCGAAGCGTCGAGGGCCTCGTCCCGAACGGCGTCTTCCCGACGAACGTGGCTGACAGCTGGCTGGCCATCTCGTGCCGGAACGACGAAGAGTGGGCGAACCTCGTCGCGTTCATGGGCCGGCCAGCATGGGCGCTCCGGCCAGAATCGGCGACCTCCTCCGGGCGCGCTGTGCATGAAGACGAGATCGAGGAGCGCATCGCCGAATGGACCGCGACTCGGGACCGTGAGTCGACCTTCCACGAATTGCAGCGCGCCGGTGTAACCGCAGGCCCGGTGCTGAACGCGGCCGAAGCAGCCGTTGACCCCCACCTCGCTGCGACAGGCGCCTGGCAACGTCTGCCCGCCACGGAGGACTACCCCGAAGTGGACTGGCTCCGCCCTGCCTACCGCTTCTCGGTCTCGGATATCGACCTGAGGGAACCACCCTGCCTGTTCGGACAGCACAACGACTACGTCTACCGCGAAGTCCTCGGCCTGAGCGAAGCGGAGATCGACGCGCTTGCGGCCGCCGGGCACATTGCGACCACGTATGCGCCGGAGGCGCTGAACGGCTGATGATTCCCGGCACCGAGGTCACCTACGTTTCGCGCGGCGATGTTCAGTTGGCCGTCACGCACGCCGGGTCCGGTCCGGTCGTGCTCCTGCTGCACGGCTTTCCCGAACTCGCATATTCATGGCGGGCGCAGTTCGCCCCGCTTGCAGCGGCCGGGTACACGGTCGTCGCGCCAGACCAGCGTGGCTTCGGCGCGAGCAGCACGCCCTACCCGGTGAGCGACTATGCGCTCGAAGAACTCGCGGCCGATGCGAAGGCCGTCATCGACCATTTCGGCGGCAAAGCAGTGGTCATTGGTCACGACTGGGGCAGTCCCGTTACATGGCACACAGCGCTCCGGTACCCGGCGAACGTGCGCGCCGTGGGCTCGCTGAGTGTCCCGCATGCCGCGAGGGCGAGCCGGCCTCCGCTTGAGGCGATGCGCGCCGCGGCTGGGCCGGACCACGTCTTCTACATCGACTACTTCCAGCAGGAGGGTGTGGCAGAGGCCGAGTTCGAAGCCGATATTCGCTCATCCCTCCTCGGCTTCATGTGGTCCATCAGTGGAGACGCACCCCGGGAAGCCCGGTTCAAGCCAATTCCGCGCGGCGGCAGGTTCATCGACGCAATCACCGTCCCGCTGGCACTCCCCAACTGGCTCAGCGAAGCAGATCTCGCTGTCTACGCCGCTGCGTTCGCGAAGACCGGCTTTCGAGGCGGCCTCAACTGGTACCGCAACGTCACGCGCAACTGGGAACAGTCCGCGGACCTCGCGAATGCGATTGTGCGACAACCGGCACTCTTCGTGACCGGATCACGTGACCCGGCTCGCAACCCGGCAGCCATGGCGCGCCTCGGGGAGGTTGTCCCCGACCTCCGGGTGAACCTGGTGCTCGAAGGTTGCGGGCACTGGACCCAGCAGGAGCGGCCAGCCGAGGTGACTCGCTGCCTGATCGATTTCCTGGACACCCTGCACACAGTCATGCCGTAGTATCTGAGCCTCATGGAGCCGGTAATCCAGTACGCGACAACCTCAGACGGGGTAAACATCGCCTACTCCTCCATGGGTGAAGGACCCGCTCTCCTCTTCCTCCCGATCCTCCCCCTCAGCCACCTCCAGGTGGAGTGGCAGATGCCCGGCATGCGCGAGTTCCTCCAGGCGTTTGCCGCTTCGTCCCGGGTCATCCGCTTCGATGCCCGCGGCCTCGGCCTTTCGGACCGGGGACCGTCCGATCGGTCGCTCGAAGGTCACCTGCGCGACATCGATGCCGTGGTCGCCAGGGCGGGCCTCACCCGGTTCAGCATCTTCGCGGCCAGCTACTCAGGGCCGATGGGCATCCGGTATGCAGCCGAGCACCCCGAGGCCGTGGATCGGCTCATTCTCTGGTGCACGCACGCACACCACGGTGATGTCGTGGCGAAACTGCCGGAGCAGGCCAACCAGCAGCGTGAAGCCGTCAACCAGTTGGCCGGGGTCGACCGGGACCTGTTTATTCGCACCTACCTGCACCGCGCGGTCGGGTGGGCGGAGGGCGAAACCGCCAACCAGTTCGTCGATGTCGCCAAACGCAGCATCGACCCCGACAGCTTCTTCGAGAATCTTGCCCACCACGCCGCCTTCGATGCCCGAGATGACCTCGCGCGAGTGCAGGCACCAACCCTCGTGCTTCACCGGCCTGCCTTCGTGGGATCCAGCGTGGATGTGGCCAAGGGCCTTGCCGCGCGCATCCCAAACGCCCGCCTTTCACTCCTCGAAGGGGAATCAGTCGCGCCATTTATCGGGGACACACCAGCAGTCCTCAGGGTTGCGTTCGAGTTCCTCACCGACACGGGCCACGCCGAGGACGTCAGCGTGCCCCAAGGCGGCGCCATCAAGACCATCCTCTTCACCGACGTCGAAGGGCACAGCGCGATGCTCCAGCGCCTCGGGGACGAACGCGGCCGTGAGGTCCTCCGCCAGCATGAACGCATCACGCGTGAACACCTCCGCAGCCACGGTGGCGAGGAACTTCTGGCGATGGGCGATGGTTTCCTGGCCGCATTCGAGTCCACGCAGTCAGCCCTTCGCTGCGCGGTTGACCTTCAGCGGGCGTTCGAGGCCACTCCGCCACTCCACGGCGAACGGGTGAAGATCCGGGTAGGCATCAATGCTGGCGAGCCAATCTCCGAGGATGGCGGCCTCCACGGCCACGCGGTCAAACTGGCGGCGCAGATCGCAGCGCTCGGTTCGGGCGGCGAGGTTCTCGTCTCCCGCGTCGTGCGCGAACTGGTCACCGGAAAAGGCTTCCACTTCGCGGACGACACAGGCAGGGCCATCGAGGGCGATGGCGGGCCGGTCACCGTCTCGGCAGTGCTTTGGAAGGAGGAATCACCATGAACGACGTTTTCAGGACGATCACCAGCAAGCGTGACACGAGGGTGTTCTCCACCCGGCCACTCGATCCGGGCGCGCTGGACCGAATCACCCAGGCAGCGCGGATGGCCGGCAGCGCGAAAGCGGCGCAACCAGTCCGGCTCATCATCGTCACGGACCAGGCACAGAAAGACCGTCTCTCTCAATGCGGTGATTTCACTCCGCACGTCCGGACCTGCCAGGCAGCTGTCGCGATTGTTCTCGTGCCTGAGGCCGGGTTGGTTGGAGCGCCGTTCGCCATCTTCCGGGGGCCGTTCGATGCCGGCAGAGCGGCGCAGAACATGATGCTCACCGCGTGGTCCGAAGGAATCGCCAGTTGCCCGGCCTCGATGCACAACGGGGAAGCAGCAGCGAATGTCCTCGGGCTGCCACCGGGGCACGTCGTCGCGAACGTCATCGCGTTCGGCTACCCGACGGCCTCGGGCGACCCGGTCACCGGAACCCGCCCGCGCATCCCGGTGGAGAATTTCGCAGCACCCGAACGTTGGCCGGAGGAATGGGAATAACCGCCCAGAACAGTGGTACCCCCGACAGGACTCGAACCTGTGCCTTCGGCTCCGGAGGCCGACACTCTATCCGCTGAGCTACGGGGGCGGAACGAACACTGATGGTATCGCGAGGTTCGGCTTCCGGCGAATGAGCCGCAGCTCAGGCGCGCGCGAACGCCACAACCGCCGCGCCAATGAGCACGAGCTGGATGACTCCCGACCCGGCAAACAGCCAGAGCCCGGCAGCCCGCTCGCGGGCGTGCAGCGCGATACCCATAATCGTATTGACTGCGAGCACACCGACCCCGAGGTAGGCGATCCGCAGCAACTCGGTTTTGTCGCCAACGCGCACGAGTCCGCCAAGTTCTGGGAAACCGAGTTCGACGATGCGAGGCAGACCGGGGTACCGCGCCGAGACGTACCCGGCGAGGACCGCGCAGAACAGCCCCGAGAGGACCACCACCAGCATGGATACGCGGTCGCGCCAGAAGGGGAGGGAAGCCGGGCCACCCGCCAGCGACCGCTGCAGTTCGTCGAACTCGCCCACGGGCGAGACAGCGGCCCGGGCCTGGATCTCTTCGGCGAAAGCGGCCTGGTCCAGCACCGTCAGGGCGAAGGCATGGCCTGTCGTGACAAGGTAGAGCAATTCATCCGGGGTACTGTGGGTCGAGTAGAAGAGTGTGTAGCCGATGCGCTTCACGTCAGCCACGCCCACGTGGCAACCCCACCAGTTGAGGCCCTTCACCTGGGCGACATCGAGTGTGCGGCCAGGAATCATCCGCTGGATGGTGGAAATCGGCACGATGACGCGCCGGAAACCCCAGCGAATTGTCAGGTTCGCCGGGTCGATTTCGTAGGCAAGGGAATGGATGGCGTACGCCCAGTTCGCAAACAGCACGCCAAGAATGACCGCGACCGTTGCGACTGCCCAGGCGAGGAATGCCTTGAACTCGGCCCCAGAATCATAGGCGACGCTGCCCGCCAGTACGGCCACCACTGCGGCCCATGCAGCGAGCCCGCCACCGACGATGACGCCGAGAGCACGGGGCGGGCGAAAGGCGACAGGGCCTAGCCGGCGACTCGAACGCGTGCCGGGGTGCACCATGCAGCGTACTTCTCGCTTCGCCCGCGAATTGCGTCGTAGAACAGGTTGCTCAGCTTGCTCGTGATTGGCCCCGGTGCGCCGGAGCCAACCTTACGGCGGTCAACTTCAACGATCGGCGTGAGGTGCGCCGCCGTACCGGTCATGAACACTTCATCCGCGACATAGAGTTCGGTCCGGTCGATTTCACGCTGCACAACTTCGATGCCGAGGTCGTCCTTCGCCATCTGCATCACGCTCCGGGCAGTAATGCCTTCGAGCACGTTATCGGCCGGGCCGGGTGTGATCAGCTGACCGTGGCGAATCATGAAGATGTTCTCGCCGCTGCCTTCGGACACATGGCCGTTCTCGTTCAGCATGATGGCCTCGTCGAAGCCGTTGGCGTTCGCTTCGGTCTTCGCCAGTGCGCTGTTCACGTAAATGCCGGTGACCTTCGCGCGCGGCGGGATACCGGTGTCCTGCACGCGCCGCCACGTGCTCGTGTGGCAACGCGCGGTCTCCGGAAGGTACGCCGGGAACGGCGAGAGGAAGATGAGCGTGTCGCACTCGACGTTGTGGAGCCGCACACCGAGCACTTCGCCGGAGAGGTACACCATCGGTCGAAGGTACACGTCCTCGCTGAAGCCGCTGCGTTCGACGACTTCGACGGCCATCTCGCACAGCCGGTCAACGGAGTCCCGCACCTCCATGCCCAGGATATGCGCGCTCTGGCAGAGGCGTTCCATGTGCTCGCGAAGGCGGAAGAGGTACGCCGTCTGCTTTTCCTCGTTCCAGTTGCCGCGGACGCCTTCGAACACGGCGGTGCCGTAGTTGAAGGCGTGCGTCATCACGCCGATCTTGGCCTCGCTGAGCGGGACGATCTTCCCCTGGAAGTAGGCGTAGGGTGTCGGCATGGCTCTCCTCGCTGGCGGCGTGCTGGGTATGGTCAGAGTATAACGAGCATCGCCCCTACGTCAGGCTCAGGGGGCGGCTGTTGCGCCCCGTGTGAAGAATGTCCCGTCCTTGCACTCGCTGATGCCAGGCTCCAAGGCGGCAAGGCGCCGGGCAGCATCCTTGTCCGGCATCGGCGGCGTTCGTGTCACGAGCGATGTCGGTTCCGAAACCGCATCCTCGAGGTACTTGATGAACTGCTCGTTGTACTTCACGAGGTCCGCCGGCGGATTGGTCGCCTTCATCGCCTTGATGAAGTCCTGGATGACCTTCGCGATATCGTCAGGGTTGGACTTGCTGACGAGAGCGTTCGAGAACTCGGACGTGCCGGCGCAGATCGCGCGCAGGTAGTCTTCGTCGCTCCCGCCCCCCTTCGGGGTGTCGTCGCCGTTCCCGCAGCCAGCGAGCAGTGCAGAGCAGAGAACGAGGAGACCGGTCGTCAAAAGAAGCCAGTGCCGCATCCCGGCGATGGTACACGGAGATCCGGTTAGCGGGAGTTCAGAGGAGCAGCCGCTTCGCCGCCGAGCGTGGCTCGCGTCGCCAGTTCACCACCAGGTACCGCCGCCCACCGTCGGTTTCCAGCGTCTCCACGCGGCACCGGCTGGAACTGGAGGACGTCTTCGTAGCACGCTCAGACCATTTCGCCCGGGCGCCCTCCACATCTGGCCCGGACACACCTTCGAAGCTGGCGAGGGATTCGCACAGAGCGGCGCCTAGATCGAGCAGCCAGCCGACAACCAGTTCGGCGAGGCCCACGTGAAAGTCGCGGTCGCCGAAGGTCATCTCGATATGATCCGGGGCCGAACCGGCGCCGGCGAACATCAGCGTCGAACCGAAGTGCGACAGCGAAAGATCGGTGCTAACGCGATAGATGCGCCCGAGGGTTTCGTGAGCGGCGAGCACCTCACCTGCCCGGAACGCGTGGAGCCGGAACTCGGTTGCGTGCTCCGCCGTCGCAATCCTGACGCCTCCATCAGACAGCCACTCTTCCCACTCGGCGGACCCCGTCTGGAGCAGGTAGAGCATGCTGGCCTGGTAGTCGGCGGCGCTTCGCACGAGGGCTGCGGCGGCACTGTAGTTACCCCATTGGAGCGCGTGGAGCGCTTCCAGCCGCGCCAGCCACGAACGCGACCAGAGTCCCAGGGCCGAGACCATCTTCTGCGTGCGGCGCGCCGGGGCCGATGCCTGCTGCGCGGCCGCACCCTCCAGGTTGAGCCCGGCCAACACGAGTTCGACCTCCTCGCCGAGGACGAATCCTGCCTGGCGGAAGGCATCCGCACTGCCCGCGGCGTCCGCGGGCGGCTTCGCGGCGCCGGTGGCCCCCGGGAACACTTTCGGCGGCGAGACGCGCATCAGGGATTCATCGCTTTCTGGTAGGCCCGGACTGCAGGGTCATCGAACCACGGCCCCAGTTCCGCCTGGCGCTCTGGCAGCGCGCGAGACATGTCCATCGCATGCATCGGGTCGTGCTTGCACCATCCGCGCAGGTACGAGCCGAACGGCACCTTCGCCGGCGGACGCTTCCCATCACCGGCGAAGTCGAGCGTTCTCGCGAGGTCCTCATCGGTCAGCGTGAGGAGCGTGTTGCGCAGCGCGGCACGTTGCCTCGCAGCCTCGGCGAGCACGTCCTCCAGTCCCCAGTCCCGCCGCTGTTCGACCTGGCGGTCGTTCCAACGGTCAACGTCGAACGAACCGCCATCCGGGTTCCGGAGGCTCCCCGCGTGGCCGCCATGAAGGGCCTCGAACATCTGGCCCACCGGCCCGTCAATCGTTGCCAGGTGCGCGATGAAGTCCCGGACAATCCATGCGCTGGCAGGCACGGGCCGCCCCAGTTGTTCGGCCGTCAGTGACCTGCAGAACGCCTCAAACCGCTCCCGGTGGCCATCCAGTTCGGCCATGACGTCGAGCACAACACGGGACGTCACTCCTCGTCCTCGTCGTCCAACTCTTCGTCGGGCAGGGAGGCGAGATGCTCCTGCACCTCTTCGAAGAGTGACCGCTGCCACGCTTGCGACTTCGCATCCGGGAAGTCTGCGGCGAGGACCCAGTTCAGAACGAGGGGGTCCATCCGCACTTCGGGGAGCGCCTCGATGAGTTCGATGGCATGACCGGTCGCATGTTCGCCGAAGCCACGCAGGGCATCGAGCGCGTTCACGCCGTCGGGGTCAGGATCGAGGTGCGCGTCAGGAACTCTGCCAAGTGCGGCGATGAGGCTCACGAGGCCGCTGCCGAGCGCGCGGGTGACATCCAACCGCGTGGCCCCCGGGAGCGGATCTGTGGACGAGGTTGCCAGCTCGCACCCGTTGCCCAGCACGAGCGGGCCGCCGCCGGCCAACCAGCGCTCCAGTGCCGCGGCGCAGGCGCTCATGCCCGCCGCGAGATGCCCGAAGGTCTCGCCGGCAGTGCCGTCGCCAGCCGGGCGCCGCATTGCATCTTCCGGGGCGAGCGCCACCATGTGCTTCAGCGTCGCCTGCTCGTAGATCAGGCGGTCGGCGATGGCCCGGAGTTCCGGTTTCATCTCAGTGCCGCGCGCGCGGCGGCCGCCGGTCCGTCCGCGGCGCACGGGACCGCGCCGGCGCTTCCTTCACCGGCCGGGGGCCGAGCTGCTTTATCGCGTCCCACCCGGCATACGTGGCCTGTGGCCCGAGTTCCGCGTCAATGGCCAGCAGCCGGTTATACTTCGCCGTCCGTTCGCTGCGTGCGGGGGCGCCGGTCTTGATCTGTCCTGCCCCCGTAGCGACGGCAAGGTCCGCGATGAACGTGTCCTCCGTTTCGCCTGAGCGGTGGCTAATGACGGCCGTCCATCCGGCACGGTGGGCCAGTTCGATCGCCTCCATCGTCTCTGTGAGCGTTCCGATCTGGTTCAGCTTCACGAGTACGCTGTTGGCCGCCTTCTCTTCGATGGCCCGGCGGATGCGCTCAGGGTTGGTCACCAGCAGGTCATCGCCGACGACCTGGCACTTCCCCCCGAGCTCGGCGGTGAGTTGGCTCCAGCCTTCCCAGTCGTCCTCCGAGAGACCATCTTCGAGCGACCGGATCGGGTATTTCTCGATCCAGGATGCCCAGTGTTTCACCATCTCGGCTGTGCTGAGGACGCGCTTCTCCTTGGCCAGTGCGTACTTGCCGCGGGAGAACAGTTCGCTGGTCGCCGGGTCGAGGGCGACGACCGCGTCGACACCCGGCGCATAGCCCGCCTTCTCGATTGCTTCGACCACGACCTGGACAGCTTCTTCGTTCCCGGCCAACGATGGCGCGAACCCGCCTTCGTCACCGACCGAGGTGATCGCGCCCTGCGCGTGGAGGATCGCGCGAAGGGCGTTGTACACCTCCACACCCATACGGAGACCTTCGCTAAAGGTCTCCGCGCCGACGGGCATCACCATGAATTCCTGGAAGTCCGTGCTGTCCGGAGCGTGCTTGCCGCCGTTCAGGATGTTGAACATCGGCACCGGAAGGCGGTGCGCACCGGAGCCGCCCAGGTAACGGTACAGAGGGATCCCAAAGGAGTCCGCAGCCGCTCGCGCCACCGCCAGCGAGACGCCGAGGATGGCATTTGCGCCGAAACGGCTCTTGTTCGGCGTCCCGTCGCTCTCGCAGAGCAACCGGTCGATGATACGCTGTTCGGTGGCCGGCAGGCCGTGGAGCAGCGGGGCGATTTCGGTGTTCACGTTGCGGACTGCGCGGGTGACGCCCTTGCCACCATAGCGCTTCCCACCGTCACGCAGTTCTACAGCCTCATGGGCGCCCGTCGAAGCCCCGGAAGGCACTGCCGCGGAGCCCACTGAGCCGTCTGACAGCAGGACGGAGACGTGGACGGTTGGGTTCCCGCGCGAGTCGAGGATCTCGCGTGCAATAACCTCTTCGATATTCATGGCTACTCCTCAGGCGTGCACTTCAGGGGCGTCGGTGAGTGGAACCAGCGCGTCGGGGCTCGGCAGGTAGTCGATGTAGAGGATGCCGTTCACGTGGTCGATCTCATGTTCGAGCGCTTCGGCCAGCAGGTTGTCTTCTGCCTTGATGCGGACTTCCTTGCCGGTGTACGGGTCCAGGCCCTGGGCGAGGACCTTGCGGGAGCGCGTGATTTCGCCGCGGTACCCCGGCACCGAGAGGCACCCTTCGTCACACTGCCGCTGCCCGCTTCTCTTCACGATTTCCGGGTTCACGAGGGCGATCGGATTGTCGTCGCCAACATCGATCACGACGAGCCGGAGCGAGATGCCGATTTGCGGCGCCGCCAGGCCCACGCCCGGGGCGTCGTACATGGTCTCCCACATGTCTTCGATGAGCTTCATGAGCGACTTGTCGACGGTCCGAATGCGCCGGGCCTTCTCGCGAAGCACCGGGTCGCCCGCACGGCGAATGGGAATGATGGCCAAGAACCTGCTCCGGGGGTGTTTGCGCTCGACGAGTGTATAGCGCCACGGCCGTTGGCGCGCTTGCGCTGCTACTTCGTGTCCGATCTACACTAAGTCATGCATCGACACAGCCCGAACGCCGGGCCCGGCCAGTGACCAGCGCTCCTCTCGTCATCATCGGCAGCGGAATATCGGGCCTGTTCGTCGCCCTCGAAGCGCGCAAGCTCGGCCCGGTTATCGTCCTCACGAAGGGCAGCATCGACGACTGCAACACGCGCTGGGCGCAGGGCGGCATCGCCGCCGCGGTTGGCCCGCTGGACTCACCGGAACAGCACCTTGCCGACACCATCGCGGCAGGCGACGGCCTCGTCGACGAAGCGGCCGCACGCGTGCTCTGCGCCGAAGCGCCGGCCCGCATCCGCGACCTCGTCGATTACGGTGTGGCCTTCGATTCGCTCGGCGGCGAAGTCGCGCTAGGCCGCGAGGCTGCGCACAGCCACTCCCGTATCCTCCACGCCGGGGGAGACCGCACCGGTGCCGAAATCGAGACCGCCCTCACCGCGGCCGTCGCCGACCCCTCAATAACCGTGCTCGACCACACGCTGGCGACGCGATTGCTCGTCGAACGGGGCCGTATCAAGGGAGTCGAAGCCCTGGCGTTGCAGACCGGCGACGTGGAAACCTACGAGACGAGCAACGTTCTCCTCGCGACTGGCGGCGCGGGCCGTATGTTCACGTACACCACGAACCCCGACGTCGCCACCGGCGATGGCATCGCCCTCGGACTGGATGCCGGCGCAGAGATTGCCGATATCGAGTTCTACCAGTTCCATCCCACCGCCCTCCACCTGTCCGATGCGCCGCCGTTCCTGATTTCCGAAGCGGTGCGCGGCGAAGGGGCTGTCCTTCGCAACCCGGTGGGGGAAGCGTTTATGTCGCGTTACCATCCCCTGAAGGACCTCGCGCCCCGGGACGTGGTGGCCCGCGCTATCGTCACCGAGATGCGCTCCGGCGGCTGGGATTCGGTGCTGCTCGATTGCACCGGGCTGAAGTCGGTGGACCTCGCGGCGCGCTTCCCCGCGATCTACGCATTCTGCAAGGGCGTCGGCATCGATATGCGCTCCAACCCCATCCCGGTCGCGCCGGCCGCCCACTACCTGATGGGCGGCGTCCGCACCGACGTCTGGGGACGGACGACCGTTGAGGGCCTCTACGCATGCGGGGAAGTGGCCTGCACAGGCGTCCACGGCGCGAACCGGCTCGCCAGCAATTCGCTGATGGAGACAGTGGTCTTCGGCAAACGTGTGGTCGAACACATCGAATCCGGCGAACGAGGCGCGGCCGCACCTTCCCCGCGGGCCGTCACGGTCAAGCCACCGCCCGGTGTCGCACCGAGTCACACCGCTGTCCAGGACATGATGTGGCGCTGCGCGGGCATCGAACGGGATGGCGCCGGGCTTCGTGAGGGCATCGCCACGGTCGCCAGTTGGGAGAACGCGAAACCGCTGGCCACGCGCGCCAGCCACGAGTGCCGCCAGATGGCGGTGCTCGCCGCCCTGATGCTCAACGCCGCCCTTGAGCGTACCGAGAGCCGTGGGGGCCACTACCGGAATGACTTCCCGGACCGCGACGACCAGCACTGGAAGAGGCAGCAGGTGTGGAAGCGTGAGCCCTGAGCCGCTCGACCCCGGACTCATCGCCCGCCTCGTCCGGAACACCCTCGACGAGGACCACGCCTTCGAGGACGCGACGACGCTCGCGACCGTGTCCCCCCGCCTGAGGGGCACGGCGACGTTCCTTGCCAAAGAGGACGGGATCCTCGCCGGGATGCCGGTGGCGCTCGAAGCCTTCCGTCAGCTCGACCCCGAAGCGGAACTGAATGTGCACGTTCCCGAGAGTGGCGCGTTCACCACCGGAACTGTGCTGGCTGAGGTCACCGGTCTCGTCCAGGGCATGCTGCGGGCTGAGCGAGTCGCCCTCAACTTCCTTCAGCGCATGTCCGGGGTCGCCACACTCACGAACCGCTTCGTCTCGGCCGTCGAGGGAACACACGCGGTCATCCTCGACACTCGGAAGACCACGCCCGGCCTACGAGACTTCGAAAAGTACTCCGTGCGTTGCGGCGGCGGGACAAATCACCGGCGCGACCTCGCCGCCATGGCGATGGTGAAGGACAACCACCGCGAGGCGCTGGCGCGGATGGAGCAGAGCCTGAAGGATGGCGTCGAGGCCATCCGCCGAAGGACGCCGGGCATCCCGGTAGAAATCGAAATCGACTCGCTGGATCAGCTTGATGCAGCGCTGGCGGCCAACCCCGAATGGATCTTGCTGGACAACATGGACACGTTGGCCATGCGGGAAGCGGTGCAGCGCGTGGCGGGCCGGGCGAAACTCGAAGCGAGCGGCGGAGTAAGCCTCACGACGGTCAGGGCGATCGCTGCGACCGGCGTCGATGCAATCTCCGTGGGGGCGCTCACGCACAGCGCCCGTGCCCTCGACATCTCACTCGACCTCGCGTTCTAACGGAGCCCGATCGAAGCAAGGAAGCGCGGTGCGGCGGCAACAGCCTCGGCCGGCTGGTGCTGGTTAATCTCCAGGGTGTACCCCGCAAGGCCCGCAACACCGGCCACGACGTATTCCCAGTCAACGTCGCCATCCCCGGGCGAACGATGGTCGCCGATTCCGGAGACGTCGTGGAGGTGCGCACCGACGATTCGCCCACTCCAACGGTCGAGCCAACGGCGCTTCCCAACGAGACCCAGCCGGTCAAGCACCTCCGCGTGGCCGACGTCATGCCAGTAGCCAACCTGTTCAATTGCGAAGCCATCGAACAACTGCTCGTACTCGTCCGGAGCTGGGATTTCGTGGTAGTGGTAGCGGTTTTCGAGACCGATGACGATGCGGGCCTGCTCGGCCTTCTGAATGAGCGCCTCCAGCGACTGCCGTGCTGCAACCAGGTACGGCTCCGCTTCGGCAGCGCGGCGCTGGATGACGCGTTCGCGGAACTCTGAGAACCGCTCCTCATCGACCGTCCCGCTATCGAACATGCGGCGCATGGCCAGTTCGTCTTCGAACTGCTCGTGGACGTCACTTACCTGGCCGAGATGGACCACCAGCGTTCGGGCGCCCAGCCGCGCCGCCCAGTCGATGCTGAGGAGGGTGTAATCGACGGCGGCCTTGCGCTCGTCCGGGTCCACGGCGGCGAGGTTCGCACTTGTGTTGCCACGGCCACTCGCGCGTTTCACGTACGGCGCCGGCGCGTGGAACGAAGTCACCGGGAGGATGCCAGCCGCGGCAATGGCCTCGATCTTCGCGGCGGGTGTTGAGTGGCTGATCTCGATGGCGTCGAAACCCGCATCCGCGGCGAACCGCGCAAAGACCGCGCCGTCCGCGAAGCGCTCCTGCTGCGCATACATCGCGGAGAGCGCGAGCGGTTTCACTTCAACCCCGCCCGCAGCGATTGTTTGTTCTGCCGTGCTGGAAGCGCGAACCGGCGGGCCGCCATGAGCATGGCCGGCACAACCACAGCTGCTGCCATGCTCCACCAGATCCCGGCGCCATCATCTTTGCCGAGGAGGGGCACCGCCAGGCCTGCGACTATCCCGGCAAGGAGACAAAGCGGGAGCATCCCCAGGCCCGCATTCCCCTGCGTTGCCACCGACACCGTGAGCCAGACGGCGAACCCCAGCAGCAGCCATGCCACCAGGAACAGCGACAGGAAGATGAGGGTGAACACGGTTCAGGTGACGAGCCGCGCGATATCGAAGTAGGTCACCACGAGGACGCCCGCCATCATCAGCGCGAAGCCGGCGAGGTGAACGAGTGACTCCTTCTCGGGGGAGATGCGCCGCCCGCCGCGAAGGATTTCGAGCACCACGAAGAACATGCGCCCACCGTCGAGCATCGGGATGGGGAGCGCGTTGAAAATGGCCAGGTTCAGCGAGAGCAGCGCCGCGAACTCGATGAGTGCCCGCCAACCCGCTTCCTCGATGATTGTCCCGGTCGTATCAGCGATGCCGACGGGTCCGGTGAAGGCCGGTTGGTCGTCGTTGATCGCCGCCCCGCCACCGCCGCCGATGCGAACCTTGATCTCGTTGTAGGTGAGAACCATGGTGTCGACGAGCGCCTGCGCGCCCTTCGGGAACGCTTCCCATGGCGCATAGGACACCGACTCGACCTGGGTGTATTTCAGCTGGCAGTTCGCCGGTTCGCCCTGGTCGTCGAACGAACATGACACGGGGGCGCCAATGCGCACGCCGGTTGGCCCTTGCCCTGCCGGCGGGTGCCACCGGGCATACACATGCGCCGTAAGGGTCGAACCCGCCCGGATGATCGTCCACTCCTGCGTCTTCCCGAGGTTCAGGCGGTTGGCATAGACCATCTCGTTCGTGTTCGCGACGTCGCGGCCCTCGACGGAAACGACGATGTCCCCGGGCTGGATCCCCTGTACCGGCGTCGAACCATCGCGCATCGCGCCATCGATCTTCGCTTCGGCCGCGGGTGAACCGGCCGCCACCTCGACGATCTGCGCCTGTGAAAGCGAGCGGTCGCGGGGAACCATGAAGCTAACGCCCATCAGGAAGAAGGCGAGAACCAGGTTCATCAGGACGCCCGCCGCCATCACGGTCAGCCGCTTCCAGCGTGGCGCCGCGGCCAGTGACCTCGGGTCCGACGGATCCTCTTCGCCGAGCAGGCGCACGAACCCGCCGATGGGCAGCCAGTTGAGCGTGTACTCAGTCTCGCCCTTCGTGAACAGGGTCTTGGCCTTCGGCGGGAAGCCGATCCCGAACTCGAGCACCTTGATCCCAAAGGCTTTCGCCGCCAGGAAGTGCCCGAATTCGTGGATGAGCACGAGGATCAGGAGGATGCTGAGGAACGGGACTGCGGCCCTCAGGATGGCGACGCCGTCGAACGCAAGAAACATCAAACAGGCACTCCTGGTTTCACCGCTCGCGCCTTATCGCGCGCCTGGAGGTCGACTTCGAGAATCGTCTCGATGTCAGGATCGGCGATTCCGTCGTGCTTCTCAAGCACTGCTTCGATGACCCGCGGGATGTCGAGGAAACCAACCTCGCCGTCGAGGAAGCGGCCCACCGCAACTTCGTCGGCTGCGGCCATGGCGCAGGGGAAGGTGCCGCCGCGCCGCCCGGCTTCGATGGCGAGCCGCAGACAGGGGAACCGCTCCATATCCGGCCGCCCAAAGCTGAGCGAACCGGCCGCAGCAAGGTCGAGCGAGGGCATTGGCGGGGTGGGCATGCGCTCCGGATAGGCAAGCGCCAACTGGATGGGCAAGCGCATATCAGGCACGCCCATCTGCGCCTTCACGCTCCCGTCACTGAACTCCACCAGGGAATGGACGATTGATTCGCGATGCAGAACCACTTCCACCTTTTCCATGGGGACGTCGAAGAGCCACATCGCCTCGATCGTCTCCATCCCCTTGTTCATCAGCGACGCTGAATCAACGGTGATCTTCGGTCCCATGTTCCATGTGGGATGGTTAAGCGCCTGTTCAGCGGTGACCACGGCCAGACTGTCGGCGTCGAAGTCACGGAAGGCCCCACCACTAGCGGTGAGCAGGATCCGGCGGATGCCGTGGTCCTCCTCGCCCCAGAGACACTGCCAGATAGCTGAGTGCTCGCTGTCGACGGGGTGGAGGCGGCCGCCATGCTCACGCAGGGCTTTCTGCACGACGTTACCGGCCATCACCAGCACTTCTTTGTTCGCGATGGCGACCGGCATCCCGGCTTTCAGGGCTGCGAGCGTGGGGAAAAGCCCGGCAGCGCCGGCGGTGGCGATCAGCGGAATGTCCGACGCGAGCGCGAGGTCTTCCACCGGGGCGAACCGGCAGCCGGTGGACCGCACCGCGGCTTCGAGATCAGCGGATGCGGCGCCCTGCCAGGAGGCTGCCCGCGGCCGGAACTCGGCGATCTGCTGCGCAAGCAGTCCGTGGTTCCGCCCGCCGGCCAATGAATCGACGGCGAACCGCTCCGGTAGTTGCCGGATAACATCCAGCGCCTGGGTCCCAATCGAGCCGGTCGAACCGAGGACCGCGATGCGGCGTGGGCCACTCATTGCCCTGATCGTACGTGGCCGGTGGCATCGACGGTAGCGAGCGCCCTTACGCGAACGCCGGGATAACCTCGGCCGCCCAGGCGTGGAGGCCATCCCAGTCAAGCGGCGGGCGCTGCGCAATATTCACCCGTGCAGCCCCGGCGTCACGGTAGCGCCCGACGAGGTCGATAGCCTGCTGCGGCAGGCCAAGGACAACGCCGCGGCTGCGCATGCCTTCGCTCCCGGGCCCCCAGGTGTCTTTGTACTGGGCTTCGGTCCGTGCGAGGTCTGCGGGTGTCGCTGCCATGTGGAAGCTCAGGTTCACCGTGCGTTCGATGGAAGCCGGGTCCCTGCCTTCCTTCTCGCACCACTGGTCAAGTACGCCGCAGAGCCGCTTGAACTCATCCACGGACGGGTACGGGGCATTCCACCCGTCTGCGTGGCGAGCTGCAATGCGGAGCGTCCGCTTCTCGCCGTTGCCGCCCACCCAGATGCGCGGCCGGGGCTGGATCGGCTTCGGATAGCAGGCCGCGTTGTTGAGGGTGTAGTACTTGCCGGCGAAATCCGAACGGTCCTGTGTCGTCAGCATGCGAACCACCTGGACGCCCTCTTCGAGGATGTCCATCCGCTGGCCGACAGGAGGAAATGGGATGCCGTAGGCGGCGTACTCCTGCTGGTGCCAGCCGGCTCCGAGACCAATTTCGAGGCGTCCGTCGCTCAGGTGGTCGATGGTAGTCAGGGCGTTGGCGAGGATGGCGGGGTGCCGGTAGTTCATCCCGAGCACCAGGACGCCGATCCGCACGTTCTTCGTTTCGCAGGCGATCGCCGCCATGCAGGTCGTCGCCTCGAAGCAACTCCCGTTGCCATCGACCGGCGGCGCTTCGTAGAAGTGGTCCCAGACGTCGACCCAGTCAAACCCTGCTGTGTCCGCCCAGGTCCATGCCCGCCGCATCTCCTGGATGGAGATGTTCTGTTGTCCGATGTGCAATCCGAAGTTCATACGGCCTCCGCTTCCTTTGGCGCGAACGATACCGCACCGCGTCATTACCCGGACGCCGAACTACTTCGCGGCAAACTCCCGGCAGCGGATAGCGCGCAGGAGGTCGTCGTTCGCTTCCTTCAGCGTCCGGGCGAGCGTGGGCAACTCGTCGCCGAAGCGAGCCAGCACGGCCTCGCTCTGCGCCAGGATCTCCCGCTCGACACGGTAACCCGGGAAGAGGCTGCGGAAGTAGTCGGAAGCGAACTCTTTGTCCTTCGTCCGGTAGATCCCCGGGATCGCTTCGAAGAACCTCTCGACGTACGGGTCGAGGAGTTCCGCCTGCTCAGACCAGTTGAACCCTGACATCGCGGCCCCGGTGAGGTAGAGCGAGCCGTAGCCTTCGCCGTTGAACCTGGTCCAGGCGTCCGCTTTCAAGGAGATGTCGGGCACAGAGGTTTCACAGCGGAGTTTGGCGCGCATCCCGCGGTCCGATCCGTCGCGGGCAACTTCTGCGTCAACGCGAGCCTGCGCGCCGGGAAGGGCGTAGGCCACGTGCTTCGCAGCGATCGCCCACCGCATGTCCTGATCGATGGCAACTCCGGGTATCGTTTCCTCTCCGTCCGCGAGCCTGCCAACAAGGGCAAGGTCTTCCGGGGTCACGGCGTTGGCGATCAGGGTTCGCGTCCAGATGATCTTGAGGTCGGTCGAGGCCTCGCCCTTGAGCGCCTCATAGGCAACCGAAGCGACGGCGTGCGCTTCACGGGTCTTCGAAACCTCGGGAACGTAGCGCGAGATTGCAGCGGTCGCGTTGTTGAGGACCGCCTCAACCAGTTCCGGGCTCGTTTCGCCGGAGATCTTCGTCCGAACAAGTTCGAGGTACTCGGGCGCCTTCAGTTGCTGGTCCCGGACCATGCTCCACAGCGAGGTCCAGAGCTGGAGGCGAAGCAGCGCATCGTCGACGCGCTCCATGTTCGCCTTGAGAAACGAGAGCGAGTCGGGATCGAGCGCGACCTTCGTGTAGCCGTGGTCGCCGTAATTCGGGAACACGAGCGACGGCCGGGCCAGCCCGCGCGCTTCGATGATGTCAGCCTCAGGGCCATCAACGGTTGCCGGGATGACCGTTACATCGAGGCGGTCGCCGGTGTCGCGGACGAGGCCGATATCGACCTTGTGCGGGCGCAGGGTCGGGTAGTCCTCGGGCGCGGTTTGGGTCACCGTGAAGCGGGTAATCCTGTCGCCATCAGCTTCCCACCGCGTGCCGAGGGTATTCAGGGACGGCGTTTCGAGCCAGAGCTGCGACCAGCGCTGAAGATCTGCGCCGCTCCCGGCTTCGAGCGAGGCGATGAATTGGGCGAGCGTGGCGTTCCCGTAGGCGTGGGTCTTGAAGTGGTAACGCATTCCTGCCCGGAACCCTTCGATGCCGAGCGTCTTCACGAGCTGCTTCAGGACCGACGCTCCCTTTCCGTAGGTGATCCCGTCGAAGTTCAGGAAGGTCTGGTCCGTATCCGCCACCTGCCCGGCGATCGGGTGCGTTGTCACGAGTTGGTCCTGGCGGTACGCCCAGTTCTTGATCGATGAAGCGAAGTCCTGCCAGCCGGTCTTGAACCGCGTGGCCTCATCCATGCAGAGGTAGGACATGTAGGTCGCGAAGCTCTCGTTGAGCCAGAGGTCGTTCCACCACTTCATGGTGACGAGGTCGCCGAACCACATGTGGGCCATCTCGTGGAGGATCACCTCGGCCCGGCCGCGGCGCTGGTTCTCGGTTGGCGGGTCGCGGAACACCATGTACTCGTTGTGAGTAACGCAACCGACGTTCTCCATCGCCCCTGCGTTGAACTCGGGCACGAATACCTGGTCGTACTTGCCGAACGGGTAGGGGAAATCGAAGAAGTCGGCGTAGAAGTCGAGCCCCTGGCGGGTGACTTCGAACAACTCAGCCGTGTCGAGGTGCTTCGCCAGCGACTTCCGGCAGAAGAGGCCGATGTCGATATCGCCATGCTTCTCGCGGGCCACGTGGTACGGGCCGACCACCAGCGCGAACAGATAGGTGCTGAATCGCTTCGTCGGCTCGAAGGTGTGCAGCTTCCTGCCGTCGGCCTGTGACTGAATCGAGAGCGCCCGGCTGTTGGCCACCACTTCCCACTCGGCTGGCGCGGCCACGGTGAGCCGGTAGGTCCCCTTGATGTCGGGCTGGTCGAACTGCGGGAAGAGGCGGTGGCTCTCGTATGGCTCGAAGTTGGAGTACAGGTACTCCTCGCCGTCTTCTGGGTCGGTGAACTGGTGGAAACCGTCGCCCTCGTGGTCGTAGTCGTTTTCGTAGACGACGCGGACCGTGTTCTCACCGGACAGGCGATCTCCCGGGAGCCAGAGCCTGAAGCCGTCCCAACGCGGCTCGCCTGCCGACCCGTTAACTTCGAGTCGGCTGATGGTCTTTCCCCGGAAGTCGAGGAAGAGGTCTCCCGAGCCCGTGTCTGAGAACCGAAGGACGGCCTCACCACGGTAGCCGGTCGCCCCGCGTGCCAGATCGATTCGCAATTCGTAGTCGCAGCCGTTGACGCGAGATGCCCGCGCTTCAGCCTCAACCTGGGTAAGGTTGTCGCGCGGTTCGACAGAGGTTGATGCCATCGTTTCGCTCCCTGGGCGGCATAGCGCCCGGTGATTGATGAATGAGCGTACAACCCCGCCGAGGGTTCGCGCAGTCCGTCTTTGGTCCTACATCGGCTACCCCGCATTCGTGACAACCGGTACAATCCGCCCCGAACCCCCGGAAACAGGTGTTGCTGGCCCTTATGTCCAATATCCCAGCGGTCAACTCGCTCATTACCGCCATTAACTTCGACCGATTCGCCGAGATCGAGGCTCATCACCGGGCCGACGCGGTCTTCCAGTCGTTCCGGGGGCCCACCCTGCGCGACAGTGTCGGCATCGCTGACTGGCACCGCGAGTTCCTCCGCGACTACGCCGACTGTAACTACACCGAACTCGAATACGCAGAAGAGGGCAATTCGGTTGCCGTACGCGGGACAATCGAGGCCAAGGCGTACGACTGGCGGCCATTCACGCAGCGCGTCATCGAGGCTTTCACTTTCGACAGTGAAGGCGAAGTAGCCCAGCGCCGGCTCTACGGCATGCTCCGCGACATCACCTTCGACAAGCCAACGACGGCGGCAATGAACGACGCGATAGGCTTCAAGGGCGGCAGCGCAAGCTCCACCCGGACGACGGTGAAAGCCTTCTACGATGCGCTCCTTTCCGGGGATTCCGAAGGCGCGCTCGCCCAGCTCCACGAAAAGGCCGCCTGCATCGACGGGGTCTACGGCATCGCAAACGGCGCGGCCAATATCCTGGACTTCCTGCGCCAGATCCCGATGCCGGCTTTCGGGCGTCTGCGCGTCACCAACATTGTCGCCGGCGAGCACGATGCGCTCGTCGAACTGGCGATTGACCCGGCCCGCCCGCGCTTCGCCGACTGGGTCCGCGTTACCGACGGCAAGATCCGGGTCATCGAAGGCTACGCAATGCTCCGCGAACTTGGCGTGAACCCCTACGAGAACTATGCCAACGACCGCCACCGCCGCCTCGTCATCATGCCGAACTGAGGCGACTCCGCGTTCGAATGCAAAGGGCCCGTGCAGTGCACGGGCCCTTTCTCTTTTCGCGGCCGATTGACCAGCTGTTACTCGACGAAGATGTCGACTGACGGGCGGAGCTTCGCGCACTCCGCCAGCACCTGGTGGATGCGGTGCTCCTTGAAGCTGTCCACGAGCCTGGTATCCACCTTGTCCTTGTCGTCGATGGCGACGTAGCTCTGCTCCGTCAACACGTAGTCGAAGCGCGGCGCCCACTTCCGCGAACCCAGGCGGGCCGTCGTCGAGCAGTTGTCGACCATGTAGGACACGCCGCGCGCGTGCATGTACGGGTTGAGCGAGTCGACCGCTTCGATGACCGACTCGTTCGCAACTTCGGAATACGGGTGCCCGTGCTCCATCAGGACGTCGATCTGGGCCATCATCGTGGCGATGTAGACGCCCGCGGTGAACGGGTCGAGCGGAATCTCCTCCTCATCGCGCTCCGACCGCACTTCCTTACCCGTCTTCCATGTTTCCGTGCGGTCGATGACACCCATCGGGCGGCGCTTCAGCCGGTCCCCGGCGAGGATGACGCTCCGGATCTCGTTCCCGCTCGAAACCTCGTCATAGATCTCTTCGAGGATTTCGCGGGCAGCCGGGTAGGATGCCGCGTAGGCCACTTCGAACTGCGGCCGGCCGTCCGCTCCGACTGCGTCGTACACGCCGAGCATGCCCTGCTTCGAAATGATCCGGGAGATAGGACCGGTGATGGCCTCGGCCGAATGGCGGAAGGCGTCGTCGTGGCTCATGCCCTGATTGATGTACCGGCGGTAGAGGCTCTCGATAATCCCGTGGACGGCGCCGAGGAGGATGCCGCGTTCGCCGTAAATGTCGGACTTGAACTCAGACTCGAGCGTCGTCTGGAACGTGTAGGGCGAGCCAATCGCCACTGACCAGCCGAGCGCGATGTCGGTCGCACGCCCGTCGATATCCTGCTCCACGGCGAAGCTGCTATTGATGCCCGCGCCGTTGACGGTAGATCCCTGCACATAGAGGCGCCGAACCGAGGGGCCCATTCCCTTGGGGCAAACCGCGATGACATTCACGTTCTTCGGGAACGAGGCGCCGACGTTCTTCATGTGGCCGACGAGGAAGCCGTGGGACAACCCGAGCGTGGCGCCCGGCTTCATCTTCGCGAACACGTCCTGGAAGATCTCCGCCTGCGCCGCGTCCGAAACGAGCAGCATCACGAGGTCGGACTCTTCCACGACTGCGAACATCTCGCCCAGCGTGCCGGACGCCTCGCTGAATCCCGCGGCGCGAGCTTCATCCATCGAAGCCGAACCCGGCCGCAGGCCGACCTTCACAGTGATACCGGTGCCTTCGAGCGAGTCGCGCAGGTTCTGCGCCTGTGCGGGGCCCTGCGAACCCCAGCCGATGACACCAATCTGCTTAATGCCTTCGAACGCCTTCGGGAGGAGCGGGAAGAGGTGGCGGCCACCCTTCACGATCTGCTCGCTGCTGCCCTCGAGGTTGATGGTGTCGACCTGGAAGACCTTGGATGTGAAACCGAGAGACATGCCGGAACCCCCGCGCGCAAAGAGTCATGAGAATTGGAAAGTGCAAGTCAGTATACGAAGCGCCTCCCTAACAGACTCGCGCTGAGGCCACGCTGCTCGCACGCTCTCGAAACCGTAGAATCGAGCGGGTGAGCCAGCCGCTTGAAGGCCTCCGCGTCCTCGAAATCGGGACATTCGTCTCCGCGCCGTACTGCGGCAAACTCTTCACCGGGTACGGGGCCGAAGTCGTCAAAGTCGAGCCACCGGAAGGAGACATCTCCCGGGCGCACGGCCCGTTCAAGGACGGCATCCCGAACCCCGAGACCAGTTCGCTCTTCCTCTATCTCAACACGGGTAAGAAGTCGGTCACGTTAGACCTGGCTTCGCCGGGTGGCCGGGAGCGCTTCCTGCAGCTGGTCGAAAGCGCAGATGTGCTCATTGAGAACTACCGCCCGAAAGACCTCCGAGCGCTGGGGCTCGACTATGCCACGCTTTCCGCCGTGAATCCGCAGCTGGTTATGATTTCGGTCACCACCTTCGGGCAGGACGGGCCATACGCGGACTACGAAAGCAACAACCTGATTGCCTTCGCCATGGGCGGGCAGATGTTCATCACCGGCACCCAGGACGGCGGCCCGCTGAAGAATGGCGGCTACCAGGCTGACTACCAGGGCGGTCTCAACGCCTTTTCCGCCGGCATGCTGGCCGTTCTCGCAGCGGAGCGGGACGGCGCCGGGCAGCACGTGGACGTGAGCATCCAACAATGCATGGCGCCGTTACTGGAGGCCGGGATCCCGTACTACAGCTATCTCGGCCGCTGGGGCGGACAGCGCCGCGGGAACCACATGGCCAGCTTCATCGGCATCTATCCGTGCGCTGACGGACACCTCGGGGTTCACCTGATGCCTCGCAACTGGAAGCCGTTCTGCGATGTGATTGGGCGGCCAGACCTCGCGACCGACCCCAGGTTTGCCACCCAGGCGGCCAGAACCCAGCACAACGACGAACTGATGGCCGAGTTCTACGCCTGGGCAGCCACCGAAGAGAAGCGCCCAATTTATGAACGCGCCGGGGCCGGGCGCGCGCCCATTGCCTTCGTCCACACAATGGAGGACCTCATCACCAGCCCACACCTGCTCGAACGTGGCTCGATTCAGCGCATCACGCACCCCGTCGCTGGAGAAGCGGCATACCCGGGTCCGCCGTGGTGGATGGGTTCGGCCGCGTGGTCGCCGGGGCCCGCCCCGCTGCTCGGTCAGCACAATGCAGAGATCCTCGGAAGTCTCTCGCGATGAATATCAACGAAGAGGCGTCGCGCGCCATCACCTATTACGAGTCGCTCGATGATATGACCGTGCTGCGCGCTGCCCTCGAAGAGGCCGCCCCGCGCATCAAGAAGATGGTGACCGCGATGCTGCGCCGAGGGACCGAAGAAGGCATCCCGCCGCCTGCGGAACTCCGTGGCGCGAAGCAGTCAGCAACGGCGGCCGAAGCCCTCAAGACGCTTCGCACCATCCAGGACTTCGCCCTTCTCCAGGCGCTCACTCGCGGCGTGGGGCGCCGCATCGAGACCCTGGAGATTGCGGCGTCTGCCGATTTTCCAGCAGGTGCGCTCGTCACCGTACCCGCGAACCAATCGTACCCACGCAGGGGCGCCGAACTGCCGGGGACCGTCGAAGAAACCGGGACGGTGCTCTCCGTGCTCCTGGACAACGGCTCGACATGGGAAGGCCCGGCCAGCCTCGCCCGCCTGAGGTCGTCGTAAATGGCGATGCCGCTGGCTGGCGTGCGCGTTGTCGACCTGACGATGGTCTGGGCCGGGCCGTTCGGCACACGGATGCTCGGCGACTACGGCGCGGAGGTCATCAAGGTTGAAGCACCCAGGCAGTGGGACCTCCTGCGTTCACTCGGGCTCATCCCTCGCAGTGAACATCACTGGTACAACCGCTCTGCCTACTTCAACCACAACAACCGGGACAAGTACGCATTCGCGCTTGACCTCTCCGGCGAACTCGGCCGCCGCACGCTGCTCAAGCTGTGCAGCCTGAGCGACGTCCTTGTCGAGAACTTCCGAAGCGACGTGATGGACAACCTCGGACTCGGGTACGAAGCCGTCCACGAGGCCAACCCGCAACTCATCTACGTCTCCATGCCGGGTCACGGGAAGACTGGCCCGGAGAAGGACTACGTGGCTTACGGCTCGAACGTCGAACAACTCTCCGGCATCGTTTCTCTCTCCGGTTACGACAATGACGAGCCGATGAAGACCGGCTTCAGCTATGGCGACCCGATGGCCGGCACGGCGCTGGTCGGGGCCGTCGCGACAGCGCTTCGCCAGCGCGCACGGACCGGCGAGGGGATGTACCTGGAACTCGCCCAGCGCGAGAACCTGATGATGTTCGCGGGCGAGCACATCGTGGACTACAGCATGAACGGCATCACCCGGCCGCCGATCGGCAACCGCCATGCGGTTTGTGCACCGCACAATCGCTACCCCAGCGCGGGGGAAGACCGCTGGGTGACCATTGCCTGCGAGACTGAGGAACAATTCCAGGCGCTCTGCAAGGCCATCGGCCAGCCCGACCTCGCTGCGGACCCACGCTTCGCAACCAATACAGCCCGGAAGGCGAATGAGGACGCACTCGATGCCATCATCGGCCGATGGACCGCGGCCCGCGGCCACTACGAAGCGATGCACATCCTCCAGCGGGCAGGAGTTCCCGCCGGCGCCGTCCTCACGATCCCGGAGTTGATGTCAGACCCGCACCTTCGCAGCCGCGGGGCGTGGACACCCCACACGCACCCCGACGCGGGAACGTGGGAGATGGAAGCGCCTCCGTGGAAGCTCTCGCGAACGCCGGTTCACATTCGCATGCCTGCGCCGGGGTTCGGGCAACACAACGGCTATGTCCTCAGGGAACTCCTGCAGTTGCCGGAGTCAGAGATCGCCGAACTCTACACGGCCGGCGTCGTCGCCGACTCTCCCGACGAGACTTTGCACCAGTAGTTCCGACCGCGATCAGAGCAGGAGCAGGACAGCCGGGACCGCCACAATGGCCCCGAGGAACACGGAGAACGTCCGGCGGTTGTGTGTGACCTTCGAAGCGAGGCCGAGGATGGCGCGCGCATAACTGTCGTAGGCCACGAAGAGGATGGCCGCGGAAATTGCCGTCACGGCCAGCATCTCGGTCAGCACGACGGTGAACGCAGCTGCCCCGCCGAGCGCGAGGGCGCCGGCCAGCGTGTCCACGAAGGTCGTGATATTCGCGCCCATAACGTACGGGATCACCTGCTGGCGGCGGAGATACCCCTTGAGCGAAAGCGGCACGAGCAGTGTCAGCGAGATTGAGACGCTGAGGGTCATCGCGGTGACCGCGCAACCGGCCGCGAACATGACCCACTTCCCGTCGAGCCGGGCCACGATCCGTTCGAACCCCGGGGAACCTGCTTCGAGGCGAGGAAGCGCCCGATCGAAGAGCGCGAAACTGGCCAGCAGCACGCCGATGCCTGCGGCGAAGACCAGTGCTGCCGGAAGCATCGCATCGACTGCTTCAACCGGCGGGCCGTAGAGCCGGTCAACGGCGTCGAGAGCGCCGCCGGGAGGGGTGAACCGCACCCCATCGAGCCATCCGTAGTGCAGCGAAATCAGGCCCAACGCTGTCGCCGGGCCCTGCGTGGTGAACGTGGTGAGCAACGCAATGACGCCGATGGAGAGGCCGTCGGCGTTTCGGCGGCCCCCAAGGTAAAGCACGTAACCCGCGGCGAGCACGATAAACGAGGCCCCGAGCCGGGAACCGCCAACCGCTGCGAACGCCTCATTCACAGAAAGCGAGCCACCAGTCAGCAGGCTGATTCCAACCGCTGCTACCGGGGACCCGCTGAGGGAGAGGTAGGCGCCCAGCCAGCCGAAGCCGAGCGCGTTCACCGGTCCCGCTGCATCGAGCGCCGAGAGCAGAGGGAGTGCTGCCGTGGCGCCCGCCTTGATCAGCTGGAGTGCGAACACGAACAGCAGCAGTCCCCCGGGTGCACTCAGGAGCCGGGTGGAGAAACGGGCGGAGAACAAACGCCGGCGCACCGGGCTGGTCTGCCCTTCCTCACCCTGATCAGCGGGACGGGGAAGAGCGCTCTCCTCAGAAGTCAACGCCGGGGTCCGTCGGCGCCACCGTTTCGCGGACCATCCCCGCAGCGACCGTCCGCCGCGTCGCGGCATCGATGAGGATGAAGCTGCCGGTGTCACGGGACGTTTCGTACGGGTCGAGGAAGAGCGGCTCTGTTGTCTTCAGCGTGACCCGCGCAATGTCGTTCAGTCCGACGCCTTCCGGACCGGTCAGGTGACCCAGCGTCTGCAGGTTGAAGAGGCTGTCGAGCGATTCGACGATGCACTTCACCCGCCGCGTCGTGTGTTTGATCCAGTACCGGTTTCCGGGTCGAAGGACACTCGTGTCTGACATCCAGCAGATGTCCGCCGTGAACCGGTCCGTGCCGGGCAGGCAGCCGTTGGCCGCCACGAGCATGGAGCCTCGGCTGATGTCGACGTCGTCGACGAGGCGGATTGCGACAGCCTCGCCCTGACCGGCGCTTCGATGAGACTCCCCGAAGCGGTCGATACCTTCGATTCGCGACGCTATCCCCTGCGGCAGGACGACCACTTCCGCGCCAACTTCGGCGGTTCCGGCGGAAACCGTACCCGCGTACCCGCGGTAGTCAGGGTGCTCCGGCGTCTGCGGCCGGATAACGTGCTGCACGGGAAACCGGAACGCGCCATGCTGGGCGGGTTCCGACGGTTCGACCATTTCGAGGAAGTCGAGCAACGGCTGTCCAGCGAACCACGGTGTCTGCTCGGCCCGCTCGACTACGTTTGCGCCCGAAACCGCCGCCATAGGGATGGCCGTCACCTCAGGCACCCCCAGCGTGCTGGCCACCGCCTGGTACTCCGCCTCGATTCCGCGAAAGACCTCTTCAGACCACTCGACGAGATCCATCTTGTTCACGCAGAGAACGAGGTTGCGGATACCCAGGAGGTTCACGATCGCCGTGTGCCGCCGGGTCTGTTCGATGACTCCCTTCCGGGCGTCGACAAGGATGAGCGCCAGTTGTGCAGTCGAAGCGCCGGTGACCATATTCCGCGTGTACTGCACGTGGCCAGGGCAGTCGGCAACGATGAACTTCCGCTTCGGGGTCGCGAAGTAGCGGTAGGCGACATCGATCGTGATGCCCTGCTCCCGCTCGGCCCGCAGGCCATCCGTCAGGAGGGCGAGGTTGACCTCGCCGAGGCCCTGGGCCGTGCTCGCGCGCTCCAGGCTGGCCAGCGTGTCATCAAAGACCTGCTTCGAGTCGTAGAGCAGGCGGCCGATCAGCGTGCTCTTGCCATCGTCTACGGAGCCGGCTGTGACAATGCGGAGAAGGTCCACTAGAAGTACCCCTCCCGCTTGCGGTCTTCCATCGCAGCCTCCGAGACGTGGTCGTCGGCACGGCTTTGCCCGCGTTCGGTGATACGAGTCGCGGCGATCTCGGCCACAACGGTACGAATGTCCGCGGCGTGTGAGCGCACGGCGGCGGTGCAGGTCATGTCACCCACCGTGCGGTAGCGAACGTACTCGCAGTGTGATGTTTCGCCCGGGAGCAACGGGAGGTACTCGCTGACCGCCATCACCATCCCGTCTCGTTCGAAGACCTCGCGTTCGTGTGCGAAGTAGATGGAGGGAATATCGAGTTGCTCGCGCTCGATGTACCGCCAGATGTCGAGTTCGGTCCAGTTGGAGAGCGGGAATACCCGCATGTGCTCGCCACGAACGTGCATCCCGTTGTACAGCTGCCACAACTCTGGCCGCTGGTTGCGCGGGTCCCACTGCCCGAACTCGTCCCGAAAGGAGAACACCCGCTCCTTCGCACGGGCCTTCTCTTCGTCGCGCCGCGCCCCGCCGATGGCCGCATCGAACCGGTGTTCGGCGATGGCTTCGAGTAGGACGGGCGTTTGGAGCCGGTTGCGAGACGCCCGCGGGCCGGTTTCCTCTACCAGCTCCCCGCGGTCAATCGCATCCTGGACCGAAGCCACGATCAGGCGCGCGCCAAGTTCGGCCGCCCGCCGATCCCGGTAGGCGAGGACCTCGGGGAAGTTATGCCCCGTGTCCACATGGAGTACCGGGAACGGGATCTTCGACGGCCAAAACGCCTTCTCAGCGATCCGGAGGAGGACGATCGAGTCTTTCCCGCCCGAGAAGAGGATGGCGGGACGCTCAAACTCGGCAGCCACCTCGCGCATGATGAAGATTGCCTCGGACTCCAGCATTTCGAGGACTGCATCCGTCGCTTCCGGAACCAGCGTCTCGGTTGTCGTCATCGGGCAGGCTCCAGGGTTCGAAGCAAGCCCTCGGCTTCGAGGTATGCAACGACACGCTCCAGCGAAGCCTCAAGGGACTCGGCGCCGGTAGGCAGCGTGAGTTCGGGTTCGAGGGGCGGTTCGTAGGGGTCGTCGATCCCGGTAAATCCCGGGCGCCTCCCGGCACGCGCCTCGGAGTACAGGCCCTTTACGTCGCGGGACTCGCACTCGGCGAGTGTCGCGGCGGCATGCACTTCAATGAACGTCGCTCCACTGGCCTCAACCATCGCCCGAACCGCATCTCGCGTGGAGCGATACGGGGAGATGGCCGCAGAGATAACGTTGACGCCGTTTCGCGCGAGGAGGTTTGCAACGAATCCGATGCGGAGGATGTTCGTATCGCGGTCCTCCCGGCTGAAGCCCAGCCCTTTGGACAGATGCAGGCGAACTTCGTCGCCATCAAGCACCTCGATGGGCACACCTCGCTCGCACAGGACCGGCACGAGTGCCTGCGTCAACGTTGTCTTCCCGGCGCCGGACAGGCCGGTGAACCAGAGCACGAAGCCCTTCCCTCCACTCACCACAGTCGATCCTCCTGGAGATTCACTGCCGTCCAGTCACCAAGCTCAGGTGTGGAGGCCGCATTCGTCTTTCTCGAAACCCTGCCAACGCCCGGCTCTGCCCTGCACGCCGGGCACCGTACAGTTGTAGCAACCGATGCTGGTGTACCCCTGATTCAGGAGCGGGTTGTACGGCACGCCATTCGCGAGCAGGTAGCTCCACGTCTGCGCCTCGTTCCAGTTGGCCAGCGGGTTGACCTTGAGCACGCCGAACTTCGGGGCCCACGAGACGATTGGCGTGTCTGCTCGGTTCTCTGACTGGTCCCGGCGCAACCCGGTCAGCCATGCGTCCATTCCCTCGAGGGCCCGGCGGTTCGGCTCGATCTTCCGCAGTTCGCAGCACAGGTCCGGGTCCCGCATCCAGAGCGCCGAACCGTACCGTTCCGCCTGCTCCTCATGGGTCAACGGCGAACGGTAGCTGCGGACATTGGTCATCCCAAGGGCGGGGACAGCTTCGCGCATCGTCTGGTGCGTCTCCTCGAAGAGGTAGCCCGTGTCCAGGACGAAAACGTGAATGGACGGACGGAGCTGTGCCGCCATGTGCAGGATCGCCATCCCCGAGGCGCCGCCGAAACTGGCGCCGACCGCGAGTCGCGCGCCGAACTCCTCAACGGCCCAGCCGACGATCTCCTGTGGGGTGGCGTCTTCAAAGCGAGCGTTGAGCGCGGCGATCTCGGTAGCAGGGTAGGTAGTTGGCATCTAACTTGACTTCCTTGCTCAACTTTATCAACTACTCGCTTGCATGCCAAGCCTTAAAGTTGATAAAGTCAGTCAGCTTTCTCGCAATGACCGCGAGCGCCTTCGCCGCGGCCCAAGCTCCAAGGACCTTTGCCATGCCTGATGTCGAGACCATCGTCCACAGCGACGATCCAGCACGGATCCTGCCCGTGCTCGAGCGCGAACTCGAAGACTTCCGCACCGAAGCCCACGCAATGCTGAACGGCGAACGTGACGAGATTCAGTTCATCGGCTTCCGCCTCAAGCAAGGCGTCTACGGCCAGCGCCAGCCAAACGTCCAGATGATCCGGGTGAAGCTCCCGTTTGGCGGCGTCACGCCAGACCAGATGGACACGCTGGCTGAGGTTGCGGACAAGTTCGCGCCGCTTCGCAAGGGGCACATCACCACGCGGCAGAACATCCAGTACCACCACGTCCCCCTGGCGAAAGCGGCAGAGGCGCTCTTCATCCTCGGGAAGGCTGGGCTTTCGACGCGCGAAGCCTGCGGTAACACCGTCCGCAACGTCACCGGGGACCCCTGGGCTGGCGTCCAGCAAGGGGAACTGTTCGACCCGACGCCCTACGCCGCTGCCTTTGCCCGGTTCTGGCTGCGCAACCCGCTCTCCCAACTGCTCCCACGCAAGTTCAAGGCAGCATTCACCGCGACCGACCGGGACAACGCCATCACCGGCATCCATGACCTCGGATTCATTCCGCGCGTACAGGACGGCGTGAAGGGGTTCAAAGTCGTCACCGGCGGCGGTCTCAGCATCATGGCTCGCAACGCCTTCGTCCTTACCGAGTTCGTCTCGGTCGACGAGTACCTGCGACTTTCTGAAGCCGTCGTCCGCATCTTCGAAAAGGCCGACGAACTGCGGAAGAACCGCTCGAAAGCGCGGCTCAAGTTCCTTGTCCATCGGGTCGGCATCGACGAGTTCAAGCGAATGGTCGACGAAGAACTCCAGGGCGACTGGTCCGCGGGTGACTTCAGCCCCGAGCGGCTTATGTTCATTCACGACGAAGAGGCGAACGGGCCCGCCCGCAAACCGGTCTACGCCCAGCCGAACGGCGATATGACCGCGTTTACCGCGTTCGTCACCGCCAACGTCTTGGCTCAGAAGCAGCAGGGCTTCAGCACCGTTGAGGTCAAAGTTTCGCGTGGAGACCTTCGGCCCGAGCAGTTCCGCGGCCTGGCAAACATCATGCGCGAATACTGCGGCGGTTACGCCCGGACCACGGTCGGTCAGAACATCGTCCTCCGCTGGGTCCGCGACGAAAGCCTCTACGAGGTCTATTCGCGGCTTCGGGACCTCGACCTCGCGGACATCGGAGCGCAATCCATCACCGATGTCGTGAGCTGCCCGGGCACAGACTCGTGCAAACTCGGGATCACGTCCTCGATGGGCCTCAATCGGGCCATCCAGGAACGGGTCGAACTGATGGCCGTTCGCGACCCGCTGACGCGCAAGATCCATATCAAGATGAGCGGCTGCCCGAACAGCTGCGGCCAGCACCACATCGCGAATATCGGTCTCCACGGTGCAGCGATGAAGGTCGGCCCGAACCAGCTCCCGGCCTACCACCTCTTCCTCGGCGGGAATTATGACAACGGCGACCTGCGGATGGCCACCCAGCTCAAGGTGCGGCTGCCAGCCAAGCGCGGTCCGGAAGCAGTCGAGCGCATCGTCCGGCTGTATGAGCGTGACCGAACCCTCGGTGAGGAGTTCAACGCGTTCTTCGACCGCGTTGGACCTGCTGTCTTCGAAGCCGCAGTGGAGGATCTGACCATTCCTGGGGACTTCAGCGATGACAACCAGCAGATGTTCATCGACTGGAACCGGCTGGAGCTCTACCAGTTGCAGCGTGGCGAAGGCGAGTGCGCGATTTAGCGGCTCAGCCCCGCTGCAACGCCTTCCAGGCGGTGTCGAACGGGAGACCGCCGTTTGCGGCCGCCTCCTGGAGCGCGAACCGCTGGCGTGCTTCGTCGAGCGGGGCAAGGTACTGCGCGGGATTCGCCGACACTTCCCGCGCCAGCGCTTCGTGGCGCACGATCATCCCGCAAAACGCCTCGAAGATGGAAGCATGGGTGAGGTAGTTCTCGAAGACGAAGAGGGAAATGTCGTCGCGCGCCTCGTCCTCGCCGCCGGCGACGATGCGGTCATAGATGTCGCCGAGCCAATCGCCGATGCGTTCCCATTCGGCGGCGCCTTCGGGGCAGGCGCGCGCGTCAAGGGCCTCGAGCGAAGAAAACAGCATGATCAGGAAGGTCGGGAGGCGCCGGGCCTCGTAACCGAGCCGCGCGACCCCAATCCATCGCACATCCTCACTGCATGGCGCGTGCGCACGCTGGACCGGGATCGCTCCGGCGAGTTCGTTGGCTTCGGCATCGGGCAGCGTCCGGATCCAGTCCTCGATGGTCACCGGAGCGACTTCGCCAAGGTCGATGACCGAGAGCGCAGCGAGCCGCCGCTCGGGCGAGCCATCCTGGACCTCGGCCACGAGTTCCGGCGTCGTCAATCGGCGAAAGCGCGCCTCGTGATCCTGCCAACCGGTGTATTCCGCGGGAAGGCGCCGTTCCATCATCATTGGCATCGTATCGCAAGCCGCCGTTGGCGGATTCGGGGGAACGCCTGATGCTAGACTCCCCGACCATGGAATATGGGAACTTCCGGAGGCACCGCCGCCTGCGCGGCACGCCGGCGATGCGCGGCCTCGTGCGGGAGACGGAGCTCACGCCCGCGCACCTGGTCTACCCGCTCTTTGTTGAGGCGGGCCTGAGCGGCCGGACGCCAATAATCTCGATGCCCGGGCAGGATCGGCTTGGCCTCGACGCCCTTACGGACGAGGCACGTTCGATCGCGGCACTCGGGATCCCGGCGGTTCTTCTTTTTGGTCTGCCCGCATCGAAAGACTCCGTCGGCAGCGGCGCGTACGCCCGCGACGGGATCGTTCAGAAAGCCGTCCGGCGGCTGAAGGACGCCAACCCGGGCCTGCTGGTCATCGGTGACGTCTGCCTGTGCGAATACACGTCACACGGCCACTGCGGGCCGCTCGCCGCCGACGGTTCGGTCGATAACGACGCGGCGCTCCCACTGCTCGCCGAAACAGCCGTCTCACTCGCCGAAGCGGGCTGCGACATCATCGCGCCAAGCGACATGATGGACGGCCGTGTTCGCACACTCCGGGTGGCGCTGGACTCAGCCGGCCACCAGCAAACGCCGATCCTGTCCTATGCCGCGAAGTTCGCCAGCGCTTTCTACGGTCCCTTCCGTGACGCGGCGGACAGTGCCCCCCAGTTCGGCGACCGGCACGGCTACCAGATGGACCCGGCGAATGCCCGGATGGCGCGGGACGAGGTCTTGACGGACATCGCAGAAGGCGCCGACATGGTGATGGTAAAGCCGGCGCTCCCGTACCTGGACGTGATCCGCCAGGTCCGCGACGCCGTGGATGTACCGGTCGCGGCGTACAACGTGAGCGGCGAGTACAGCATGCTTATGGCGGCAGTCGCGAATGGATGGCTGGATGAAGGGCGCGCGGTCGCTGAGACGCTGACCTCGATTCGGAGGGCCGGGGCCGACATCATCATTACCTACCACGCCAAACAGTGGGCAGCCAGGCAGTAAGACAGCGACCCGCGCGGTTTGCGCGGTTTCTATGCCCTTCGCGCGGAAGCGACCGCCTGCGTCACTGAGGCAGCTGTCGAGAGGACTGTGCGACGGCAAGGCTGGCTCGGCTCGCCGCAGGCAGCGACCAGGGCACGATCCACGGTCTCCGCCAGTCCCAATGTACGGGCTACCGTTCGCACATGGGCGACGGTGGTCGAAATCGTGGCTTCGGCGTTCGCCCACGGTTCGCAGCGCAGCACACGCAGATGCCGCGTCGTGCCGTTCCACTCCACGACCAGGCGAGCATGCGAACCCGGCCCGGCCGAGAAGCGCGTGTACCCGCCGAGGTACTCCTGGGTGACGTGGAGGCCTTTCGCGGTCGGCTCAACCCCCGCCCGGTCAAGCCCATCCCAGAGTTCACCAAGGGCCAACAGGAGCCTGAACGCCACGTCAGAAGTATCAGCGCGCACGAAAAATGACCCGGCGGATGAAGTCGGAAACGCTCTCGGCCCCCGCAAGCCGCACCTAGAGTTTACCCCAAACAGACCCGTTCTATGCAAGCGGTATATCGCGGATATAGAGTGGGCACCCAACATCTTTTGCTGGTAGCTAACAATTAGAACGACCCGCCGGGGGACGGCATCACAACTGCCCATGTCGCTGGCTGCACGCTGCAGAGTTCACGGTTGGCACGAACATTATGGCCGGGGCGGATGGTAGCCTCCGCGGGTCTGGAGGAGTCGATGACCGTCTGCGCGATCTGCGAGCACCTGGCATTGCCGCCCCAGGCCGCCACCGGCACCGTTGGGCTCCTCACCGCGGCGACGGACATGCATCGGCGCGCCATCGATCGTCTCGGTTGGGCAGGAACGGAACAGCACATTGTGGTTCCCGCCTGTCCGGAGCACGTCGTGGATGTCTATCGTGGCCGGATTCCCGGAATGCGCATGGCCTGGCGGCTTGCTACAGAGCCGGTCCCGGGCTCCCACCGAGATCCCGTAGCAGCGTCCGCATCCCGGGTTTGAAGACCACCTTCCCGTTGATGACCACCACTTCGTTGTTCAGATAGAGCTGCAGCGCCCGGCTCAACACTGCGCCTTCGAGGGAGCGCCCCTTCCGCCGAACGTCGTCGACCCCGTCGACGCCGACGTCGATGTGGAAGACGTCCTGGAGGATGATCGGCCCCGCATCGAGCTCTTCTGTCACGAAATGCGCTGTGCAGCCAGTCACGCGAACGCCATCCTCCCAGGCCCGGCGGTACGGGTTCGCCCCGGGGAAGTAGGGGAGGAGCGAAGGGTGGATGTTGATGATTCGCCCCGCGAACGGTTGGCAGAGCGTGCTGGTCAGGATCTGCATGTATCGGGCGAGAACGACAACGTCGGCGCCGGCAGCGTATAGCTGTTCGAGAATGAACGCCTCGTGCGCTGCTTTGTCTTCGCTGGGGAACCAGGCGAAGGGGATGCCTGCGGCCTCGGCAATCGGTCGCAGGGTCTCGTGATTGCCAAGGACGGTCACAAGGTCGCCATGGAGCAGCCCGGCCCGCGAGTCGGCGATCAGTTGCTCGAGGCAGTGCGACTCCTTGCTCACCAGGACGCCGACGCGCTTCCGCTCCCGTTCGCCGTGGAGCGTCACCCGGATCTCCATCCCGATCTCGTGCCCAATAGCGAGGAGACCTGTGATCAATTCATCAAGCGAAACCGTGGCGTCCGTGATGTCGACGAGCATATCCATGAGGAACTGCCCGCGGACGACCCGCTGCTCGATGTCCTCGATGTTTATGTTCTGCTCGGCGATGTGGGTGCTGATCCGGGCGACGACGCCTTTCTGATCGCGCCCGAGCACGCTCACAATGGCCAGTACCCGGTTCATACGTTCGCGCCCTCTCTCGCAAAGGCTCCTGCCTGCGCTGTGCCTCCAGCCTATGGCAGACCCGCTTCACCGTATACGAACGGCAGAGCCAGGGCCCCGGTCCCGCCCAATACATCGACGTATTCGAGACATCCATAGACGGCGGCAGGGCGTATGCTTGTCAGCAGCCGCGGCCGCGATCGGCCCGGTTCAGGAGGTGCAGGGGAACACTTTGTGTCCAGGCGGATCGGCCGTGCAGTAAAGAATTGTTGACTTTAAGCGCATCGGCCAGCACCTTACCGCTCGGTTAATCGAATAGAGGAGGGAACCACTACCGATGACCAAGTCCAAGTGGCATTTGCTGCTCAGCATCTTTGCCATCTTCGCCATCCTCGCGTTCACTGCAGCCTGCGGTGACGATGACGACGATGACAACGGTGGCAACGGCGGCACCACTGCCTCACCCACGAGCGGGGGCACAGCGCCCACCGCGGTCGCCAAGCCTTCGGGCACCATCACCATCCGCACCATCCAGTTCGAAAGCTGGGATCCGCACTTCTCGGACTTCAACCAGGACATCGAACACTTCTTTATGGTCTGGCGTGGTCTCTACCACCTGGACAAGGACAGCAAGCCCCAGCCGGCAATGGCTGACGGCATGCCCACCGTCTCGGCCGATGGCAAGACCTACACGGTCAAGCTCAAGAAGGACCTCAAGTGGTCCGACGGCCAGCCTCTCGACGCTAATGACTTCGTGCTCGGCGTGCAGCGCACCTGCAACCCGGACAACGCTGGCCACTACCAGTACATCCTGACCGCCATCGTCGGTTGCCAGGATTACTATGACGCCGGCAAGAAGACCGCCGAAGAGAAGGCCGCCCTCCAGAAGGCCATGGGTGTCAAGGCTGTCGATGCGACGACCATCGAATTCAAGCTGACCGACCCGCAGCCGACCTTCACCATCCTGCTCGCCCTCTGGCCGACGTTCCCGGCGCCGAAGCACAAGCTCGCTACCGTCGATGCCAAGTGGCCGGCCCCGATGGACAACGTCTACAACGGCCCCTTCAAGGTCTCGGCATACACCGAGAAGGACAAGATGGAAGTGGTGCCGAACGATCAGTACACCGCCGGCCAGAAGGCCCAGGTGGAGAAGATCGTGATGCGCTACATCGATGACGCCGCCGTGGCACTCAATGCCTACCGCTCCGGCGAAATCGACGCCACCGCCGTCCCCACCACGCAGCTCAAGGCAGTCAAGGCCGACCCGACCCTCGGGAAGGAACTGATCTCCTACGCCGCCACCCGCACCACCGGCATCGAGCCGAACCTGAAGGACCCGACGCTCTCCAAGCTTGAAGTGCGCCTCGCGCTCTCCCAGGCCACGGACCGCAAGACCCTGAACGACAACGTCCTCAACGGCGCCAACATCGTTTCGACGAACTGGATGCCGCCGGACCGCTCGGGCAACAAGGCCGGTATCTTCGACGCCGCCATCGGGTTCGACCCGGCCAAGGCGAAGGAGAACCTGAAGAAGGCTGGCTACGACAACGGCGCCGGCTTCCCGAAGCTCACCGTCCTCCAGACGGACTCCGCCACCAACAAGGCGATCGGCGAGTTCCTCCAGTCTGAGTGGAAGAAGTACCTCAACATCGACATCAACCTGGAATACACCGACTCCAAGAGCCGTTCCTCGCGGTTCAACAGCGGCAACTTCCAGATCGTGCTCGGTGGCTGGGGCGAAGACTACCCGGACCCGGAGAACTGGATCCTCGGCCTCTATGAGACCGGCGGTTCCATCAACAAGCAGAGCTGCTCCATGAAGGCCATCGACGACATCATCGCCAAGGCCAAGTTCAACCAGAACGACGAGCAGCGCCGCCAGCAGTACCGCGATGCGGAAAAGCTGATTGTCGAAAACGTCTGCGGCATGGCTCCCATGTGGCAGGTCGGCTTCCATGCAGTCGTCAAGCCCTACATCAAGGGCATGGTCGAAAACAAGAAGCCGGACGACAAGCAGGTTCCTGGCGACACCTCTGTCGAACTCTGGACCACCACCAAGAAGTAACGTCACAACGTTAGGAGCAGCGCCGGCGATGCCGGCGCTGCTTCACTTCCGGTGTTCTCAACCGCAGGGGTGTCTTCGGATGCCCCTTCTCGCTTTCCGCGGAGCCCCCAATGATCGCGTACGCCATCCGGCGCGTCCTCCTCATGGTCCCGTTGCTGTTCGCCGTGGCAACGGTCACGTTCTTCCTCATGCACTCTGTGGAAGGCGGTCCCTTCGACACCGATAAGCCGATGTCCGAAGCCGCCCGCGAGCGCCTGAACGAGAAGTACAACCTCGACGGCTCCCTGGTTGAGCAGTACGGCCACTTCATGGCCAACACTGCGAAACTCGACCTCGGGATCTCGATTTCTTCGAACGAGCGCCCCGTCCGGGACATCATCCAGGAGAAGTTCGGGGTCTCGCTGCAGCTGGGCATCTGCGCGTTCCTCTTCGCCATCACCCTCGGCGTAACCCTCGGGGCGATCTCCGCCATCAACCAGAACGGCATCGGCGACTACGTCGGCGTGTTTATGGCAACCAGCGGTGCGGCGCTGCCGAGCTTCATCCTCGCGCCGCTTCTCGTCATCTTCTTCGCGCTCAAACTCAACTGGTTCGACGTCCTCGGCTGGGAGTTGTGGAACTACAAGAAAATGGTGCTGCCATCGGTCGCGATGGGGATGCTCCCCGGGGCCTTCATCGCCCGTATTGCGCGCGCCTCCATGCTCGACATCCTCCGCCAGGACTACATCCGCACAGCCCGCGCCAAGGGCGTCAAGGAGTTCACGGTCATCCTTCGCCACGCCGTGAAAAACGCCCTCATCCCCGTGCTCACCATCCTCGGACCGATCTTCGCCGGCCTCATTACCGGCTCCTTCATCATCGAAAACGCCTTCGCGATCCCCGGCCTCGGCAACGCCTTCGTCGGCTCCGTCCTCGTCCGTGATTACGGCGTGATCATGGGGGTGACGCTCTTCTATGCGGGCATCATTGCCCTCATGAACCTCATCGTTGACCTCCTCTATGCCGTCGCCGACCCGCGAATCCGGCTGTAAGGACAAGACCACATGGCCTCTGACACAACTATCCTGCAGCCATTCGACTTCACCAAGGATCACCTGGCCAACAAGCAGCAGGGCCTCTGGGAGATGGCGTTCCGGCGCCTCATCCGCAACCGCCTCGCCTTCATCGCCGCCATCATCCTGGTCATCATCACCGCCGTCTCCATCGCCGGGCAGTTCATCCCCGCAGTCGAACGCCACAGCGCGACTTTCCAGCAGTACCAGGTGGTGAATACCGGCCCCAACAGCGAATACTGGCTCGGCACCGATAACCTCGGCCGCGACCTCTGGGCCCGCCTGCTCTACGGCACCCTCTTCTCGCTCAAGATCGGCGTCGGCACCCAGATCGTCGTCCTCATCGTCGGCATCACCATCGGCATGGGCGCGGCTCTCGGCGGCAAAATCAGCGACACCATCCTCATGTGGATCACCGACCTCGCCTACGCCTTCCCGGACCTCCTCGCCATCATCCTCCTGCGCCAGGTCCTCTTCGGGCGCGATTGGCCCATCATCGGCACCGGCGACCCGCAGATACCGGGCTTCCCGTCGGCGATCCTCGGCACCATCCTCGCCATTTCACTCGTCAGCTGGGTCACCATCGCGCGGCTCGTGCGCGGGCAGATGCTTTCGATCAAGGAACAGGACTACGTGCTCGCCGCCCGCGCGATTGGCGCGAGTCCCTGGCGAGTCGTTCGCGCCCACATGCTGCCGAACACCCTCAGCACTGTCATCGTCGCCGTCACCTTCGGCATCCCGCTGGCCATCTTCGCCGAAGGCGCCCTCGGCTTCATCGGCCTCGGCGTCCCCTCGCCGTTCACCAGCCTCGGCGCGCTCATGGGCGACGGCTACGCGAACCTCTTCGTCAACAACTGGCAGGTCGTCTGGCCCGCCATCATGGTCGCCACCCTCATGCTCTGCTTCACCTTCCTCGGCGATGGCCTGCGCGACGCGCTGGACCCGAGGACGCGGAAGTAGGCGCCAACCGGCGCCATTCATTCGAACCCGGCAGGCAGTTTGGCCGCAAAACGGCCCCCTGCTACCATCAACGGGTTACCCTGGGGCTGTAGCTCAATCGGGAGAGCGCAACACTGGCAGTGTTGAGGTAAGGGGTTCGAATCCCCTCAGCTCCACCAGCAATCCCACCGAAGGCCGTCACCACCCGTGGCGGCCTTTCCCGTTGCCCCCGCGTTCGAACCGGCGCCGCGCAGAGGCCCGGGGCGAGACCCGGATACCAGGCCGGGCGGCCCTTTACCAACACCCTTCTTACACTTCGCTTCGCAGTGGCACGCCAATCGCGACAACAAATGTCGAGTTTGTGACGAACTGTTGACTCGCCGTTAACCGCTCTGTCACCATACGCGCCACTACCCCCACCCGGGGGTAAGGACACCTTTATGGAAGGAATCTTCCCCGGCGGGTAGCCCCCCGCCAGGGAGAGTCGCAAGGAGACGGACCAGAGCGCACCCTTGCCGTGCCGATTCTCTCGAGCCGGACGCATGGCAAGTATGGAATCCCCGATTGCAGAGCCGCCTATTGGGGAAAGCCCTGATTTTCTTCCGAGCGACCCGGGAAGGAGTGGCCGGGTGCAAACTGCCGCTACGGCGGCGCGCTCAACGAGATGATGTCCCCATCGCGTACGACACGGGTGTGCCGCCTCGGCGCGCGCCCTCGCAACGCGTCTCCCCATGGGGAGGCTCACCTTTGCCTGGAGAACACAAGCAGATGACGCTTGCATTGCACGGGAAGTCCCGGCGCCGCAGGAGCTGGTTGCTCTTCGCCGCCCTCATCGCCGTCGTCTTTGGCGTTAGCGGGAGCCTCATGCTCTCCCGCGAAGACACCAGGGCCGACTCAACGACGATCGTCAAGGTGGCTGACCTCACCGCGCCGGCCGGCGGCGGATGGCTGTTCTATAACGACACCAACGACACCTTCGACAACACGCCCGGAGTCCTCGGGGACTTCGTGACCGGGCCTGGAAGCGCCCCGTTGGGCCTTGGCAGCGCTCAGATCACCATTCCCGCCCTCACGGGCCGGACGAACCTCGCCACGTATCAGTTCAGCGGGACGCTGCTTTCCAGCATCACTGCGCTCAGCTGGGATGCGCGCACGAATGACGCGTCAGCGCCGTCGTACCTCGTCATGAACGTGGACTTCAATGGTACGAACACTTGGCAGCAGCGCCTTATCTACGTTCCGCCGGTGGCACAATTGAACACGTGGGAGACGTTTGATGCCTTCCAGGGCGGCGCAGCCGCATGGCGCTACAGCGGCGCCACGTGGCCCAACACCGCGGACCCGGCGGGGCCAACAGGCCCGACGAAAACCTGGAACCAGATCCTGGCACTCTACCCCACCGCCAAAATCCTCGTCAGTGACCCTCATGTCGGCATCCGTGTAGGAAACCCCGGTCCCGCCGAAACGGTGAACATCGACAAGTTCGTCTGGGAGACTGGCGCAGGCAACAAGCAGACCTTCGACTTCGAGCCGACGATCCTCTGCACCACCACCTGCTACGTCAATGCGACGACCGGCAACGACCTCAACGACGGCACCGCCGGCTCTCCCTTCAAGACGGTTGCGAAGGGCGTGAACACCGTGAACGGCGCCGGTGGCGGCACCGTCAACGTGGCGGCCGGCACCTACACCCAATCGTCCACCATGTTGATCACAACGCCCATCGACATCGTTGGCTCGGGCAACCCGCTCGTCCAGGTCTCCGGCGGCGCCCAGATTTTCAGGTTCGAAGCGGGTTCCACTGGGTCCAGCATTGACGGTCTCCGGATCGAAAAGACCGACCACGTCGACCAGGGCATCATCTATGTCGGCGCGCCGAACATCACGATCCAGAACAACGAGATCTTCGCCCATTACATCCACGGCTCGGCCGAGGTAAGCCGCGGAATGGTGAACAGCGCGGCGGCCAACGGGCTCCTGGTCACCAATAACAGCTTCCACGACATCCGCCAGCCGGGTTACATCAACGGCCCGGTGACCGGCACGATCTCCAACAACTTCGTGGCGCACACCAAGGGCTGGGTGCTCGAGCAAGGCGACCTCGTCTTCACGAACAACACGTGGGGCGTTGGCGCGGAACAGAACATCTTCGACATCGCCATCCTCGATACTGTGCCCCTGACGTCGTATACCGACGTCCCGGCGATGTCGGCGGCGAACCACGAGGCCTTCATCGAAGACCAGCGGACCAACCCTGACACGCTCTCCATCGTCTACGTGAGCCCGAGCGGCAGCGCGCTCAACACCGGCACGAAGGAAAGCCCCAAGCAGACCGTCCAGCAGGCCGTCGACCGCGTGGTCATCGGCGGCAAGATCTACGTCCTGCCCGGCACCTACCACGAAGACGTGAACGTCAACAAGGCCGGCGTCCGCATGTACGGCGCGGGCATCGACAGCGCCATCATCAGCGGTGTCGACCAGCTGACGAACCCTGCCACTGCGACGCTCCGCATTAGCGCCGCGAACGTCCTCGTCGATGGCTTCACCATCACGCGTGACGGCAACGCACCTGCAACCTGGGACGTATTTGGCAACGCCCTCAACTCCGCAGGCGTCGCCATCCAGAGCCAGGGCAACACCGTTGAGCTGCGCAACTCCAAGCTGACGGGCAACCGCACCGGCGTGGACATCAACAACAGCAACGGCAATAACATCCACAACAACATCATCGATTTCAACCGTACCGGTCTCGTCCTCCGCAACCAGACCGACAACACGATCGTCAAGAACAACTTCATCACCAACAACTGGACGCTCGGCATCGTCTTCCTGGATGCCTCGGGCGGAACCAACTCACCGCTGCAGCAGGCGCTGAACTCCCAGTTCATCGAGAACGACCTGAGCGGCAACTGGTACGGCGCTGTCGACGACCGCCAAACTGGCGCTCCACCACTCCCGGCTGATGGCGCGAACCTGAAGAACTTCGCCCACAACTGGTGGGGCGTCATCAACCCAACGGTCAATTCCGCCATATCGAGCGAACCCGATTATCCAACCCCGTTCCCCCTCGCTTTTAGCGGCTCTGACACTCCCCCGGCCGGCCCGATCGACTCGATTTACGGCCCGGCTGAGCAGAACATCGTCTTCGAGCCGAACCTCTGCTCGGGGACTGACACCTCGCCCGTGGTGGGCTTCCAGCCAGCCGTCGGCTGCGGCGATATCTCGGTGGTGGCTCCGCCCACGGCAAACGTCGGCGACACCATCACCGTCGACATCGTGGCCAACAACGCGGACGGCCTCTACGGGTTCCAGGCCAGCCTCTCCTATACCGGCCAGCTGTCGCTGGCGGGCGTAGCGGTCGGGCCTGACTTCACCCCCGCCTACATCGGGCCGTACAGCTCGAGTCCGGGCGTGGTGACGTTCGCCTACACCCGTCAGGACCCGAACTTGCCCGTGACCGGCGCAGCCCCTGTCATCGCGAAGGTGACCTTCAACGTGGTCGCGGGCGGCACCGCGAACCTGACGATTAACCCGGCAGGCACGCTGTACTCCAACAACCAGGGCTTCCCGATCGGCCCGAACTCGATCACGAACGACAGCATCACTGTCACCGCGACCGGGTTCACCGTCACCGGGACCATCCTCCTGCAGGGCCGCACGAACCACAGCGGCGCCACGGCCGAATTCGACGCCCTGGCGTTCCCCGCCAACGGCAGCCCGGCGGTCCTGACCGACAGCGCAGGCGCGTTCACGGCGAACACCGGCATCACCGCCGGACCGCACACGATCCGCGGCCGGATGCTGGGCTACCTGCTGGCGACGAAGTCGATCACGGTGAACGCCGGGTCGAACGCGGCCGGCACCGTCACCCTCATCGGCGGCGACGCCAACATGGACCAGGTGATCGACATTCTCGATCTCTCGTTCATTGCTGCGCGCTACCTCCAGAACGGCCCAACGTATTCACCGGCGGTGGCCAACACCACTCCGGATATCAACGGCGACAACGTCGTGAACATCCTTGATCTCTCGCTGACGGCTTCGAACTACCTGAAGACCAGCGTCGCCAACCCCTGGCCGTAGGCCAGCGCCAGCGCTCCTGACCGGAGCGAACACCAACGTCGTCACCAACCCCTGTGGCCCGGGCTCAACCGCCCGGGCCACAGGCGGTATCCAAGCCACCCGGAGGCGCATTTGCCCCGTCTGACCCACCTGGGCGCCGTGCTCCTTGCCTTGCTGGTCGTCGCCTGGCCTGCTTCGCCCGGTTCGCCGACGGCGGTTCGAGCGGAAGACCCGGCAGCCTCGCTCACGATCACTCCTTCACCGGCGCCGCTTCGCGACGGAGAGCAAGCGGCCTACACGGTCGCTATCTCCGGCGCAGAGCGCCTATTCGGTGTGGACATGGAGTTGACCTTTGACCCGTCAGTCGCGGCGGTACTCGACGCGGACCCTTCGAGAGACGGGGTCCAGGTGAAAATCCTCCCGTTCGTCGACCCGGGGTTCGTCGTCTTCAACGTCGTCGACAACGCAAAGGGAACGGTGCGAGTGACATACACCCAGGTGGCGCCTAAACCGGCGGCCACGGGCAGCGGACCGCTTATCTCCTTCGACCTGAAGGCGCTCAAGCCCGCCGACCCACACCTGAGGATTAGCGCGGCATTGCTCGCTCGGGATGACGGACTGCCCCAACCGGTAACCCTGCCGGGAAACGCAGCGACGCCGCCGCCACCGGCTGCTTCCCCAGCGCCCAATCCAACGGAGATTCCAACGCCAACGGCGTCCCCAGGAACCGCAATCCGTCTGACGCCCATCCACACGCCTTCCGGAGCTTCGGGTTCACCCGCCCTGGCCGGCGCGGAGAGAGCGCCACAGGCCGAGAGTGGAGACGAGGGAACGAGTTGGCCGCTCGTCGCCGTCGGCGGCGCCGGGATCATCGCAGTCATAGCCGCCGTGGCAGCAGGGCGGCGCTACCTCAAACGCAACGGAGATAGAGGATGAATCAACGACAGCGGCGCGGCGTGTCCCTCGCGACACTGCTGGCCACGCTCACGGGTGTCTCCCTCATCCTGATGACACTTGTCCTCGGCGCCGGGGCGCAGGGGCTCACGAACATGACGACGTCCAGCGGCACCATCGCCGGAGTCAATTCAACAACCACCACCAACGTAAGGGTGACCATCGATCCCGCCGACAGCGGATTCATCGATACGTTCGAAGTGAAGCTCGGCTTCGACCAGACGAAAGTCAACGTTCAAAGCATTGCCTTCTCGGGCCTCTTCGCCCAGTTCCCATCCGCTCCGACGATCAACAACGCCGGCGGCACGGTTACCGTTCGGGGGCTCTGGTTCAAAGGTGCAGCAGAGGACCCAACCTGCCCGAGTGTCTGCACCCTGTTCACTATCACCTGGCTGGGCGTGGGAGTCGGCGCATCGCCGATTACCGATCTTTCGACACCGCCGAACGTGCTCATCAGTGCCGGGATACCGATGACGTACACCTACACCGGAGGCACCGTGACGGTGAGCGGCCCACCAACGAACACGCCGACCCACACCCCGGTCGCACCAACTAACACCTCCGTCCCCCCAACCAACACCCCGGTCAACCCGACCGCGACGAACACGCCGATGGGCCCCACCGCGACCAACACCCCGGTCACCCCAACGGCAACCAACACGCCGATCGGCCCCACCGCAACCAACACCCCGGTCACTCCCGGGACCAGCACACCCACCAGCACCACCGCGGCGGGCACGCCTACCAACACCGCGACTGGAACGGCCACGGGTACGCAAACGCCGCAGGGCACCGCCACCGGCACCACCACACCCCAGTCAACGTCGTCGCCGACAGCGACAGGCACGGCCACAGCAACCCCGATCCCGGGTGGCCCGCGGATCTACAAGCTGTACCTGCCGCACGTCGCCGATGACGGCATCCCCGGCAGCGGCCAGCTCGTCCGGGACCTCGGCGAGCAACTGCTCCAGGGCGTACTCGGCTCCGTCTTCGGCGGCGATCGCTAGGCCATTGGCGCCAGTTCCGGCCGGGGGAGCGAGCGGCTCTCCCGGCACCGGATTCTCCTGATTCGTACACCAGCCTGACACTCCAGCCGCTTTTCGCGCGCACCGATAACCACGGCGCCGGGGAGCGGAGACACCGCAGCCTCGGACGAGGAGGGTGTCATGGAGCCGAAACGGAAACGCGGGCTTCTCTCGAAACTGCTGGTGGTCCAGCTTGCCGCGGTGAGCGCGCTGTTCGCGGGCGTCCTCGGCACTTCCGCCGTCGTCGCCGGGACGAGCATTTCGGCCGGGTCAGCCAGCATGGTCGCGGGCAACTCGGCGGTCAGCACGGCCTCGGTCACGCGCTCGGCGGAAGACGCGCACCTCAACGCGTACGACATCACCCTGCAGTTCGACCCGGCCATCGTTTCGGTCGCCAGCGTCGAAGCAGCCGCCGGGTGGTCGCTGATGCCGGCGCCACGCATCAAGAACGACGTGGGGACGGTGCAGGTCATCGCGGTCCGCTTCGACACCTGCGCGACGACCTGCCCGGTGTTCAAGGTGACCTGGAACGGCCTCGCTGCGGGGACCAGCGCGCTCACCCTCGGCGGCAACGCGAACGAATCGCTCGCGGGCATGGGCCAGTACATTCCGGCCACCTTCAACGCGGGTTCCGTCACGGTGACGGCCCCGGCCACGCCCACAGCAACGCCGACGAATCCTCCGTCTTCGACACCGACGGCGCCGCCTTCGCCCAGCGCGACGGCCACTCCAAGCCCGACGGCCAGCCCCACCGCTACTCCCCCCGCACCGGTGACGCCCGCACCCGGCGCCCCGGCAGCGGTGCTCGCGGGTAGCGGTGGGGCCGTCGCGGGAGCCAGCTTCCTGACCACGGCCGGCGTCAGCCTGGGCACGAACACGCCCTCGCCCGCCAGCTTCGACCTGACCCTTCGCTTCGACCCGGCCGTCGCCACGGTGGAGCGCGTGACGGCAGGCAACGGCTGGAGCCTCGCGCCTCAGCCGGCCATCGACAACGCCGCCGGGAAGGTGCGCGTCAGCGGCCTCCGCTTCGACAGCTGCGCGGCTTACTGCCCGCTCTTCGTGGTCGAATGGAACGCGGTCGCTGCTGGCTCGTCCGTCCTCCAGATCGAGGGCAACCCGAACCAGGTCCTCGGTGCGAATGGGGTGACCCAGCCCGCGAACTTCACGCCCGGCTGGGTCACCGTCACCGCGGCCGCGCCTTCGGCCACTCCCGTGAGCGCGCCGGCCACGCCAACGCCCACGCAGCCCGCGGGCACGAACGCTGCCGACGTCCCGGTCATGCCGCACAGCCCGGGTTGGAACCTGCTGACCTGGGGCGGCGAGGAAATGGCGCCCTCGGCAGCCATCGCGGCTTCGAACCCTGCCGCAATCGAAGTGATTTATGTCTGGGACGCCGAGGCTGGCCGCTGGCGGCGGTACGGGCCGGGCCTGCCGGGCTACCTCAACGACCTCAAGACCCTGAAGAGCGGCGACATCATCTGGCTCAGCGCAAAGAACTGAGCGCAGCGATCCGGCCGGACCAGGGCAGGCCGTCACTCATGCGAGTGGCGGCCTTTCCCGTTGCCCCCTACCACTCCTTGCCGATGCCGCCCCGGGAGCCGAAGAACGCCGACGGCCAGTTGCGGCCCGTGATCATCGCCTTATCGACATCCTCGGGCGTCGCGATGCCTGCGTCGACGATGGCCTTCGCTTCGCGGTAGGCGGCGCCGAAGATGCGGTTCAGGAGGAAGCCGTACGTGCCCGGCGCGTCCTTCACCATGGAGACAGCCTTGCCGCCGGCCTCGCCGAGCTTCACCGCGGCGTCGATCGTGTCCTGGGAGGTCTCCGGGGTGTAGATGACCTCGAGCATCCGCATCGTCGTCACCGGATTCGAGAAGTGCATGCCGACGAACAACGGCTTGCGCGCGGCGGAAACGTCCCGCCCAACTTCGGCGATGACGAAGCCGGACGTGTTCGAGGCGAAGATGGCGCCTGGCTTCACCACGCCGTCGAGTTCGGCGAAGACCTGCTGCTTCAGCTCGAGCTTCTCCGGGATGGCCTCGATAACGATGTCGCAGTCAGCCAGGACGCTGAGTTGTTCGCCGAAGCTGACACGGCTCATGGCGACGAGCGCATCATCGAACGCCAGCTTTCCACGCTCCACGCCCCGTTTGATGCCCCACTTGCCATCGAAGACGGCGTACCGGGTCTTATCAATTGCTTCCTGGTTTATGTCGCGAACCACGACGTCGTACCCGGCAACCGCATAGGTCTGGGCGATGCCGCCGCCCATGATGCCGCCGCCGAGGATGCCCACCTTCTTGATCTCTTCGAACTTCATCTGAATCCTCACAAAATCGAATGTGTCGAGATAGTACTGAACTCCCGGCCAAAGGTACCGCCCGCGTAAGATGTCGATGCCTGTGCTGTCGAAACAACAGGCTACCTCGGGGGACGCATGATAGGCATGGGACGGTCGGTCGGACACGGGCTGGGCGCCCTCTTCATCGTGGCCGGCGTGATCATGGTTGGGCTCGGCCTGAACGACGCTGTCACCGGACGGTTCGACACGGCGAACTGCAGCGGCAGCGGCTGCGCGAGCGACACCCTGCGCGCCACCCTCCTCATCACCGGCGTGGCGTTCATCGCGAGCGGCCTGCTGAGTTCGCTGCTGACCGAGTTCATCATCCGAAAGACGCGCAAGCTGATGGCATCCGTGACCACCGTGTCTTCGAACCCTGGCGACCTTACTGGAATCAGCGAGATGCTGCGTGACTTCGGCATCCAAACTGACCTCTCGAAAGCCCACGTGACAACAGGACGGCCCGTCACGCTCGACCTTCGAAGCATGCGAACCGGCGAGGTCCCAACGGACCCGGCAGGGCTGAGCGCCTACCTGAAGGAACGCGGCGTCACGATCGACGAAGAGGCGCTCCGACGTGCCACCATCTTCCAGGGCGGGACGCTCGTCCACTCCGCCGAGCCGGTCGTGACCTCTGCCGGAACCAGTGAGCCTGCGCCGGCAGGAGTTGGGCCGCGCAGCGCAGACGACTCGGGCCAGCGGGAAACGGCGACCATCATCCGCAAGACTGACCGCGGACCGACGCCCGGCCGTCAGCGGCTCTTGGAGTTCGAACTCGAGGTGCGGCCCGCTTCGAAGCCCCCGTACCGCGTCAGCGTGGCGTCGCTCGTCCGTGAATCACTGGCGGATCTGCTGATAGAAGGCTCGACACTGAACGTCCGCGTCAACCCGCATGACGCGAACGACGTGACCATCGACTGGGGCGAGAATTAGACCAGCGCCAGCGAATCCTCGACCGCGCCACGAAGCGAGAACGCGCCGGCATGACCAATCGTGACGTCGACGAGTGACCCGATGCGCGCCGGGGCGTCGAGGTGGACGAGCTTGCCCGTGCGTGTCCGCCCGAACGGCTGCTCTTTCCGCACACCCTCGATGAGGATTTCTTGGACCGTCCCCACGTAGTGCTGGTTGATTTCCTCGGCGATGCGCGCTTCCACCTCTTCGATCCTGTGCAATCGAGCGGCCTTCACATCCGCGGGCACGTCGTCGGGCATTTTGCGCCAGGCGATGGTGCCCGGCCGCGGCGAGTACGCGGCCACGTGGACCTTGTCGAAGCGCAACTCCTCCAGCAGGTCCACGGTCGCCTCGAAGTCGGCCTCGGTTTCGCCCGGGTAGCCGACAATGATGTCCGTCGTAATCCCGGCGCCGGGCATGAGGCGGCGGACTTCGGCGATCTTGTCGACGAACTCCTGCCGGGTGTACCCGCGACGCATCGATTCGAGGACAGCGTCGCTCCCGGCTTGCACAGGCAGCGAGAAGCATTCCATGACCTTTGGCAACTCGGCCACCGCTGAGAGGATGCGGTGGGTCATGTCCTTCGGATACGAGGTGAGGAAGCGAATGCGCTCCAGCCGGTCCAGCGCCGAAAGCTCACGCATGAGGTCGCCGAGGTCCGGCTGCTCCGCGAGATCGTGGCCATACGCTTCGACCGTCTGCCCGAGCAGTGTGACCTCACGGACGCCCTGTGCAGTCAGGTAGGCCACTTCGCGCACGATTTCGTCCATCGCGCGGCTTTTTTCGCGCCCGCGGCGGTAGGGCACGATGCAGTACGTGCAGAACTTGTTGCAGCCGTGGACCACAGGCACGTACGCCGTGGGACCTTCGGGAATGGCATAGGTCGTCGGCCAGAACTCCCCGCCGAGGTCTTCGGCCGGGCCGTCGATGAGCTCGATGATGGGCGCGAACTGCTGGGGCCGCGCGAACACATCGACCTGGGGAAAGCGCTTCTCAAGATCGTCGGTCTTCAGGCCCACCATGCAGCCCATCACGACGACCTTCATGTCCGGTTTGGTCCGCTTCAGGTCGCGGATACGTCCAAGCTTGCTGTAGGCGCGGTCTTCGGCGTGCTGGCGGACGCTGCAGGTGTTGAGCACGACGATGTCAGCGCGCTCAATCCGGTCGGTGGCCTTCAGGCCCATGCGCTCGAACCCGGCGGCGAGTTTCTCGCTGTCTGCCTTGTTCATCTGGCAGCCGACAGTCCAGAGGTAGTACCGGTTAGTCATGGTTTGTTCGCGGCGAATCAGGTGGTGGCGGAGGGGGAGGGATTTGAACCCTCGACCGAGTTACCCCGGAACCCGCTTAGCAGGCGGGCGCACTAGACCACTATGCGACCCCTCCCCACAGGTGTCCCAGTTTACGCGGAGGGCGCCGTTTGGGTCATCCCGTGGCCGGCGTCGGGGCTTGCCTGATTGGGTCGAACGCCAGCCGGTTCGTGACGAACAATGCGTATGCGAGCGGCAGATAGAGCAGCCCCGAAGCAATCCTGACCCCGGCATTGCCCGGCACATCCGCGGTCAGGAGGAACAGTTCGATCAGGGCGAAGGTGGCCACCGCACTGCCGGTGAGCAGACGTTTGCGCCACTGTCCCCATGCGGGGTGCCCGGAGACCATCGCCGCCAACGCGCCAGGCAGGAACAACACCATGAACGGACCGAAGGCGGCGAACGGGATACTCGCAACAGCCCGGATCAGAATGGGGCGGCGAGACTCGCCGGCCGAGCGCCACCACACCGCCAGGGCAGCGGCCGCCCCCAGCCCGGCGAAGAAGAGGAAAATAAACAGGGTGCCACCGACCGAGAAGACGTGGTGGTCCGAGATCGTCCGCATCCAGAGCCGCATCACGACGCCGGCGCCGAGACCGGCGAGCGCACCCCTCACGAGGCATCGCGGCTTCGTGAGGTGGATGCGCCCGGACGGCACAGCGAGTGCTGACAGGCGTTCGAGCAACCGCTTTCCAGGAATAGACATGTGTGACTCTCCTCATGGGAACTTCCGCGAGGAGATTATAGGAAGATAGCTTCCTATTGTGTAAAGGCCACTATCCAGATGCGGTCGATCGGCGTGACAACCACGCCCGGCGAACCTCAACTGCTACAACTGCCGCCATGGTCACCGGGGCCAGCAGCGTGCTCACCAGGAGCAAACCAATGGGCGCGGCCCCTGCGAGGAGTACCGCCAGGCCACGGACGCGATGGCGGCCGATCAGACGGCTGCCCCAGCGAATGGCGAGGCCGGAGAGGATGAACCAGCCTCCACCGACTGCGATGCCCGGTTCGGAAGGCTGGAACGGGGCCAGGATCAGCAGGAGTCCGCCCAGCCCAACCAGGCTCCACGCACTGACCGGGGTGAGGCCTGGCAATCCGCGACGCACCACCCAGTCGGCCGCACGCTCCGCCCATGTGACAACCCGGCCGACGAGGCGTGCCGCGTGCTGTCCTATTCGCACCTGCTCTGCGCGCCAGGCAAGGTCTGCGGGGATACCCAGCAAGCACCGCATAAGTACTTCGAACGCGGCCCGGGCCGACCAGCCGAGTGCCGAGCAGTGTTCCCACAGGTCTGACTCAATCTCTGCCCGCCGTGCGTCACGCGCGAGGTCAGGCAGGCCGAGGGTGTACCCGTGCACCCACGCCCGGACGAATCCGTTGGCCGCCCGCGTCGCGCGGTTCATGACGGTTGCAGACCCTCGCTGAGCCCGGCGGCATGCTGCAGCGCCTGGCGCCGCGCTTCTTCGTGCAGCGCAGCTTCGCCAACCCCCGTCACGCGGTAGAGCCGGCGTCGCGGGCGCTCCTCCTGGGCTGCCGCCTCTGCGTCTTCCCACCGGGCAGCCAGCAATCCGGCTTTGAGCATCCGGTCCAGCGCCTTGTACAGCGTGCCATGCGCCGTCAGCAACCGGGATGCCTCACCTGCCTGAATGCGGCGGGCGATGGCATATCCGTAGAACTCTTCGCCGGGACCGGCTTCGAGTGCGGCCGCGAGGATCGCCACCTCAACTGGCAATAACGTCCCGGGTTTACGTCGCATGCCCCAGTTATAGGAAGATAGGGCTCCAGCGTCAATCGCAATGTGGGTCTACCGGCACAACGCCCTACACTTTCACGCGTGGCAACCGCCGTCGTCGTCGTTATCTTCACCATTCGCCAGGGGAGCCTTTCCGTCCTCCTGATCGAACGCGCAGCCGACCCGGCACATGGCGAGTGGGCGCTGCCCGGCGGCTTCCTCCAGGACGGTGAATCGCTCGATGCCGCCGCCAAACGCAAGCTCGAAGACGAAACCGGCGTCTCTGACCTCTTCCTCGAGCAGCTCTACACCTTCGACCAACTCGGCGGAGGCCGGGCCGATATCGTGGTGACCTATTTCGCGCTTGTCGACGTTTCGCGGACGCGTTTGCGTACCGATTCGGACTGGCGGCCGGCCTGGCAACCTGTGCACCCGCCACCGGCACTCGCATTCGAAAACGAGCGCGTGGTGGCGTACGCAGAGGAGCGGCTGCGGAACAAGCTCGAGTACACGAACGTGGCCTACAGCCTGCTCCCGAAGCGATTCACCCTGACGCAGTTGCAGCGCGTGTATGAGGCCATCCTCGGCGAGCCCCAGGACAAGCGGAACTTCCGCCGCCGCGTCGTCGGTCTCGGAATCGTCCGCGAGACCGGCGAGTTCGTGAAAGAGGGCGCACACCGCCCGGCGATGCTCCACGAGTTTTCGAGCACCGAACCGATGGTGTTCTGAGGCGCCTCACTCCTGTCCTTTGGCTCGCGCCACTACCACGAACATCGGGTCACTTCGTGGCCCAGGACTGATGTCGTACGCCTCGGGACGGTCGAACCGCCCTGCAAGCCGGAAGTAGAGACCGATCAGTTCGGCATGCTCCTTGCTGTTCAGGGACTGCCAGATGGCAACTGCCTTGGTTGGGAAGCAGCGATTCGAGTACGCGACGGCGAACGGGCACCCCGGCCTCAGCACCCGTCCCACCTCCGCAAACACGGAAGGCGCTTCGAGCAGGTACTGCACCGACACCGTCACGATGGCGGCGTCGAAGTGGGCGTCTGGCCACGGCAACACGGGGTCGCGGTTGAGGTCCTGCACCACCCGCTCGGTGAGCGCAGGGTTCTGTTCGAGTTCGACCGCATTCATGCCGAGGCCAGCAACGCCGCTCACCTTCAGCGAAGCCGGGAGGTGGGACACCCAACTCGTCATGAGGTCGAGCACCATCGCCCCCGGTGCGATCAACTGGCCGTAGAAGCCCGTAAGCGCCGCGATCGCTGCATCGTCGATATGCGTGACGAGCCGCGGCTCGCGGTAGAACAGCGCATCGTCTGTCTCGTCGATGCGGCGGAAGTGCTCCGGGCGCAGCGGCGAGGCAGTCGCGTCAGCCGGGTCGGCCGTCATCCGGCCAATACGGCCAGGTTGCCCTTTTCAGCCACAACCGCGTCGAAGAACCGCGCTCGCGGATGGCCGGCAAGCACCCCTTCCGCGGTCCGCACGCTGTGGGCCTTCTTGAACGCCTCCGACTGGGTCCACTGGAGGAAGTCCTCGCGCGAGCGCCAGATCGTGTGGGAGACGTATTCGCCCGCTTCGTCACTCTTCAGAAGCGAGAAGTGGACGAAGCCCTCGAACCCGGAGAGGTAGCTCTCACGGGTCCGCCACCCCTCTTCGAACTCGCTTTCGCGGCCGGGGCTAACCGAAAACTGATTCATCGCGATGAACATCTGGGCGGCACCTCAGATAGGAATCGCCGTTAGTTTATCCCCCAGAGCTTCGCACAGTTATACCATCCCCCGGTTCCGCCGAAGTGTCCCCTGACCGTCCGAAGCCAGAGCGCCGTTCGGAGGTTCACGACGGGGTCGTAGCGCATCGCGAAGTCTTCGCCAGCGTTGATGAAATGGTAGCTGCCGTTCAGTTGCGCCAGGCCGTAGCTTCCGCCGGCGGGGTCGTTCACGTTGTGCGCCATCGTGTCGAGGCTGCGCGTCTCGCAGAGGATGATCTTCCGCATATCGGGCCACCAACCGGGCTCATTCGGCCATCCGGCCTGGCGGGCGTACTCGTCCAGCTGCTCGAGGGTTATGAAGCGCTCCGCGGGCGCGTAGTACGGCGCTTCCGGCCCCGCTGCCTGCACCTGCACGGCGCTCACGGCCGACTTCACCACGCGTGGCGCCGCGACCGCCACCCGCAGGCAGAACTTGTTCTTCGCGAGGTCAATGGGAAGCGCCTGGCTCTGCACCGACCACGGACGCTGTGCGCCTGAACTTACCAGCGAACGAACCTGCTCGTTGTAGGCCTGTGCCGCCTGGTTGTATTCACCCGTCAGCAGTTCAACCTGCGCCTGGCGGACGGACTCGTTCTCCGTGCCAGTCGAAGCCTTCACCGCATTTTCGGCCGAACACACCTGGATCGCCTGCGCGCTCAACGAGTCATAGGCAGGCCGGGCGAAGCTCCAGTCGGCGTCGTTCGGGGACGCAGCTTCGGCGCGGACTGGCAGCAGCCCGGTGGCCGAACAGACTATGTAAACCGCAGCGCCGAGGATGACGAGGCTGCCGAGCACCACGAATACTCGGCGCGAACCACGGCCATAGTCGCTCGGGAACTCCTGCACGCCACCACCTGCACGGAAAGTCAGTGCAGGTTACGAGAGAGCGGGGGCCCGCCGCCAGAGGCTTTACCGTCAGTTGGCAAGGGTTTGTTGAACACTTTGCGCAACACGGTGCATCGCCTGCCATCCCTCGTAACCTCCGTCGGTCAGGATGGCGATCACATAGGCGCCAGCAGGGTCCTCGACGAAAGCGACGTCATGCTGGACGCCTTCCCAGGTACCTGTCTTGTTCCCAACTTGAAGGCCGCCGGCGATCTCTCCTGCGAGCGCCTGGGGAATACCGCTCCTGATCGTCTGGTTGAGCAGCAGTCCACGGGCGAACTCCCGCACTTCCGGAGTCATCCCCTCTCCGGTGTAGATGGCCAGCATCAGCCGGGAGAGGTCGTCAGCAGTCGTCCACAGTTCCTCGCGGTTCACGGTCATCGTCTCGATACCGATCGAGCGCAGGGTTGCATCGATGTTGGCGGAGCCGAACGCATGCATCAGCGTGACGGCCGACGAGTTGTCCGACACCTCGATCATCGGCGCCAGCAGGTTCCGGACGGTGATCGAGCCGTCCTCCTCGAAATGAAGGAATGCTGAGGTGCCGAGGTCTTCGGCGGCATCCTCGTCCGACATCGTGAGCTTATCGTCGAGGTTCAACCGGCCGTCAGAGAGCCGAGTCGCGGCCTCGTACAGAACCGCGAGCTTAAAGGTGCTCGCCGCGTAGTACTGGAGATTCCCCTCGTACGACGCGGACAGGCCATCGGTCACCCGCCGAACTGAGACGGCAATGTGGTCCGCATCGGCGCCTGCCGCTTCCCGGATACGCTCTGCCAGGAGCGGCGATGGGACAGAAGGGACGCCACCCACTGGCGCTATTTCCGACACCGCTGCGTCCCCTGTGCGAACCTCGCCGGTTGGTGGGCCTGCATCGGGACCCGAAAGTGCCGGAGTGGTTTCGCCGGAGCCGGTTTGCCACGGCAGTTCCGCCCGGTCCGTCGGTTCGAGCGCTTCGAAGACGCTCAGGCAAAGGTAGATCCCTGCAGCGACAACCGCGATGCACGCCGCTGCCAGCCCGGCCGGCCACGCCGCCGTCGCACGTGAAGCGCCAGCAGGATGCGCCGCAATGCGCATCGCAACCTCCGCCCACCCCTCCGCGCGTCATCCTACATCCGAACCGTTCCGAACCCAACTGGAAATCACGTTACCATTGGCTCGTGACGGAACTCACCATCTCCTTCTCCGATGTTGAAGCCGCGGCCGCGAGGCTCAACGGCGTCGCGAACCAGACCCCGGTCCTCACCTCCCGCACCTTCGATGCGATCACCGGCGCGCGGGTGTTCTTCAAATGCGAGAACTACCAGCGCGTGGGTGCGTTCAAGTTCCGCGGCGCCTACAACCACCTCGCCCAGCTTCCACCGGATGCCCGTGAGCGTGGCGTCGTCGCGGCATCGTCCGGGAACCATGCACAGGGTGTCGCGTTGGCGGCGAAGCTCCTTGGCATCCCCTGCACCATCCTGATGCCGGATGACGCGCCCGCATCGAAGCGGCAGGCCACGCTCGGCTACGGCGCCGATGTCCGGACATTTCATCGCCTGACCGACTTGCCGGATGTCGTGGCTCGGGCCGCGGCGGAGCCTACGGGCGCCTACATCGTCCCTTCCTTCGATGACCCGTGGATCATGGCCGGCCAGGGCACGGCGGCACTCGAACTGATGCGAGAGGTGCCAGACCTCGACGTCGTGGTCACCCCACTTGGCGGTGGTGGGTTGCTCTCCGGAACGGCCACTGCCGTCCGTGGCTGCTCACCAAACGCCCGCATCTACGGCGTCGAGCCGGACACCGCGGACGACTGGGTGCAGAGCCTGCAGGCGAACGAACGTGTCATGATCGACCCTCCGCCGACAATTGCAGACGGTGTGCGCACGCGTCAGCCGGGCAAGCTGACATTCGAAGTAGTTCGCGCCCTCGCCACCGGCGTCGTTACCGTCACGGATGACGCCATCAAAGACGCCCTCCGCTTCATGATGCTGCGGATGAAGACCGTGGCGGAGCCCACCGGGGCCATCCCTGCGGCGGCGCTGATGACCGGCCGGATTCCGGACGTTGCGGGCCAGCGAGTTGGCGTCATCGTCTCCGGCGGCAACGTTGATCCCGCTGTCCTCGCGGCAATCCTCACAGGAGACCTGTAATCCCCGCCATTTCTGCCGACGATCCTCCTGAGGGAGGCACGTATGGATGCCAACTCTGCAGGTTCGTCGCGTCCCGCGCTTGTACTCGGCGGCGGCGGCGCGCTTGGCGTCATCCAGGCCGCTTATGTCACGGCCGCCCTCGAAATGGGCTTCCGTCCTGAGCTGATCGTTGGCACCAGCGTCGGGTCGCTGAACGGCGCCTGGACGGCACTGCATCCTGATCGGCCGGAGGAACTCCTGAAGATCTGGCTCGGGCTCGACCGGCTGGCTCTGGTCCGCTTCCAGCCGATGCGCCTCTTCGGCAAACTGTTCCACCCGACCAGCGTCACCACGAATGACGTTGTCCCTCGCCTGCTCCGCCGCCACCTGCCCGGGGCCCGCTTCGAAGACAGCGCCATCGAACTTGCCGTGACCGCCACGAACCTGTCCCGCGGCGAAAAGCATGTCTTCAGAGAAGGCTCGCTCGAACAGGCGGTCCTGGCCTCGACGGCGATTCCGGGCGTTTTCGAACCGGTCTCAATCGGCGGCGAATTGTTCGTCGATGGCTGCGTCACCGCGTCTGTCGACCTCGCGACAGCGGCTGAGATGGGCGCGACGGAAATCCTCGCCATCGACCTTACCCCTGCGCCCACGCCCGCACGGCCGAAGACGGCAGCGGGCGTGCTGAAGCAGTCGTTCAGCATCCTCACCAGCGCGACGACTCGTGCCGCAGAGTCCTGCCTCTCCCGGCAGATGCCAGTCCGCGTCATCCGGCCGGACCTCTCGCACAACTCGCCCTGGCGGTTGGACGACAGTGCGGGGTCGATAGCCCGCAATCTCCGCCTTGCTACCGACGGTCTGCAGGGGGTCTTCGACCGCGAAGGGCACATCGCCCCGGACGGGACGTGCTGGGCGATGCCGCACGCCGTCTCATCGAAACCGGAAGCTGTCTCGCCTGCGCGCTTCTTCGGCGCCTCGCGAAAAGCCGGCTGACCTAATCCACCTGCGTTGGCGTCTGGCGCTGGAAATCCGGCGTGCGCTTGGCCAGGAAGGCGTCGATGGCTTCCTTGTGCTCCCACGACCGGTAGGCCGCGGCGAGCGCTTCGCCTTCCCGGCGCATCACCGCTGCGACATCGGATTCGCCCGTGTTCTGCACGATGAGCTGCCGGATCTTGGTCATTGCGAAGGCCGACTGCCCGGCCAGTTGCTCGCCGAGGGCCAGCGCACGAGCGACCAGCTGATCGTTTGCCACCACTTCGCTCACGAGCCCGGCTTCCCGGGCTTCAGCCGCCGGGATCATCCGCCCGGACAGGCACCACTCGATGGCGCGGGCCTGGCCAACCATCTGCGGAAGAAGCGCAGAACTCGCCAACTCTGGCACGAGTCCCATACGCACGAAGAACATCCCGAACCGCGCGTCCTCGCTGGCAATGCGGATGTCCATCGGTAACACCTGGGTCACGCCGATGCCGACAGCAGCGCCGTTCACGGCGGCAATCGTCGGCTTTGCGAGCGAACGGAGAAACGACACCCAGTTCGTCGCGACGGCAGCATCGTCAGCCGCCGTGGGGGCCGCCGCCGGCGACACGTCGCGGGCCTCGCTGTTCGCTCGAAACACTGCATCGACATCGGCGCCCGCGCAGAACGCCCGGCCCGCGCCGGTAACAACAATGGCGCCGATGCCAGCGTCGGCCGCCGCGGTGCGCATGGCCTTCGTGAGCTCGGCCATCATCTGCGGCGTCCATGCATTGAGCTTCTCGGGACGGTTGAGAGTTATGAGCGCGACCCGGCCGCGCTGTTCAACGAGGATCTGTTCGTAATCCATAGGAATTCTCCCGGTGTTTGGGGTCGAAGCATACCAGCGGGATCCTCGCTCGGGTGCAGCGCCGCACTGCCGGGCGATCCGGGAGGGTTGTCAGACACTGGCGCTCGTGTCATACAATCGCGTCAAATTCTGTCGACAATGGTGAGACCCGATGCGATTCCCACCTCCAGCCCGCGAACTCCGAGCCCGTCGCCACGACCCCGTCGACCCGTGGTCGACCAGCTACAAGGTTTACGCCGCCGGCCGCCTGAAGGGTGCGATCATCCCCATTGAGGAAGACGAGGACGGCGCCCGCTGGGAGAGCATCGCCCTCGATGGCGGCGTGGCCCGCTGGAAATACCGTATCCAGGCCCGCGACTACCTCTGCGAACTTCCGTCCTCGGCGAAGCCGGTGCACTGACACAGGCGGTCCGGCGCCTACATCCCGCCGAGCGTGAACCCCTCATAGTCAGCCGCAGCCACTTCAGCGCACCGTGCACCGTAAACGCCGACGCCACCGATGTAGGGCATGAAGACGCGCGGCTTGCCGGGCACATTCGCGCCGATGTACCACGAGTTGGCGAGCGGGTAGAGGGTAAAGTTCGCCACCTGGTTCACGTGATCCACCCAGGCATCCTCTGCTTCAACGGTGGCTTCGATCGTCTGCAGTTCGTGCTCCCGCAGGTAGCCAAGGCAGTCCGAAATCCAGTCCACGTGCTGCTCAATTGAGACGATCATGTTGCTGAGCACCGAAGGACTCCCCGGCCCGGTAATCGTGAACAGGTTGGGGAATCCGGCCACCTGCAGCCCGAGATAGGTACGGGGACCGTGCTCCCACTTCTCGGTGAGAGCCAGCCCGTCCCGGCCGCGGATGTCAATGTTCGAAAGCGCCCCGGTCATCGCATCGAAGCCCGTGGCGAAGACGATGGCGTCGAACTCGTACTCTTTGTCACCGACCCGCACCCCGTGCCGCGTGATCTCCTCGATGGGTGAGCCCTTCACGTCGACCAGCGAGACGTTCGGGCGGTTGTAGGTCTCGAAATAGTCGATGTCGATGCAGAGACGCTTCGTTGCGAACGGATAGTCGCGCGGGCAGAGCACCTCAGCCGTTTCCGGATCCTTCACAATCTCCCGGATCTTGGAGCGAACGAACTCGGCCGCGGTGTCGTTCGACTCCTTATTGATCGCGAGGTCGTTGTAGGTGCTGCCGATGGCGAAACCGCCGTACTCCCAGCGTTGCTGGTACTCCTGCTGACGCTCTTCCGGCGTCGCCTCCAGCGCGGACCGGACCGGGACCATGCGCGGCACGACCCCACCCTGCGAGGCGCGGGCCCGGGCTCGGAACACCGAATACTGGGCTGACATCTCCTTCTCCCGCTCGGGGTCGACAGGGCCGTTGTGGGCGGGAATGCTGAAGTTGGCGGTCCGCTGGAAGACCGTCAGATGCGCAGCCTGCCGCGCGATGTGGGGGATGGACTGGATGGCGGACGAACCAGTGCCGATGACGCCGACGCGCTTTCCGGTGAAGTCCACACCCTCATGCGGCCAGGCGCCCGTGTGGTACCACTCCCCGGTGAACGAATCCAGGCCCTTGAACTCCGGCACCCGAGCCGACGAGAGGCAACCGGTCGCCATGATGCAGAACCGGGCGCTGACCGTTTCGCCGCGGTTCGTCGTGACCGTCCACCGCTTCGCGTCTTCGTCGAATGTTGCCGAGGTTACGCGGGTTTCGAACTGGATGCCGTCACGGAGCTCGTAGCGATCCGCTACGAACTGGATGTAGCGCAGGATCTCGGGCTGGGCGGCGTATCGCTCGGTCCACTTCCAGTCGCGGGCGAGGTCATCATCGAAACCGTACTGGTACTCGAGGCTTTCGATGTCACACCGGGCACCGGGGTAGCGGTTCCAGTACCAGGTCCCGCCAACGCCGTCGCCGGCTTCGATGACGACAGCGCTCATGTTCATGCGACGCAACCGGAGCAGCATGTACAGCCCGGCGAACCCGGCGCCGACGATGACGGCATCAACGGAAGCGGGAAGACGGCTCAACGGAGCAAGTTGTGCGGCAGGGGCAGTCATTCAGGGATGTCCTTCGTGAGAAATAGTTCCCGATTCTGTACTCCCGGCGCCTGCGCTGTCCATGCCGCCGCGTGATGATTTCGCCAGCGAAAGGTCACTGCCCAGGACGGCGAGGTCATCCTGCGTGTTCACGTTGCGGAAGCTCCACAACCCGGGGTCGGCCTCACGCAGGTCGTGTTCGCTGACCGTGACATGCGGAAGCCGTTCCAGCGCCAGGCGCACGCGACGTTCACCCCCATCGAAGTCACGACGCAAGGCATCGCGCGCAGCCTTCGACACAATGCTCGGGAAGGGGAGCGCACGGCCTTCAATTTCTGGCAGGACTGCCAGGATCCCCTCTTCGCGCTGTCCAGCCAGGAGTTCAAGGACTGCGGGCTGGACAGCGGGCGCATCGCACGTGCAGGCGACGCACCATTGCGAGTCCGCCGCTTCCAGGCCCGTGAGGAGTCCGCTCAACGGCCCTTCGAAGGCCTCACGGTCCCGAACCACCTTGAAGCGCTCAACGGACGGGAGTTCCAGTTCAGCTTGCTCCGGCGCCAGCACAACCAGCACCTCGTCCGCGACCTCACGGCAGGCTCGAACGGCCCGTTCCAGCAGCGTCTGTCCACCCAGCGTGGCACTCGCTTTGTTCGAGCCGAAGCGTGAGCTGCGGCCTCCGGCGAGGATGATGGCGGTAAGTCTGTCGTTCAAAGGTACGTTCGGACCCTATCGATGGTCCGTGCCCCGGTTGCGCCGTCTCTCCGAACCGCGTACGAAGGTGCAATACCACCTTCTGCGAGGCTTCGCGTGGACTTTGAAATTCCCCAGGACATCAAGAACCTCCTCGTCGAGATCGACCAGTTCATTGAAGACCAGATCAAACCGCTCCAGGCCGAGGATGACAACAACCGTTTCTTCGACCATCGCCGCGAGTATGCCCGGACCGACTTCGAAAACGGGGGCGTGCCGCGCAAGGACTGGGAAGACCTCCTGGCGGAGATGCGCCGCCGGGCCGATAAGGCTGGCCTCCTCCGGTACGCGCTCCCGAAGCGCTACGGCGGACGCGACGGCACAAACCTTGGCATGGCCGTCATCCGCGAGCACCTTGCCGCCAAGGGCCTTGGCCTCCACAACGACCTCCAGAACGAAAGCTCGGTCGTTGGCAACTTCCCCACTATCAAGATGTGGGAGAACTACGGCACCGAGGCCCAGAAGAAGCAGTTCCTCGACGGTATGTTCACCGGCGACACCCGCGTAGCGTTCGGCCTGACCGAGCCGGGCCACGGCAGCGATGCCTCGTGGCTCGAAACGCGCGCCATCCGCGACGGCGACGACTGGGTGATCAACGGCGCAAAGCGCTTCAACAGCGGCCTCCACAACGCCACCCACGACCTTGTTTTCGCGCGCACCAGCGGGGAAGAAGGCAAGCCGAAGGGCATCAGTTGCTTCATCGTCCCGGTGGAAACGGAAGGGTTCTCGGTCGACTTCATGTGGTGGACGCTGAACATGCCGTCCGACCACGCTGAGGTCACCCTGAAGGACGTCCGCGTGACTGCCGACGCCATACTCGGCAAGGAGGGCGACGGCCTCGCACTCGCCAACACGTTCACCCACGAGAACCGCATACGCCAGGCGGCTTCAGGCGTCGGTGCAGCCCAGTACTGCATCAACGAATCGGTGAAGTACGCGAACGAGCGCATCACCTTCGGCCAGCCGCTTGCCACTCGCCAGGCCATCCAGTGGCCACTCGCCGAACTGCATACCGAGTGCGAGATGGTGCGGAACCTGGTCTACAAGACCGCCCACCAACTCGATTCGACCAGCCACATGGAGATCAGCGACAAGGTGGCCATGTGCAATTACCGGGCGAACCGGCTCGTCTGCAACGCCGCCGACCAGGCGATCCAGACGCACGGCGGAATCGGCTATACGCGCCACCTGCCCTTCGAACACATCTACCGGCACCACCGCCGCTACCGCATCACGGAGGGATCGGAGGAGATCCAGATCCGCCGGGTTGCCCAGGTGCTATTCGGGTTCCGGGGCCGCGCAGCAGCGGGGTAGGGCCTTCGAGGCCAGACGAGGTAGCCACCGACCATAGACAACGCGTAACTGGTTCGTTACATTTCTGCGATGGATGACGCAGTAGCCGCGGTCGCGGACCCGGTCAGGAGAGGTATCCTCGAGCTCTTGCTGGGCGGCCGACTTCCGGCAGGCGAGATCGCCGGGCACTTCGACATCAGCCGGCCGGCGGTGAGCCGCCATCTGCGCGTGCTCAGGGACGCGGGCCTCGTCCATGACGTGACCGATGGCCGCCGCCGCCTGTACGAGTTTGAGCCGGCGCCGCTGGCGGAACTGTCGCGCTGGCTCGATCGCATGACCAGCCCAGGGAAATGGCACGCCGCACTTGACGCGCTCGAAACTGAGGTCGCCCGCACCACACGGGGCCGCCGCTCACAACCATGGGAGCACATCGCATGACGCCTCGACCCACCGGCAGGGTACTTCGCACCGTCGATGGGTACTCACTCATCGCCACCCGTATCTTCCACGCCCCGATCGAAGACGTCTGGGCGAGTGTCACAGAACCGCAGCGGACGGCACGCTGGTTCGGCCCATGGCGAGGAGATGCGGGCCCCGGAAAGACCATCGAAGTCCAATGGGCATTCGAGGAGGGCCAACCGTGGGGAGAGATGCGGATCGAAGTGTGTGAGCCGCCGCGCCGCCTCAAGCTGGTCTCTGGTGACGAAGCAAGCGGCTTCTCCCGGCTCGAACTCCATCTCAATCAGAGTGGCGAGACGACGGAGTTGCAGCTGCGTCATCACCTCAACGAACCGGGCGAGGCGACGATGTACGGGTCCGGCTGGGAGTACTACATGGATATGTTGGTCTCAGCGCGGGAAGGTACGCCGAGACCTTCCTGGGACGAGGGCTATGGCGACGCCATGAACGGATACTTCGAAGCCGAAGCAGCAAAGGCGCGCCAGTCTTAGAACCGCACCATCCGCACGTTGTAAATGCCGTCGATCGCCTCGACTGCCGCGATTTGCTCCGGCGTCGGGGCTTCGTCCACTGCGATGAGCATCAGGGCACGGCCGCGACGGCCGCGACGGCCCACCTGCATCGACTGGATGTTGATGTCGAACTGGCCCAGCAGCGTACCCACCCGCCCGATCATCCCGGGGCGGTCTTCGTTGTCACAGGCAAGGAGGGACGTGCCGCGCTCAGGCATCAGGTCGATGTCCAGGCCGTTGAGGATCACGATATGAGAAAGCCCGTGCTCCACTGTGCCGCCGACGGTTACTTCCTCATCGCTGGTGTTCACCTTCAGGTGGATGAGGTTGTTGAACACCTCGTGCGAGGTTCGCTGACGCTCGGCGATGTCCCAGCCGCGTGACTGCGCGATAAGGTTCGCATTCACCATGTTCACGGTCTCTTCGCTGATCGGCTTGAGCAGGCCGCGAATGACCGACGCCTTGAGCGGCGTGACGTCGTACTCAGCGATTTCGCCCGAGTACTCGAGTTCGATGGACTTGAGCTTGCCGGTGACGAGCTGCGTCGCGACCGTGCCAACTAGTTCCGCTACGGCCATGTACGGCCCGACGACCTTGAGGGTCTCAGGCGCCAGCATCGGCGCGTTGACTGCGTAACGCGCAGGCCGGCCCGACAGCACGTCGACGATCTGCTCGGCCACGTCGACGGCAACGCGCTCCTGGGCTTCCGCCGTCGAGGCGCCGAGGTGCGGCGTCGTGATGATCCGGGGGTCACCTACCAGCGGGTTGTCGGCAGCGATCGGCTCGCCGGTAAACACGTCGACTGCAGCGCCGGCAACCTTTCCGTCCTTCACAGCTTCAGCGAGAGCCGCTTCATCGACAATGCCGCCGCGCGCGACGTTGAGGATGCGGACGCCGGGCTTCATGCGCTCGAATTGCTCAGTGCCAATCATGCCACGCGTGGCCGCCGTCATCGGGACATGCACGGTGATAAAGTCCGCCGTGGCGATCAGGCCCTCGAAGTCGGCAGGCTCGGCGCCGAGTGCGCGGATTCGCTCCTCCGACACGTAGGGGTCGTGGGCGAGCACGCGCATATCGAGGCCGAGGCCGCGCCGGGCGACTTCGGAACCGATCGGTCCGAGGCCGATGACGCCGAGCGTCTTGCCGCGCACTTCGGTGCCGACATACGTCTTGCGGTCCCACTTCCCGGCCCGCATCGATGCATCCGCCTGGGGGATATGCCGCGCGAGTGCCATCAGCAGCGCAATCGTGTGCTCGGCAGCCGCGATGGTGTTCCCCTGCGGAGCGTTCGCCACGATCACGCCGCGCTCGGTGGCGGCTTCCAGGTCGATATTGTCCACGCCAACGCCGGCGCGGCCGATGACCTGCAGTTTTGTTCCCGCCTCGATGATCGCGCGGGTCACCTTGGTCTCACTGCGCACCACCAGCGCGTCGTAGTTGCCGATGCTGGCGACAAGGGCGTCCGCGGGCTGGCCGGTCTTCACTTCCACATCGCCAACTGTTCGCAGCAGTTCGATGCCTTCCGGCGCGACGGGGTCAGCGATGAGGATTCGGGGACGGGGTTGTTCGGCCATGGTTTCAGACTCCCTCAGCGGTTTCAGCGCGAGTTCGATGGCCGCCGGGATCCGCGTCTTGCCCGATTCCCAGCGGCTGATGGTCCCCTGATCGACACCAAGGAGCGCCGCCATGCTGGCCTGTGAGTGCCCCAGCTGGGCGCGGATTGCGCTGAACTCGCTTGCGTTCATGTCCATGCAGTATGCATGAACGACAGGGGCCATGCAAACTGCATGGCCCCTGGGAGACGAACGATGAGAGATTCAGCTATGCGTTGAGCAGCTTTTCCACCACATCGAGCGCTGACGCGACGTCGCTCTTCTGGAACCAGCCAAGGTGGCCGACCCGGAAGATCTTCCCTTCGAGCTTGCCCTGGCCCCCGCCGAGCACCACGCCGAACTCCTCGCGTGCGCGCTTCCCGATGGCCTTGCCATCGACGCCCTCCGGCCACCACACGGCGGTTACCGTGTTCGAAGCGAACTGCTCGTTCACCGGGACGAGCTTGAGGCCCATCGCCTTCACCCGCTGCCGGGTATAGGAGGCGACATCCTCGTGCCGGGTGAACACACCCTCGAGGCCCTCAGCGCGGAGCAGTTCGAACGCCTTGTCCATCGCGTAGTAGATCGACATCGCCGGGGTCCACGGGTTCTGGAGCTTGGCCAGCGAGTCGCGGGTCTTCGCAGCGTCGAAGTAGAAGCGCGGCATCTTCGCCTCGGCATTCGCGGCCCAGGCGCGCTCACTCATGTACACGAAGGCCAGCCCCGGAGGAACCATCCAGCCCTTCTGCGAACCACTGACCACAACGTCAAGACCCCAGCGCTCAACCGGACACGGAATCGAACTCATGCTGCTCACCGCGTCGACGATGATAAGACGGTCGCGCGCGCGGACTTCTTTGGCGATGCCTTCGAGCGGGTTCGTCACCCCGGTGGATGTCTCGTTGTGCGTGACCAGCACGGCCTTGATCGAGGCGTCCTCGTCGAGCATCGAGCCGATGACCGAAGGATCAGCCGCTTCGCCCCACTCGAGGGCGTAGCTGACGACATCCGCGCCGTACGTCTTCGCGATGCTCTTCAGCCGGTCGCCGAACGAACCGATCGAAACCGAGAGGACGCGGTCCCCGGGGCTGAGCGTGTTCACCACGGCCGTTTCGAGCCCGCCCGTGCCGGAAGTGGTGAGCGAGAGCACGTCAGTAGAGCTGCCGAACACCCAGTTCAGGCCATCGGTCACGCGCCGCAGGATCTGGGCGAACTCAGGGCCACGGTGGTTCATCATCTGTGCCGCTGAGGCGGCGAGGACGTCTTCCGGACACGGCGTCGGTCCGGGGATCCGCAGGTTCACAACGAGCTCCGAAGAAAGGGGTGTGGTTATCGTTACGGGTTATCGGAGCGTGGTCAATCAGAGATGCGCGCTCATCCCACCGAACAATCGATAGCCACATTAGGGCCGGTCGATAGCTCTCGCGGTACACTCCTCCCATGGCCGATGACCCTCGCCGCAAGCTGCCTTCCGTCGATACCCTCCTCGGGATGCTTGGAGACCGGCCCGAGCCCCACGCGCTGGTGGTCAACACGGTGCGCGAGGTGCTCGCTGAAGCGCGTCAAGCAGCCTCATCCGAAGGCACGGCCGCCAGCGACCTCGCAGGGACGGTTCAGAGCCGGCTCGAAGGCCTTGCGAGGCCATCGCTCCGCCGCGTCATCAACGCATCTGGGGTGCTGCTCCAGACCAACCTCGGCCGGGCGCCGCTAAGCGACCGGGCAATCGCGGCGATGGCCGCCGCCGGCGCGGCTTCGAACCTTGAGTACGACCTGGAATCTGGCGGCCGCGGAAGCCGTCACGAGCACGTCCGGGACCTGCTTCGCCGCACTACCGGCGCGGAAGACGGGATCGCGGTCAACAACAACGCAGCCGCCATCTTCATGGTCCTCCAGGGTTTCTGCAGCGGCCGCGAGGTACTTGTTTCCCGTGGCCAGGCGGTCGAAATCGGCGGCGGGTTTCGCATCCCGGACGTCCTCCGCCAGAGCGGCGCGAGGCTGGTCGATGTCGGAACAACCAACCGGACATACGCCCGCGACTATGAAGCGGCGATCACGCCCGAGACGGCCGCCATCCTCCGGGTCCACACCTCGAACTTCGAGGTGACCGGCTTTACGACCGAACCGTCGCCCGCGGAACTGGCGGAGGTCGCCCGCCGCCACAACATCCTCTTCCTCGATGACCTTGGGAGCGGGTGCCTGGTCGACACCGCGGCCTACGGCCTGGCCCACGAACCAACTGTGCAAGAGGCGCTGGCCTCCGGCACTGACCTTGTTATGTTTAGTGGTGATAAACTGCTCGGCGGCCCCCAGGCAGGCCTCATCGCCGGCCGGGCGGACCTGGTCGCCGAACTCCGGCGGCACCCGCTAGCTCGTGCCCTGCGCCTCGACAAGGCCGCCATCGCAGGCCTGAACGCCACCCTTCAGAGCTACCTCTTCGGCCGTGAGCGCGACGAGATCCCCGTCTGGCGCATGCTCTCGGCATCGAGGGAATCCGTCCGGCGTCGAGCCCGCCACTGGGCCCGCGCAGCAGGCGAGGCGGGTGACGCCATACCAGGCACCACCATGGTTGGCGGTGGTTCGCTCCCCGGCCAGGGAGTCCCGACGCATTGCGCCCGGTTCCGCGCTCCGTGGGGCGCCGCCGATCTCGCAACCCGGTTCCGCCATGCCGACACCCCGGTGATCGGCAGAGTCGAAGACGAAGCATTCCTGCTCGACCCTCGGACGGTTTCGCCATCGGATGACCGGGAAGTGGCGCGGATTGTTACAGCCGTATTTCAAAGCCCACCGCATTTGTAAACGGTGTGTAACCAATCGTCCGAAGAAATTGACCCGAAAGATCGCGTGGGACTATATTCCGTCGAAAGTTACGGATTTCACAAAAGACCCGCATGAGCCTCGAAATCCCTGAAGTCGTCATCAACCGTCTGCCGGTCTACGCTCGTGCCCTGACCGAACTGGCCCAGCGGGGCGAGAGCGTGGTCAGTTCCCAGGCGCTCGGCGAACTGCTCGATGTCACCCCGGCCCAGATTCGCAAGGACCTGAGCTACTTCGGGCGCTTCGGGAAGCAGGGACGCGGCTACAACGTCAACGGCTTGCTCTCCACCCTCCGCGAGATCCTCGGCATCGACCGCCAATGGCGGCTGTGCCTCGTCGGCGTCGGACGCCTCGGCCAGGCTATCGCCGAGTACGGCGGGTTCGGCCCGCAGGGCTTCGAAATCGTGGCCGCCTTCGATGCCAACCCCGAACTCATTGGGCAGGAGATCGGTGGTTCACCGGTCCACCCCATCGAGGACCTCGAGCGCTACCTGCACAGCCACCGGGTGGATATCGGGATCGTCGCTGTCCCTGCCCCGGCAGCCCAGAGCGTCGTCGACAAATTGGTCGCGGGTGGCATCCACGCCATCCTGAACTACGCGCCTATCACCGCCCACGTCCCCCGCGACGTGGTCATCCGCCACATCGACCCGGTTCTCGCCATGCAGAGCATGACCTTCTACATCAAGCGCGGGGAACCGGGCGGGAAGTAGGCGCCGCTCCGCTACACTCGGGCGATGGTTCGGCCATTCGACCCGAGTTTGATTGACGAATTGAGAGCGGCGTTCGAACCCGCCGCCGACCCGGCGGCAGCCGTTGCCATGGCTTCATACATGCGCGGCATGTTCGCGTTCCTCGGCATCCCGTCGCCACGCCGGCGCTTGCTCCAGTCGGAGGTCTTCCAGCAATTCGGGCGCCCGGATGCGGAGCAGGTGCTGTGCGTCGTGGAGAGACTCTGGGAGCTTCCTCAGCGTGTCGCTTGCGACGTCCTCCAGCGCCATGCCCGGCTGCTTAGCCCTGCCCACCTTCTTCGCATTCGTCCGCTCGTCACGGCGAAAAGTTGGTGGGACACCGTCGACGCGCTGGCGAGCCACGTTGTCGGCACAATGGTCCGGCAGTCGCCCGAATTGAGCCCGGAGATGGACAAGTGGGTTCGAGACGACGACCTCTGGGTGGTGCGGGTCGCGATTCTCCACCAGCTCCGCTTCAAGCAGGCGACCGACCACGAGCGGCTCTTCCGCTACTGCGCTATCCAGGCGGAGCATCGCGATTTCTTCATCCGCAAGGCTATCGGCTGGGCCCTTCGAGAATATTCGAAGACCGACCCGGTCGCAGTGCGATCATTCGTCGCTGACCACAAGAACGAACTCTCGGCGCTGTCACAGCGCGAGGCGCTGTTGCACCTGACGGGACGCAAGAAACGGGTGCAGGAACCTGCATAGCAGCCCTTGTCGGCTCAGCGCGTCTCCGGGCCGGGGAAGAGACCGACGAGGTTCTCTTCTTCGGTGGGCAGGCTGCGCCGGATCACGTCCAGGTGGTCCAGGGCGATCCCGGCGCCGATGGCCACACACTCGAGCGGGTTGTCGGCGACGTAGCAGGGCACGCCTGTCTCCTGGGTGAGCAGTTCGTCCATGTGGCGCAGGAGGGCGCCGCCACCGGTCAACACGATCCCGCGGTCGATGACGTCCGCAGCAAGTTCCGGGGGAGTCTTTTCGAGCACTGCACGAACCGTCTGCACGATGGTGCCGAGGCAGTCCTGGATAGCCTGGGCAACTTCGATGCTGTTGAGCGAAATGGTCTTCGGCAGGCCGCTGAGCTGGTCACGCCCGCGCACCTGGGTCGCGAGACCCTCATCCACCGGGAGGGCGCTCCCGATAGCAATCTTGATCTCTTCTGCCGTGCGTTCCCCGATGATCAGGTTATGGCGGCGGCGGATGTAGGCCATGATCGCCTCGTCGATGCGGTCGCCGGCCATGCGGACCGATTCGCTGACGACGATGCCGAAGAGCGAAATGACCGCGGCTTCCGCACGTCCGCCGCCGATGTTCACGACCATGTTGCCGCGGGCCGTGCCAATCGGGACCTGTGCGCCAATAGCGGCCGCCAGCGGCTCGGGCACCAGGTGGGCCGGCTTGCGCGCCCCCGCCTGTTCCGAAGCGTCGCGGACTGCACGCTGCTCCACACTCGTGACCCCGGCGGGCACCGTGACCATCACTTCGGGCCGGATCAGGTTGAATCTTCCGGTGATGAGCCCGATGAAATATCTCAGCATCGCCTCGGTGGTCAGGTAGTCGGCGATGACGCCGTCGCGCATCGGCCGGATGACGCTGATAGACCCCGGCGTGCGACCCTGCATTGCGCGTGCTTCGTTGCCGACGGCGACGATTGCGTTGTCACGGTTATGCCGCGCGACCACAGAGGGCTCGTTCACCACGATCCCGTGACCCTTGACGTAGACAAGGATATTCGCCGTACCGAGGTCGATCCCGGCACGCTTCGGAGTCAGGAACTCCATCGCCATCTAGTTGCGCTCCACTTCAACACCCAACCCATGGAGCTTCTCGGTGAGACGCTCGTAGCCACGATCGAGATGATACACGTCATCGATGATTGTGGTGCCCTGGGCGACCAGCGCCGCCAGCAGAACCGCAGCGCCAGCGCGCACATCGAGCGCTCGCACGCGGGTCCCGTGCAGCGGCGTCGGACCGGAGACAATCGCGGATGACCCGGTGCTGACGATCTCGGCGCCCATCTTTCGAAGCTCGCTTACGTACAGCATCCGATTATCGAAGACGCGCTCGTGAATGATGGAGACGCCCGTAGCCTGGGTCAGGAGGGCGGCCATGGGCGCGTGCAGGTCTGTCGCCAGGCCAGGGTAAGGGAGCGCCTGGAAGCTAATCGATCGAATTGGACCTTCGCGCCACACCCGCAGGCGGTCGCCATCTTCGGTGATGCTGGCGCCAGCGCCCCGCAGCTTATTCAGCAGGGCATCGAGAACGCCCGCAGGTGCGTCCTCGATGACCAGGTCTCCGCCGGTCATGACGGCTGCGATGGCGAACGTCCCGGTCTCGATGCGGTCGGGCATGATCCGCGATGTCGTGCCGTGCAGGGCATCAACGCCGTCGATCTCGAGCATCTGGCTGCCCAGGCCATGGATCCGGGCGCCCATCGCGTTCATCAGCAGGGCCAGTTCCTGGACCTCAGGCTCGGTCGCAGCGTTGACGATGGTGGTACGGCCCTTCGCGAGCGTCGCCGCCATCATCACGTTCTGCGTGCCGGAAACGGACGGATAGTCCATGAACACCCGCGTGCCGTGCAGGCCGTGTGGCGCCCGGGCTACGAAGCGTTCGCCATCGCGTGTAACCGACGCGCCCATCTCTTCGAACCCGGAGAGGTGCACGTCGATCGGTCGCTGGCCAATGACATCGCCGCCGGGCGGCGCCGAGGCAGCATAGCCATGCCGTGCGAGAAGTGGACCCATGACCTGGAAAGAGGCGCGGTTCTCGCTGATCAGTTCCGTCGGCGCCTCGAACATGCTGACGTTGCGGCAGTTCAAGCGGAGCGCCCCGTTTGGCAGCCGGCCAACTTCCGCACCCAGGCTGACGAGGAGGGCGCTGAGCGAGTCGACATCGCTGATATCAGGGACGTTCTCGAGGATTACGTCCTCATTGGTCAGGAGGGCCGCGCACATGGCTGCGAGGGCATGGTTCTTCGCCCCCGAAATAACGACCCGGCCGCGCAAAACGGCGCCGCCATGGACAACGTATTTTCCGCCGCGAACGCGCGTGCTCATTGAACTGCAGTCTAGGGTGTCATCTGCCATGGGGCGAACGCCGGGCTCGTCTGGTAGCCTCCGCCAGACGGGGGAGATTCCATGCCGGGTGAGTCTGCAACACGCGTGATTTCAGAGGTCGACGCCAGCTGGACCCCGATCCGAACCGCCCTGGAAACTCTACCGGACGCGGCGCTCGAAGCAACGCCTCCCGGAACCTGGTCTGCAAAGGAAACTCTTGCCCACCTCGCCTTCTGGTCCGAAGCGGTCGAGGGGTACATGACGCTCGTCGTCCGGCAGCGGCCGCTCCCTGGCGGATGGCACTTCGGGAGCGGCTACTCTCCGGCCGCCGATGTGCCATGGCCTCATTTTGAGGTGCACAACGCCCGCGAAGCCGCGTGGGCGCGGTCTCAACAGCCTGCCGTGGTCCGGGCGCGGATGGCAACGGCGCACGAAGGCCTCGTGCGGTTCCTCGCGACCGTCACTGACGCCGAAGTCGAAGCCGATCCGCAGTACTTCGCACAGCTTTCGGCGCACTACCGCGAGCATTCGGCAGGACTCATCGCAGTCCCGCAGGAATGACAGAAGCCCGCACAAAGGCGGGCTTCTTCAAGTCAGTTCGAGCGCCGTTTGCTAGACGCGAGGAGGACCAGGCCGCTGACGCCGCCGGTTGGCGACCCTTAGCCGCAACAAAGAACGCTGGAGCGCCGCGGCAGCGCGCGCGATGTCAACGTCGCGAGCGTTCTGCTCCCGGACGCGGCGCAGTCGTTCTTCCGCGCGTGCCCGGGCCGCTTCCGCCCGCGCGATGTCGATTTCCTCGGCCGCTTCAGAAGCGTCGGCGAGGATGGTGACGCGGTCCTTGTTCACTTCCATGAACCCGCCGCTGACCACGAAGGAATCCTCCTGCGAGGCGCGGCGAATAATCAGTTCTCCGGCGTCCAGCGTGGTCATGAGCGCTGCATGGTGCGGCAGGATTGCGAGTTGCCCTTCGCTGCCGGGCGCGACCAACACGTCCACGCCCTGTTCGACACGGACAACCCGCTCGGCGGTCACTACTTCGACCGTGAGCGGCATGGCCTAACCCTCCGCCAGCGTGCGGCCCTTTTCGACCGCCGATTCGATGTTGCCGACCATGTAGAAGGCCTGCTCAGGCAACCCGTCGTGCTGGCCGTCGAGGATTTCCTTGAAGCCGCGCACTGTCTCGCGGACGGCCACGTAGGCGCCCGGCGTTCCGGTGAACTGCTCGGCGACGAACATCGGCTGGGTGAGGACGCGCTGGATCTTCCGGGCCCGGGCCACGGTCAGCTTGTCCTCATCGGAGAGTTCGTCGATGCCGAGGATGGCGATGATGTCCTGCAGGTCCTTGTAGCGCTGGAGCACGCTCTGGACGCCGCGGGCCACTTCGTAGTGGTCCTGGCCGACGATGCGCGGCTCAAGTGCGCGGGAGAACGAGGTCAGCGGGTCCATCGCCGGGAACAGCGCCTGCTCCGCAAGCGACCGTTCGAGCGCCACAACCGCGTCGAGGTGGCCGAACGTCGTCGCCACACCCGGGTCGGTGTAGTCGTCCGCAGGCACGTAAATGGCCTGGAACGAGGTGATCGAACCCTTCTTCGTCGAGGTGATGCGCTCTTCGAGGTCGCCCATCTCGGTGGCCAGCGTCGGCTGGTAACCCACGGCCGACGGCATGCGGCCGAGGAGCGCCGACACTTCCATGCCGGCCAGCGTGTAGCGATAGATGTTGTCAACGAAGAAGAGCACGTCGCGCCCCTCTTCGTCGCGGAAGTACTCGGCCATCGTGAGCCCGGTGAGGGCCACGCGGAGGCGCACTCCCGGCGGCTCGTTCATCTGGCCGAAGACCATGGCCATCTTCGGGAGCACGCCCGAGTCCTTCATTTCGTGCCAGAGGTCGTTGCCCTCGCGGGAACGCTCGCCCACGCCGGCGAACACGGAGTAACCGCCGTGTTCGCGCGCGATGTTCGAGATGAGTTCCTGGATAACGACCGTCTTGCCGACGCCCGCTCCACCGTAGAGGCCGACCTTACCGCCGCGGACGAGCGGGGCGATGAGGTCGATGACCTTGATACCCGTTTCGAGCACAGACGGGGCGGTCTCCTGCTCGGCGAAGGACGGCGGATCGCGATGGATTCCCCAGCGCGGACCGCCATCCGGGGCCGGCAGATTGTCGATCGGGCTGCCGAGCACGTTGAACATGCGGCCGAGCGACAGTTCACCCACAGGAACCGAAATGGCGGCGCCAGTGTCGATGGCGACGGCATTGCGGCGGAGACCGTCAGTGCTGTCCATCGCGAGGCAGCGCACCCAGTTGTTGCCGAGGTGCTGCTGGACTTCGGTGACGAGCACTTTGCCGTCCTCCAGGACCACGTTCACGGCGTTGTTCACCGCGGGCAGATGATCCGGCGGGAACTCGATGTCGAGCACCGTCCCGATAATCTGGACTACGCGGCCTTCGTTTGTCGCTATCATGACCATTGGAGAACCTCCAGGATTCCTTATCGTGCGCCGAACGACTTGAGCCGTTCGGCCATGTCCGGGCCTGCGCCCGGGCTTGTGCGGCGTTCGTAGGCGAGCGCTTCGCGGAGCGCGAACTGCTGACCTTCGTTCACCAGTGACTTGTCCGCTCGAAGGGTGTGCCACGAGTTGGCGACGATCGCGGCCGCCAGTTCGTCTACCTTTGAAGCAAGCTGTTCGTCCGGGACACACACGTTCGCCAGCCCGAGAGCCACGGCTTCGACGCCGCCAACGGGTGTGCCAGTGAACATCATTTGCTTTGCCCGGGCTGTCCCGATGCGCCGCGGGAGCCGCTGGCTCATGCCCCAGGTCGGTGTCATCGACCACTTCCCGTGCGTATCGGCGAACCGCGCCGACTCGCCCGCGACGATAAAGTCACAGCCAAGGGCCAGTTCGAGCGCACCGGTGTAGCAGTGGCCGGTGACGGCGGCGATGACCGGCTGCGGGAGCGCTTCCAGCGCATCGATTGTCTCTGCCTGGAAGTGGGCCGAGGGGGCGCGGTCACCGGACTGGATGGCCTTGATGTCGTTCCCAGCAGAGAACGACCGGCCTTCGCCGCGCAGGACCACGCAGCCGACCGTATCCTGGCTTGCCGCGATGTCGTCGACGTGCTTGCGCAGTTCAACAAATAGGGACGGGCTGAGCGCATTCAACTGCGCGGGCCGGTTGAGGGTCAGGTAGGCGACACTGCCGCGGTCTTCACGAAGCACAAGGTCGCTCATGCAGCCACCCCCATGATGTCCCGGATATCAACGTCAGCGAGTGACTCGAATTCGCGCTCGGGTCCGGGCAGGGCGAGTCCACGTGTGTATTCCGTGCGCACAGCCCAGACGCTCATGCCGGCCGCATGTGCCGACTCAATCCCCGCGGGGGCGTCTTCCACAGCGAGGCATTCCGAGGCGGGGACGCCGAGCTTCGCCGCTGCCTGGAGGTAAATCTCCGGGTCGGGCTTGCCGTTCACGATCTCGCTCCCGGTCACGCTGACTTCGAACGCATCCGAGAGTCCGATGCGCTCAAGGCAGGCTTCGACCCAGGGACGAATCGACGACGACGCCAGTGCGATTCGCTGGCCGCTGACACGCAGCGCCGTCACGAGAGACAACGCGCCCGGCAGGGCAGCGCTCTGCGTGCGGTAGCGTTCGAGCACCAGGTCCCGGTAAATGGGCGAGTAATACTCCCGCGGCTGCGAAAGGCCGAAGTCGGCGATCATGTCAGACCAGCCGGTCTTTGTGCCCATGTAGGGCTTGTACTGGTCGAGTGAGATGGCCTTGCCTTCGCGCCCGAGGAGTTCGTTGACCGTGGCGAAATGCAGCGGCTCGCCGTCCACAAGGACGCCGTCCATATCGAAAATCACCGCCGCAAACCCGGTCAGCTTATCCCTCCAGCGCAGCCGCGCCGCCGACGATGTCGAGCAGTTCCTTGGTGATCTGTTCCTGGCGCGTCTTGTTGTAGGTCAACGTCAGTTCGCGCGTGATCTCGTTGGCGTTGTCCGTGGCGTTCTTCATCGCCACCATCTGCGCCGACTGGAAGCTCGCCGCGTTCTGGAGCACGGCTTCGTAAATCTGCATCTCGATGTAGCGGGGAAGCAGCCGGGCAAGCACCACTTCGGGCGAAGGCTCGAAGATGTAGTCCGACAGGAACGCCTCGCCGTCGCCTTCCATCGCGGGAGGCTCAATCGGGAGCAGTTGGCGGGTCACCGGCCGCTGGGTCGCTGTCGTCACAAACTCGGAGAAGCTCACGTAGACGCGGTCCACGGTGCCGTTCAGGTAGTCATCGATGATCAACCGCGAAATGCCGGAAGTCTCAGCCTGTGTCGGGTAGTCCCCGAGGTCCGTGAATTCGGCGGCGATATGGACGTGAGCCCGATGGAAGAAGTCGCGGCCTTTCTTACCGACTGCGACAACCTGCACCGGTTCGTGCTGCATCGCGACGAATGTGCCGCCGCTGCGGTTGATGTTCGAGTTCAGGCCGCCGCAGAGTCCCCGGTCAGGCGTGATGTGGAGAACGGCGATGTTGCGCACCGGACGTGTTTCGAGCAGTGGGTGCAGCGCCGCCTCGCCTTCGCCTCCCGACTGGCTGGCAAGCCCCGCGAGGACAGTGCGCAGCTTCTCGGCGTAGGGCTTCGCCTGGCTCGCGCGGTCCTGGGCGCGCCTCATCTTCGAAGCAGCCACCATCTGCAAAGCGTTGGTGATCTTCGCCGTGTTCTTAACACTCTGGATTCGGCGCTTGAGCTGGCGGATCGTCGGCATGGCCCTGTCCCGTCGTTGTGAGCTTCGCAGCCTCGCTGCGTGGATGGAGCGCCCGGCGAACCGGGCGCAATCGGTCTTAGTAGGGAACGGTGTCCTTGAACGTCTGGACGGCGCCCTTCACCCGCTCGCCGAGTTCCGGAGTCATCACCGGGTTCGACTGAATCTGGGCGACGAGGTCGCGTTCGTTGCTGCCGAGGAACTTGCGCAACTCGGTCTCAAAGCTCTTCAGCTTCGCCACCGGCACATCGTCCATCTGGCCGCTCGTCAGCGCGTTCACGATGACGACCTCTTCAGCGAGGCTCAGCGGCGTGAACTGGTCCTGCTTCAGCACCTCGGTCGCACGCTGCCCGCGCTCCAACTGGCGGCGGGTCGCGGCGTCGAGGTCGCTCGCGCCGAACTGGGCGAAGGCCGCAAGTTCACGGTACTGGGACATTTCGCCCTTGAGGCCGCCGGAGACCGTCTTCATCGCCTTCGTCTGGGCCGAAGAGCCCACGCGGCTCACGGACAGACCGGTGTTGATAGCGGGCCGGATACCGGCGTTGAAGAGGTCCGACTCCAGGTAAATCTGCCCGTCGGTGATCGAGATGACGTTCGTCGGGATGTAGGCCGACACGTCGTTTGCCTGCGTCTCGATAATCGGGAGGGCGCTGAGCGATCCGCCGGCTTCCAGGCGGGCCGCCCGCTCAAGGAGGCGGCTGTGCAGGTAGAAGACGTCACCCGGGTAAGCCTCGCGCCCAGGAGGGCGGCGGAGGAGGAGCGACATCTGGCGGTAGGCCCAGGCGTGCTTGCTCAGATCGTCATAGACGATGAGCGCGTCGCGGCCAGACTCCATGATCTCTTCGCCCATGGCGCATCCGGCATAGGGAGCGAGGTACTGGAGCGCGGCCGAGTCGGAGGCGTTCGCGGCCACGATGATGGTGTGATCCATCGCCCCGTTCTCTTCGAGCACGCCGACGACCTGGGCGACCTTCGCGGCCTTCTGACCGATGGCCACGTAGATGCAGACCAGGTCGCCGCCCTTCTGGT
>JADYYG010000002.1 GCA_020853755.1 Dehalococcoidia bacterium | reverse complement strand
TAACGCTGGCGATGACCGGGATGCGCTTGCCGGTGAACTCGAAGGCCTGCTCGCAGGCGGTCAGGTAGGCCTTGGTCTGGAGGAGGTCCTGGCAGGTTTCGACCTTGAGGACGTCGATGCCGCCTTCAATGAGGCCGATGGCCTGCTCGCGCGCGCCCTCTACCAGTTCGTCCCAGGTGATGTGGCCGAGGCTCGGGAGCTTGGTACCCGGACCCATGGTGCCGAAGGCGTAGCGCGGGTGGTCCGGCGTCGAGTAGCGGTCGCGGACGCGGCCGATGACCTCGGCGGCAAGTTTGTTCAGTTCGCGCGTGCGGTCGGCGAGGTCGAACTCGGCGAGGACGACCGGGTTCGCGCCGAACGAACAGGAGTCGACGGCGTCGACGCCAACCTCATAGAAAGAGGCGTAGATACCTTCGAGGATGGCGGGGTTCGAGACGTTGAGCCATTCGGGGCAGCCGTCGTGGTCTTCGCCGTCGGCGGCAACGTAGGCCTCGGGCTTCAGGTTCAGCGATAGGAGCGTCGAACCGATCGGACCCGCGGAGTAGAGCACCTGCTCGCGCAGGCGATGCAGCAGTGGGTGGTCAAGTGGCCGGTACATAGGGCAGGAATCCAGCGTAGCACAGGAACCCGTCCGGGCCGCCTTCGGGCTACCAGACCTCCGGGGCCCAGGGCTTCGGGTTCCAGGCGAACATCGCATCGGCGCGGGCGACGGCCTCGGCGCTCCCGGTGATGCGCCCGGCCCGGGCGAGCGGCCACGCAGCCGTGCCGCCGAGGTACAACGCACCCAGTTCATTGATGCTCATCGCGAGGTCCGGCTCACGCGTGGTGGGCACACAGGTTGCACCGCCGGGGCCTGCCGCCAGGCGGTAGCGGCCAGCCGCCCACGGGCAGAAGTCATCAGTTATGTCGACGACTAGCTCGCCAGCGACGGCGTAGCGGCGCGCTTCGAGGGCGCGCGGGACATCGACGATGCGCACCCAGAGCGTGTCCTGTGGGCGGTGCAACAGCCGTCGGGAATCGGCGAGCATGTGGTAGAGCGGCTCATCCACAGGACGCCATTCCGCTTCGATGGTCTCGATGAGGTCGACCCCGAAGGCGTGCTGCCAGAGCGCCGAATAGGCCGCATCGGTGGTCGCCAGCAGCGAGTTGATGCGGAGCGTGCTGGCTGCCCAGCCGTTCGAGTCTTCTTCCTTCACGCGGTAGCGAAGGTAGCCGAGCACCTTCCCGTCTTCTTCGTACTGGACGTTCAGCAGCGAACTGAAGCCCGGCGGCGGCGGCCATTGCGGGTCGCGCAGCGAGCGGTTCTCCCACCAGCCGGGCGTACGGTTGTGCATCCCCGGGCGCTGCTGGCGGACGGCCTCCCAGACGGCCGGGAAGGTGGCGAGCGCCGTCGCCCGGTCGACGTAGCGGGTGCGGCCACTGAATGAGGGCGCATGCCGCAACTCGGTCCGGGTCCGATTGATGGACATCAACTCGACGCCTTCGGCCGCCATGCCGTAGCCGAAGCGGCCGTAGATCTGGGACTCCGAAGCCCAGAGCGCAGCGATCGGTTCGCCGCGGTCGCGCACCTGGTCCAGTTGGTAGCGCATCATCGCCGTGAGGATGCCGCGGCGGCGATGGCTCGGGAGCACCGTCACCCAGGTCAGCCCGCCACAGGGCACGGAGCCGCCGGGCGTGCTCATGTCGAAGGTCCACGTCCCCGCCGTGCCCACCACCTGCGATTCGTCCCAGGCGGAGATGGAGCGCGAGAGGTCGGCGTACTTGAGCGTCGAGGCGATGCTCTCCGCCGGGCGCGGGTCGTGCCCGAAGCCGATAGCGTTCGATTCGAAGAAGGCCGGGGCTTCCTCCGCGGTAATGGGCCGGATGGGGTAGTCCACGGGCGCTCCTCGCAGGTTTCGAACGATGGTAGCGCAGCGCATGTCACGCCGGGTGTGAAGCCGGCCACGTTGCAGATACGAAGAGCGGGGCCCTCGTGGAACCCCGCTCGCGGTGCTGGCGGTTGGGCCCGGCTAGTTTTCGGGAGTGAAGCGGACCGGCAGGTGCTTGATCCCGCCGATGAAGTTCGAGCGCAGGCGCTGCACCGGCCCGGCCAGTTCGATATCCGGGAAGCGGCGGAACATCTCCTCGTAGAGGACACGCAGCTCGAGCTTGGCGAAGCCGGCGCCGAGGCAGAAGTGCTCGCCGATGCCAAAAGCCAGGTGGTCGTTCGGGCTGCGGGTGATGTTGAACACGTCGCCGTCGGGGAAGACGGCTTCGTCGCGGTTCACGGAGGGGTACCACATGACCACGCGCTCGCCGGCCTTGATCTTCTGGCCGCCCACCTCCGTGTCCTCGAGCGTGTTGCGCGCCATGTGCATGACCGGCGAAACCCAGCGCAGGATCTCCTCGATCGCGCCCGGCAGAAGCGACATGTCGTTGAGCAGCTTCGCCTTCTGGTCAGGGTGTTCGCAAAGGGTGAGCAGACCGCCAGACATGCCGTTCCGGGTGGTTTCGTTGCCGGCGAGGATAAGAAGGAAGCAGAACCAGAGGATGTCCTCGTCAGTCAGCTTTTCGTCTTCTATCTCGGAGTCGCAGAGGATGCTGATGATGTCGTCGCTGGGCGAGATGCGGCGGTTCTGGAGCGCCTGGGCGTAGTAGCCGAACATCTGCATGGTTCCCATGTTGCCCGTGATCCGGGCCGCGTCCTGGGTGCCGCGCTGATCTTCGGGGACGTCCGTCTGGTACTCGGGGTCGCTCGGGCCAAGGACCTTGTTGGTCAGTTGGAACATGAGGCCCCAGTCCTCTTCCGGCACACCGAGCATACGGCAGATGACCGCGAGCGGGATGTTGCAGGCGATGTCAATGACGAAGTCGCTCTCTCCCTTCTTCGCGATGCGATCGAGGAGCATGTTCGTGGTCTCGCGGACCTTTGGTTCCCAGAGGGCGACGGCGCGCGGGGTGAAGGCCTTGTTCACGAGGCGGCGCATCTTCACGTGGCGCGGCGGGTCCATGGTGATGAGCATCTTGCCGTTGCCGGCTGCGGCGGCCGTCGTCTCGTCTTCGTTCACCGGGAAGAAGGAGACGATGCCCTTTTCGGACGAGAAGATCTGGGGGTTGCGGGAAACCTGGAGGACGTCGGCGTAGCGCACCATGTTCCACCAGCCGCGGCTGTACTCGTCCTCCGGACGCCAGCTGATGGGGTTCTCGCGGCGGAGGATCTTGAAGGCTTCGTGGGCGCGGCCGGATTCGAAGAGCTGTTCGTCCCCGAGATCGATGTCGGCAAGGGTGAGAGGAGCGATTTCTGTAGTCATGGGTGATGTTGCCTCGGCATGGCGTTGAGTGTGCTTACCGCCCGGTCGATAGGGTACGGCACGGCGAACCCGCGGCGCTACCGTTTCCGGAATGCGAACCATTCCGCCCGTCGGCGGCCCCGGCTTCGTAAAGCGGCGCACATTCTTTACCCTCGCTTGGGGACAGAAACGGCACGTTGAGCACACCCACCTGCCAGACTCCCGAAAGAGGCTCCCCTTTGGAAGAAACCACCACCAATGCCACCGCTGAAGTGACCGAAGCGCGCGCAACCCTCGAAGCGGCCATGTTCGAGATCAAGCGCGTCATCGTCGGCCAGGAGGCGATGCTCGAACGCGTCCTCGTCGCCCTGCTTTCCTCGGGACATCTCCTTATCGAAGGCGTGCCGGGCCTCGCGAAGACCCTCACCGTGAAGACCATCGCCGAGGTCCTCGGCGGCACCTTCCAGCGCGTCCAGTTCACCCCGGACCTCGTGCCCGCCGACCTCGTGGGCACGCGCATCTACCGGCCCGACCATGGGACCTTCGACACCGAGCGCGGTCCGGTGTTCTGCAACCTCCTCCTCGCCGACGAGATCAACCGCGCGCCGGCGAAAGTCCAGTCCGCGCTCCTCGAAGTGATGCAGGAGCGGCAGGTAACCATCGGGCTCGAAACGTTCAAAGTCCCGCGGCCGTTCCTCGTGATGGCCACCCAGAACCCGATCGAATCGGAAGGCACCTACCCGCTGCCGGAGGCGCAGGTCGACCGCTTCATGATGAAGGTGTTGGTCGACTACCCCGGCCTCGGCGAGGAGCTGCTCGTGGTGCAGCGGTCACTCCAGCCGCAGGCCGAGGTCAAGCAGATCCTGACCGTGGAGCAACTGGAACGGTACCAGCAGCTGGCCGCCGGGCTGTTCGTCGACCGCGCCGTGGCCCAGTACGCCATCACCCTTGTGGACGCAACGAGGAAGCCGGCGAAGTACGGCCTGCAGCAGCACGAAGCGCACATCGCCTTCGGGTCCAGCCCCCGCGGCAGCATCAACCTGGTCCACGGGGGGCGGGCGCTCGCCCTCCTGCGCGGACGCCGCTATGTCCTCCCCGGGGACATCGCGGACCTCGCGCGCGACGTGCTGCGCCACCGAATGGTGCTGACCTACCAGGCGCTCGCCGACAACGTCACGCCGGACGACATCCTCGATGGCGTGCTGAAGGCCGTCGCTCAGCCGCGGATCGAACTCGCCCAGGAGTTGAGCGCGTGACTGCCGCCACCCTCCACGCCGTGCGCACGCCGGACAGGCCCGGCCCGGGGCCGATGCCCGAATCGGTGTTGCGCGCGCTCGACATCACCATCGGCCGCCGGATGAACGGCCTGCTCGCCGGGGACTACCGGTCGAGCGCCCTCGGGCTTGGCACCGAACTCGCCCAGGTGCGCGAATACCAGCCCGGCGACGACGTCCGCCAGATCGACTGGAACGTGACCGCCCGCACCACCATCCCGCACGTCCGCGTGCAGGTGGCCGACCGCGTGCTGACGACATGGCTGCTGCTCGATACCTCGCCGTCGATGGGCTTCGGCACTGCCGACCGGCGCAAGTACGACGTGGCCGAAGGTGTGGCCATCGCCGTCGGGCAGGTGGCCACGCGCCACGGCAACGCCCTCGGCGTTTTCAGCTTCGGCGGCGGAAACGACCGCCAGGTCCCGCCGGGACAGGGCCGCAAAGGGATGCTCGGCCTCCTCCGCGTCATCCGCGAACAGCCAGCCTATGAAGGCGGCGGGCCGACGTCGCTCGGCGACGCGCTGCATGCGCTGGGGCGCCGCGCGGGCCGTTCGCGGCTCGTCGTCGTGGTCTCGGACTTCCGCGGGCCACGGGACTGGCCGAACGCGCTCATCGAACTGTGCGCGCGCCACGCCGTCCTCGCCGTCGAGGTGCGGGACCCGCGCGAACAGGAGATCCCGGACGTCGGCGAGCTCTGGCTGGTCGACCCGGAAACGGGCCGCCAGCTGCGCGTCGACACCCGTTCGAAGCGGCTGCGCGAGCGGTTCGCGGCCGCGGCAACGGCTGAACGCGCCGAAGTCGCCTCGCTGATCGCGCGGGCCGGGGCCCAGCACGTCGTCCTTTCGACGAAGGGCGACTGGCTGCGCACGCTGGCCGCCTTCCTCCACACCCAGGGGGTGCGGCGATGAGTTTCGCCTGGCCACTGGCCCTGCTCAGCCTCGTCCTCGTCCCGGTGGCGGTGGCGGCGTACCTCTGGGCGCAAAGCCGCCGCCCGAAGTACGCGGCACGCTTCACGAACCTCGACCTGCTCGCCAACGTCGTCGATGGTTCACCCGGGTGGCGGCGGCACATCCCGGCGGTCCTTGGGCTACTGGCGCTCACCTCGCTGCTGGTCGCGCTCGCGCGGCCCGAGTTCGTCCACAAGGTGCCGAAGCAGGAAGCCACCGTCGTCCTCGTCACCGACGTCTCGGGTTCGATGACGGCGACCGACATCCAGCCGACTCGGATGGACGCGGCCAAGACGGCCGCCCACACCCTCGTCGAAACCCTCCCGAAAGGGTTCCGACTCTCCCTCGTGAGCTTCTCCGCGGGCGTCCGCACGGTCGTCGCGCCCACCACGGACCGCGACGTGATGAACGCCGCCATCGACAGCCTGACTCCCACCGGCGGGACGGCGATGGGCGACGGCATCGTCGAGGGGATCGCCGCTTCGAAGCTTTCAACCATCGACGCGAAAGGCCAGCCCGCGGCTTCGCCGACCCCGACGGCCACGGCCAACGGGCAACCGCCGAAGGACCCGCCGGTCATCATGATCCTGCTGTCCGATGGCGCGAACACGCTCGGCCAGACGGACCCGCTGGACGCGGCGGACCAGGCCCAGGTCGATGGCATCCCCATCTTCACCATCGCGCTCGGCACCCAGCAGGGCGTCGCCATCGTGACCGATAGCCAGGGCCGCCAGCGGCGCGTCAACGTCCCGCCGGATGAAGAAACGTTGCGGGAGATCTCGGACATCACGGGCGGGAAGTTCTTCTCCGCGCCCTCGGCCAAAGACCTCCAGTCCATCTACGACGAACTCGGCTCGAAAATCGGCTACGACAAGACGACCTCGGAAGCGACGGTAGGGTTCGCCGGGTTCGGCGCGCTGGCCATCCTCGCCGCGGGCGCGCTCAGCCTGCTCTGGTTCAACCGCTTTCCGTAACCCGCGGGCGCGGCGGATTCGAAACACAGCAAAGGGGCCGGCAGTTCGCCGGCCCCTCTCTTACTGGGTCGAATCTCCCGCGGTCAGGCCCGGGTCTGTTCGCGGCGGCGGCGCTTGGTGACCGCGGCCGCGCCAAGGCCGGCGATGGTGGACGCGCCGCCAAGACCAAGGACGAGGAAGCCAGCGCTCACGCCGGCGCCGTCGCCTTCTTCCGCGTCAACGACGTTGCTGCTCTCCGGGACCGCTGCGGCCTTCGGCGCTGCGTTCTCCTGGGCGACGAGGCTCACGTTGTCGAAGGCGACGACGTGCTTCGCAGTGATGCGCTCCATGCCCACCGGGTCCTTCACGGCTGAGAGGCGGACGCGGACGGCGGCGGCGCTTGCGGGGGCCTTCGAGACCATGCTGAGGCGCTGGACCTGGCCGCGTTCGGCCGCGGTCTTCCCCGCGATGAGATGCTGCACGCCTTCGCGCAGGCTGTCGCCTGAGCAGTCGGCAGTCGGGTAATAGATGAGGCTGAGCCCGGCGCCGGAATCGGCAGGGGCGCTCGAGGGCACGAGGTAGTCGGCTTCGGCGGCGTACTGGGTTCCGCCCTGGACCGGCGCGCAGTACCAGCCGCTGTAGAACGAGGCGGCGCTGCCGGTGTAGTCGTTCGTGACCTCCATCCGGCCCTGGGAAGCGGTTGGGTTGCCGCTGAGCGATTCCCACCCGGCGACGCCGTTGTCGAAGGTCCCGTTGCTGACGAGGTTGGCGGATGCGGCAGCGGCCGGGACGAGGCCAATGGCGGGGAGCGCCAGCGCTGCTGCCAGGGTGATGAGCTTGATGCGGTTCTTCGTGATGTTCATGTTTGTTCGGTCTCCTTGTTTCCGTGGATGGCCGGGGCAGCGCGGCGTTCAGGTGTATTGCACAGCCCCCGTTGGCCTCGTGGGCCATCCGGCCGGGGGGTGCGGGCTCACTCGTTCGGATGACTGCGCCGCCTATCTGTGACGGCCTTCACATCCGGGCAGCCGCGCGTGGCCGGGCAGGGCGAGGCTGCAACCGGCGGGTTTGGCCGGTTGCAGCCGGGATTTCGTGGAAGACGGTGGCGCTTAGTCGAGCGGTTCCTCGCCCCGGCGGCGGCGGGCGATGGCGGCGAGGCTCATGCCGACGGCAGCGAAAGCGCCGCCCGCAGCGAGGAAGATGATGCCGAGCCCGAGGCCGATGCTGCCGCCGCCCTCATCTGCGGCCTGGACGTTGTGGTTCACAGGGGAGCCACTGGGGCCGCTTTCCGATCCGGGCTTGCCGGGCTGGCCCTGTGGGATGACATCGACCGGGTGGTTGCCGGTGTTCGGCGCAGCAGGCGTGGCCTCCGGGCCAGCTGGGGCGTCAGCCGAGTTCGAAGGCGCATCGCCGGGGTCGGACGGTGGCTGCGTCGGGTCCGGGTTTGCCGACAGGTCGTCGGGGTTCGAAGGCGGCTCCGTCGGTTCCGGCTCCGCCGACAGGTCGTCCGGGTTCGACGGCGGCTCCGTCGGTTCCGGCTCCGCCGACAGGTCGTCCGGGTTCGACGGCGGCTGGGGCGGCGTCGGGTCCGCTGCGACATCATCCGGGCCCTTCGGCTGCGTCGGAGTGGCGGTCGGGAGCACGATGATGATCTGTTCCGCGCGCATGCTCACGTTGTCGAAGTAGACCTTGTGCTCGGCCGCGATGGATCCGCCGCCGAGGGGTTCCTTAAGGGCCGTCGCCCGCACGCGGACCGACTTCGCACCGGCGGGAGCGGTGGATTCGAAGCTGAAGTGCTGCCAGTTGCCACGCTGAAGCAGGGACTTGCCGCCCGACTGGTAGCCGCCGCCGGTCACCATGTTCGGGCCCGAGCAGTTTGCGCTTTCGTAGTAGTGGAGGCCGAGGCTGGCGCCGGCGTTCTTCGGGGCGTCTTCAGGCACCCAGTAGTCGGCCTCGACGGTGTATTCCTTGCCGGCCTTCACGCCGACGCAGGTCCAGCCGCTGTAGTAGGAGTTCCCGGCGCCCGCGTAGTCGTTCGTGATCTGCATCGTCGACTTGTAGAGCGTGGGGTGCCCGCCGTAGTTGTCCCAGCCGGCGACGCTGTTATCGAACGTCCCGTTGAGGATGAGGTTGCTGCCGGCCGCGCCCGCGCCCACAGCGCCGATGGCCGGGATGGCGAGCGCTGCGCCCAGCGCGAGGAGTTTGATGCGATTCATGGTCTCTTCTCCCAGAGGGGTTCTGGGGAAAAGACCGGCGGGCGGGGGAAACCTTACGCGGCTTCTGTGATGTGCTTCACAGAGGCCGGAACGCCCCTACTTCGCCCAGGAGATGGCCTGGCGCGGGCAGAGGCGGATGGCCCGGTCCACCTTGTCCTTCAGCGAGTCCGGCACGTCATCGACGAGGACGACGCTCACGTCGTCGGGGCCGAGCTTGAAGACTTCCGGGGCGGTCAGTTCGCACTTGCCATGACCTTCGCACATGTCCGGGTTCACAACAACTTTCACAGCGCTACCTCGCAGGGGCCACGAAGAACTGGGCTGGCGCCCGGGGCCGCGAAAAAAGGATACATGCCCACGCCGCCCAACGGGGAGGGACGTGCGAACGCCCCGCTGCTGCTACGTTTACCGCGTGGCCGCGGACACTGACATCGATGCATGGCTGCAAGGCGAGGGCATCGTCGAGCGCGCCAGCCGGGTGGAGGCGATGGTGGTGCTCGCCGCCGCCGGGCTCACCCGCGCGGGCAAGCAGCGGATGGCCAACCACAAGCTCGAAGCCGCCCGCCGGGCGCTCTGGGCCGGGGTCACACCGGTCTGCGCCGATGCGGCCTGCCGCACTGCCGCCGGACGCCCGGCGCTGCCGATCGTCACCACCACGCGCGAGCGGTGCAGCGTCTGCGGCGGTTCGAACACGAAGCGGGCGGTGAAGACGATGGTCGACGCCTGCCGCAAGGCGGGGCTCAAGCGGGTGCTCGTCCTCGGCGGTTCGAAGGCGGCGCACACCGAGATCCGGGACGCGCTGGCCGGCTCGCGCCTCGAGGTCCGGATGATCCACGGCCTCGACGGCAGCCCTTCGAGCAAGACTGCCCTGCCGGACCTGGAGTGGGCCCAACTGCTGGTGGTCTGGGCATCGACGGCGTTGCCGCACCGGGTCTCGCAGGCCTACACGGAGCAGCGCCCGCGAGACCTGCCACAGGTTACCCTCGCCCGCCGGAGCGTCGAGGCCCTCTGCATGGAGATCACGCGCTTCGCCTCGGGCGATCCGCTGCGTTAAGCGAAGCAAAGACCACCTGAAGTCCCGGGCTGAAACTGCTAGAATCCCACGGCAGTTTCGAAGCACCGGAGGCCACAGTGGAAGTTCCCCTGTTGATCAACGATTTCCTGCGCCGCTCGGCCAAGATCTACCCGAACAAGGAAGCGATCGTCGATGGCCCAAGCCGGTTCACCTACCGCGAATACCAGGAGCGCTGCAACCAGCTCGCCCATGCGCTGCTCTCCCTGGGCATCAAGAAGGGCGACCGCGTCTGCATCCTCAGCCCCAACAGCCACTACTTCATGGAGAGCTACTTCGGCGTCCCCCAGATTGGCGCGATCCTCGTCCCGCTGAACTACCGCCTCGTCGCCAGCGACCACGAGTACATCATCAACCATGCAGGTGTGAAGGCAGTCCTCGTCGACTACGAGTACGCGAAGGTCATCGATGAGATCCGCCCGAACCTGAAGACGGTCGAGCATTTCATCATCGCCGACCCGCGGACGCCGCTTGAGACGCCCCGCGGCTGGACCGACTGGGACATGCTGGTGGGTTCGCAGCCGAAAACGGCGACCCCGCCGGTCGAGCAAGACGAGAACGACGTCACGTCAATCAACTACACCTCCGGGACGACGGCGCGGCCGAAGGGCGTGATGCTCACCCACCGCAACGTCTACATCAACGCCTACAACTTCATCGCCCACCTGCGCATCCAGCACGAAGACCGTGAGATATGGACGCTGCCAATGTTCCACGCGAACGGCTGGGGAGGGCCTTTCGCCCTGACCGCGATGGGGGCCACCCACGTCGTCCTTCGCGCGGTCGTCGGCGCAGACATCTACCAGATGATCCAGGACGAGAAGATCACGTTCGCATGTATGGCCCCGGCCGTGCTGAGCACGATCCTGAACTTCCCGGACAAGGACAAGTACACGATCACCACGCGGCCGCGCTTCGTGGTGGCCGGCGCGCCCCCACCAGCGGCGTTCATTGAGCGCCTGGAAAAGGAACTCGGCTGGGAGTTCATCGAGATCTACGGCCTGACCGAGACCTCGCCGATCCTGACCGTTTCGAGCACCGACCAGTGCCCGGATGGCGAGGACTACCAGCGCCGTTCGCGCGCCGGCGTCGAAGCCATCGGCGTCGACCTGCAGGTCCTCGATGACGACGGCAACCCGGTGCCGAAGGACGACACCACCGTCGGCGAGGTGTGCGCGCGCTCCAACGTCATCCTCAAGGGGTACTGGGAGCAGCCGGAAGAGACCGCGAAGGCGATCTACGGCGGCTACTTCCACAGCGGCGACCTCGGCGTCTGGGACGAGTTCGGCAACGTCAACATCGTCGACCGGAAGAAGGACGTCATCATCTCCGGCGGCGAGAACATCTCCTCGCCGGAAGTCGAAGCGGCGCTCTATAAGCACCCGGCCGTGCTCGAATGCGCGGTCATCGGCGTGCCAAGCGAGAAGTGGGGCGAAACGCCGAAGGCGCTCATCATCCTGCGCGAAGGGATGACAGCGACGGAGGAGGAGATCCTCGTGTTCAGCCGCCAGCATCTCGCGCACTTCCGCTGCCCAACCTCGGTCGACTTCGTCGAGACGCTGCCGCGGACGGTGACCGGCAAGCTCCAGAAGTTCCTCATCCGGGAGCAGTACTGGAAGGGCGTCGAGCGCCGGGTGAACTGAGCGTCTGCCCGGTTCGGAGACGACAAACAGCCCGCTGGATCCAGCGGGCTGTTCTCTTTGGCGAACGGAAGCGGCTACTTGCCGGCGGTTGCCCCGCCGACGATGGCGCCGGCCGACGCTTCGGCCGGTTCTTTCGAAGGCCGCGCGAAGAGGATAGCGATGGCCGCCAGGTAGGTGAGCACGGCAGTCACAGTGAACGGCACGGTGTAGCCGCCGGTCTGGTCGTGCAGCCAACCGACACCCATCGGGCCGAGGCCGCTGCCCGCCTGCCCGGCAAGCGAGATGAGCCCGAAGATCGCCCCGAACGACACCATGCCGAAGATCTCGCCGACGATGAGCGACTGCATCATGTAAATATTGCCGATGGTCAGCCCGAAGATGAGCGTAAGCGCCCAGGTCGCCGCGACATTTTCGATGTGGATGATGAGCAGGATGGCCGTCCCCTGGACGACGAAGAGGATGACCGTCAGCAGCCGCCGGTCGACGCCATCGGCGAAGATGCCGACGACGAGGCGGGCGACGATGCTTCCGAAAGCAGTCACGCTGATGGTGAAGGCGGCTTCGTTGCGCGACCCGAGGCGGGCTTCGAGGAAGTTCACCTGGTGGATGATGTAGCCGGTCTGGGCCACCAGCACGAGGAGGAAGGCCACGAGGATCGCCCAGAACCCGACCGTCCGCATCGCCTCGGTGCGCGTCCAGGGGCGGTATTGCCCGGCCAGCTCGGTGCGGCCGGACATGGCGGCGTGGCTGCCCGGCGGGTCGCCATCGGGCTTGAGGCCCATCTGCTCGGGGTCGAACACGAGGACCATGAGGATGACCGGGATGGCGACGAAGAGGACCAGCGCGCCGAGGATCGGCGTGGCCAGTTCGAGGCCGCCTGATTCGACCAGGGCGCTGGCGACCGGCGCCAGGATGACCCCGCCGAGAGACACGCCCGTGGATGAGATGCTCATCGCCAGGGCGCGGCGGCGCACAAACCAGCGCGTCATGATCGCATTGACGGCGATCGAACTCGACATGCCGAACGCCACGGCGAAGATGAAGTAGACGAGGTAGAGCTGCCAGAGTTGGTCGACCAGCCCGATGAAGGCGGCGCTCACACCGTTCACCACGGTGCCGATGAGCATGAACTTGTTCGGACCGTAGCGGTCGACGTAGGGGCCAACGATGGCGGATGTCAGCCCCGAGACGGTGAAGTAGATTGCCGGGGCCACGCTCACCTGGGTGTCGCTCCAGCCGTGAGCGTCGCGCAGCGGTTTCAGGAAAATCGGCAGTCCGTAATAGCCGACGCCGACGCCGACAAACATGAGGCAGGCGCAGGCGATGGCGATGTACCAACCGTAAAAGAGGCGGCCGGGAAGGAGCCGCGCCGCCACCGGGCCGCGCGCAGGGGATCCAGCGTTCATTCGCGGCAGTCTAACGGAATAACGCCGAAGCTACCGGCCTTCGAACACCGGCTGGCGCTTCTCGACGAAGGCCCGTGCCGCGTTCTGGTGGTCCTCGGTCTTGCCGCTGGCGATCATGTTCTCAGCTTCGCGCTGGAGGGTGTCGGCGAAGCTGTTCGTGGCGCCGAAGGTGAAGTTGTCCTTGATCCGGCCGTAGGCGAGGGTTGGCCCGGCGGCCAGCCGTTCGGCGAGCGCCATCGTCTCGTCCATCAGCGACTCGTGCGGGACGACCTTCGTGACGAGGCCGAGATCCAATGCCTGCTGGGCGCTCAGCATGTCGGAGAGGAAGTAGAGTTCTTTCGCCTTGAGCGGGCCGACGAGCCGCTGCAGGAGCCAGGTGCCGCCGAAATCGCCGCTGAAGCCGACCTTCGCGAATGCCGTGGTGAAGCGGGCCTGGTCGCTGGCGACGCGCAGGTCGGCCGCGAGGGCCACGCTGAGACCGGCGCCGGCGGCCACGCCGTTGACCGCGCAGATCGTCGGCTTCGGCATCTCCTGGAGGAGGCGCGAGACCTCTTCCTGCTGGCGGAGTGCTTCAACCCGGCCGAGCCCGCCGCCCGAACCGCCTTCGTTCCGTTCGGCCATGCCCTTTACGTCGCCGCCCGCGGAGAAAGCGCGGCCGGTGCCGGTGACCACGACGGCGCGGATGGCCGGGTCCCCGGCGGCCCGCTCAGCCACCCGGAACATGGTGTCGAGCATCTCCGGGTTCATCGAATTGAGGGATTCGGGCCGGTTGAGGGTGATGATCGCGACCGCGCCGCGCGTTTCGAACAGGACAGTGTCAGACATGGGGAGATGACCTCCACGGTGATGTGCCGCACGGTACGGCGGCGGCGCGGCCACCGCAAGACACTTACTGCTGGACGAGGACGATCGCGTTCCCTTCGGGGTCGGCGATGCCGGCGAGGGTCGGCTGGCCGGGCGGCTGGAACGGCTCGCGGAGGACACTCCCGCCGAGTTCACGGGCGAGCGCGAGGCTGGCCGCGAGGTCGAGCACCTGGATGTAGAGGACGACGCCGGACTGCTGGCCCGCGAGCATATGCCCGGTAATCGTCTCCGGCGCGCCAATGCCCGCCGAAATCTGGCGAAGCCGGGCGTCTCCGCTGATGTCCCAGTTGAACATCCGGCCGTAGAAGCCGGACATCTTCTCCATGTCGCGCGCCTGGATCTCCCAGTGCACGACCGGTCGCGACCAGTCCTGTGTCATTGTTGAGCCACCCCCGAGGCCGTCGCGAAGCATAGCGGACGGCGGACCGCTGTGGTGCTACCCGGCGCGAACGACCCTGCCGAAGCCCTTCGGTTCGCGCACGAAGAGGACACAGCCCACGGCGGCGAACATCAGGATGACGCCGATCACCACGTAGACCGCACCGATGCCCGCGATGCCCGTGGTCACGCCGCCGCCGAGGGGGCCGAGCATGAGGGCGAGGGACTGCATGCTGGCGGCGAGACCGAACGCGCTGCCCTGCTTGCCGTCGGGCGTGCTGGCAGCGATGAGGGCGTTCGTCCCCGGGACCATCGCGCCCTGGAAGAGGCCAACCGCCCCGAGGAGGAGCGCGAAGCTGACCGCGCCGCCCGCCAGCGCAACCGTCGGGTAGAGGACGCCGGTGAGGAGGGCTGCGCCGGCCACGGTGTTGCGGTAGCCGAGGCGTTCGCCCATCGGCGCGACGGCGAAGGCCGCGATCGTGCTCGTCAGGCCGATGACGCTGAAGACGAGGCCGGTCGCGGCCTCCTCTTTCAGGTTCGCCTTCCAGAAGGGGAGGTTCACATGGACGCGGTCGCCCTCGTCCGCGAAGTTGTCGATGCTGATGGGCATGACCGGCCGCACGAAGGTGGTGCTCAGCCAGAGGGCGAAGAGGAGCAGCAGCATCGCCACGACCTGCCGCTCCGAGACGACGGAACGGAGGCTGGCGAAGAACGACTCGTTCTGGGGCTTCGCCGGTTCGGGTTCGGGTGCGCCCTCTTCGTCCGCGGGCTGTTCGCGCACGAAGACGTAGGCGAGGCCGGCGGCCAGCAGGTAGAGCGCGGCGCAGAAGATAAACGATTCGCGGATGCCGAGCGCCGCCGAGACGAAGCCGCCGATGACTGGCCCGAGCATGTTCGCGGTGAACTGGCCGGTCTGGAGCATGCCGAGGGCGTAGCCAACGCGCGGCCGGGGCGTGCTCGAAGCGACGAGCGCTGCTGCGGCGCCCATCGTCCCGGCGAACGCGCCCATGAGGAAGCGCAACAACACCAGCTGCCAGACCGCTGACGCGAGACCCATGATGCCGATGAGCACACCCGCGCCGATGAGCGCGCGCAGGAACATCGGCTTACGGCCGTAGCGGTCCGCCATCGCCCCCCAGATTGGCGCGGTGATGGTGAGCGAAAGGCCGGTCGCACTCGCCGTCAGGCTCGTATAGAAGGCGATCTCGCCTTCGTCGTGGACGCCGAGTTCCTTGATATAGAAGGGGATGAACGGGAAGACGAAGTTCGCGCCCATGAGGCCGACGAAGACGCCGATCCAGATGAAGAGGAGGTTGACCTTCCACGGCTCGCCGGGACGCGCGAAGACGCGGCTCACGCGGGGCGGCTCGAAGTGCCAGGCGCTGACTCGACGGCGATCAAACAGAGACTTCCGGTGACGGGGCTGCTGAAGAGTGTCCCACCTGGCGCGGGTTGGCGCACTGCCGGGGCGCCACGGAGCGCCGTGTCGTCAGCCCCGCAGCGCGCGGATCTGGGCCGCGTGGTCTTCGGAATGGGCGGCGCCGCGGCTGATCAGTTCGGCGATGGTCAGCGGGCCGTCTGCCGGGTGGATACCGGCCCGCTGCCAGCTCTTCAGGTCCAGCTGGCGGACGATCTCCATCGTCGTGTAGCGAAGCTGGTCGAAGAGGGCGATGGCGGCCTCGGGGCTACGCCAGAGGTAGTGCCCGCGCCGCTTCCACATCTCCTCGTCGAAGTCGAAGAGGGCCGGTTGTTCCTCGGCCAGGATGATGCGGATGCGGGTGGCGCGCACGAGCTCGGCATCGGCGAGGTGGACGAGCACATCGCGGACGGACCAGCCTTCCTTGCCCGGCCGCGAGAGCGCCCCGGCATCGGCGCCATGGACAGCCTGGCGAACGAGCGTTGCGCCCTGCGCGAACCGTTCGATGGCGTTAGCGAGGTCTTCGGGGAGCCGTGCCACGAGAGCAACTCTACCCGCAGCCGGCCCGGGCTGCCCATCCGGATGGGTTCCGGCCACGATTAGCACTCGGTTTGTTACACTGCTAAGTCCATGGCCACCGGACAACGCGACTATGACGAAGTGCTCGGCGTTTCCCGCTCGGCGGACGCGCAGGAGTTGAAGAAGGCCTACCGCAAGCTTGCGATGGAGTTCCACCCGGACCGCAACCCTTCCGAGGATGCGGCCGCGAAGTTCAAGGAGATCAACCAGGCCTACGAGGTGCTCTCGGACGACCAGAAGCGCCAGGCCTACGACCGCTTTGGCCACGCCGGCGTCGACGGCCAGGGCGGCGGCTTCGACGGCTTCCAGGGCTTCGAAGGCGGCTTTGGCGACATCTTCGACGCGTTCTTCGGCGGCGGGCAGCGCGGCGGCCGCCGGCGGCGCGGGCCTGCGCGCGGCGCGGACCTCCGCTTCAACCTGCGACTGACCTTCGAAGAGGCCATCTTCGGCGTCGACAAGGAGATCGAGTTCCAGCGCCAGGAGCGCTGCACCCGCTGCTCCGGCAAGGGCGCCGAACCGGGAACCGAACTCGCCACCTGCCCCGACTGCAACGGCGCGGGCGAAATCCGGCGCTCGCAACAGAGCATCTTCGGCCAGTTCGTAAACGTCGCTCCCTGCGGGCGGTGCAGCGGCGAGGGGCGCATCGTCCCCAACCCGTGCGAAGACTGCCGTGGCACAGGACGGCTTCGCGCCCCCCGCAAGATCGCGGTGAAAGTGCCTGCCGGCGTCGATGACGGCTCGCAGATCCGGCTCGCCGGCGAAGGCGAAGCGGGCGCCCGCGGCGGCGAACCCGGCAACCTCTACGTCGTTCTTTCGGTGGCCGACCACGAGAAGTTCCAGCGCGTCGAAGACCACATCGTCCTCGAACTGCCGGTGAACGTGGCCCAGGCCGCCCTTGGCGCCGAACTGAGCATCCCCACGCTCGACGGGGACATGACCTTCGAAGTCCCCGCCGGCACCCAGAGCGGCGAAGACTTCGTCATCCGCGGGAAGGGCGTGCCCCACCTGCGCGGCGCGGGCCGCGGCGACATGGTGGTGCGGGTCACCGTCGTGGTGCCGGAGAGCCTCAGCGACGACCAGCGCGAACTGCTCGAAAAGCTCGCCGAGACGATGGGCACGCCAACTCTGCCGCGGCGCAGCAAGGGCTTTTTCGAACGCATCCGCGACGCGATGGCGGGCTGAGCCGCGTTGGCGCGTCCCCACCTGATGCCCGGTGACTGACCAGCCGAACCCCGGCCCGGGCGCGCTCTGGTACGAAATCACCGCGCAAACGCCCCCGGCGCTGGTCGAAGAGGTCAGCGCGCTGATGCTGGGCGTTGCCCCTGGCGGCATCATCGTCGAACACCCGATCGACATCCTCGGCCCGGAAATGGGCTTTCGCGTGCGCGGCGGCGAGCCGGTGCTCGTGCGCGCCTACCTGCCGGCGTCGGAACTCGGCGCGGTGCTCATCGCCGACCTGCGCGATGGAATGGAGCCGTACCCCTCGGTCCAGCTGACCGCGAAGCCGATCTACGAGCAGGACTGGTCCGTCTCCTGGCGCGAGTTCTTCGGCGTGGTCGAAACCGGCGGCCGGCTGATCGTCGTGCCCACGTGGGTCGACCACGAAGCGCAGCCGGACCAGCTCGTCATCCGGCTGGACCCCGGCCAGGCCTTTGGCACGGGCCACCACGAGACCACCCGGCTCTGCCTGAAGGCGCTCGACGGCCTCGCCCGCCCGGGGATCACGATGCTCGACGTCGGCACCGGGTCGGGGGTGCTCGCTATCGGCGCAGCGCTGCTCGGCGTTCCCCGCATCGTCGCCATCGACATCGACCCGATAGCGGCCGATGTGGCGCGACGGAACTGCGCGGCCAACGGCATCGATGCCCACGTCGAGATCAGTGCAGGGGTACTCAAGGACGACCATCCCGGCCGCTACGAACTCGTCCTCTCGAACATCAGCACGCCGGCGAACCGCGCCCTCGCGCCGGTCTTCGGGACGGTGGTGCTGCCGGCGGGCGACCTCGTGCTCTCCGGCATCCTCACGGTCGACTCAGCGGCCGTCATCCCCGACATGGAAGCGCAGGGCTTCACGCACCTTTCGACCGAAGAAGAACGCGACTGGTGCTGCATCCACCTGCGCAAGCAGGGCTGACCGGGGCGAAATCAGACCCCGAGCGCGCGAGCGATGGTCTCCAGCCCTTCGAGCGCCTCTTCAGTGGAGCGAACCACCACATCGGCGAGGTCGAGGAGTTCGGGCGGCGATTCCGGTCCGCCAGCGACACCCGCGAGGAGGACGTGCACCTGGTCGTCCTTCGCCAGCCCCAGCGCGGACTTGAACATCGCCACATCGGTCAGGTCATCGCCCATGACGAGGAGGGCGTGCGCGCGCATCTGGCGGCAGAGCGCGGTGAGGGCGACATCCTTGCCGCCGCGGGCGTCGGGCAGCACCTCAAGGACCATCCGGCCTTCGCGGAGGCGCAGACCCTCGGGCAGCGTGCCGAGCGCCTGCCGCAGCGTCGGCTCCAGTTCGGGCGCAGTACGGTAGTGAAACGCGGTCGAGATCGCCTTGCGCTCGATGTGGAGGAACGAACTCGGGCAGGCGGAGATGACGCCCTGCTCGACCTCTTCGAGTGCCGCGCTGAGGGCGACGCGGTCCACCCCCGGGATAAGCGGGTCATCGAACGACGCTTCGAGGCCGTGGCTGCCGACGACGACCACACCTTCGACCGGGACCATGCGGCGGGCCGTATTCAGGTCGCGCCCGGTGATGACCGCGACCTTCGCCACCTGGGCCAGCCGGTCGAGGACGGCGAGCGCGCCGGGGGGCACGCGCGCCTCGCTGGCGTGGGCCACGATCGGCGCGAGCGTGCCGTCGAGGTCCGTTGCGATGAGCAGCGGCCCTCGTGCGGCGGCCAGCGCCTTGAACTGTTCGATTGCGTCGAGCGTTAGCATGGCCCCTCCAGGCTGGCGAGGAATTCGGTCGCCCACCAGCGCGCATCCCGTGTGTGAACTGCTGTTACAAAGCGGTCGCTGACTCGCCCGGGCGCACCATCGAGGGCGGCCCGCAGCGTTTCGTGCATGGCATCGGCGTCGAGCGGGTCAGTGATAGCGAGCCCTTTGCCCGCGAACTCCGCGAACGAATCGGAGACGCCTGCGTCCCGGCCGGAAATGATGACGGCGCGGTCTGCCCCCGGCCGCAGCGATTGGGCGACGGCTGCCTGCAGAGGCACCAGGTTCTGGCCGTCGGCGAGCGATGACGTGAAGACCACGTCGGCCTCGCGCTGCAGGGCGACGACGTCCGGCCAGCCGACGTTCGCGCGGACGTGCGCGAACGACCCGCCGGCGGCAACGGCGGCCTCGCGGGCGGCGCGGGCCTCGGCTTCCACGGCGGCTTCGAGCGCTTCGTAGGCGCGGACACCTTCGCGGGTGGGCGCGGCAATGCCGAGATAGGCGAAGCGCGCGCCGCCGCGGAAGGCCGCCGCGACCGCCCGCAGGCGCTCGGGAATGCCTTTCGTGAAGTCGCCCCGTTCGAGGCCGACGACGAGCGGCAGGCCTGCCTGCCGGGCTGCGGTCACGCGTGAGGGCGTCAGCGCGGTCTTCGTGACATCGAGCACGTCATCGACGTCGATGCCGACCGGGCAGGCGCGCAGGCGGACGATGTGACCGTCGAAGAGCACGCCGCCGCGAGCGTCCTCGGCGCCGGCGAGCTCGACGGCTACCCGCCGGAACCGTTCGACGTCGGCGGGGGTCTGGAACCCCAGCAGGTCCGCGCCGAGCATGCCGGTGACGACGCGCCGGAAGCTCTCGCCGCCGCCCTCGCCAAGGTACGGCTTCGCCACCGCGAGGTCCGGGAACGGCGTGTGGAGGAAGAACCCGATAGGCGCCGAGAAGCCGCGTTCGCGCAGCAGCCCGGGCGTGAGCGCCAGCTGGTAGTCGTGGATCCAGCACCACGGGGCGTTCCGTTCCTCGGCGGCGGCATCGGCGAAGGCCGTGTTGACCGCGAGGTAGGCCTGCCAGTCGGCGGGCGCGGGAGCGGCGGGAGCGGGGTAGTAGCCGGTGACCGCTGGCAGGTCATAGCGCACGAGGTGGAGCAACGGCCAGAGGAAACAGTTCGAGACTTCGGCGTAGTGGCCCTGCCAGGCCGGCGGGGCGAAGAACAGCCGCCGGTGGCGCAGCAGGCCGCGCGTGGTTTCGAGCAGTTCGAAGCCGCGCTCGTCGGTCCATTCGCGGTCGAAGCGGCCCATTCCGGCGCCGATCCAGGTCGTCCCGGCTTTGCCGTCCCAGGGCTGGATAATCGGCCGGACGGCAGCGAGCAGCCCGCCGCTGCCCGCCGAAGACGGCGAGTCGGCCCAGCGAGGAGACTCGTGGTCGAGGAACGCCCGATTGGCGAGAATCAGTCCGTCGCGGCGCAGCACTCCCTCCAGTAGGCGCTACAGGCGCGGGCTTTGGCAACCCTGCCGGCCGGCGTTCGAACCTGGCGGGGGCGGCCCGGTGTATCGTTTCGAACGCAAAACACCGCGAAGGAAGCGCCCGATGGCCGACCCCGTTGTCCTCTACGAAGAGCGCCAGAGCCTGGCGATTATCACCATCAACCGCCCGGAAAAGATGAACACCCTGAACGACGCGGTCATCCAGGGCATCGCCGACGCCATCGATGAGGCGACCGCCTCGCCCGAGGTGTCGTCGATCATCATTCGCGGCGCAGGGCCGTGCTTCACCGCGGGGTACGACCTCAACCCCGGTTCGAACGAGCGCGGGGGCCGAAACTGGCGGCCGCGCTACGGGGCGCCCTCCGTCGACCCCCGGCCCGGAGCGTGGGATCCGGTCCGGGACTACGCCTTCATGGGCCACAACATGCGCCGTTTCATGAAGCTCTGGGAGTGCCCGAAGCCGGTCATCGCCGAACTCCACGGCTACGCACTCGGCGGCGGCACCGACCTCATCCTCTGCGCCGACCTCATCTTCATGGCCGAAGACGCGATCATCGGCTACCCGCCGAGCCGCGTGTACGGCACGCCGACGACGATGATGTGGGTCTACCGGGTCGGCCTCGAACACGCGAAGGAGTTCCTCCTCTCGGGCGACCAGATCGACGCGGCCACGGCCCACCGCATCGGGCTCGTCTCGAAGGTGTTCCCGCGCGAACAGCTCTCCGCCGAGACCGAGAAGTACGCCAAGCGGTACGCCAACATCCCTTCGAACCAGCTCGCCCTGAACAAGCTGCTCATCAACCAGGCGTTCGAAAACATGGGCCTGCGCACCACGCAGATGTTCGGCACCTTCTTCGACGGCGTGACGCGCCACACCGAGGAAGCGCTGCGCTGGCGCGAAAGCTTCGGCGAGATCGGCTTCCGCGAGACCATCCGCCGCCGCGACGGCCCGTTCGGGGACTACGGCGAACGCCCGCGCTGAGCGGCCACCCAGATTGCGCGACGCGCCTCAATCGGGCATCGTGCCCGCACCGCAGGAGGACGCCATGACTGCCGAGATTCGCCCTTTCCGCATCGATATCCCCCAGGCCCAGCTCGACGACCTGAAGCGCCGCCTGAAGGACACCCGCTGGCCCGAACGCGAGGCCGTGGAGGACTGGACCCAGGGCACGCCGCTCTCCTACGTCCAGGAGGTCTGCGAGTACTGGGCTAACAGCTACGACTGGCGCGCGACCGAGGCGCGAATCAACGCGTTCCCCCAGTTCATCACCGAGATCGATGGCCTCGACATCCATTTCATCCACGTCCGCTCGCGGCACGAGGGCGCCGCGCCGCTGGTCATCACCCATGGCTGGCCGGGGTCGATTGTCGAGTTCCTCAAGGTCATCGAACCGCTCAGCGACCCGGTGAAGTTCGGCGGCCAGGCGTCGGACGCCTTCCACGTGGTCGCGCCGTCGCTGCCGGGCTACGGCTTCTCCGGTAAACCCACGAAGAACGGCTGGGGCGTCGAGAAGATTGCGGATGCGTGGGCCGCGCTGATGGCCCGGCTCGGGTATAACCGCTACTTCGCGCAGGGCGGCGACTGGGGTTCAGCCGTGACGACGCAGATCGGCGCGCGGGACCCGGAACACTGCGCCGGGATCCACCTCAACATGGTCACCGTCCGGCCGGACCCCGTGGACAACCTGACCGAGCGCGAGAAGAGCGCCATCGCCGGCCTGCAGTACTACCAGGACTGGGACTCGGGCTATTCGAAAGAGCAGAGCACGCGGCCGCAGACGGTCGGTTATGGGCTGGTCGATTCGCCGGCCGGGCTGGCGGCATGGATCCTCGAGAAGTTCTGGGCGTGGACCGACTGCAACGGCCACCCGGAGAACGCCCTCACCCGCGACGAAATGCTCGACGACATCATGCTCTACTGGCTGCCGGGCACGGGCGCGTCGTCGGCGCGGTTGTACTGGGAGAGCTTCGGGCGCGGGGGCGGCGGCGCAGCTGCGGTCACCATCCCCGTCGGCGCGAGCATTTTCCCGCGAGAAATCTTCCGCACGTCGCGGCGCTGGGCCGAAAAGCGGTACCCGAACATCGTCTACTGGAACGACCTGGAGAAGGGCGGGCACTTCGCCGCCTTCGAACAGCCGGAGGTGTTCGTGAACGAACTGCGCAACTGCTTCCGCAGCCTGCGCTAACGCAGCCCGGCGCGGGCCATCAGTTCTTCGGCGAGTTCGCGCCCGAGCCCTGCGGCAGCTTCAGCCGGGCCGGCCATCTTCGACCGGATGATCTGGCCGTCGGCGGCGATGAGGGCGCTCAGCTTGAGCGTGGTGCCGAAGTGCGCGGCATGGGCGGCCGCCGGGAAGCTGCAGCCGCCGTCGATAGCCGCGAGGAATATCCGCTCGGCGGTGACGGCCTGCCGCAACGCGAGGTCGTCGATGGCGGCAAGCAGGGTGCGCGTCTCCGCGTCGGCGGCGCGGCACTCGAGGGCGAGCGCGCCCTGGGCCGGCGCGGGCAGCATCTCCTCCAGTCCGAACACCTCATCGGCGCGGGCTTCGAGGCCGAGACGGCGCAGTCCCGCCAGCGCGAGCACCGCGGCATCGAACTCGCCCGCTTCGACCTTTCCAATGCGCGTTTCGACGTTGCCGCGGATAGGGCGGACATCGAGGTCCGGGCGCAATTCGAGCAACTGGGCCGTGCGCCGGGGCGAACTCGTGCCCACCACCGCGCCCTTCGGGAGCGCGCGCAGGCCCAGGCGGCTGCGACTCACGAGTGCGTCGCGCGGGTCTTCGCGCAGGGGCGCGGCTGCGATGACGAGGCCATCCGGCCGCTTCGTCGGCAGGTCCTTGTAGCTGTGGACCGCCACGTCGGCGTCTTCGCGCAGGAGGGCGTCCTGGATCGCCAACGTGAACCAGCCGGCGCGGTCGCCCTCGGGAAGCGGCGTCGTCTGGTCGCGGTCCCCGGCGGTGGTCACGATGACGAGGCTGACCTCCAGCCCAGGGTGCGCCTCGCGCAGCTTCGCGGCGGCCAATTCGGCCTGCACAAGAGCGAGCTTGCTCCCCCGCGTTGCGATGCGGAGGGTGGTCACGGCTGGGCCATGCCGCGCAGCACGGCATGCGCCGCTTCGACCGTTGCGTCGATTTCCCGCTCCGTGTGGGCCGCCGAAACGAACCATGTTTCGAACTGTGACGGCGGCAGCATCACGCCGCGTTCCAACATGCCGGCGTGGAAGCGCGCGAACACCTCGGTGGCGGCTTCGCGGGCGGTTGCGTAGTCGCGCGGCGGTCCAGACCGGAAGAACAGCGTGAGCGCCGAGCCGCGGCGGACGACCGAGGCTTCGAGTTCGGCGCGCCGGATGGCCGTCGTGAGCCCGTTCTCGAGGTGGCGCCCGAGTTCTTCGAGCCGCCGGTAGACCGCGCCATCGGCGAGCTGGTCGAGCATCGCCGCGCCGGCCGCGGTGACGAGCGGGTTCCCGCTGAGGGTGCCTGCCTGGTACACCGGCCCGAGCGGCGCGAGCAGGTCCATGAGCGCCGCCGTCCCACCGATGGCGCCGACCGGGAGCCCGCCTCCGATGACCTTGCCGAGGCAGACCACCCCGGCGTTCTGGAGCAGCCCGCTGAGCCCGTAGCGGAAGCGGAAGCCGGTGATCACCTCGTCGGCGATGAGCACCGCACCGTGTGCCTGCGGGATGGTGTCGAGCGCATGGAGGAACGCCGGTTCGGGCAGAACCAGTCCCATGTTCCCGGCTACCGGTTCGACGATGACGGCGGCGGTTTCGGCGCCGTGCGCGGCGAACCACGCTTCGAGCGCGTCCGGGTCGTTATAGGGCAGCACCGCGGTAAGCGCGGCAACCGCGCCGGGAACGCCAGCCGAATCGCTCAACCCGAGGGTGGCGACGCCGCTGCCGGCCTTCACCAGCAGCCCGTCGCTGTGGCCGTGGTAGCCGCCATCGAACTTCACGAGGACGTCCCGGCCGGTGGCCGCGCGGGCCAGCCGGATCGCCGTCATCGTCGCTTCGGTGCCGGAGTTCACGAGGCGCACGCGGTCGAGGCCCGTCGCCGCAGCAATGCGGCTGCCCAGTTCGACTTCGCCCGGGGTCAGCGCACCGAACGCGGTGCCTTCGCCGGCTGCCCTGCGGATGGCTTCGACAACCGGGGCCGGCGCATGGCCGAGGATGAGCGGCCCGAACGCGCCGATGTAGTCGATGTAGCGGTTGCCTTCGGTGTCGAAGACGTGCGGGCCTTCGCCGCGGGCGATGGGGACCGGCCGCCCGCCGACCGAGCGGAAGGAACGGACGGGGCTGTTGACCCCACCGGGGAAGAGGCCTCGCGCGGCGGCGACCGTTTCGGCGTTATTCATCGCCAGCCATCATCGCGGAAAGCCAGCGCTCACGCAGTTCGTTGCCCGGCTGCTCGAAAGCGGCGAACGGGACGGCGGGGTCGACGGGTGCCGGCGAGGGCGGTTGGCGTTCCCAGGCGGCAGCTTCGCGGCAGATCGAGACGAGCACGCTGCAGGCTTCCGGGCAGGGAATCTCGCCGGGGTCGCAGGAAGCGCCGCCCCAGACCGGCCGCCGCACGCACATGCCGCAGAGCAGGCTGGAAGCCATCGCGCGGCCTGCCGGACTCAGGTCCGCGGCGGCACGGTAGCGGCCATCCTGGCGGTCGAGCACGTCTTGAAACGGGACGACCTCCAGCGTGCCGTCCGCGAACTGGCGCTGGTGGACCGTCGCCAGCGGGTAGACGGTGTCGATCACGTCCTCCGGGGTGAGCCTCGGCCCGAGGACGACCTCCCAGCCGGTGGGAAGGCTCTTCGCGCCGGGCAGCGGCCGGTAGCGCCCCGAAGCATCGTGCCGGACGAACTCCGCCACCTGGTCGAGGTCCGGCGGGATGATGCGCAGCGGCGTGCCGGGTGTCGACGCCGGGATGCCGACGGAGACGCGCGTGACCGTCAGTTCACCGATGTGGCGGCGGCTCATTCTTCGCCCACCAGGGAAAGCACGACATCCGCGATGCCGGGATGAGTGCCTGCCGCCCGCGCGTAGCGCACGACCCGTCCGTCGCGGCGGGTTTCGCTGCCTTCGAGCGCGAGGTCGGCGGGAATGGTCTGGCCGACGTGCCAGCCTTCGGCGATGAAGAACGGCACAACAACCACCGTTTTCGCGGCGAACATGGTCAGCATGTCGCGCATGTCCGGTTCCTGGTCGAGAAACACCGCGCCGGCTTCTGCGAACTGGCCCGAAGCGCGCACCCGCTCGGCCATGCGCAGCACATTCGTGGCGGACTCGGGGTCTCGCCGGGTGCCATGGCCGAGAATAACGACGGCGGCGTCCGCCGTGGCCCCGGCCTCGCGGGCGCGTTCGATGAGGACGTCAGCAAGCGCCGGCGCGGAGCCCACGGGCCGCGTGTAGCGGATGCGGCGGCCGTCCCGCACCGTCAGCGGGCCATCGAGCCGCATCTCGCGTGGGATGACCGTTCGCGTGAAGTAGCCGTTCGAGATGAACGCCGGCGTGACCACCACGTCCGGGTCATCGCAGCCGTCGAGGCAGCGCGCGAACGAGGGCTCCTCCTTCCAGAAGGCGAGCCGCACCTCGCTGAAAAGGTTGCGGCGGCGCAACTCCGTCGCGACCTGGCGGACTGGCGTGCTCGAGTTCGCATCAAGGTGGGAGCCGTGCCCGGCGAGGACGAGTGTCGTCATGCGTCTCCCTCGTTTCCGGCTGCAGCGGCGGGTTCGAGGTTCGAGCCCCAATCCTCGCCGAGCGCCGCGACGACCCGGTCGCGGAGCGCCTTCGCCTGGGCCGGGGAGGCGCCGCCGGTCGAAATGGCCACGGTGACGCCGCCGTTTCGGGAGGTCGCGGGTGTGAAGAACGTGCTCTCCTCGCGCGCGTCGGTGACCACGGAGAGGATGCCGCGGGAGCGAGCGAGTTCGCCGATGCGCCGGTTCACCGCGCGCGCGTTCGTGCAGGCGCAGACGAGCGCCCAGCGTTCCCCGCGTTCGATGTCGGCATCTTCGAAGGGCCGCTGCTCGATGGCCAGGCCGGGCAGTCCTCGAAGTTCGGCGCAGACTTCCGGCGCGACCACGGTCACGCGGAAACCGCCGTCCAGCAGGTTGCGGACCTTTCGCAGCGCGATCCTCCCGCCGCCAACGACGAGCGCCGGGCCAGCAGATGGCTGGAGGTCGATGAGCAGGCTCATGTGAGCGCCTCCAGCACGGCTGCAGCGAGGGCCTCGACCGACGGTTCGGCGGCGATGGCATCGACGCGCCCGAAGGCTTCGCGGGTCGCACTCGCGGCCTGGGGGCCGATGGCGCACAGCTTCGTGGCCGCCGGGAGCGAGCGTTCGCCGAGGGCCTGTGCGAGGAAGCGTGCGGCTGATGCGCTGGCGAACGTCACGGCGTCAGCGCCGCAGAGGGCGGCCAGCCGCGCCTCATCGAGCGGTGCGGGGGCGGTTTCGTACACGGTCAGGCGGTCGACCGCGGCGCCGCGCGCAGCAAGGGCCGCTTCGAGGCCGTCACCGCTGAGCGACCCGCAGGCAAGGAGGACGCGCTCGCCCGCCGCCAGCGGCAGTTCAGCCGCGAGGTGCTCGGCGTCCGCGGTCGCCGGCACGAAGTCCGCGCGCAGTCCGGACTCGGTGAGTGCTGCAGCTGTCGCCGGGCCGACCGCGGCGAGCTTCGCCCCGGCGAACCAGCGTGCGTCGTGGCCAGCCTCGCGGACGGCGCGAGTCAGCCCTGCGACGCCGTTTTGGCTGGCGAGCACCACCCACTCCCAGCGCACGCCCGCCTCCGGGGTATCGGGCAACACCACCGCCGGGAAACGGATATCGAGCACCGGGACTTCGACGACGCGCGCGCCGAGATTGGAAAGCGCGGCCCGCAACTGGCTGGCCTGGACGCGCGTCCGCGTGATGGCGACCAGCCTGCCGGCGAGCGGCAGCGCGGTCCGCCATGCGAGCGTGTCAGTCATCGCAGCCACATCCCCGATGACGGTCAGCAGCGGCGTCGGCAGGGCAGCTCCGCGCACTGCTTCGGCGAGCGTGGCCAGGTCGGCCAGCACGCTGGACTGCGTGGGCAGCGTGCCGTGGGCGATGGCGGCAGCCGGGGTCGCCGGGTCCCGGCCCGCGGCGATGAGCTTCGCGCAGAGGTCGCCGAGGGCGGCCGCTCCCATCAGGACGACGAGCGTATCGATGCGGGCGAGCGCGTCCCAGTCGTGGCTGTCGATGGTTGATTCGGCCCCGCTGATGACGGCAAAGCTCCGGGCCATACCCCGCTGAGTCACGGGGATGCCAGCGTACACCGGCACGGCCACCGCCGAGGTCACGCCCGGGATGACGGCGAACGGCACGCCCGCCGCCCGCAGCGCGAGCGCCTCTTCGCCGCCGCGGCCGAAAACGAACGGGTCGCCGCCCTTGAGGCGGACGACGCGCTTGCCTTCGCGGGCCTTCGCGACGAGGAGTGCGTTGGTCGCTTCCTGGGGCATGGCGTGGGCGCCCGCGCGCTTCCCTGCATCGATCCGTTCCGCGTCCGGGCGGCATGCATCGAGGAGTTCGGGCGCGGCCAGCGCGTCGTACACGACCACGTCGGCCGTTTCGAGCGCGCGCAGACCGGCGACCGTTACCAGGCCCGGGTCTCCGGGTCCTGCGCCGACGAGTGTGACGAATCCGGGTTGCGGCATCGCGTTATTGTCGCATCACAGCGGCGGGGGGAGACAGTGACGTGTTTCGCCGCCGCCGCAGCCGCTGCCTATACTTGGCGGCGATGCAAGAGAACGTCCCCGCCGGAATCAAGTACGACGCTGTCAGCCGCTTCTTCGCCGAAAACGTGCCCGGCGGCGATGCGCCGCTCACCTTCTCCTTCATTAGCGGCGGCCGTTCGAACCTGACCTACCGCGCCGACAACGCGAACGGAAGCTGGGTGCTGCGCCGCCCGCCGCTCGGCCACGTCCTGCCGACGGCGCACGACATGGCGCGCGAGCACCGGGTCCTCTCCGGCATCGCGAAGGCGAACTTCCCCGCGCCAGTCCCGGTCGCCCTCTGCGAGGACCCGGCGGTCAACGACTACCCGTTCTACGTGATGAACTACTGCGAGGGCGTGATCATCGCCGAGAGCGTGCCCGCCGGGTTCGCAGACGAACCACCACAGCGGCGCAAGATCGGCCATGCCCTCGTCGAAACCCTCGTCCAGTTGCACGCTATCGACTACAACGCCGTCGGACTCGGCGAATTCGGCCGGCCGGAGGGCTACCTCGAACGCCAGGTCCGGCGTTGGTCCGAACAGTGGGACCGCTCCGAGACGCGCCCGATCAAGGAACTGCCCGAACTCATCCGCCGCCTGCGCAACAGCATCCCCAATTCGCCCGCGCCGACGATCGTCCACGGCGACTACCGCCTCGGGAACATGATGCTCGACGCCGCGAACCCCGGGCGCGTTGTTGCCGTGCTCGACTGGGAGATGGCGACGCTCGGTGACCCGCTTTCCGACCTGGGTTACACGCTGGGGTACTGGGGCGAAGCAACTGACGCGCCGGAGTACATCGCACTCAATGCGACGAGTGCTGCCACGGCGCTCCCCGGTTTCCTCACCCGCGCCGAACTGGTCGCCGAATACGCCCGGCTCAGCGGCCGCGACGTCTCCAGCATCGAGTGGTACGAGATCTTCGCCCGCTACAAGCTCGCGGTCATCGTCGAGGGCATCCACGCCCGCTTCCTCGCCGGCGAAACGGTCGGCGAGGGCTTCGAAGGACTCGGGGCGCGCTGCGAGGCGCTCATCGGCGGGGCTTTCGCCGCGACCGAACGCGCCGCAGACCCGCGGCTTCGCGGCATCGCCTGACCACGGTCAGTGCTGGCCGTGGACCAGGCTGAGGAATTCGGCCCGGGTTACCGCGGAGCGCTTAAAGTTCCCGCGCATCGCACTCGTCACCATCCGGCTGCCCGGCTTCCTCACCCCGCGCATGGTCATACAGAGGTGCTCGGCTTCGATGACGACGGCCACGCCGTCCGGTTCCAGCACCTCCATGATCGCTTCGGCGATCTGGCTGGTGAGCTGTTCCTGGATCTGGGGGCGCTTGGCGAAGCCTTCAACCACACGCGCCAGCTTCGAAATACCGACGACACGCCCATCGGGGATGTAGCCCACGTGAGCCTCGCCGTGAAACGGCAGGAAGTGGTGCTCGCACATCGAATAGAAGGGGATGTTCCGCAGCAGCACCAGTTCGTCATGCGCAACCGAGAAGACGACGCCGAGGTGCTCCTTCGGGTCGTTGAAGAGGCCATCGAAGATGTCGCTGTACATCTCGGCGATGCGGCGGGGCGTCTCCAGCAGGCCTTCGCGGGCGGGGTCTTCGCCGATGGCGCTCAGCAGTTCGGTGACGGCGGCTTTGATGCGGGCCTGGTCCGGGCCCGGGGGAGTTGTCAACGGCGGCGCTCCCTTGAGAATGCCGGGATCGTACCAGCCCGGGCGCGGGTAGCGCTTCCACGGGCGCGCGCCGTCTCCCATTGGCGAACGCGGCATGCGCCCGTACAGTGACCTGCATGACGCCCGAGCAACTGGCCAACCTCACCCATCTGCGCCGCGCACGCGACCTGATGGACCGCGAGTACGCCAGCCCGCTGAAAGTCGCGAACCTCGCCCAGGCGGCGCTCATGTCCGAGGCCCACTTCGCGCGCGAGTTTCGGGCGGCCTATGGCGAAACGCCGTACTCGTACCTGATGACGCGCCGCATCGAACGGGCGAAATGGCTCCTCCGCCGGGGCGACCTGTCGGTCACCGAAGTCTGCTTCGAGGTCGGCTGCTCTTCGCTCGGCTCCTTCAGCGCCCGCTTCACGGAACTCGTGGGTGAGACGCCGACTGCTTACCGTGCCCGCGACCACAGCGGGCTGGCGCCGGTGCCGGGCTGCGTGGCCCGCGAAATCACCCGCCCGCGGCGGCCATTGGTCAGGATCGAAGAAGCCAGCGCCGCGAAGCCAGTTCCAGAATAGGCGCCATGAACATTGCACTCGCTCGCTGCTTCGTCCAGGTCCACGATGCGGACCTCGCCCTCTCCTTCTACCGTGACAGCCTCGGCCTCGAAGTCCGGAACGACGTAGCGAACGAGGGCTACCGCTGGGTCACCGTCGGCGCGCCCTCCCAGCCGGGGATCGAGATCGTCCTCACGAACTACGTGAGCGGCAGCCCGGCTGACGGCGACATCGTCGCGGGGTTGCTGGCGAAAGGCGCGCTCAACGGCGTCCACTTCGCCGCCGAGGACCTCGATGCCACGTTCGCGAAACTGAAGGCGGCCGGTGCCGAAATCGTCCAGGAGCCGGCGGACCAGTTCTGGGGCGTGCGCGATTGCGCGCTCAGGGACCCATCGGGCAACCTCATTCGCATCAACCAGGTCCGCGGCTGATCAGGCCCGAACCTTTCCCGGGGGCCAGCACCAGATGACCAGCCGCACCGCACCGGACGCCGGCGGCAGCCCGGCCGACAGCCACGACATGATCCGCATGTATGGCGCGCGGGAGAACAACCTGAAGAACATCAGCGTCGAACTGCCGAAGCGGCGGCTGACGGCGTTCACCGGCGTCTCCGGTTCGGGCAAGAGTTCGCTCGTCTTCTCCACCATCGCGGCCGAATCACAGCGGCTCATCAACGAGACCTACAGCGCCTTCGTCCAGGGCTTCATGCCGACGATGTCCCGCCCGGACGTGGATGTCCTCGACGGGCTGACGACGGCCATCACGGTTGGCCAGGACCGGCTCGGCGCGGACCCGCGTTCCACCGTGGGCACGGCCACCGACGCGAACGCCATGCTGCGCATCCTCTTCAGCCGGCTGGGCGACCCGCACATCGGGCCGCCGAACGCGTTCTCGTTCAATGTGCCGTCGGTCAGCGCCTCGGGCGGGCTCACCGTTCAGCGCGGCGCGGCCACGAAGACCGTCGCGAAGACGTTCAACCGCCTCGGCGGAATGTGCCCGCGCTGCGAGGGCCGGGGCAGCGTCAACGACATCGACCTCACCCAGATCTATGACGCGGAGAAGTCGCTCAACGAAGGCGCGCTTCTCGTCCCCGGCTACAGCATGGACGGCTGGTTCGGCCGCATCTTCAACGGCTGCGGCTTTTTCGATGCCAACAAGCCCATCAAGAAGTTCAACAAGAACGAGCTGCACGACCTCCTCTACAAGGAGCCGACGAAGATCAAGGTCGACGGCATCAACCTGACCTACGAGGGGGTCATCGCGCGCATCCAGAAGTCGATGCTCTCGAAGGACATCGACAGCCTGCAGCCGCACGTCCGGGCGTTCGTCGAGCGGGCGGCCACGTTCACCCGCTGCCCTGACTGCGACGGGACGCGCCTCGCGCCCGAGGCGCGCTCCTCCAGGATCGCCGGGAAGAACATCGCGGACGTCTGTGCAATGCAGATCAGCGAACTTGCCGGCTGGGTGCGCGGTATCACGGATCCGGCGGTCGGGCCGCTCATCGAGGCGCTCGGCCACGCCCTCGATTCGTTTGTCGAAATTGGCCTGGGCTACCTCTCGCTCGACCGGCCGGCGGGGACACTCTCCGGCGGCGAAGCCCAGCGGACGAAAATGATCCGCCACCTCGGGTCCGCGCTGACCGACGTCACCTACATCTTCGATGAGCCGACGATCGGCCTCCACCCGCACGACATCCAGCGGATGAACACGCTCCTCCTCCAGCTCCGCGACAAGGGCAACACGGTGCTCGTGGTCGAACACAAACCGGAGACCATCGCCATCGCCGACCATGTCGTCGACCTCGGGCCCGGGGCGGGCGCGGCCGGCGGCGAAGTTACCTTCGAGGGCGCCTACGAAGACCTCGTCGCCAGCGACACCATCACGGGCCGCCACCTCTCGTACCGGGCCGCGCTCAAGCCCTCGGTGCGCCAACCCACGGGCGTCATCCCGGTCCGCGGCGCGAAGACGAACAACCTGCAGAACGTCGACGTGGATATCCCCCTCGGCGTGCTCGTGGTGGTCACGGGCGTCGCCGGTTCGGGCAAGAGCTCGCTCATCCACGGCTCGGTCAGCGGCCGCGAAGGCGTCGTGGCCATCGACCAGGCGGCGATTCGCGGTTCCCGGCGGAGCAATCCGGCGACCTACACCGGCGCGCTCGACCCGGTGCGCACGGCGTTCGCGAAGGCGAACGGCGTGAAGGCGGCGCTCTTCAGCGCGAACAGCGAGGGCGCCTGCCCCACCTGTAACGGCGCCGGCGTGGTTTACAGCGACCTCGGCATCATGGCCGGTGTCTCCTCGGTCTGCGAGGACTGCGGCGGCAAACGGTTCGATGCGGCGGTGCTCGAATACCGGCTCGGTGGCCTGAACATCGCAGAGGTGCTCGACCTGCCCGCGGCGGAAGCGGCGGCGTTCTTCAAGAGCGCGGAGACGAAGGTCCCCGCAGCTCACGCCATCGTCCAGCGAATCGTCGACGTGGGGCTTGGCTACCTTCGCCTCGGGCAGCCGCTCACCACCCTCTCGGGCGGCGAGCGCCAGCGACTCAAGCTGGCCACCCACCTGGGCGAAAAGGGCGGCGTTTACGTGCTCGATGAGCCGACGGCCGGGCTCCACCTCGCCGACGTCGCCCGCCTGCTCGCGTTGCTCGACCACCTCGTCGATTCGGGGAAGTCCGTCATTGTCATCGAACACCACCAGGCGGTGATGGCCCACGCGGACTGGATCATCGACCTCGGCCCCGGGGCCGGCCACGACGGCGGCAGGGTGGTGTTCGAAGGCACGCCCGCAGCCCTCGTCGAAGCGAAATCCACGCTCACCGGGCAGCACCTGGCAGCGTACGTGGGGGGTTAGATGTGGCACAACTTTACCGAAAGTGGTAAGGTTGTGCCATGATCGCTGAGACCTATCGGTGGCGCGCCCGGGAACTGGCGCTGGGGCAGTACGGCTACATCTCCACTGGAGAGGCCGGGCAGATCGGTGTACCTGTGATCGAAATGGGGAAGCTATCTGACCGCGGCCACATCCGCCACATCGGCTACGGGCTCTACCGCTTCGACGACATTCCGCCGACCCGGTACGACCAGTTCTACGAGGCGGTCGCCCAGGTTGGCGGAGACGCGCATCTCACGGGCGACGCCGTCCTCGCCCTCCACCAGCTCGCGCTGGTAAACCCGCCCCGCATCCGGGTCGGGACGTCGAGGCGCGTCCGCGCGACGCTGCCGGCCTGGATCGAAATCGTTCGCGAGTCGGCAGCGCCACACGAACTCACCCGCTATGAGCTCGTACCGTCGCTGACTGTCGCTGCGGCCATTCGCGCCTGCCAAGGGACCGTGCTCACCGCGCGGCTAGAAGCGGCAACGGAGGAAGCGCACCGCGAAGGACTCATCTCCGCGGCGGAGCGGCGTGACCTTCTGGCCGAACTGCGGGGCGTGAAGTGAGCGCACCTTCGTACGAATCCCCGCCAACCAACCTGCGTTCCCTTGAACAACGCCTGAACCCCTTACCCTCCGGCCCCCGCCCGCGCGGCGTACTCGGCGATGAGCGCCTTCGAGGCCTGAAGGTGCCAGGCGTTCACGATCATCGTTTCGAGGTGGTCCAGGGTGATGGCTTCGAGACGGATGAGGACCGCCGGGTAGCCGTTGTAGTGGGCTTCGGTGAAGAACACTTCCGGCTGTGCGTGGACGAGGAAGTCCTTCTCTTCCTCGCCGGTCACGCGAACGGCGAGCACCTTCGGCTGGGGCACGCGCGCCTTCTTCGGGTGCGTCCGTTCGAGCCACACCCAGGCGAACTGTTTGGGCTTTTTCCCACTCACCACGTTGAAGCCGAACCGGCTCTCCTCTTCGACCACCCCCGGGAGTGAGCTGGCGATGCGGCGAACGTCGTCCTGAGTGGCCATCGGGCTACCGCGCCAGCACACCGCGAACGAGTTCTTCGAGTTCGGCGATGGTGCCCGGCTTGTCCTCTTCGCCGGACCAGGTGGCGATGCCGAGCATGGCCAGCATCGTCGTCCCCACGAGCATCCGGACGGTCGGATCGAGCGGCAGCGGGCGGAACTCGCCGGCCTGGATCCCGGCCTCGATCATCTCCCGGAAACCTTCGTGCAGCCACGCCACCTGCAGTTCGTCGACGCGGGGGTTGCGCGCCCCTACCTGGAGCGCGGCGACCAGGATCCGGCGGTTCTTGCAGAGGTAGTTCGCCAGCGTCCGGATCGCGGCTACCGCCCGCTCAATGTACGGTGTTTTCTCATCAATCGACGCGAAATACTCTTCGAGCGCCTCGTTCCGCTGGGTCAGCAGCACTTCGCGCAGGATTTCGTCTTTCGAATCGAAGTACCCGTAGAGCGTGCCGACACCGGTATCCGCCAGTTCGGCGATGTGCTGGATGGCGGTTTCCTCAAAGCCTCGCTCGTGAAACAGCTTGCTGGCGGCCGAGATGATGGCCGAACGGGTGCGGGCCTTGCGACGTTCGAGGCGCCCCGGCCCCGGTGCGGTGGCAGCAGTCATGAAAGTTCCCCTCGCATTCGGAATTGGCTGTGGTTCGTACTCGAATGGGCGGGCACTCAACTCACGCTCGAACATACTCTACCCCCGGTTCACGTGTGAAGTCGAGAAAGTTCGGCCCTTGGCGGCGTCTTTCCCTGCAAACGGACGATACTTCCTGTGATGCGATTGCTCGCCTTGCTCTCCGCAGCTGCCCTGCTCGTCGCTTGTTCCGGTGGCCAACCGCCCACGGGCGAACACGACGATGCGCCCGAGGCTGGCTCGCTCTCCGGCAGCCTCGCCGCGGGGCTCATCGATTCGGGCATCCCCGAGCCGGCGCGACTCGGCTGTTACGACCGTGGCCCCGGGGATTACATCGACGCCGTCGAACGCCCCGAGGGCATGCGTTCGTTCCGCATCCACGTGCCGCCCGGCTACGACGGCCAGTCGCTCGTCCCGGCGGTGTTCAACTTCCACGGGCAGGCCCGCACCGCCGAAGAGCAGGATGCCTACAGCGGCTTCCCGGTGATCTCCGACCGCGAGGGCTTCATCCTTGTTTCCCCTGAGGGCGGCAGCTACCCGCAGCAATGGGACATCGCCGGTGTTTACGCCGAAGACGGCATCGACGATGTTGGCGCGGTCTCGCAGATGGTCGACTACGTTGAGTCGCAGTTCTGCATCGATCCTGGCCGGGTGTTCGCCGCCGGGCTCTCAAACGGCGGGCAGATGGCGGCCCAGGCCGGCTGCTACCTTTCGAACCAGTTCGCCGGGGTCGCGCCGGTCGCCGGCATCGTCTTCCAGGGGTGCGAAGGCCCGCCGGTGGCAGTCATCACCTTCCACGGCACAGGCGACTACAACGTCCCGTACGAATCGGCGCCCGAAGCCGTGACTGAGTGGGCGCGGCACAACGGTTGTCCCGAAACGCCCGAGGTCGAATGGGTGACGAGCGAGGTCCGGCGCGAAGCCTACTTCGGGTGCGAGGGCGCCCCGGTGGTCTTCTACACCATCGAAGGCGGCGGCCACACCTGGCCCGGCGCCGAAGACAACACCGGCGGCATCGGCCCTACAACCCACGACATCAACGCCAGCGAACTCATCTGGGACTTGTTCAGCCGCATCAGACGATGAGCAGATTTTGGATTTCGGATTGCGGATTTTGGATTGGTGAGAATGAGCGAGAACCGGCCACGATGGCGCTCTGACCTACGTCTCAATCCGCAATCCGCAATCCGAAATCCAAAATGGAAGCACCCCGCAGTGCTTCTCGGACGGCTGGCCCGGGATGTTCGCATGCGCGGCCAGGGGCTGGGTGAACTGCTGCTCGTCGATGCTCTGAAGCGAATCATCGCAGCCAGCCAGACCCTCGCCATCTTCGCCGTGGTCGTGGACGCCATCGACGAGCCCGCCGCGGCCTTCTATGCCCGGATGGGCTTCAAAGCTGTCCCGGACGCGCCGCTCCGGCTCATCCTCCCGCTGGCAACAGCCACCCAGGCAGCCACTCAGCCTCGCCAATAGCGGGCCTAATCCAAAATCCGCAATCCGAAATCCAAAATCGCTAGAGTCGCTCCCGGAGCCCCGCAATCTTCTCCCTGGTCTCTGCGAGGGTGGTTTCCATGCCCTGGATGACGTGTGCCGGGGCTTTCGCGCGGAAGGTCTCGTTCGCCAGCTGCTTCTCCAGCCGCTCGGCGTGCGCCGAGGCTTCGCCCAACTCCTTTTCGAGCCGTGCGCGCTCGGCCGCCGCGTCGACCTGCGGGAGGGCGACCGCCACCTCGGTGTCGGCGACGCGCCCGAAGGCCCATTCGCCCGCCGGGACCGGCGCATCGGCAGCGAGCACCTGCAGGTCCACGCGTGAGGTGAACCCGGTGGCGGCGGACGTCTCCACCAGGGCGTCGCGGTAGCCGGAAGCGCGGAGAACCACCTGAGGGCGGGCGCCGGCTTCGAGCTTCTTTTCCGCGCGGATGTTGCGGATGGTCCGGTTCACCTCAATGACGTGGTCCATCCCGGCCTCGGCGGCGGCGTCCTTCCAGTTGTTCCCGCTCTTCGGGAACCAGGCGACGATGAGCTGGCTCGCCAGGTCGTCGTCGATGTGGGCGCGAAGGGCCTGCCAGAGTTCTTCGGTCACGAACGGCATGAACGGGTGGAGCATGCGCAGGCCGTGGTCGAGGACGTGGACGAGCACCTTCAGCGGGCGCTCATCGCCGCTGGTGAGCCGCGGCTTCACCATCTCGATGTACCAGTCGCAGAACTCGCCGCGAAGGAAGTCCTCGATCTGGCGGCCGCATTCGCCGAGCTGGTAGGCGCGGAGGAGCGAGTCGACGTCGATCTCGAGCTGTTCGAGGCGCGAGAGGATCCAGCGGTCTTCAAGGGCGAGCGTCTCGCGGTCGAGCGGGTGCGGGCGCTTCACGCTGCGGTCGCCCAGTTTCATGAAGACGAAGCGCGCGGTGTTCCAGAGCTTGTTCGCGAAGTTCCGGGCCGAGGCCAGCCGGTCATCGCTGTACTTCTGGTCCGCGCCGAGGGTGGCCCCGGTGATGACCGCGAAGCGGAACGCGTCGGCGCCGTAGGTCGCAGCCGAAACGAGCGGGTCGACCACGTTTCCGCGCGACTTCGTCATCTTCTCGCCCTTCGCATCGCGAATCAGGCCGTGGAAGAGGACGTTTCGGAACGGCATCGAGCGTTCTTCGCCGAGGCCGCGCATGTTGTAGAGGCCGAACATGATCATCCGGGCGCACCAGAAGAACATGATGTCGTAGCCCATCTGCATGTCGGCCGTCGGGTAGAAGTAGCGCAGGTCCTCGCTGTCATCCGGCCAGCCAAGGTCGGCGTGCGGGGCAAGCCCCGCACTGAACCACGTGTCGAGCACGTCCTGGTCCTGGCGGAGCGCGCCGTCGCATTCGGGGCAGCGCTGCGGGTCTTCGACCTGGCAGATGACGTGCTTGTTTTCGCAATACCAGACCGGGATCTGGTGGCCCCACCAGAGCTGGCGGCTGATGCACCAGTCGCGGATGTTCTCCATCCAGTTCAGGTACACCTTCTCGAACCGCTGGGGGACGATGCCGATGCGGCCCTCGGTCACGGCGCGAATGGCGTCGCCCGCCATCGAATGGCCGGGTTCGTACTCCTTGTTGACGGCCAGCCACCACTGCTCGCTCGGGAGCGGCTGGAGCACCGTCTTGCAGCGGCTGCAGACGCCGACGCTGTGGGTGTAGTCCTCCACGTGGTCGAGGAAGCCCTCGTCTTCGAGGTCGCGAAGGATGGCCGCGCGCGCCTCTTCGACGCCGAGGCCCGCGTAGGGGCCTGCCTCGTCGTTCATCTTCCCCTGCAGGTCGATGGCGACGATGACCGGCAGGTCGTGCCGCTGGCCGATCTCCCAGTCGTTCGGGTCGTGGCCGGGAGTCACTTTCACGGCGCCGGTGCCGAACTCGGGCTTCACCGCATCGTCCGAGACGATGGGGATTTCGCGGCCCATGATCGGCAGGAGGAGGCCACGGCCGCGCACCTCCTCGTACCGCTCGTCGGCCGGGTTCACGGCCACGCCGGTGTCGCCGACCATCGTCTCGGGGCGAGTCGTCGCCACCGTGACGAAGGCGGGCAACGGCATGCCGCCTTCGCCGACGACGGGGTAGCGGATGAAGTAGAGCTTGGCGGCCTGCTCCACGTAGTCGACTTCGAGGTCGCTGAGGGCGGTTTCGCAACGCGGGCACCAGTTGATCATGCGCAGGCCGCGGTAGATGAGGCCCTGCTTGTAGAGGTTCACGAAGGTGGTGCGGACCGCCTTCACGATGCCCGGGTCGAGGGTGAAAGTGTTTCGCGACCAGTCGGCGCTGGCGCCGAGCTTGCGGTGCTGGTCGGCGATGCGGCTGCGGTACTTACGCACCCACATCCACGTGCGCTCGACGAACGCCTTGCGGCCGAGTTCCTGGCGGGTGATGCCTTCCTTCGCCAGTTCGCGTTCGATCACGTTCTGGGTGGCGATGCCGGCGTGGTCTTCTCCGGGCAGCCAGAGGGTCGGGTCGCCCTGCATGCGGTGCCAGCGGACGAGGATGTCGGTAATCGTGTCTTCGAGGCCGTGGCCAAGGTGCAGTTCGCCGGTCACGTTCGGCGGCGGCATGACGATGGTGTACGGCTCGCGGTCCGGGTCGATCTTCGGCTGGAAGTGGCCGGCTTCCTCCCACATGGCGTAGATGCGGCTTTCTACACTGGCCGGCTCGTAGGCAGGGGGTAGGGTCGAGCCAGGCGTCTGCGTAGTCATCTCAAGTCCTCAGGGGTGGGTGGGGCGCCCGGGTGGGCGGACTGCCAGTGTACCAGCCGCTGCGCGCTCGCTCAGTCCCCCGGCGACGGTTCGCCGCGTCACGAACCGGGCATGCCGACTTCGAAGTAGCTCTCGGTCAGCCATTCGCGGAGTTCGTCATCAATCTCCGCCGCGCTCGTAACGCGCACCGCATAGAACGTGCGCGCCGTGCGCGAGCGCATGGTGCGGCTGATGCGCGGGTTCGTCAGCAGGCGGTTGAGACCGAAGGTGACATCGACCCAGCGCTTCTTCGGCCGGATCTCGACGAAGTTCGAGCGGCCTTTGAAGAAGATGCCGACGTTCACCGGCTCAATGATGACCGGGCCGAGGCTAGCGAGGTGTCCGCGCACGGCTTCGAAGATGGCGCGCTCTTCCGGTGGGCGACCGGCGAAGTAGCTGTCGGCCGAAAGGGCCGGGGCACAGACGTGGGCGCGACGGGCGAAGAACTCCCGGCCACAGGCGGGACACGACCACGGATCCATCGCGGCATTGTGCGCTGGAGGGAGACCGCTGGCGAACCACCCGGGCGCTCTCAGCTGGCGCGAAGGAGCCGCCGCTGGACGGGCAACGCCGGGCCCGTGAGCTGGTGGAGCGTGGCTACCGGGGCGCGCCAGAGGTCGATGCGGAGGTCCGGGCCGGGCATCGCGAGGGTGAAGCGCACCTCGGTCGCGCCCGCCAGTTCGGCAAGGGGAACACGCGTGCGAATGAGCGAGAGCGCCTCGTGGACCGTGTGGAGCGGCGCCTCGGGCCGAAGCGTGAAGACGCGGCTGGCGCTGCCGTAGCGGACTTCGAGCCGCACTTCGCGGTAGCTCTGGGGCCAGGCAGGAGCAGTCGCCGCGAGCGTAGCGCCGAGCCGTGCAATGCGGCTGTTCACCGCTTCCGCGGCGACGGGAGCATCCCAGGCGAAGCGGGCGCTCAGCGGTTCGAAGCGGGGCAACGGTTCAGGTGCGGCCTCGTTCGGGGGGCAGAGCACCGGGAAGCGCCGCGCCGTCCGGGCAGCGGCCGAAGCCTCCGCGATGCTGGACGCGACCGCACAGCGCACATCGAGCCCGCTCCAGTTCCGCGCCAGGCCAACGATGGAGAGCGCCGCTGCGCCTTCATCGGCGAAGGAAGAGTCGAGGCTGTCGAGGGAGAGAACAAGTTCGTTTCGCGACAGAATCGCGACATGCGGTGTCGCGCGGGTGCGGATGATAGCGGCGACGGCTTCCAGGGCTGCCAGCACGCGGGCGGGCTGTTCGGGCGCGAATTCGATGCCGGGACAGCGCTGGCGAGCCTGGGAGACCGTCATCCCGGCTTCCACGCCGCCAGCCGACGCTTCGACGGAGACGGCGGCGAGGAGGGCCCCATCTCCGCTGCCGCGAAGGAGTCCGAGCGGCTTCACGGTATCGGCGCGGAGCCGGCGGGCAAGCTGGATGGGCAGGCGGGGGAAGCTGAGGACGGCGTAGCGCATCTCGATATTCCTGTTCAGGATTGTTCGAGATTAGAACGTATGTTCTAATCTGTCAATACCCCTTTTGAGGCGGCTCGCGTTCGGCCAATGGAGAAGGGACGCCCGCCGGGACGTCCCTTCTCGCTTCGTGGCGGGTGAACCGGAGGGTTAGTTCACCGGTGCCTGGCTGCTGGAGGGCGCGGCGCCATCGCGCTGCATGCCGCCGCGCGGGCCGTGCCCATCCTGGGTGTGCACTTCGTCGATCTGGTCGTCGAGGTGGCTGGTGAAGTCGCTGAGCCGCTCGTCGGCCTGCTCCTGGGTGATCTTCCCGTCGGCCACGAGGCCGGCGAGCGCGGTCTTCGCGTTCTCGGTGAGGAACGCCTTCAGCTCGTCGCGCGACCTGCCATGCTCCGCGGCGATGTCCGCGAGCGACTTCGTGCCCAGTTCGGTGCGAAGGGTCGCCTCGTCGACGCCGAGGAAGCCAGCGAGGCCTTCGAGGCCGGCGCCCATGTGCATGCCGCTGGGCCCGCCCATGCCGTCCGGTCCACCGTGGCCGCCACGGCCGCCCATGCCGAAGAAGAACGCGCCGCCCTCTTCGATGCGTTCGCGCATCTTGTCCGCCTGCTCCTCGGTCACCGAACCGTCGGCGACCTTCTCGTCGAGGACCTGGAGGTTCGTGGTCTTGATGGCGTCCTTCAGCTTCTGGACGTCCACGCCGAGGTTGGCGGCGAGCTTTTCGAGGTATGCGTCGCGGTCTTCCTCGGGGGTCGCGGCAACGTTGGTGGCGATGGTCTGCAGCTGGCTGTCGCTCAGGCCGAGGGCCGAGGAGGAGCCGTTGTTGCTGCCGAGCGCGAAGAGCGTGCCGCCGGCGATCGCCGCGACGGCGGCCACTCCGGCGCCCATCGAGATGAGCCTGTTCTTGTTGATGTTCTGTGCCATGGTTCTCCTTGCCCGGCTGGGTCTGGCCCGGGGGCCGTGCGTGCCGGACAACCGCTATGTTCGAGAGTGGTCATGAGCGCCACATTGGGAGTTCCTGTGAGCTTTCTAAGGATTTGACCCCGCATTGACCCGCGGCGCGGGCGACCGAAACCGGGTGACGAAACGCGCACGCCACGTCACCGGCACTCACGTTCTATACTCCCCGCACATGGCTACCCCTACTTACTGTCCTCGCTGTTCGATGACCCTCACCACCAAACTCGACGGCGGCCGCGAACGCCCGGCCTGCCCGTCCTGCACCTACATCCACTACGGCGACTTCTCGATTGGCTGCGCCGGCGTGGTCGTCCGCGATGGAAAGGCGCTGCTCGTCCAGCGCGGCCAGAACCCCTTCGCCGGCTCATGGCAGATCCCCGGCGGGTACGCCGAACACGACGAACCGCTCTCCGAAGCCGTCGAACGCGAAGTGCTCGAAGAGTCCGGCATCGAAGCGCGCGTGCGCGACGTCATCGCCTTCCGCCACTCGCTCGGCGGTTCGCTGGGCGGCCCGAGCACGAACATCTACGTCATCTTCCGGCTCGAATCCCTCGGCGGGGAACCCCGCTTCGACGGCGACGAAATCGCCAATGCCGGCTTCTTCAGCCTCGACGAAATGACCCGCATGGACGCAGTCCAGGGGCTCTCGCGCTGGGCGATCGAGAAGGCGCTCGCCGCCGAAGACCACCACGGCCTCGCACCCGATACGAACGGCCCCGGCGGCGGACGGCCCGGCTGGCAACTCTTCGGCGTCCGCGCCGTCTATTCACTGGATGGGTAAGCACATGGAATACCAGAACGTCCTCGTCGAACAGCGCGAAAGCGTCACGGTCCTCACCCTCAACCGGCCGGAGCGGCTGAACGCCTGGAACAACGAGATGATGTTCGAGTTGCGTGACGCCGTCGAACGGGCGAACGCGGACCCGTCGGTTTCGGCGCTGGTGTTCACCGGGGCGGGCCGCGCCTACTGCTCCGGCGCCGACATCGGCGGCTGGGCCCAGCAGATCGCCGCCGGAAAGGCCGCACTCGGTTCGGCCACGGCGGGCGAGGACAACTGGGTGGCCTTCCTCCGGCGCATGCCGAAGCCCACGATTGCCGCCGTCAACGGCGTGGCCGTCGGCGTCGGCGTGACGCACATCCTGCCGATGGACATCCGCATCGCCAGCGAGAACGCGAAGTTCGGGTTCGCCTTCGTGCGCATGGCGCTCGTCCCGGAACTCGGGAGTTCCTACTTCCTGCCCCAGCTCGTCGGCCTCGGCCGGGCGCGCGAATGGTGCCTGACTGCCCGCATGGTCGAAGCAGACGAAGCCGAACGCGCTGGCCTCGTCTCCGAAGTTGTCGCACCGGAGCGCCTGCTCGACCGCGCAGTCGAACTCGGCCAGATGATCGCCCAGCACGCGCCAGCCGCCGTCGCCCGGGTGAAGCGCGTGCTCGACATGAACGCGACAGACTCGGACGTGCCTTCGGTGATGCTGCGCGAGAACGCCCAGAACACGGCCGCGCGGCTGGAGCCGGACCACGCCGAGGCCGTAGCTGCCTTCACCGAGAAGCGGAAGCCGAACTTCCGGCGCTAACGCTGCCGGGCCTTTCGTGTCGGTCGCGGAGCCGCATGCGCTGTTGTTCCGGCCTGAATGAGGTCAGAAATCACCCCTGTTAGCAGTAGCGAAACAGTCAATTACTCGCTCACTATTCAGGCTTGAACTACGCGTCACTCTGGCGAAGACTGACGCGCATCATGAAAGCACTGTTGATTGCCGCACTCATCGCCCTCCCACTCTTCGCCGCCTGTGGCGGCGGCGACGATGGCGGCGGCGGCAAGAAGACGAACGCCGCAAGCACCGCTGCGATGGCCCAGGGCTTTGTCGCCGAACTGACGAAGATGAAGCAGTGCATCCAGGATGAAGTCGACGGCAAGAGCCAGTGCGGCGGCAACCTGATCTCCGCGGACCCGGTTTCGAACCTCTGCAACGACGTCCACACCGGGCGCACGAACCAGTACGCAGGCGCGGATTACACCCGCTTCCAGGCCACCTGCGAGGCGTGGTCGGACGTCCTTGGGTCACCGATCAAGGAGCGCAACGCCAAGATCGACCAGATGATCACGGACCTTGGCGCGATAAAGTAACGCCCCGGTCTACTGCACCCCGAGGAGTTCGACCTCGAAGATGAGGTCCGAGTTGGCCGGGATGGGGCCGTTCGCGCGCGAACCGTAGCCGAGCGCCGCCGGGATGTAGAGGATGCGCTTGCCGCCGACCTTCATGGTGGCGACGCCCTCGTCCCAGCCCTTGATGACCGAGCCGGTGCCGATAACGAAGGTGAACGGCTGGCCGCGGTCCCGCGAGCTGTCGAACTTCGTACCGTTCACGAGCGTCCCGGTGTAGTGCACGGTCACGCGCTGGCCGGTCTTGGGGCTGGCGCCGGTTCCGACGACTTCGTCTTCATACTTGAGGCCGCTGGCGGTCACGGTTGGGTTGTTCAAGGTAATCGGTCCTGTCGTTGCTGATTTGGGTTTGGTGGCGGTGGCTTCGGGCGTCTTTCCAGTACTGGCCGAAGCGGAGGGGCGGCCGAGCCGGTTGGCGTTTCGGCATCATCGTCGCCCCCGCAGGCTGCGAGGAACACGGCCGCCGGCAGGGCGCAGGCAAGGCCAAGGCGGAGAAGCGTGCTTCGTCTCATACAGGCAGGGTAGGGGCGGGCGGTGGAACAGGGAATGCCGCGGGCACGGCGAGGTTCACATCGCCGCGAGCCGCCGCGCCGCTTCGAGGAGCGTCGACTCCGACTTCGAGAAGGTGAACCGCACGAGTTTGTCGCCGCCGTGGCCGCTGTAGAAGCTCGATCCCGGCACCGGCGCAACGCCCACCTTTTCGATCAGGTGGTGGGCGAACGCCGTGTCGTCGCCCTCGAACCCGAGATCCGAGAAGTCGGCCATGATGTAGTAGGCGCCCTGGGGCTGGTGGCAGCGGAAGCCGGCCTCGCGGAGGGCGTTGAGCAGGATGCCGCGCTTGTGCCCGTACATGTCACGCAGCTCCGGGTAGTAGCTGTCGGCCCGTTCGATGGCGACCGCGGCGGCCTCCTGCAGCGGGGCCGGCGCACCGACCGTGAGGAAGTCGTGCACCTTGCGCAGGGCGTTCGTGAGGTGGGGCGGCGCGAGCAGGTAGCCCAGCCGCCAGCCCGTCACGCTGAACGTCTTCGAAAGCCCGCTGATGGTAATCGTGCGCTCGTACATCCCCGGCAGGGTCGCGATTGAGACGTGCTCGTGGTGGTCGTAGAGGATGTGCTCGTAGATTTCGTCGGTGATGCAGAGGGTGTCGAACTCCTGGCAGAGTTCGGCGATCTGCTGCAGTTCGGCGCGAGTGAACACCTTGCCGCTCGGGTTGTTCGGCGTATTCACAATGATCGCGCGGGTGCGCGGGCTGAACGCTGCGCGCAACTGCGCGGGGTCGAAGCTGAAGTCCTCGCTGCTAAGCGTGACGAACACGAGTTTCGCGCCGCTCATCGCGGCATCGGGCACGTAGTTCTCGTAGAAGGGTTCGAAGACGATGATCTCGTCGCCCGCTTCGACGGTGGCGAGCATGGCGCACATCATCGCTTCGGTGGCGCCGCAGGTGACCGTGACTTCGCGGTCGGGGTCGAGGTCGAGGCCGGCGAACCGCTTCGTCTTGGCGGCGATGGCCTGGCGAAGGCGGAGCGAGCCCCAGGTGATGGCGTACTGGTTGATATCGCCGTTGATCGCCTCGATAGCCGCTTCCTTGATGAACTCGGGCGCCGGGAAGTCGGGGTAGCCCTGGGCCAGGTTCATCGCTCCGTGGAGCATGGCAAGGCGGGTCATCTCGCGGATGACCGATTCGTTGAACACACTGGTGCGGCTGGCGACGTGATCTCGCATCGCCCGAGTATGCGAGACGGGGACGGAAAGCGGAACCGGCGGCCCCGCTTAGCGGAAGGAGCGGCCGATCTTCTTCGGATCGATGACGAGGCTGATGAAGAAGCTCACGATGCTGATGATGATCGCGCCGAAAAAGGCGCTCCAGAAGCCGTCGATGGCGAAGTGGATGGCATCGAACTTCCCGGCGATCCAGGCGGTCAGCCCGAGCAGGGCCGTGTTGATGAAGATGAGGAAGATGCCCAGCGTAAAGAGCAACGCGGGCAGCGTCCCGATGACGAGCAGCGGTTTCAGGTAGGCGTTGAGCAGGCCGAGGATGAGGGCGACGAGGAGCGTGCTCTTCCAGCCTTCGAGGTGAATGCCGCCGACCATCGCAGCAGCCACCCAGACTGCCGCAGCTGTGATCAGCCAGCGCACGACGAAGGTGACCAGCTTCGTTGAGCCGGTGTCTCGGCCGCTGCCGCCGACGAAAATGACTTCGGGCATGGCCCCATTGTAACGGGCCATCGGCCGGATGGACTGGCTGCGCCGGTCAGGCGGCCTGCTGGTTGCCGCGCAACATCTGGAGCATCGTCTGCTGGAAGCGGACGCGCTTGTCCGGTTCGCGGATCTCGCTGCTGATGCGCTCGGCGAGGGCGGCCACGGCCTCACGCGGGAAGGTCGCGCGGGTGAACCCAAGGTCTTCGACCGCGTCATCGATGATGATCTCGGCGAGCGGGCCGAGCGCAGCGGCCACCGCCGTGGTCAGGGCGTGGAAGAACTGCGGCCCGGCGAGCGCCTTTTGCACCGGCGCACTGGGCTGGACCATCGCGAGTTCGACGAGGCCCTGCAGCTTCAGGCGGTAGAGCAGCTTGGCGAACTCGATGTCCTCGGCGCCTGCAGCCCGCGCCAGTTCGGCCGCTGTCGTGGCGCCGTCGATGCTGGCGAGCACTTCCCAGTCGGCCGCTTCGATGGCGATCGTGGCCGCAGGGGCCTTGCGGGCCAGCCGCGGGACCACATCCATGTTCGGCACCACCCGGCGGATGGCCTCCCGCTCACCCGCGGCGCGGGCCGATTCGGCGAGCAGGCGGTCGAGCGGCTTCTCGATGGAGTGGGCCGGCGACGGGGCGCCCGGTTCGAAGCGGAAGTGGCCGTTGGGCCAGGTGACCAGCCGGGCGAAGGCGGCATCGCCGACCTGCAGGTCGCAGTCGGCGTGCACGAGTTCGCCTTTGACGAGGTAGATCTCACCCTGGTCGAGACCCGAGGTGAGCTCGAGGCGGCCGGTCTGGCCACCGGCCGCGAGCATCTTCAACAGGTCCACCAGCGGCAGCTGGGCAAGGCTGCCAGTCAGTCCTTCAGCCATGGCGTTCCTCCCTCGGGCCTCGCGGGGTTATCCCCCGGAAGCGAAAACCGTCCAGGTGGACCAGGAACCCTGGTCCAATGTTGCGCGGCTGACGAGGGCCGCGCGTTCGGTGCGGTGGCGCTGGAGGCGCTTCTGCGCCGCCGGGTCCTTGCGCCAGCCCGCGATTACTACTTCGACGGTCATGCGCACCATCGCCATGTCGGCGTCCGGCTGGCAGACCACGAAGAAGACGGCGTCGCCCATGTCCTGGGCGAGCAGCCGCCATGAGTCGTAGACGAAGTCCAGGCGCTGGGCCGGGCGCGATGCAGCGTTGAGCGCGACGAACGCGCGGCCGACTTCCCGCCCGATGGTCTGCATCGTGACGGTCGCCAGCACTGCCGGGTCCGAGCTGACGATCACGTCACCACGGTTATCGCAGACGAATGAACCGCCTACGCCCGGTGCTGCGCCAACCTGGTCCAGTCCCCTTTCCAACGCTTGCTCTCCTGCTCAGGCAACCAGTTCCTGCACGTCGTCGCGAAGGGCGAAGCGGTCGATGACGGCAGCGTGCTTTTCGCTCACGCCCTCCAGTTTGCTGCGCACCTTCGCTTCGAGGTCGGCGCGCTTGAGTTGGAAGGCGAGCTTGGCGATGGCGTCGCTCAGGCAGTCGGCGAGCGCCTTGCTGAAGTCATCGGGGAGGGGTTGTTCGAAGGTGATGTGCCCGCCGGCATAGCTGAACTCGGCCGCGAACGGGTCCAGGAACGGGTAGGTGGCCGCCCGCGAAACGAGCACTTCCTTGAAAGCCAGGAGGAAGCGGCCCGGCTTCGAAAGCCCGTCCGCCACCGATTCGACGCGGGAGAGGACGTCTTCCCAGAAGGCGATCAGTTCGGCCCGGTAGCCTTCCTGGGCCGGCGCCTGGGGGGGCGTCCCCGCCACCTGTTGCTGGTTGGCTTCGACGAAGACGTTGAACGTGCCGCCGTAGGCGTTGACCGCCGAGACGATGGCGTTCAGCGCCTCCTGCCCGTTCGTCATCTCGTCGCTCACGGAGAAGACGGACTCGACCGGCTCGCCGCCAGCGAGGTAGATGATGCCGACGCCGGCGTCCTCGGCGACATGCACTTCCACGTAGCCGGTCAGGCCGTCGCTGCGGAGCTTCGCTATCAGGCGGTCGAGGCTGGTGAAGGCGCTCGTGAGATCGCGGTAGAGCGGGCGGCTGTCCATGAGCCGGTTGAGGAGGAGCACGACATCCGGGAAGGCGGAGTAGACGTTGATGATTCCGTCCTTTGCAGCGGCGCGTTCCATCACGCCGCGCGAAGCGCCCGGCCCGACGACCCGCCTGTCGCCGGCAACCTCCTGGGCGTTGACGATTTCGCCTTCACTGAGGAGCAGCGTGCCCGTGTAGCCGGTCGCGGAGACTTCGACGTAGCCGGTCAGTTTCCGCTCCTGGAGGTCGCCGATGAGGGCCTCGAACGAAGTGAACGAGGTATTGAGATTCGCGTAGAGGGTGCGGTCCTTCGGGAACATCATGGCTACGAACTCCTGGCTGTGGATTGCATGGCCGCTACGCGCCGGACAAGGGCAGCGAGCTGCGGGGCTGCGGTGACCCCGCGGCCCGGCGCCAACTGGACGGAGAGGCAGGCGCCGCCGGTAAGCGCGTAAAGCATCGTCTCGTCGCGCTCACCGGCGATGGCGAGGTGGCTGAAACGGCTCCCGGCGAGTTGTTTCCCCATGCCGCGGAGGTCGCCGTCCACCGGCAGCGCTTCGGCACGAAGGGCGAGGAAGCTGGCGAGGGCCGCCTCGCGGGCCGGGTCTTCAACCCCCGCGCTGCCAAGCACGGCGCCTTCCGGGGAGCAGACGGTCGCCGTCCGGACTCCATCGACGGCCGCGGCCGCGCCAGCCAGGCGGCCAGCGATGTCGCGCGAAAGCAACCCATCCATCTCGTTGTCCTCCTTCGCCGCCGCCGGGGTCAGGCCGCCGCCCGGCGCTGGCGCAGGCGCTCAATGGCGGAGCGGAGGCTCGCCTGCATGCGCCGCAGGGACTCGGCCAGCTGGCCGATCTCGTTCGTGCCGTCCACATCAATATCGACATCGAGTTCGCCGAGGCTCATGCGGTCGGCGACTTCCGCCAGGTGCTGCATCGGCCGCGTGATGGTTGCCGAGATGAAGAGCGCGAGGCCCAGGGCCAGCACGATGCCGATGAGCGAAGCGGTGCCGTAGGTGGCGAAGCTCGTGCGGGCGTCCTCGGCGCGGGCCGAGAAGTCGGCCTTGAGCGCGTCGCTGGCCGAGGCGAGCAGTTCGTTCGAATAGTCGACCGCGCTGCCGCCGAGGAGGAAGTAGCCTTCCGCGCCGGTGGTCGAGAGCACGGAGGCGTCCATGATCTGGCCCTTCGTGTTGTCCATGAAGGCGGTCCGGGATGCATCGGAGCGGGAGACGACCGGGCCGAGGTCGGCCTGGAACCGGCTGCTGCCGCTCATCGCGACGTCGAGTTGGCGGGACAATTCGGTGGCCTGCGCATTGGAGAGGGCCATCTGGCCGGCGATGAACGCCTTCGTCTCGGGCGTGGCTTCGAGTCCCTTGCGGGAGATGAGGGCGCCAGCGCCAACGGCCCGGATCTGGGAGAGCGACTCGGTCAGAGCCGGGAGCGTGCCAGTGAGGGCTTCGATCAGGTTGCGGTTCTCGAGGTCAGGGTCCAGCGCGAGGCCGGACTCATTCGAAATCGTGGAGATGAGCGGGAAGATGCCCTGGCTGATGACGGAGTTATGGAGGGCGTTGGACTCGGTGGTGCTGCCCTGGGCGTCGCGCGCCTTCGGCCACTCGCTATTCAGGAAGGCGACCAGCTCCTGGGTCTTGAAGTCGCGTCCCCACTTTTCGGTCAGGTCATTGAGGTTGGCGAGGGCGTCATCGGCAGCGTCAGCGGTCCGGTCCATGTTCGCCTTCGCCACGGTGTCGCCGCGCAGGACGCGTTCGGAGAGCCCGCGATGCAGCTGCACCTGGTTGAGGAAGGGCATGACGGCGGACACATAGTCGAGGCCGTTGGATTCGGACTGAGACTGGTCGGTCGCGGCCTGGCGATCCTGGTACTGCACGAACATGAGCGCGCAGATGGGGATGACGAGCACGGAGACAATCAGCCCGAGCTTGGTGGCGATGCTGAGATTGGCGATTTGTTTGAACCCTGGCAGATGACCTTGCATACATCCCTCCGAAGTGCCGCGATACCGGCCGAGGGGGCGGGCGAACGGGCGCCCGGGACTCCCCGCTATTCCCAGATTCGACGCCAGCCGTCCACGAAACGGTTTCAACTCCGTGGCCCACGGGGGCCAAACAAGCGGCGTGGTGGATGGGGCGGGGAAGGCGAGGTAGCGGTCAGTTGCGGCAGTAGCAAAAGGCCGTGAACAGGCGGGTCAGGAGGCCGCGGCCTGGCTCCGGTACGACTCCGGCTCAACGGGCTGGACTTCCACTACTTCGTCGCAAGGGATGCGCGAGAGTTCGGCGTGCTGGTGCACCTGTTCCGGGTTCGCCGCTTCGTAGTAGCAATCGAGGCAGCCGCCCGCCGGGTCCCAGTAGGAATGCACCCAGCGCAGCCCGGGGAATTGGGGCGCACAGACGATCGCCCGGAACGCGGCGGCGTCGACGTCCTCCTGCGTGGCAGGCCCAATTACACGGCGGATCTTGTAGAGCGGCATATCACAGGATCGAACGAAGCGTACACCAGCCGTCAAGACGTCCCGGTTCAGACATCGCCGGGTTCGAGCGGTTCGAGCACGGAATCGAGGTCCGAGGCGCGAATGCGGAGTGCGCGCTGGCCGGCGAGGCGGCTGGCCTTAAGGCGCCCCGACCTGATCCATGCGCGAACCGTCTGGACGTGGACACCAAGATAGCGGGCAGCCTCTTCCGGGGAGTAGAGCCGCTCGGGATCGGTCCCGGACGGCCGCTGGTCCCGGGCGAAACGGAAGACAGCCTCGGGGCTGACGCCGAGTTCGCCAAAGACGCGATGAGGGATGCCTTCGCGCCAGCGCATGAACGCCAGCAGGTAGACGAGTTCGTCAACCCGGCGGGTGCCGCTGCGTTTCGCCTCCTCCATCAGCAGCCGGGAGAAGCGGACGGCGTCCTCGGCGAGGCCGGGCGACTGGACGCTCCTGCCGCGCGGCAACTGGCGTTCCACCAGCGCCTCCACGATGCGGACATCGATCGCGAGCGGCCCGAAGTGGAAGAACCCGAAGCGGGAAACACGGCGGAGGAACACCAGGAACTGGAGGTCGACGGTTACTTCAGGGCAACCGAGCCGTGACGCTTCGTTCGCGCAGGCCAGCCCGAGTTCTTCGAGGAACCCATCCTGTTCGCCCGGCCGCGGGATGTTCGCGGTTTCGGTGGCCCCGCTGTCTTCGGAAGAAGCCATACCGGTAGTGTGGCACAGTTCACGCTCTTCTCCAACCTTTTACTCTCTTCTGCTATGCAAAACTCTTGCAAACGCTCTCTGGCGCAGTATGCTCGTTCAGTCCCTTTATGGACGCAGGAAGCGCAATGACTGCCGCAATGACACAGGAAGTCCTGAGCGAAGACATGATCCGCCGCTTCGGCGAGCGGGCCGGGCGTTACGACGCGGAGAATCGCTTTTTCAGCGAGGACTTCGAAGAGCTCCGCCGCTCCGGGTATCTGAAGATGGCGATCCCGGAGGATCTCGGTGGGCTGGGATACAGCCTCAGCGAGGTCTGCCGGCAGGAGCGCCGCCTGGCCTACGCCGCGCCCGCGACCGCACTGGCGACGAACATGCACATCTATTGGACGGGCGTCGCCGCTGGTATGCGCCAGATGGGCGACAACTCCCTCGAGTGGCTCCTGCGTGAAGCTGCCGCGGGGGAGATCTTCGCCGCCGGGCACGGCGAGACGGGCAACGACCTGCCGCTCTTCCTTTCGACCACAAGCGCCGAGCGGGTGGACGGCGGCTATCGCTACACCGGCCACAAGATGTTTGGGAGCCTGACCCCGGTCTGGACCCGCCTCGGCATCCACGGGATGACCGCGGATGGCCAGATTGTCCACGCCTTCATGCCCCGCGACACGGCGGGCTACACCATCAAGGAGACCTGGGACACCCTCGGCATGCGCGCCACCCGCAGCGACGACACGGTGCTCTCCGGCGCCATCGTCCCGGACCGCTACATCGCCCGCATCCTCCCGGCGGGTTCGGCGGACCTCTTCGTGCTGAGCATCTTTGGCTGGGCCGAACCCACCTTCGCCTCGATCTACCTCGGCGTTGCCCGCCGCGCGATCGACCTCGCGATGGAAACGGCGCGCAAGCGCAAGTCGCTGGCCTTGAGCCGCAGCTTTGCCTACCACCCGGAAGTACAGCACCACATCGCGGAGATGACCTTCCGCTTCGATGCAGCTGAGGCGCTCGTCGAGAAGATCGCAAGCGACTGGTCGAACGGCGTGGACCATGGCCACCAGTGGCCAACGCGGCTCATTACGGCCAAGCACGTCGCGGTTGAAGCCGCGAAGGACATCGTCGACCGGGCGATGGCGATCTCCGGCGGTTCGGGGATGTTCAAGGGGAACGAACTGGAACGCCTCTACCGCGACGTGCGTTGCGGCGGCTTCCACCCGGCGAACACGCTCCTCGCACCGGAACTGGTTGGCAAGTTCGCACTGGGATTGGACCCGGCCGAACAGCCGCGCTGGGGCTAATCTGGAAGGCGGGCCGGGACGATGCCGCCGTCCCGGCCTGTTGCATCTCGAAACCCTCTATACTCCGGCTCACGTCACAGCCGGGGTAGTGGGCATGAAGGTTGGCATCAGCTTTGGGTTCGGACCCGATTGGGCGAGGGCCATCGAGTTCGTCCAGGAAGCCGAGAAGCTCGGCGTCGATTCAGTCTGGACGGCCGAAACCTGGGGCTTCGATGCGGCCACGCCAGTCGGCTTCCTCGCAGGGCAGACCTCCCGGATCCGCCTCGGCACCGGCATCCTCCAGCTCGGCTCGCGCTCCCCGGCGATGATGGCGATGACCGCCATGACGCTGAACTCGCTCTCGAACGGGCGATTCACGCTGGGCCTTGGCGCGAGCGGCCCGCAGGTAGTCGAAGGCTGGCACGGCGTGCGCTTCGCCAACACGCTCCCGCGCATCCGCGACGCCGTGAGCATCGTGCGCATGGCAGCACGCGGCGAACGGGTGGCCTATAAGGGCGATTACTACGAGTTGCCGCTGCCCGGCGGCGAAGGCAAGGCGCTCAAGTCCTCGGCGCCGCCGCAGCAATTCCCGATTTACCTGGCCACGCTCAGCCCGAAGGCGCTCGAACTCACCGGCGAGATCGCCGACGGTTGGATCGGCACCTCGTTCATGCCCGAACACGCCGATGTCTTCTTCGACCACATGCGCAAAGGCGCCGAACGCGCCGGCCGCACGCTGGCGGACCTCGATCTGCAGGCTGCCGCCGGCGTGGTGGCCTTCAGCGATGACGTGAAGGAACTGGTGGAACCGCGCCGGCCGGGCCTCGCGTTCACCCTCGGAGCCATGGGTTCGCGCCAGCATAACTTCTACAACGCCGCCTACCGGCGCGCCGGCTACGCCGATGAAGCAGTCGCCGTCCAGAAGCTCTGGCTCGAAGGGAAGCGCGACGAGGCGGCCGCACTCGTCCCCGATGAGATGGTGCTCCAGACGAACCTCATCGGCACCGAGGCGATGGTGCGCGAGCGCGTCCGCCAGCACAAGAAGGCCGGCGTGAACACGCTCCGCGTCCAGCCGGAGGGCCGCAGCATGACCGAACGGCTGGAGAACCTGGGCCGTATCGTGCAGATCGTGAAGGAGGAGAGCTGAGCCGCGCAGGTGACCGTCCCGTCCTCCATGTGGAAGGCTCGAAAGGCAGCAAGGCGACTCGGACGTTGGACGTGTAGGATTAACCCATCAGGATGATCGTCCTGGCTCTGGGATAGTTTCCCGGCGAGCCTCGGCAACGAGGAGTCACATGAGACCGACCCATCTGTCTAAAGGTATCTATGATCCTCCGTCGGCGGCCCGCCTTTTGCGTGCCGGCCGGATGGCGCACGAAACGTACCCGGTGTCTTCCCGCACGCTGATCCGATGGATAAGGAGTGGTCTGGCAACCCCAGGGCTCGCGAACGTAGACGGACAGGCAATGGTTCTAAGCTTCGAGGACCTCATCTCCTTGCGTGTCATTGCTGCCCTCCGCGCGGCTGGCGTCTCATGGACGGCCATTCGCAAGGCAGAGAAGTGGCTACGTGAGACCACCGGGTACGACCGGCCATTCGCGCGGGAAGAACTTTGGACCAGCTCTTCGGCAATCTTCGTTCGATTTCGGAAGTTGATCGTGGAGGCGAGTCGCTCAGGCCAACTCGCCATGGATATTCTGGAGCAGCACTTGCTACCCCTGAATGGCATCGAATTCGCCAACAACGTAGCCAGTTCGTGGCGGCTCGCGGATGGCGTAGTTATCGACCCGCTTGTACAGTTCGGCGAGCCCTGTGTCGAAGGCACGCGAATACCCGTCAGGTCGGTGCTCTCGTTACTTGATGCCGGCGACCCGCCCGAACTTGTTCAACAGTCGTACCGGCTCACCGACTGCGCGATGAAGTCCGTCCGGGCATGGGCAAAGCTTGGCGCTGCAGCCTGACGAGCCAATCCTCTGGATCGACCACTCGCTGAATCCATATATGGCGAAGGCGCTTAAGAGCGTCGGCTACAACGCGGTCGTTCAGGAAGACCTCCCTGAGTTTCAGGCGCTCAGCCGAGTCCTTGACGACGAGCACATCATCCCGTGGTGCAGCGAGCACAACGCTATCTGGGTGCACGCCGACAACAGCGCACGCACCGAGCACGCGAAGCAGATAGCCGCTGCAAAGATCCGAACGGTCTGGGTGTACACCCAGCCTGGCGTGAAACTCTCGATGCGCGAGCAGTTGCGGCTGCTCGCGTTCGCGCTTCCAGACATCCTCGAAGACTTCGCGCGGCCGGACCCTCCATGGCAACACTACGAAATCCGGCTAAGGGGCCGCCAGATTCGCGTGAGCGGGTTCATCCCATCGACTTCTCCCTGAGCGGTACTACCCGGAGATCGCCTTTCCCTCTGACCCTACCCCGGGCGGCCTTCGCCGGTGAGGAACCAGCGAGGAACATCGCGGAACATCATGTCGATCGTGGCCTGGGGGACGCCCCCGGCGACGAGGGCCGGCGCAGCGACGGTGGTCACAAAGAGGTAGCGCGTTGGGCCGGACGGCGGCGCTGGGGGCTGGCCCGCGAGCACCGGCGCCGGTGCGTAGTCGTGCCCGAGCATGAGCCGGTGCGCCCAGCCACGGTCGATGAGGGCCTTCACCGTCGCGTTGCGCTGTTCCCAGTTCGGGCGGCCGGGCGCGCCGGGATAGCGGTCCATCGAAAGGTAGACGCCGGTCCGCAGCAGCCCTTCGAGGTAGTCCACGTCCGTCGTGTCGCCGCTGTGGCCGATGGCGATGCGGTCCATCGGCGCGTCTTCCTCCTGGAAGATCTCCACCTGCCGCCTGCCCACTTCTTCGGGCGCCCACTGGTGCGTCGAAATCGGGCAGCCAGTCCGGCGGCAGGCACGCGCAGCCCCGCGGAGGATGCGCTCCCCCTCGGGTGAAACGCCGCCCATATCGTTCGCGACCTTGATGCAGCCGGCCTTGATGCCCGAATCACCGATGCCAACCTCGATCTCGCGCACGAAGATGTCCGCGATTTCGTCGAGGTCGCGCGTCCAGAACGAACGCGGCACATCGCGCCAGATGCCGGTCGCGGCGACGACGTTCATGCCGGAGGCGCGGGAGACATCGCGCACGAACTCGACGTCGCGGCCGAGGTCTGGCGTTGTCAGGTCGATCATCGAATCGATGCCGCCAGCCTTCGCCTCCGAGAGTTCGCGGATGGCGGTGGCGCGGGTCGCTTCCCAGTCGAACCGCCACGGGTAGTGGTGGTTGTCTTCGCCCATGCCGACGAGCACGTGCTCGTGGCTCAGCGTCGCGCCCAGCGAGCTCGCGTCAATGGGGCCGAGTACGGTTTCGATGGTGGCCATGGTTGTCCCTCCGGAGGGCTGATTCTGCGGGCGGGCCGCCGCGTTGTCGATGCCCTGCCGTCAGTCGCTTAGCCGACAGAGATCGCCGCGACCCCGGCCAGCGCAAGCGCGGCGCCGAGGATGCGCAGCGGTGTGAACCGCTCGCTCGTGAACAGGCGCGAAAGCACGAGCGTCTGGAGCGGGTAGAGCGACGAGAGCACCGAAGCCACAGCGATGTTGCCCCGGTTGGTGGCCAGCGCGAAGAAGCCGTTCGCGCTCACGTCGATGACGCCCCCGGCGGCGAGTTTCGGGAGTTCGCGGCCTGGCCAGGCGAGGCCCTTCGCGACAAGCCCGGCGCCGCCGACCACGAGGACGCCGGCCCCGCGGGCGGCAGTCAGCACGACGAGCGACTGCTCATCGGTCGAAGCGCCCTGGTCCACAAACACGAAGAAGAGCCCGAAGCCAACAGCCGCGCCGAGCCCGAACAGCACCGGCCGCAGGTGGCCATCGGAACGGAAGGGGACGCCGGCAGGCGGCAGCGAGCAGAGCACCACGCCCACGAGGGTCACGCCAATGCCAGCCGTTTCGAGCGCGGACGGCGGGTCGCCGCTGGCGAAGGCGAAGGCAACCGGAACGAGGGCGCCACAGGCCGAGAGCGGCGCGACCACCGCCGAATCGCCGGTCGCTAATCCTTTATAGAGTGCGACGCCGCCGAAGCTGGTGAACAATCCGGCCGCCAACCCCCAGCCGAGCGCGCTCCCGCCCAGCGCCGGGCGGGCGATGAGAGAAACGACGAGCAGCAGAAGGAAGCTTGTGGCCTGCGCAACCAACCCGACCGTGAAGACCGGGTGGCGCGTGGTGAACCGGCCGCCAAGGAAGTCGGAAGTGCCCCACGAGAGGGCGGCAGCCAGGCCGAGGAGGATGCTCACGAGTTGTGGTGAGCGCGCGAGCCGTGCAACCGCTCAGGGGCGGGAACCGTCAGTTCTCGCCCCACGTCCGCTGCGCCCGTTCGATGACGTTCTTCAGCGCCTCTTCCGGCGTGTTGCCGGCGGAGGTCGCCAGCAGCCGGGTCCGGGACCGCACCACGGCGGTCCAGACGTCTCCTCAGTTGTTGAGGGAGGCCTCGGCCACGCAGGCCTCACCTCCAATTTCGATATCGCGTGATTCGGTTGGGATAGGCACGGTTACTCCTCCTCATCCTTGGTTTCATCCATCCCCAGCGGGATGGTCTCGTTCAGCACCTGTTCGTCGCGGTGGCCATTTCCGTTGGTCGAAGGCGTGGCTTCGTCCTCGTCTTCGGCGTCATCCACATCGACTTCGACCTCTTCGCCGGCGTCGTTGACCACCGTCCGGCGCCGGTCGGACATCCGGAAGGCGGCGATGCTTGCCACCTGGTCGCCTTCGTTCACCTTCATGACGGTGACGCCCTGGGTGTTCCGGCCGATGAGACTGATCTCGTCGAGTTTCCGGACACGCTGGACGATGCCGTCCTTCGTCACCAGCATCAGTTCCAGTCCCGTGCTGACGATGCGGCAGGCAGCGACGTTGCCGGTGCGCTCGGTGATGTTGAGGGTCTTCACGCCCTGGCCGCCGCGGCCCTGCACGGGGTATTCGGAGATGCGCGTGCGCTTGCCGAAGCCCTTCTCCGAGATGATGAGCAGGTCCTCGCCATCGTCCAGGCTCTCGACGCCGACGACGTAGCCGCCCTTCGGCAGCTTCACACCGCGCACGCCGCCGCTCGTCCGGCTGGCGGTTCGCAGGTCATCGATCTTGAAGCGGATGGCCTGGCCCTCGCTGGTGACAAGGATGACGTGCGTCTCGTTCGTCGCCATGCGGGCGGCGATGAGCTGGTCGGTGGGTTCGAGGTCCATGGCGATCTTGCCGTTGCGGCGGACCTCTTCGAACTCCTTGAGCAGCGTCTTCTTGATCTCGCCCTCGGCGGTCGCGAGGAGGATGAAGTCGCGTTCGTAATCCTTAATAACAAGGATAGCCGTGACGCGTTCGCCGTTTTCGACTTCGATGAGGTTGACGATGGGGAGGCCCTTCGCCTGCTTCTTCGTATCGGGCACGTCGTAAGCGCGGAGGTGGTAGACCTTCCCCTTATCGGTGAAGAAGAGCAGGTTGTCGTGCGTATCGCAGACGACGAGCTTCATGATCGCGTCTTCTTCGCGGGTGGGGGCGCCCTTTGCGCCCCGGCCACCGCGGCGCTGCTTGCGGAACTCCTCGAGCGGCATGCGCTTGATGTAGTTGCGGATGCTGAGCGTGATCACGCTGTCCTGGTGCGCGATCAGGTCCTCCTCGCGGAAGTCCTCGGGGTCGGCTTCGACGATCTCGGTGCGGCGGGCGTCGCCGTACTTCTTCTTCAGATCCTGGATGTCGTCACGGATGACGAAGTCGATCTTGCGCGGGTTCGCCAGCAGGTCTTCGAGTTCGGCGATCTTCTTGATGAGCTCTTCGTACTCGGAGAGGAGCGCCTGGCGTTCGAGGGCGGCGAGGCGGCGCAGCTGCATATCGAGGATGGCGCGCGCCTGGATCTCGCTGAACTCGAAGGGGTTCGTACGCGTGATCGAACGGGCTGCCGCGGGCGTGTTCGCGGGCAGCCGTTCGGCGGAGACGAGCCCCGTGCCCTGGAGCAGTTCGAGCGCATTGTTCGCTGATTCGGATGCCCGGATCGTGACGATGACGAGGTCCAGCAGTTCGATCGCCTTGAGCAGGCCCTGCAGCACGTGCTCCCGTTCGCGCGCCTTCTCCAGTTGGTATTCGGTGCGGCGGCGGACCACTTCGCGGCGGTGATCGATGAACAGCTCGAGCGCGCGCTTGAGGCCGAGCCGCCGCGGAGCGCCGTCGACGATGGCCATCATGTTCATCGAGAAGCTGGAGCGCATGGCCGTGTGCTTGAAGAGCAGGTTCTTCACCTGCGTGACCGAGCCCTCCTTCTTCAGCTCGATGACGATGCGCATGCCCGTGCGGTCGCTCTCGTCGCGCAGGTCGGCGATGCCGTCGATCTTCTTGTCGCGAACGAGTTCGGCGATCTTCTCGACGAGGAGCGCCTTGTTCACCTGGTAGGGCAGCTCGGTGACGATGATGGCCGTGCGCCCGCGGCTCGATTCTTCGATGCTGGTGCGGGCGTGCATGACGACGCGGCCGTGGCCTTCGCCGTAGGCCATGCGCACCTGCGCGCTGTCCTTGCCGACGAGGGCGATGCCGTGTGTCGGGAAGTCCGGGCCCTTGACCACCTGGAGGAGGTCATCGAGGGTCGATTCGGGCTTATCGATCAGGAGAGCGATTGCGTCGGCCAGTTCGTTGAAGTTGTGCGGCGGAATGTTCGTCGCCATGCCGACCGCGATGCCGCTCGACCCGTTGAGCAGCAGGTTCGGCACGCGCGCAGGGAGGATGCTCGGCTGCTCGTGGCGGCCGTCGTAGTTCGGTTCGAAGTCGACCGTGTTCTGGTCGATATCGGCGAGCATTTCCTCGGCGATCTGGGCCATGCGCGCTTCGGTGTAGCGCATGGCCGCCGGCGGGTCGCCATCGACGGAGCCGAAGTTGCCCTGGCCATCGACGAGCGGGTAGCGCAGGGAGAAGTCCTGGGCCATGCGCACGAGGGTGTCGTAGACCGCCTGGTCGCCGTGGGGGTGGTACTTGCCCATCACATCGCCGACGGTGGCTGCGGATTTGCGATAGGCGGTGCCGGCCCGCGCGCCGCCTTCGAACATGCCCCAGAGGATGCGGCGCTGCACCGGCTTCAGGCCGTCGCGCACTTCCGGAAGCGCCCGTGCGACGATGACGCTCATGGCGTAATCGAGGTAGCTCGTGCGCATCTCGTTTTCGATCTGGACGGGGCGGATGTTCGAGGTTGGCTCGATGCTCAAAGGGCTTCTCCAAATCTGAGAGCGAGGCCAGAAGGGCCGAAATCGCTAGTCAAAGTATACCGTTTTCGGACTGGAAAGTCGAAAGGCAATGACGCCGCGGTCCCAACGCGCATCGTGATGTGGTATACCGTGTACTGCCCGCCGTGGAGCATGACGGACGGAGGATGGGCGATGTTCCAGGAACTCAGCCCACAGGAGCAGCGGGTGGTGGCCGCCGTAGCCAAAGGGAAGACGAACAAACAGATCGCATTGGACCTTGGCCTGGCCGAGTCCACGGTGAAGGACTACGTGGCGACCGCCTGCCACAAGGTCGGCGTGGACAATCGGACAGCACTGACAGCATGGTGGGT
>JADYYG010000001.1 GCA_020853755.1 Dehalococcoidia bacterium | reverse complement strand
CTGCACAGACCTTTCGTGTGGCTGAGCCGCTCCGGCACGTCATGCGTGAGCAGAAGCTCCGCCGGATTGCGCAGGGCGGAGCCGTGCGCTGTCTCGACCTGTTCGCAGGTTGTGGCGGTCTGTCGCTAGGCTTCCAGGCTGCTGGCATGCAGCCCTGGGCGGCTGTGGAGTTCGATCCGCTGGCTGCGGCTTCACATGGCCTGAATTTCTTCGGGGCAGGGGAGGGCGAGCACGCACGGGCCCGCGATGTGTCGGTGTCGCCGTTCGCTTTCGCGCGGGACTTCGGCGTGGGCGATCCATCGACCGCGGTCGATGTGCTTGTCGGCGGGCCACCCTGCCAGGCCTTTGCCCGTGTGGGTCGCGCGAAGCTGCGAGAGGTGGCCGATCATCCCGAGGCCTTCAAGCACGATGACCGTGCAAAGCTCTACCTCGATTTTTTGGCCTACATCGAAGCCTTCCAGCCGCTTGCCGTGGTCATGGAGAACGTCCCGGACGTGCTCAATTTCGGCGGCATGAACATTCCGGAGGAAGTCTGCGATGTGCTTGAGTCGCGCGGCTACTCCTGCCGTTACACCCTGCTCAACGCATCCCACTACGGTGTCCCGCAGATGCGGGAACGCATGTTCCTCATCGCTCTGGCGGGGGAACTCGGGCAGCCCGTGACGCTGCCGGCCCCGACGCATCAGCACACTCTGCCACCGGGCTACGAGGGAACGCGCGCCGTTGCGCTGAAGATGCTCGGAGAAGATCTCTTCAACGGCAGCGCGACACGCTTTCGGCGCGCTCCCGAGGGCACGCCCGATCTTCCGCCGGCCGTCACCGCCCGGCAGGCCCTCGCGGATCTTCCGCCGATCACACTGCACCTGGAAGGCAGACTTCGCCGCGGCGCCCGTCGCTTCGACGAGCTGGTGCGCTATCCAGGCAGGCCCGTCACCGACTACGCGCGACGGATGCGCGAGTGGCCTGGGTTCGAGAGCCCGGAGGGCGTGAGCGATCACGTCATCCGCTCGCTGCCGCGCGACTACAAGATTTTCGCCCGCATGCAACCCGGCGATCAGTATCCGCAGGCGTACGAACTCGCGCAGCGCATGCTGGAAGAGGAAGTAGTTCGTCGTCTCGGCAGCGCGTCCGATGCGCGCAGACACAAACTTCGCGAGCAACTGCGCGCCGAATTCGTACCGCCCTACGATGCCGGCAAGTTTCCGAACAAATGGCGCAAGATGGAGCCCGATGCGCCCGCCCGCACGCTCATGGCGCACCTCGGCAAGGACAGCTACTCACACATTCACTACGACAGCGCGCAGGCCCGCACGATCTCGGTCCGCGAGGCGGCGCGCCTCCAGTCCTTCCCGGATGGGTTCAAGTTCTGCGGCACCATGAATCCGGCCTTCCGCCAGATTGGCAACGCGGTTCCGCCGCTACTGGCGAAGGCTGTGGCCGGGGAAGTCATGAAGGCGATCCGGAAGGCCACCGCGTGAGCCGCCGTTTCGCACTCAAGCGTCTGACCGCGTCCGACCTGACGTTCTTCCAGTGGCATTACGACAACGAGAACGCCGGCAACCAGAAGGCCATCAACCTCAACGCGGATGTCTTCGCAGAGCAACTGTTTCCGCGACTGGATGCCGGCGCCTACAAGGTCGGGTTGAACCTGATCGGCCCAGGTATCGTGCCGCCGCTGCGGATGACCCGGAAGATCCTCAAGAACCCGGCTTACAAGAACTGGCGTCTCAATGGTGAAACGGTCGACAAGGAGCAGGCTCGCTTCCAGGTGCTTCAGCCCGATGACTACGCCTTGATGATCTTCGAGGGTGAGCGGGAGCCCGAGGACCTCAGCATCGTCTTCGTCGCGAAGGCCGAACCGGCCGATACGCATCTGCATCGTGCACTGACGCGCCTCATTCCAGCCCGTGGACGCAAGAGCATGGTGGCGCTGAGCGCGACCGATGTGCAGTCGATTGCCGAAGAGGGCAGGGTGGCCGCGGATCATTTTCTCCGCGTACTCGTCATCGATGAAGACCTGATCGATGCGGCGGGCGGCATCGATACCGCGGTTCAGCGCTTTCTGACACGGGTCGGCCGTCAGGCCAGGATCGACAAGGAAACGCTGCAGAAGGCGAGGGCACAAGGCGAGGCCACCGGCGATCTCGGCGAGTCGCTGGTCGACATTCACCTCGATGCCGCGAGGCAGTCTGATCAGATCGCTTCTTACACTTGGCTCGCGCGGATCAATGCCATCTCACCGATGGACTTCGAGGCAACCGATGCCGCAGGCGTAACCGAGTCCATCGAGGTCAAGACCACCTCCGGAGACTTCGAGCGACCCTTCCATGTGGCGCTGTCCGAACTCCGCGAGGCGGTCACCGGTGAGCGGGTCTACCGCATCTATCGCGTCTACAGCGCCAGCGCCAAGGGCGCGAAGCTGCGGATCTCGGGCGACTTCCGGCCGTTGGCGCGGACGATCCTTGAACTGTTCGAGAAGCTGCCGGCCGGTGTTGCACCGGACGGCGTGACCATCGAGCCGCGGCTCCTGTCCTTCGGCAAGGTCATCTCGCTACATCCGGGGGAGTAACGTGGCCGACGT